>JBBPIC010000070.1:0-28273 GCA_038040525.1 Acidobacteriota bacterium | reverse complement strand
GGCGCTGCATTTCGAGCTTGAATTCGCAAACAACGATCTGTTGCACTTGTTACGTTGAATCTGCGAAATGCAAGCGTTTTTAATTGTCTTGCTAAAAGCGATCTCGCTCGCGGCCGGCGCACCCACCCGCTACCGCATGGTGGTACTGACTTCATGACCCGGACATCGCAATCCGGTTTGTGAAGATCAGTAAGGATCACATCCAGGAGGCGCAGTTGTTCAGCGTCTGGTAAGGCACGAATTCTGAGACTAACTCATCGGCTGTATTAGACATATGCCGATCTTCCGTTCTGCGTGATGACAAGCATTTTATCGAACCCGCCCGCCATTTGGAACCAAACTCGGTCCTAACCCGTCCCGGTTTTATGCCAGCGTTCTTGCAACTGCCTTTGTATCGTCCTCCGAAATTCGCAACCCGAATTCCCGGATGAAGCGCTACGTCGGCATCACCGATTTCGACTGGTTCAAACTCCATTCTTCAAAGGATATCGTGGACGAGGTGAACTTCTGGAAGCCCTCTTCTCAGCTGGGTTTCAAGGTTCTTCAATGGGGCGAACCGTTCCTGTTCAAGCTTCACGCTCCCAGGAACTTCATCGTTGGGGGCGGTTTCTTCACCAAGTCTCTCAGGGCTCCCAGTCAGTCTTGCCTGGCAAACCTTCGGCAAAGCGAATGGCGCGACATCGCTTGAAGAAGTGCGCATTCGCATCACGAAATATCGCCGGCAGCCAATTGGCCCAACCGAGGATCCAGTAATTGGCTGCATTCTCCTCGAAGAGCGATTTTTTTAGAACAGAATTGGATTCCCATTCCATCAGACTTCAAAGCCGGGATTCAAATGGGCAAGAGCTACGACATGGAAAGCGGGACTGGTTTGATGCTGTGGAGCGCGGTGACGGAACGGTTCAGCGGGGCAGTAGCCCGACTCCGGGGTCCCCAGCCGAGCAGCTCGGCTGGGGTGGGACGGTTAGGGGGGCGTCGGTTCCCGGTCCTGCAACTATTTCCGCCCTTGAAAGCTCGCGATTCGGAAAACCCGTTTTAGTTACCCCGCGTCTCGGCCAGGGTTCGTTCCGAATACTTGTCGCTGATTCCTATAACCGTCGCTGTACCATGACTGGTGAGCGAACCTTTCCGGCTCTTGAGGCAGCCCACATTCATCGCTACTCGCGCGGCGGCGACCACACTCTATCCAACGGTCTTCTACTCCGAAGTGACCCGCACAAACTTTTCGATTTAGGCTATCTCACGATTGATCCGAGCACTTTGAAGATCAGAGTGAGCGGCAAGATACGTGAGGAGTTTGAAAACGGGCGAGACTACTACCGGCTGGATGATCAGCCATCGCGCCAACCGGAAAAACCAGCTTGCCATCCCTGAGTTAGAGAAATTGAAGTACCACTATGAGAATGAGTTTCGCGGTTAATCAGGTCGAGCAAACCGCGTCAATTCTTTTTTCTAGCGTTTTCGTAAGCATGCCTTTGTCCCATCATTCCTTGTCCCATACAATCCAGCCCAGCTTGAAACAGGAATAATTACAACGCACAAGATGCATCGACGCAAACGAATCTCGCATACCTCACCCCAAAAACCCGAGAGGAAGGAAGTTAGATACCTATCGGACTACCAATTGAACTGGGTTTCCCTTATCCCTCAACTCAAAAACTACGAACTCAAGAGGGTCGACTTTCTTTCTATCCCCGGAGACGCGCCTAAAGACTTCATTAGAGATGCCGAGTATAGGCAGGGACACCGCAGTCGTAAGCAGCGGCTGGAACGCTACATTGCCAAAGTAGGTTCAAAGTTTTATCCGAACGAGTCCATAGTCGAACAATTATTAACTCGAGTAGGACAAAACTTTCGGGTGAATATCGCTGAGTCGAAGCTTAGAATTATTGACGGCCAAGTCCGATTCCTCAGCAAATATTTTCTTGATCGCCACAACGAGCAACTGATTCATGGAGCACAGATATTTGAACAATGTCTTGGCAAGGAAGAATATGCTGAGCTTGCAGAAAAGAAGAATGAGAGCGAGTACTTCACTTTTCAAATGGTGTGCGAGGCTATCCGTGTTTCCTTCCCGGAATTTGAGGAAAACCTCGTTAAGGGTCTAGTAGAGATGCTCGCGTTTGATTGCCTTATCGGACACAATGATCGCCATCCATACAACTGGGGAGTAATAGTTCCAATCTATAAACAGCAATCACCGCGTTTCTCTCCTGTTTTTGACACGGCGCGAGCGCTTTTTTGGAATGTTCCGGAATCGCGGGTTAAACAGATGCTTCGGGATCGAAGACAATTGGAAACCTATATAGCAAGGTGTGCTTCGCCATTTTCATGGGATGGCGAGCCCACTGTTGATTTCTTTCGACTAATTGGCTTAATCTGGGAACACTTCGACAAATACAAGCCCCATATTGAGAAGTTTCTGAAGGAAGCTGAGCTGCAGCAGACTCTAAGAACTATTGAAAAAGAGTTTAGTAGCATGATGAGCTCTGAGAGACTACTATTAGTTCAGGAGTGCTTGCGTCTCCGGCATGAGAAACTAAAGGCAGCTATAGGGGACTAACGGGAAGTTACGAGTGATGCCAATAAGAGCAATAATGGATTGGTTAGGCTTTCATAAAACGCTCCAGGCGCCGCCGGGAGTACGAGCTGAGTTTAAGCTCTCCTACGAAGATTTAGTGATAGGAACTTTGTCGGTTGACGATTCGATCTGGAAGTTTGCCTACTCCGACGAATTCAAGAAGCAGGATGAGCTTCGCCCATTGGTGGATTTCCCTGACGTAGATGAGATTTATGAAAGCAAAGAACTATGGCAGTTCTTTGTCATGCGCATTCCCAGCCCCGAACAACCTGAAGTAGGTGAAATTCTGAGACGCGAGCACATCGAAGAAGATGATGCCGTATCTCTTCTGAAACGCTTCGGTGAACGAACCATAGCGAACCCCTTCAAACTTCGCGCTGCCTAGGCTGATCTAATTTCGAGTGAGTTCGCGAACTTCGATTCTGATCCCATGCATCCGATAAGCCCAATCAGCTATCGATCTTGCTCCGGGTTGTGCCAGCCGCTTGGTTGCTCCGGGCTTGCTAGTAAACAGTAGAAGGTTCACTGGGCTTCCGAGTTCTTTAGCCATAATTGCTTTTAAAACGTTCCGTTCATACTCGCTTGTCGGGTTTCGCAAGCCAAGGGCAACTTCGACAATCGTCTCCTCGTCAGGAAAATAAAAATCGACACAGAGATTATTAGGCCCACATAACTTCTTCTCCGCATGATCAATTTCGAACGCTTGCGTCGCGCGAGATCTTAGTTCCTTCATAAAAAAAGCAGTGTTATGATCTCCGACGCGCTGAAGAATGAGCGTAGCTTTCGGCCCGGAAGGCAGTGCTAATCTCGGCATGCGGGTTACCGCCCGTATTCGTATACCTTGTCGCGTAAGTTGCGGCTTCACCCAATATCAATCGGAGTTCACTTAGCGAAAACCGAAAACGCGATCGGTCCAACGAGAAGTTTATGGCAGGACAAGCAGACGCGGATCGTCGTCGGCCAAGATCTCCTGACGAGCTGGATTCTCCGCTTTCACCCCGTACTTGTAATCCTTGATTGCCAATACAGGAGGCAACTGCCCGGAATGTACGATGTGGCCCAAAGGACGGTTATTCGAGACGACGGACTCGGCCGAAAAAGAAGCCTGACCGGCGGGAAACGGCGACCCTTGGTCGAAGTACACCGTCCAGCGAATCCTGTTGACGCTCTCGTCAGATGATGAAAAGCACCACTGAACAGGTTCTCCTAATTTGACGACCGCATGATCCGGGGCAATCGAGATCCACCCGCCCTGGTACATTACATTAATGATCATTTTGAGTCTCCGCACTCCAACCGCTGGCGCTTACCGACGTTATTTATTAGTGAAGGACTGTCTTAATGTCATCAGGCAACGGGAGAACACGCGTCCCAGCCAATCAACGCAAAGGCGGTGATGTCCGTTGACCAGTGAGACGATTGCACGCACTCGCCTCCGCAGATCACTTCGTATCAAGCAGGCTTACAATTAGTGAACTCAACTCCTCATCGTACTTTGTACCAGCGGGGAGGGCCTTAGCTCTTTCGGTTATTGGCCCCATCAACAGCGCTCCCTGGTTTTTAGACCCCCCATTCAATAGTCTTTGTACCCGAGGATCGTTTCCAACGTTTACCTGAAAGCGGATGCGCTCCCTAAAATCACCGCCCGCCTTTTCCATGAGCAGGTATTTGAGTAAATACGATGGTGTGCGATCGTCGTTGACAATCCGATCAACACCAAATTCAACCTTGGATCGCTTGTCAGGCGCGACCAATGTGAAGACAAATGAAAATGGTTTCACGGTTGCTGCATTGCTCGTATCGGGGGTACTGGATGGTTTTGAGTTTGCCATATTGCTGTTATCTGAACGATTTGAAGAGCCTTCAACCGATGAGGATAGGCCGTGCCATCTCCAGAAAGCTAAACCAGCGGCAACGCTAAGTATTAACACCAACACCAGTCTTCTTCGAACCAGCCGGCGGCGGCGCATTCGAACGACTGCTTTTCGAGAGGCATCTGCGTCGTCGCAAGCCGCTTTTATAGTTTCTGCATCTGGCCCATCGTCAAGGTTGCGACTTCCCAGAAAACGCAGCGCAGCGGCTCTGCCCACCTGCAACAGGAACTGTTTTTCTTGATCGGTTAATTTGAAGTCGACTGTTCCAATTGGAGTGGTATCAATGACAATTACACTATCAGCGTGAGAATCAACGGCTGCCAGCTCTTCGCCGCTAATCCAGATATCAGCGAGCTCCGACCACAACCAACGTGTCCTCGAATTGTCGGCTTTGCCCAGATAGAGCGCAATGAATGGTTTCTTATCGTTGTCTTCAAGAAATCTCTTTAACGGGAAATTATTCCTGAGCCCCCCGTCATAAACCCTGCGGCCGCCCATCTGAGGGGCAACAAAGAAGACCGGAATAGACATGCTGCAGCGGACTGCAAATGCTGCCTCCTCGTCCTTACGTTCGCCCCGCGAGTCAAACACCACCGTGCCTGCGCCTGCCCGGCAGGCGTAGATCACGGCGTCTTTGCCGCTATTGTTCATGGCCCTGGGCAGGTCCCGCATCCTTATGTCGCCGATTCCTTGAATCTTTTTGCGTAGCAGATCAGACATCCACGCCATGAAGTGTTCGCCAGGGAATATTCCTTGCCTCAACAGAAGATTAAACGGGATACGGAAGATCGATGCATCCATAAACTGTCGAAAACTCTTGTTCATGAGTAACTGGATCAGTTCCGTTGGCGAGTAATTTGCCGCCAACAAAACAGCCGTAATCGCACCGGCAGACGCGCCAACGTGAACATCAAACCAAAAATACGTTTCCAGCTCCTTGAGCGCCCCGGCAAACGCAAGTCCTTTAACGCCGCCTCCCTTCATAATCAAAGCGTGTGCGTAGTCACCACTAACTACTGTCAACATATTTTTCAGCGCTTCATGCTCTTCTACACTCAAGGGTTTGCTGATATTGGGGTCCGCTGGTCTCTGGAGACTAGTCATGCAGTCGTCGCAAACGTGGGCACTATCCATCGATAAGCGGATTTCAGGTTTGTAGATCTTTTTGTGAAAGTAACAGTTCTTGATCTCATCCACGGCGTGCGACTGCAATAGCGGATTAACGAAACTCATCGCATATCTAACTAGATAATAGCAACAATAACGCTTCGCCTCGCTGACATATTGAGTTGATTGGTAGAGAGTCACTACTGCCATACCAACTTCGGCTCGGTGCGAGCCAAAGAGGTTTTTGAGTTTTGGCGAGGCGAGCGGCGCGTTGACAAAGGCGATCAGGAATGGCCTATTGCCGCGGAAATCATTCTTGTGTTTTTTGAGGAACTCCCAGATGTCAGGCGTGTAGTATGATGACCGTCCAAAAGAGATTCCCGGCCCGCGTTGAGATACGGACGTCACTCGAAATTGAAATTCCCCCTGTACAGCGTTCAGAGAGTTGGCCGCGGCCTCAAGCAACTTATACTGATCCTCTCCAATGCTCATCAATTCGATCAGGTAAGCCATTGAGGAGTGCTCCTTTAGGGGGTATGAAGGCTTAGAACTCGTCTTTGATTTTCAGTGGCAGCGGCATTCGCCGCCTTTAGTGCCATTACCATTCCCTCGTCGTCTAGCACTTCAAACTCCATGAGTTTTGTGGATCGACATAGTGCGTGACCTCTGGGCTGTAGTTCCTCTGTATCGGCACGAACGAAAAGCCATCCTGTACTAGGCTCGCCGTGCACTTCTCACACAAGGCCCATGGTGTGTCGCTGCACGCTATTTGACCCACGAGCCATGGCAAAGAGTCCGGAAGATCTTGAATCGCCAAAACCCGATCTCTTAATGAGCTTTTCAGATATAGCTTCCAACATGCTTTGCTAGTAACGACCTCCTTAGTGCCAAGCAAGCACGCTGGCTTTGTAACAATTACCGCATTGCAGATGTCGCAAATCACGTCAGACGCCTCAGTCGAGCATAGAGTTATTTCGCCGTTCGGCTTCGCCGAGGGCTTGTTGAAATTTGATAATGAAGTCTTCTGCGTCGGTCATAGACTGAAAAAACACGCGCACTTCCGATCGCGTTATCAGAAACTCAACTGGCGGCGCAATCGCTTGGACAGGTGTGCGACTGTATCCGGCGTTCAGAAGAAACCGCTGCCCCTGAACATCGAAGTTGAGTCCGGAGACCGATAACTCGCTCACAAGGGTCAACGTTTTCTGATCGTAAACCTGAATAATCATCGGCGAGGCACTTCTTGACCTGACCGAAGCCTAGGTCCAATGCATTTTGCAGTAGTCAACTGTTTCCTTCGGGTTTAGCGGCCTCGTGGAATTGCCCGCGCGTATGTATAGCAGCCCATCTTTGTCATACACGGGTTTGGGTGAAGGCTTAACCGCAACTTTTGCGATGTCCTTGCCATCGAGTTCGTGAAATGTAATAGAAATGTGCGTGGATGAGTCTTTACCCAGGTTTTGGAGGAGCAGGGTAGTTAGAAAATTCTCGTAGGCGTCGCGCGAATCTTTCTTACCGAAGAGTTTGTAATCGTGGGCGAGCCCGATCACGTTACGATCATCGTCGACCCCCAGCAACAGCGCACCGCCTTCCGAGTTGAGTAAGGCGGCAACAGTCTTGACGACAATCCCTTCGATTATTTTGTCTGCTTTGCTCTGCTTCATGTCCCAACGCGCAGACGATTTGAATTCGAGCGTCGCGCTCTCGCCTTTGGCAATCAACGCGGCAATCTCCTGGTCGCCGGGTTTGGGCGAAAACTCGCGATAGGCTTCGAGCGCTGCATCTTTGACTGATTGTTCGACGAGCGGGAAGGTCGAAAGAATGTGAGTAAACTCCTCTTCGGTCAGGCCGTAGATGTGAGCAATCATGCCGTCGAGTTCAGCACGAAGGCGTGCTCGCACGGCTGGATCAGTAACGCCGTCCTTGTGGTCCACCAAACCACCTTCGCGTGCTAGATCGTCAAACTCAGATGTGGTGCAAATGAGTTTTGCCGCGCGCTCTACAAGTGGTAAGAAGAAGGGATCCTTTTTAGCCAGACGCGGCACAGGAACTTGGTAGACATAGAACATATTGCAGTGTGCGGATACTTTCTGACGAATAAAAGAGTCGAACGCAAAACTATTGAGAAGGCTTGAGACTGCTAGGAGTTCACGCGTATCACATGGCGAAGTTGACGTGATTAGTGTATTTCCGGCAAAAACGTTGTTCGGAATCACGGTAGAGATCATAGTGCGTTCATCCGTATTTCTCGCCACGTCGCGAAATCCCAAGCGGTATCTCTGATAATCCAACTCCTGCCCTTTGTCGGATTCGCCGCGTTTGAGCAACGCGGACCTACCTTTCTTTTCACCAATCCAATATCTGGATGAAGCCAGTTCGTGGGTGAACTGGTGAATCATCTTACCCTCGTATAACCGCAATCTGCCTTTGGCTGATTGCGTCTCGAAGAGATGGCTGTCATTAGTCATGTCGAATTCGCGGGTGAGCCGAAGATTCCACGCGTCGGCAATTTCTTTGCCGAGCGGAGGAAATTTGAGCATTTTCTCCGCAATTAAGATGTCGAGTTGACTCTTAAACTCCATCACAGAGAGCGAATCAGGCGAAAGGCGTCTGATCAGTTCTACGGAGATATTAATTGCCCCATATTGCGGAAAACCTTGAAGTTCGCTGGCATCTAAGCGCATAAAGGCGGCCGGGAAAGCCTTTGTCACGCCCCCCTTCTCAAATGTCAGGACAAGGAATTTGTAGCTGCGGTGCACACCTTCAAAAATCTCCTTGCGGTTTTCAAAGCAGAACAAACCAGTGATTTCACCTTGAGTGAAAAGCATTTCGCGAAGCTGTTTGGTGCCGAGGTCGGTATAGATGCCGCTGGGAATTACGATTCCGCAATAGCCGCCTTTACGAAGAAGGTTGAAACACTGTTCAGTGAAAAGCTTGTACAGATTGATATCTGAGCCTGCTTTTTTACCATTAACGATGCTGATTTGGTTCTTATATTGTGCCGCTGATCGGAAATAAGCGCTGACATGCGGATAACTGCTGAGGTATTCGAGCCATGCTTGTTGGAGTTCCGGATCGCGTAGCAGTTTCGCCTGCGCCTTCTCGAACTCGTGTATGGTCATTTTCTTCTTGGTCACGAGGTCCGAGAATTCCTGGAAAAACTCTTTTGAATTGGGTTTGAAGATTTCCCAAGGGGGATTGGTGAGAATTGCGTCGAAGCCTCCCTTTTGATTAATGACTTCATCGAACTCAAACCCCCAATGAAACGGGCGCAAGGCTTCGATGTCCTTGATCTCTACGGGACGTTTCTTTGTCTTACCTTCCTTCTTTTTCTTCTCATCCCACGTTGCTTCTTCGAACTTGATACCGAGATCTTGGAAATCGCCAATCAGAAGCTGGTTGAGTTTCAAAGATGAATCATGCCGCAACTTGTCTATGTGTTCGCGGAGTTGTAAGAGCCTTTCATCCTGGTCAAGAAGACCTTCTTGGGGTTCTTTCAACTGTGCATGCTTCTTGTACAGCGTGACCGACTCATTCTTGTCTTTAAGTATTTGCGCATACGTCAGAGCGGCCAAGTCGCCTAACAGATTTCCTTGTTGGCCAGTCTCCAGTTTGTCAAAGCCTGCAGCATCGACTTTTAAGATACCGATCAATGAATTGCCGGCAATGATGTTGAAGTCGATGTTCGGTAGCGGTTCGAGTTGATCGACAGTCTTGGCCGAAGCGACCAGAGCGAGAAACAGACGGAGCTTTGCAATCTCAGTGGCGTCCTCCATTAAGTCGACGCCAAAAAGATTGTTGGTGATGATTTCGCGCTTAATGTAATAGTTAAGCGAGCCATGATGCTCCACGCGCAGTTCGTCCAAACGGCGTTTCAAATCCTGATTGCCCGTAAATTCAACCTTGCCAATAATGCCGGAGTAGACGTTGATTAACGTCTTCATCGCGGCTACCAGGAAGGCACCCGACCCGCAAGCTGGATCAAGTAACTTCAAATCAGGTAAAACCTCATCCAACAGAAAACGACAAAGAGCATCGTCAAGGTTGAGCAAGAGCTCGGACATTGAATCGAATCGCCGCGAAAGCTTCACGACAGACGAGCCCCGGGCACTGGGACTCCCGTTCACTCGATCCAAAATCAGCTTGTAGATTGTTTGCTCGCAGAGGTACTGAGTTATCTCAGTGCGAGTGTAGTAGGCACCGAAAGCTTTTTGGTTGATGTATTTCTCAAATATGTAGCCTAGAACATCGGGATTGATCTCGTCAGCCTGACCACCGGGCGTGTCGTCGAGATTCCATGAGTAGCTTTCAAAAAGACGAAAGAGATTGTCAAACGCTTTGTCGGCAATAGCGATCTTCAGCCATCGCAGTTCAATCCCATGTTTAAGAAAGAGTCCGCCGTTGAGATAAGGAACGCCGCCGATTAACTCGTTGGCCGAATCGGTACGGTCCTCCTGCGCTTTTGCAAATCCTTCAAAGAATAGCTCGTTAAGAAATTCGTGGTAGTAGCGATCTTTGCCGCGTTCGCGGCTGCGCGACAATTCGTTTCGAAGGTATTTGAAGTCAGCGTCGTCGGAATGACCTTTGATGAACCCCTTGCTCTGAAGAAAGTAGATCAGCATCAACCGATTCAATAAAACGGACGCGTACCAGCGGCGATCGTGTTCATCGTCAATTCCCTTAATGTGTTCGATGAATGCAAGATGCTGATCGTAAAACTCGCTATAGAATTTCTTAGTTACGCGCTCAACATCAAGGGCCTGCTTCAAGCGATTGGCAACTTCCACGACGGAAACGTTGCCCGCCTCGTCAAACTCAGTTACATCAAAGACCATGGCGGTGATCTTGCTCAGAAGCAGATCGACTGGTTGGCCGCGAATGTAAAGATGCTCGCGCGGAAACACTTTCTTGTCTTCGCGTTTGACCCAGTACCAGAGGCTTTGGCTGCGTTGAGCATCGACGAAGATAACAAGGTTTTCGTGATGAAGCTTCGATATTTCTTTATGAATTGCGGCGAGCGTTTTTCGGTCAGGAATTCTGCCGTCGGATGACGTTACTTCGAGAACGGCGACGCCGGAAAGCTGCGCGATTTGTTTGCGTTTGAATTCATCGCCCTTGAAAACGAAGGAAATTGACTGGTGGCTCACAGGCTGCGACCACCCAAGCTCTTCCACAAACAGCTTGCCAAAGTCGAAGCCTTGCAAGAGGTCGCGTGCTTTTTGTACGTCAAGCTTTGCCATAATTCTGCGCTATTGGCTGATTAGACCCATCGAGCAGATGATCTGCGGTTCTCGCGCTTGTTCGTCGTTGTGAATGTTGCAGAGTTTATTCTCTTCCCGGAGCGCAACGACCAGCTGTGCAAGTTGTTCGTCGCTGGCGCCGATTCTCATGTGGCGGTTGAGCGAGTCCGTCGCTGACTGAAGAAGGGGATACCTATAAATTTCGTCAAGCGCCCTCAGCAGTTCCTGAGACTCGAAAACCGTACCCTTGATGTCCTCTGCGTAATGTTTGAGCCGAGTAAAAGTCTTGTGTCTCGCACCGGAAGGACGACCAAGCTGGCCGCCAATTGATTTCTCATCCTTTAGAACGGTCTCCACCGCCCTACGAACAAGCTCATGATGGTCACCTCGGCGTGGAAGCGCCGGAGTCTTTGGAGCGCATTCCGCCGCCCTCAAGATTTGGTATTGGGAGGTGCTAATCGGCTCGCCATCTTCACCGATCCAGGCGAGTGCATCGTTGTCGCTGGGCGTGCGAATGTAGACTAGGACGCCGGGCGCAGCAGGGATGCCGTTAGTCCCGGCAGAAGCTTTAGTCGAGTAAACAACTTCGGGAAGCGCTTCGATAACTTTGCGCAGGCTTTCATTCTCCGTGATTGCATTCTTCCAGATCTGATAAGCGTAAGAAGCAAGGTCAACCTCAGTGTCGGCATCGCCATCCATGATGCCCGACTTCTCGGTAAAGAGATCACGGATGGTTTGATCGTTTCGATCGTCCTCAAAGAACGCCTCGTCGGTGCCGACAACTTCGGCATTCTCGCCCAAGCGCTGGCGCACACGGGCGCGGAGTCGAATAATGCGCTCGACGCCTTCCGCCGGCAGAAACGAATAGCAAAGAATCTCCTCGGCTTTTTGTCCAATACGATCGACGCGTCCAGCGCGTTGAACCAGACGAATGATCGCCCAGGGCAAGTCATAGTTGACAACTATGAAGCCATCCTGGAGATTCTGGCCCTCACTGAGGATGTCAGTCGCCAGCAGGACACGCAGCTCATCGCCCGGTTTTACCTGATCCCGTTTGTTGTTGCTGACCGGACTGAAGCGCCATGCCGCATCCGTAGGGTCCGGCGAATGACCGGACACCCCCTCTATCTCGTTCAGCCCGCGCCTCACGAGTTGAGACTCAAGGTAATGAACCGTGTCTGCGAATTGTGAGAACACGATCACCTTTTGATCTCGATGCTGTTTGGCAAGAAGCTCAAAAAGCTTGTCAAGCTTTGCGTCGCGAACCGGATTCCAGGGACCGGCTTTGCGAAGTACTTGTAGCAGGGCGCTTGCGTCATCGCGTAGATGTTCGGCCAGCGAATCCTTAAAGAGATTCGGTCGCAGCCACTTGAATCGCTGTCTCAGTTCTGTTGAGTACAAGCTGTATACGTCGCCCGCCCGCCGTTTTAGCTCAACCTCAGAACTCGGTAATTCATTCTCGGGCAGTGAGTCTCCGTTTTCTTCAGCGTCGTAAGCAAAAGATAAAAGCCCTTCAGAGTCCTCATCCGTTGCGCGAGTGTCGAGCGCCGCCACATCCTGGGTGCCAATCGGCAACGGGTGGCCATTCTCGATCGCGAAGAGAAAGACAAAATTTCGGAGAATGTGGCGCTCGACAGATAGCAGGAACGCTTCGCCGCTGCTCTCAAGCCGCTTGAATAGATTCGTTCGCGAGAAACCCATCAGACGCCTACCCGCACGGGAAAGCGCTCGCAGTTGCTCCACCTCGGTCTGGGTTGGTGGATGTTCAGGATCCATCGCTTCGTAGTTGCCCAAGCCGTAACGAGGAAGCTTAAGCTTGTTGATGATTTCAACCACATCGTCTGCATACAAACGAGCGTACTGATCGTTTGGGTCAGATTCATCGATGGTGAATTTCACAGTTTTGGGCAGTCGGGTGGGAAAATATGAACGACTCCCATCCTCGAATGTCAGATACTCTCGGCCGGTTTCAGAATCAACTCGCGCGTAATTATTCTGAATGAAGCTGCGCGTACGTCTGACCATATAGAGGCGCATCAGCTCTCGCCAATCATCGGGGTGCTCACTTTTTTCAAAGGCTGCCAGCGAATCCAACGCGCATTGGTGCTTTGCGAGAAAGTCATCCGGCTCTATTTCACGCAGCTTGTGTTCTGGCCTTATTCCGAGATGTTTATCGTCAGGAACAAAGAGACGCAATTGGTTTGAGAGGTCAAGATAAGTCTTATTGTAGGGCGTCGCAGATAGCAAGATACACTTGCTTTCATTCTTCTGGATGTACTCTTGAAGCGCTCGATAAATCCGGCCTTCGCGGTTTCTGAGGTTGTGGCTTTCATCAATGAGAACCAGGCGATAGCGTCTGAGGTCTGCTAGTTTTCTTCTTGCCTGACTGATTGGTATCACCCGCGCACGCATTCGGTATTGGTCGCGATAGTCTTCCCACATCTTGACCAAATTCTTCGGACAAATAATGAGGGTCTCGAGGTCTTGATCATCTTCAAAGATTCGGGCAAGCGCTGTTGCCATCAAAGTCTTGCCCAAACCAACAACGTCACCAATCAGCACTCCGCCCCGTTTGTTCAGATGGTGGGCCGCTATCTTCACGGCAGCCTTTTGAAACTCAAACAGCTTGTTGCCAAACTCCTTAGGAATCTTGAATTCGGCAAGTCCTGCGCGCGCCTCCTGCGACAGGTGGTAGGCCATCTTTATGTAGATATGGTATGGAGGGATTAGATCTTCACGCGCCCAGCTCTCTTCGATGATCTGCGCTAGTTCCTCCGAAATATCGAAACACCATTTGTCAGTCCAGCGGTCTTCAAACCACTTTGATAGTTTCTCGCAGGCGTCATGATCCATCACATCGACGTTTAGCTCGCCCTGCTTCGACAGTCCGGCTAGCGTTAAGTTGCTGCTGCCCACGAAACCAGTTGTTGGGTTTACAGGATCGGGTCGAAAGAGCAGGTAGAGTTTTGCGTGTAGAGGGTGCCTAAGAAAGAGTTTGACGACGACCTTCTTACATCTAATTTGATGCGCCAACCGGCGCAGCCCGCGCTCATCAGCATCCGTGGGTAAGCCGATGGTGAGCTGAGTTCTGAATTCCTCCGCCAAAGTCTTCTTAAGACGAATGGCTGTTTGATTATCGATGCCATTTTCGTGATGAACGAGACTTAGTGCATTTCGCAGTTCTTCATCGGGCGATTGGTGCATGCCTACAAGGAGACGGCAGCAATTGCCATCACCTCCGGGCCAGCGTTCGACAAACGAATCGATCTGCTTCCAGCCGCGTAGATTGAAGTAGCCCACGCAGAAATCCGCACGGTCTGAGACTTCGAGAGTTTCACGCAGCGCGGGGAGAAGCTGCTTATCGATGTTATCGAAGATCCTGGGCATCTAGTGAGAACAGACTATGACCTAACGTGTACTGGCGGATCACGCCAATGATACATGGTGAGACTAAATTTGAGCAGCGGCGCTAAGGTTGGTTAGAAAGATGGAGATTCCCGAACGATTGAATGTGCTCTAGCCTAGGTAGTTATATTTTCTCACTGCAAAAATCTTTGCATACAACCGACTGGCATGATATCTAACTGGTTGAATTTAAACATCATCGTCGACGCCGACCACAAGTTTCAGGTTAATGACGTCAGGAGAGCGGCATGCAGATCTACGTTTTCAGCTCTACCAATCTAACGAATATTTGGGCTGGAGTAGGGGCTCAGATGTGGGCCGTTTCTCCGCTACTCGCTGAGAACAAGGGGACGATTACAAAGTCACAAAATCTCAGACTCGGCTCTCTAGGCCTTCTCTACTGTTCAGATACGCAAGAATTTACGACGCCATTCCTCGTAAAGACAGTGCCAAACAAAGTGACAAGCATAACTAATGTTTGGCCGGAGACATGGGAGTTGCCCTTTGAGATTTCGACCCTTGGCTCCCCCCAAAAGAGATTGTCCAAGGATGATGTCGACAAAGAAATGCCTTCAGTTGTGTCGTCCGGAAAACGCTGGAATAAGATCCTGTACGTCCAAGCAAATTTCTCTTTTCAGGCATCTAACATTACCGCTGAAGATTGGGCCTTTCTTTTTGGAAGACTCGGAAATTGACGAGTGTCCTTTTTATCCCGACCTTCTTTCCGCAGCCGCGGTTGGGTCCTATATGGCTGCCGCTCTCCGCAAGAAAGGCGTTCCTCTCATCATGGTCGCAGACCGCGCTCAGGCAGAAATTGTCATAGAAAGGCACAGCGGACAAGAAGGCTGCGGGAAGGGCCAAGAAGTGGCTAGCAGGCGACTTCCGTCGTTCGACCTCAGCCTCCCTAACGGTGACGAATCTCCACACGGCGTTATCGCTTGCGCCGACGCTTCGGATCGTGCGTCCCCCAACAAAGGTCTCCGCTCATCCGCCGAGAAACTGGCGAAGTATCTGAAGCGGAAGATGGTGGACGATGAGAAGAAGTTTGTTCGGATGGTGCCGACTGTTGCTGTGGTGAAGTAGACAGTCAACAGCAAACAGCAGTCAGCCCATTGAAAAAAGTGATGAGTGGTGAAGTCAGTGCCACCACGCGGTAGCAGGTGGGTAGCCTTATGATTCTGATTCTGTATCGACGAGAAAGCTTAGTTCCAGTTTTTCCAAGTTTTTCAATTTTCGCCGGAGCACGAGATTGAAGATTCGAGCGTACAACTTATCGCTCCAATGAAAAGGGTCGGTAGTAATTCCGAGAGCTGGTAAACCAAGACCCACGACAACCGTTGCCAACCACACTAATGGCTCAAGCTCAACCCAATGGCGTGTGAGTGGACCTACTATGTAGTAAGCAAAAAAAACCATCGCGACTACAAACGTTACCTTTGCCAGGATGTTGATTACTCGAGCCTCACGCTCAGCCTCCAGCTCCTGTACTTTTTTCCACCGCTCAATCGTCCCCAGCATCATGTCATTCTTTTCTTCCTTCAGTCGGTTTAGCTGTTCCTGCATTACTATTAGTTTGTTTCGCATATCTTCGTCAGGATCAGGCGCCGGAATGGGCGCTGGCGGCTCTGGCCTCTTCTCCAGTTTGGTTTCGCGAATCTTTTCAATGTCCTCGAGAATTCTCTGAGGATTGATCTCCCGCACCTCTTCTGGTTCGTATTCACTCAATACCTCTTGAATGTGTCTGTCGAAGAGCAGGATAGAAACCTGCGTGTCTTTTAGAGAACCTTCACTTCGCAGCTCGGCCACGTTTTTATAAAACTGCTTCCATATCGCTTCATCTACAAAAAGATTTCTGGAGTAATTCGCGATTATTGAATCCAGGGAGAATTTATCGTTCGCCGCCGGATTCTTAAGCCAAAGGATATTAGTTAGCAGGCGGTCAGGAATCACCTCACTAATCGTATCGTTTTCTTTATGCTCTTCACCGATGTAATTAAAGAGGGCCAATTTCAAATCGGAGGTTAGAAACATTGATTGACACTTCTCGATCCGCTTCACCTCTTTCCGCCTGATGGCCCTCACCTCATCGATGGCCGCAAGATCGTGATTCTGTTCACGACTCGCTTGATTGGGTTTGTACTGGGCCAACAGCGTTCGGCGCTCGGGGCTGACAGAATAATTCCGGAGGTTTACTTCAGTAGGCGCGATGCTGATTGCCAGCTCGTTCCACAATCTTGTCTCTACGTTTACTATGAACTCTCTTACCTTCGCCGGAGTCCAACCTTGTGCCTTCAGGCTGGCAAACAAAGAATTTCGCACCTTGATATGAGGTTGGAAAAAACGTTCTTCCTTCTCGTAGTTTCGGAGTAGCCCAGTCATTTCGTGGAGAGTAAAATCGAATACCCTGAAATCAAAATTGCCTTCTTCCTTCATTAAGTTAAACAATTCCTGGGCCGGCCGGTTCTCCTCCTCGTAACGCAGGCTCAACAAACTGAAAACGTAGTTGGAATCCAGGAACACGATCGTCTTATCAAACCTTTTTCCGCTTTCTTTAAAAAGCTCTCGCGTGTGCACCAGGGCTGAAATTACGCTTCCGCAAACAATGTCTTGCAACGTTTGAAAAATCGACGGCTTCGTCTGTTCGGCGCGGGCAAAGTAATCAACTAAAAGTCTCTCAGCATCGGTTGAAAACTCTTTATGATTGCCGGAGATTGGCCTTTCGTCAGTAAAGAATTGTTCCAGGGTTTCAAGATTTTCCAGCACAAACGCCTGGATCATTTCTTTTATTTGATCTGTGCCTAAACCAGACTCGAGATGAGTATCCATAAAGTCTTTGGCGTCGGCTAACAGTTCATTGACCCTTCGTCGTGCTTCTCGCTCTGGTTCGATCTTTTCGTAATAATATTTGACGCCCCCATCTTTTAGGGAAAGGCTTTTTTGTCCACGCTCCAGGTATCCCTTTCGGGCAGCCCGGGTGATGATGGTTCCCAGAGAGTGTTGTGGCACCTTCAGGCCATAACTCTTTTCTATTTCACTCTGCACGTTTTCAAGCGGCAACGGACTCTTGTCTCGAGGGAGAACGTTGATTACCAACGGCCAAAAAGAGTCGATAATGTCGTCACCCTGATCGTAAAGGCTTCTGATAAGGGAATAGGTATACAGTTCGTTTGACACGGGATGGGAGTGCTCCGGGGTTTATTGACTGCCGCGAGGGCTGAGTGATCAATCAGCGTAACGGGATGTTTGAGGATCAACCCTTTATGGCGTGCAACGGCGAGGCACAATACAGGAAGTTCTACAAGGCCGTCAAGGGTTGTGTGGGTTGGACGCCCCTTGAGTCCTGAGTCCTGAGTTACTGAGTGATGACACGAGTGATGAGTAATGAGTTAGGTGAGCTGTTAGAAAGGCAGTAGTTGCTAACAAAGAAGCCGATTTTGTGATGCTTTGAAATCATCTCGAAGCAGGTGGGGTCGGCGCGGAGGGAGGCAGGACCAAAACTGCGGCTTGGGGTTGGTAAGGTAGGGGAGGTCGCCCTGCACGGCTGCTGAGGGTTGACTTACGCTCTATTTTCGTTTTCGGGCGCCAGATTTGCGGTTGAGGTAGCGCACGTTGCCGGGGAGTTTGGCGGGCAGATCGAGTTCGTCGTCGATGATGTCTTCTACATGGACGCCGGCTAGGCGGGCGTAGCTCAAAAGGATTGAAAGCGGCGGTTCGTTCTTGTCCAGCTCATACTTGGAGATCGTGGTGTAGTCAATCTGATCTTCAACACCCAGCCGTCGCAGCATCTCCGGTTGAGACAATCCCAAAGACATTCTGATATGTAAAAGCTTTTCAGCGAGGCGCTTTGGCCGCGGACGCACGCTGCCCATCAGGAGTTCCCTCCTGATAGCCCTCCGCCAGTAACACGGTTGACTATATGGACAACTATCCATATAGTAGCGCTGCGCTTATGATTCGCCGTGAGTTGGAACCTTCCATGCTCAACGGCGATGCTCATCACTCGGGTACGTGGGAGTTTGAGCTACGCATTTGGCCGTTGCAGATTTTCAAAGACTGGAACGCTCGGAAGGATACCAGAAAAAGTCCAATGTCCGGAGACAGGAGGCAGGAGGCAGGAGGCAGGAGGCAGGAAGCAGGAAGCGGGAAGCAGGAAGCAGGAAGCAGGAAGCAGGAAGCAGGAAGCAGGAAGCAGGAAGCAGGAGGCAGGAGCCAGAAGGCAGCGGATAGCGGAAAGGGATAGAAAAAGGCGGGACAGTAAGGTGGGGATAGACCGACAGACTGGAAAGTCTGTCCTACTCGCTGATGGTACTGACAGGAAATGCTGACTGCTACTCACATCTGTAATGATCGTTGTCCGGAGACGGAACCGAGCCTGACTCGTGTGCGAAGGTTCACGGTTCTGTGTGTCGGATGCGACCTGGAATCGCTGTCGGCGCTCAGGCGGAATCTCGAGAAGCAACAGGTGGGACTTGTCGGTTGTTCTGATCGCGGCGGAGCCATTCTTTTTCTCAAGAGTCAGATTGAGTATAACTTGCTGCTTTTTGACGTTGATTGGCAAGGTGCCGAGGGGTTTAGGCTGATACGGATGGCCCATTCGCTGCGCCATCGAAAACAGACTCCGGTGATACTCTTAAACGCCACTAATTTGGTGGGAGAAACGGGATTGGCTGCGCGTAAAACCCGGATGCCAGAAGACGTCGAATGCATGCCGAAGACCCCGGACATGGCTGGAGTCATTGAAGCAATCAAGCGCCTGCTCGTGACAGAAGAACTCGGGGGTTGAGACGAAGGGATTAGTGTCCGGCACGGCCTCCTTCTTGCGATATAGGAGTGATTCGGTGCCGACGGCCGCCGTATTGGGTGAGGATGCGGCGGCCTTTTTCCTGAGCAAACATCGACACGGCTACGCGGATTGCACACATGAACCGAAGATACGATCCACGAATCACACGAAATCGCACTAAAACTGCTTCGGATTACAGATCCGGAGTTCCTGTTAGTTCTCACTGTCAATTACACAAACTCCGATCAACATAAACCTTCCGGCCTGAACCGCTGATGTAGTAGCAACCGCCGCGTGGCCCCCTGATATAGCCTCGATCTGATCCAGTGCCAGGCCTGCTGCTGCCTCCTGCACTGGGCGTTGTTTCCGGTAGGTTTTCGCGACGCCGAGACGGAGTAGTCGGTGGTACGTAAACAGGCGCAACGGTTTGTTCGGTCGGTGGCCCAGCTACTGGCGTTTGACTGGTGATGAATTCGAGCGTGTTGCCATGCATCCAGCCGACACGGTTGCCGACGCGCACGACATACCAGGGAAGTTTTTCGTCCAGGACTTTTACGAGAGTGTCCTCGGTGACTTCTTGTTCACCGCCGTCGGCAATTGAAGGTGTGTCGCGCAGATTGGCGTTTGCCGAAATAACGCGGGCATATCGCGGTGTCTGAGCACCAACGGGAACCAAGAGACCGTAAGCAAAAACTAAGAGGATCAAAAGTAAACGGAGCTTCATGGCAAGGCACTCCTTGGGAGGTTCGAGGGTAATGAGCGCGAGGAACGAGAGGCTTATACACCGTGCCTATTACGTGATGCAAGAATTCTTGTATTGGGCGTAGCAGAACAGGACTGCGGCTTGGCCGCTGCACAGGCGGTAAGGCTATGCCGGCTATGCCTTACCGGGCGACGCCGATTTATTTTGAGGCTATGCCTCTTTTTGTTCGTACGGAGGCGTAGCCTCTGAAGATAATTAGGAGCTGCCGGAAAGGCATAGCCTTTCCGCACGGAAGGCGGCAAAGCCGCTGCGCACGGAAGGATGCGTTACGACACTCTCAGGCTGTGGTAATCGGAAATCATCTCGACGCAGATGGTGCTCGGTGCGGAGGGGGGGAATGACCAGAACTGCGGCTTTTACTGGGACCGCGGGCGCCCTCGCCCGCAATGCAAACCCTGGGCGGTCTCTTTTGCTTTAGATCTGGAAGATCATTTTCGAAGCGTCTGCTTCGCGCTTTGCGCTCACTGCGGGCGAGGGCGCCCGCGGTCCCAGTTCTGCCGCCCCGTGTGGTAAGGCTATGCCTCTGTTTGTTTCGTCCAGAGGCGTAGCCTCCGAAGTTAATTAGGAGGTCGACGGAAAGGCATAGCCTTTCCGCACGGAAGGCGGCGAAGCCGCTCCAGAAGGGAGGCGCAGAGCCGCGGCCAGAAGTCAGAAGTCAGAATCAAAACTCAGACGGCGAGCAGGCGGCAGGGGCAGGAGTCGGTTGGCCCAGGTGTTTGATGGGGATTGCGGGTTGCGGAATGGACCATGCAGCAATAGAATGCCGCGCGGTAATCCCAACCTATCCCCTCTAGGAGGTGCTATGAAAGCAAAAACGATTGTTGTATTGACTCTGGCCCTGTGCTTTACCGCAACGGCAGTCGGCTTGGCCAAAACCAACCCACATATGGGCACCTGGAAGCTGAATGAGGCCAAATCAAGGTTCACCCCTGGTGCGGCTAAGAATCACACAGTTGTCTACGAGGCCGCGGGCGATGACGTGAAAGTCATCGTGGATGGCACGGACGGCGAAGGTAATTCGACGCACAACGAGTGGACGGGAAAGTTTGACCGGAAATTCTATCCCGTCACCGGCGATCCCACGTCAGACGAGCGGTCCTACAGGATAGTTAATAGCCGCACGTTGGCGTTAACCGGAAGGAAAGGCGGCAAGGTTACTCTGAATGGGCGCATAGTCGCGTCGGCCAATGGAAAAACCCGCACCATCACTACCAGCGGGACCAATGCGCAGGGCAAGAGGTTCAGAAACATTGCGGTATACGACAAGCAGTAGGATCAGAGGTTAGAAGGCAGAAAGCAGGAGGCAGAGAGCAGCTATCCGCAGATTACACAGCGCGGCCCAGGCCGGAACCAAGCGAAGATAAAACACGATCCACGAAATCACACCAAAAGACACTAAGAATCTTTTCGTGCTGTTTCGTGTGGTTTCGTGGATCGTATTCATTCGCACTGATTGTGAAGCAACGCGAAACCCCGACACTATTGGATCCAGCGGTGTTTTTCGCAATTGTGTTTGCGGCTTTTTGCGGCTTGCTCGCTTTCGGAATCATTACGCTAATGCGCATGGTGCTTCGTAACGGTAGGAAATCTTGCATGTACTGGTGCACAATGCACCCACTCGCCCTTCACGACTCAGGAGGTACTCAGCCCTAAAACAATAAACCAGCGGTAGCCCCCTCAAACCAACCAGACTCAATGGAGGTTGTTCCTATGCGAATACTCACCACGGGATCCCGAAGGCTCAAGAGGCAACGACGACTCACCATGCGGCTCGTTGCAATCGCGCTTCTCTTATCAACTCTTCTATTTCCTTTCCGCGGCGTGTTAGCTGCCGACTTCAAGCGGGAGGTCATTTATCAGATCATCACGGATCGTTTCTTTGACGGGAGCACGGCAAACAACAATCCTTCCCAGAGCTCCGGCCTTTACGATTCCACGAAAACCAACTGGCGTCTCTATTGGGGTGGAGACTTGCAGGGCATCCAGCAAAAGATGTCCTACCTGGCCGGCATGGGTATCACGGCAATCTGGATCTCGCCGCCGGTCGACAACCTGAACACAAACATTCCGGACGGAGGCGGCAATCCAACTGCGTCGTATCACGGTTACCAGGGGCGCGATTTCAAACGAATCGAAGAGCACTTCGGGAACTCGAGCAACACCTGGACCGACTTTGACAACCTCGTCACCGCCGCACATCAAAACGGGATCAAGGTGATCATCGACTTTGCTCCCAACCACTCGACGCAAAACAACGCCGGCGAGTTTGGCGCGCTCTACGACAATGGATCCCTGCTCGGAAATTACAGCAACGACGCCAACGGTTACTTTCATCACAACCCCAACATCTCAGGCGGCGGTTGGGACGATCGTTATCAGGCCCAGTATTACACGTTGTTTGATCTCGCCGACCTCAACCAGGAACACGCAACCATCGATGCTTACATGAAGGCTTCGGCCCAACTCTTTCAGCAACACGGCGCCGACGGCTTTCGGATTGATGCAATCAAGCACCTGGGCTGGGGTTGGCAATACAGTCTCGCCAATTCGATTTACACCTATGGCGATAGTTTTCTGTTCGGCGAGTGGTATCAGGGCAACACTTCCGACCCGCTCTATCACGACTCTTACAAGTTTGCCAACAAGAGCGGTATCTCGATGCTGGACTTCCCGCTCAATACGGCAATTCGCAGCGTGTTCGCTTCAAACGCCAACTTTTCCACGATCGATTCCGTCATTTCGCAGGAGGCCTCTAACTTCATCTGGAAAGAAGACCTCGTGACATTCATCGACAATCACGATATGGCCCGCTTTCTTTCCGTGAACAACAATAACAACCGCCTGCACCAGGCATTGTCGTTTGTGCTTACCGCGCGCGGCATTCCCTGTATCTACTATGGCACCGAACAATACCTCCACAACGACAACGGCGGCGGCAACGATCCATACAATCGTCCGATGATGCCGGGGTTTGACACGAGCACGACGGCTTATCAAGTTGTAAGCAAACTCTCGACGCTGCGTCGAAACAACACCGCGCTCGCTTACGGATCGATGAGTCAGCGTTGGATAAACAACGACGTCTACGTTTTTGAACGAAAGTTTTTCGGTAACGTGGTGCTGGTCGCCATTAACAAGAACGAGACAACCGGTTACAACGTGAGCGGGCTCAACACCGCACTGCCTGGCGGAAACTATTCCGACTACATGACGGGACTACTCGGTGGCTTGCCGATATCGGTAAGCGCCGGCTCCGGCGGCAACAACCCCGTGGCTACTTTTACGCTGCCGGCCCACACCGTCTCTGTTTGGCAGTTTACCGAAGGAGCGTCGACGCCCCAGATTGGATCGATGGGTCCAACCGTGGGCCAGGCGGGTGTCAAGGTGACGATCGCGGGCCGCAATTTCGGGTCGGCTACCGGCACAGTCAAGTTTGGCACGACCAGCGCAACCATAAACTCGTGGTCTCCTACTAAAGTAGTGGTGACGACACCGGCCGTCACAAATGGCAGCTACAACGTGACGATCACTAATTCATCAGCGCAGGTGTCGAATGGGATTCAGTACACGGTGCTGACCGCAAAGCTGATCCCGGTAACTTTCACAGTCTACAATGCGACACCAACTCAGACAGGCGACTACATCTTTCTCACGGGCAGTACGGTTGAACTTGGAAATTGGAGCACGACCTGGGACGGCGCCGTGGGTCCGATGCTGACGCCGAACTACCCGAACTGGTTTTTGAACGCCAGTGTGCCTGCCGGTCAGTCGATTCAATTCAAGTTCATCAAAATTGCCGCCAATGGCGCGGTCACATGGGAGGCGGGTTCGAACCATTCCTATACCGTTCCCACAAGCGGCACGGGCTCGGTTAATGTGAACTGGCAGTACTGAGGAAAGTAGGACAGACATTCCTGTCTGTCGATCGTTCACAACAGGGATGAAGGATGAAGGATGAAGGCTGAGGAATGAAATATGTACTCGCTGAATGTTTCATTGATCCTCTTCCTGGCTCACGGGATCAACGTCTGTCCTTCATCTCTCATCCTTCATCCTTTATCCCTCATCCTTCATCCCTCACCCCCCGCACAGCGCAAACCTAATCCCGAGGCACTGAAGAAGTACGCGGGCCGATACGAGCTTGAGGTGGGACTGATTCCCATCTCCACGCTTGATATCAGCCTCGAGAACGACACGCTCTGGATAAAGCCATCGCTCCAGAAGAAGCGCAAACTGATTCACAAATCGAAGACGGTGTTTGTTGACGAGATAGACGGCAAGCGATACACCTTCGCCAAGAATGAAGAGGGTGCCGTTGTCAGCGTAACCTTCGAATATGAAGGCGGAGACTACACTGCACAGAAGACCGTGTTGCCGCCGCCGAGTTTGAAAGGGAACACCGTTTTCCGTTTAAAAGGGTATCCGGAAGCCACGATTGTGATCCTGGCCGGATCGTTCAACAACTGGAGCCAGTCTCAATTTGTTTTTGGGCGAGAGGGCGACGAGTGGATCTGCCGGATTGATCTGGAGCCGGGCAAGCACACCTACAAGTTTATTGTTGACGGCAACTGGCTACTCGACCCAACCAATGCCAACAGTGAGGAAGATGCCGCGGGAAATGTGAATTCAGTTTTGCTGAAGCAGAATTAGCCCAGCAATGAACTGCGGCTTTGCCGCCTTGCCATACCGGGCCTCGCTATTGAGAGGCCTTTGAGTTTTATGTCGGTGGTAGGTATTGGCTGGTCAATGGTATCAAGAGAAGTGATGAGTGATGAGTACTGAGGCTATCCGCAGATTACGCAGATTATGCAGAAGGAAGAAAGCAGGCAGCGTTAAGCATGACCATCGAAGCCTGTCTACAATTAACCAGATCCAAGCCAATTGACCCGGGCAGGGGAATTTTGTTGCGGTCAAGGTGAGGTTCTCGCTACTATTCTCCGCAGCCCCACGACGTACCCCACAAACATTAAAGCTGACATTAAGGCAGGCACCACCTTCAAGGACTGGTTCGTTAACGTTACTGTTGGTGGTAGCGCAACGGCGCGAAAACTTGCCCGAGGTCGCGCAATCGAAGAGAGAAAAATACGATCCACGAAATCACACTAAAAGACACCAACAGTCTTTTCGTGCCGGTGACACCATATAAAAAGTGAGCAGGGATAAGAAGGAATAAGTTATGAGAAAGAACCTACTCGTGCCTCTTGCACTGTCTTTGCTGTTTGTGGGTAACACTTACAGCCAGGAAAAAGCGGCGGACGACCGGTGCGCGGATCCGGCGGGCCAGACATGGACCACACATAGTTTCCGGCAGTTGGGGGAAACGATTGAGATTAGGCTCAGAGGTGATGGCTCGCCACAAACGCTTCCGCAGCCGGCAAGCGTTGCTGATTGTGAGCCGGTCACTCTCGCGCTGCGTTGGGCTAACGGAAGAAACACGGGCAGCAACCTCAATGTGACTTTTTCGGACGGCAATAACCGGCCGCTCTACGCGAGATCGATTTCGGCTTTCATGATTGGCGTGCGCCAGTTTGAATTGTCCTCGTTTGACCCTCTACCCCAGTACGGCGCGTCGGTCCGGATGATCTCCGTCCCCACGACGGTAACAATCGAGGCAGTGCGGCCTTTTGCTGCGCCAGTCAATCTTTCGTACATGGTCATGCGCGTGGCACGACGGCCAGGAGGCAGGCGGCAGGAACAGGAGCCAGGGGCAGGAGGCAGGAGCCGGGACCACGAGAGTAGAGATAGTAGACAGGGGAATGAGGTCGTGAGCATTCACCACGCCATGAGGTTGATCGGCGCAAGCCGGCTGCCCCTGATCCAGATTGAGTTGAGAACAACCCGCCCTTTTCCTGTCAGAGATGTGCCTTTGCAATTCCAGATCGGGAAGAAGGTTTTTATCGAGGAACTAACCGGTGATCATACCGGCAGACGGCTTACGTTAAGCCTGACGCCGGAGATGTTTTCTGAGCTGACAGACGGCGACGAGATGGTGGCGTTTTTTAGTGGGCCTGATCGGAATGGCTTCGCTGAAGGCGACGCCTGGTTTTTCGGGAAACTGGTGAAGAGAGTGAGCGGTGAGCGGTAGGCAGGAAGCAGGGGGCAGGAGGCAGGAGGCGGGAGGCATGAGGCAGGAGTGACGGAAAGGCATAGCCTTTCCGCACGGAAGGCGGCGAAGCCGCTGCAGAGCAAAGGCAGCGAAGCCGGTCCGCTGGAAGAGGTGATAATCAAAAGAAGATACGATCCACGAACCAACAAGAAATAACACTAAAGACGTTTCGTGTTTGTTCGTGTAACTTCGTGGATCGTTTGTATCGAAAGAGCTTTGGCAAGCGGAGGGAAAGCTAATGCCCCATATGAAAGTGCAAGTCAGCTTTCGGAAACAAGGGCACGTACGTCGGCTGAGGAGTGGTCGACCAGGAGATCGATGCCGGAATTTGCAAAGCGCCTGGCGGCGGCGGTGG
Organism: Acidobacteriota bacterium; assembly: GCA_038040525.1. Classification (GTDB taxonomy): domain Bacteria; phylum Acidobacteriota; class Blastocatellia; order Pyrinomonadales; family Pyrinomonadaceae; genus PSRF01. The sequence continues at coordinate 2,059 of JBBPIC010000070.1, read as the reverse complement.
CACGTTCGTCCGCTTCGTGATCCTGGGACCATTGGGCGTGTTGGATTAGAAGTGCTAGTTCGATTGTACGGCCGAGAGTGAGGGCCAGTCTTCGCGCTCCGGATTCTAGTGTTGTCTGGTCCTTTGCTTGTGCGAGCCAACTCGACGCGTGGCCCAGGGCTGAGCGAGCGATGCGCACGGGCTCGGTGAGACGCGAATCGCGGGCGGCGTCAAGGCAGCGGGCAACTGCCGCGCTGAAGGCTTGTGGGTCGGAGAGGTTTAGATCGGGTGTGAAAAGAGCGGGGGCAAGCCCGGGGTCCCCAGCGGGGCATCCCCGCTGGGGTGGAAGTCCACCTTCCCGACCTCGAGGTGTTGTGAGTTGATCCTGAGCTATTCCAGGTTGACCTTGTGACTTGGGACCGGCCACGCCGAGGGCGCGGAGGGTGTCGAGGGCGAGGACGTTGGTGGTTCCTTCCCAGATGGGCAAAACCTGGCTGTCGCGCAAAAGTTGCGGCAGGCCCGTGTCTTCAACATAACCCGCACCACCGAAAGCTTCGATCACTTCGCTCAGGACCATTACTGCCTGTTTCGCGGTAGTCAGTTTCATTACTGGTGTGAGCAGGCGAAGTAATGCGGTTTCGTCTTCATCGACCGTTGCGGTCTCATTTGACGCCCTTGAATCCAACGCCCTCCCCAACGGTCGGGCTACTGCCCCGGTCCCCGTTGATTGCTGACCGCTGATGGCTGATTGCTGATTGCTGCACTCAGCGCGGCCGGTCAACTCGGCTACATAGAAGGCAAGGTGAAAAGCGGCTTCAGCTTCGGCTTGTAAGCCTGCCAGAGTGTCCATGTGCAGAGGTTTTTCGATGAGTGTGGCACCAAAGGCTGTGCGGCGGCGCGCGTAATCAAACGCCAGGGCTAACCCGCGTCGCATTAGAGCGACCGCGCTGATGCCATTCCACAGTCGAGTGATGTTGAGGAGTGGCGCGATGTTGCGAACGCCGTCGCTTGGTCCTTTCACAAGTTGCGCCGGTGTCGCGTGCAGCGTCAATTCCGCTGTTGGGACTTTGCGTGTGCCCAGCTTGTCTTTGAGGCGATTGATTTGAATATTACGCAGGCGACCGTCTGAGTCCCGCAATTCAAGGTAGAAGAGCGCGAGACCGCGTCCGCCCGGAGGATTGCCGTCGGGGCGTGCCAAGGTCAGGGCTATCTGGGAAGTGATGGCGGAGGCGAACCACTTGGTTCCATACAGGAGCCATTCGTTTTCAAGTTCATGGTTAAAGGGACTCTGGTCTTTGGACTTTGGACTTTGCACTTGATCGCCGACGCCCTCCCTGACGGTCGGGCTACTGCCCCGCACGGCGACGGTTTGGGATAGACCCACGTCGGAGCCGCCGGTGATTTCGGTCATCCACTGACCGGCGGTCCAAAAGTCTTCCGGGTTGCGACTGATCAAATGCGGCACGGCACGATCGATTAGCGCCTGGTTTCCGGAGCTGAGCAGTGTGCGGGCTGCTCCATCGGTCATGGCCAGAGGGCAGCTATAGATGTCGGTTGAGGGTGTGAAGAGATAAGCGAGTGCAGCCTGATGCACTCGCGACAAACTGCCGTGCCTCTGCTCATAAGCAATGGCTACCAGACCGTATTCAACGGCGATGCGCTCGGCCTCATGCCACAACGGTGTCACTTCAACCGTGTCGATGCGGTTCCCCCAGGCGTCCCACGGCGTCAACTTAGGCTCGTGGAGTCTGTCGGCGAGTTGCATCTGGTAGAGATCTCCGCCCGCCAGACGGCCCAGCTCTCTGAGCGACGGCTCTATCTCGCTGAGCATAGATTCGGGAAGAACGCGCGCTAAGTATGAACGGAGGACACGGTCATCGTCGTATTGGTTGCCGAGACTCGGGGTTGGTTGCTGGAAGGGCATATGGTGAATGGTAAATAGTGAATGGTAATAATCCGCAGATTACGCAGATTACGCAGACAGATCAATATGGAAACAGGAAACAGGAAACAGGAGGCAGGAAACAGGAGGCAGGAGGCAGGAGGCAGGAGGCAGGAGGCAGGAGGCAGGAGGCAGGAG
>JBBPIC010000007.1:143575-152987 GCA_038040525.1 Acidobacteriota bacterium | reverse complement strand
CGGGGCATCTCAATTTCTGGGTCTTGCCGGGTTCGAAGCTGACTATTGCAGCCGGAGTGTTCCACAGCACCGGTGTTTGGTCCTCGGCCTCTCGTAAACCGCGTCGGTGTTTGGAGTTTGAAAACACAGCTGTGCGGGTATGGGCCATAAGCGTTGGTCGTTACGCCATTCCTTTCACTGTTGCCATAGATGGTCCCTTTCATCTTGCAAGGTTAATTGTCAGGCGTGTGTCGCGTGAGTATACCAATAAGAGGAACAGTGGGCAGTGAGCAATTCGACTGATAACCCGCGGAGCGGGTGTTGGCGTAAAGCCTGGGGTGAAGCGCAGCGGAACCCCAGGTAACCCGACGTCAAAAATATTTGAAGCCCGCGGAGCGGCCGACAGTCGAATCAGCCGTTTTGTAATCGTAACCACTGTCGGCCGCTTCGCAGGCTTAAGGGATTTGTTGCATCGGGTTCCTGGGGTTCGCTGCGCTTCACCAAGGCTTTATGCTGCCGTCCGCTCCGCGGACTCAAGCCCAGGCGTACGCTGCTCGGACTAAGCCGGTTGCTGTCGCCCCCGATACTGACTTCATGTTCCGCACCCACGCTTGCCCACTGAGGAACCCAAGGAACTTAGTACAAGAAACTTTGTAAAGCCTGCGCAGAGGCTGACAGAGACCAGATAGTGCTGAACGATTCGAGATGCTCGATAATTTCGGCATCAATTATCGATGAGGCCAACATGTCTGACTCTTACACGAACCTTCTTTACCACATTGTCTTTTCAACAAAGGAACGCCGACCGCTAATCACACCCGAATACGAGCCACGGCTATATGAATACATTGGGGGTACTATTCGTGGACTAGGAGGGATTTCATTAGAGCTCAACGGAACCTCAGACCACGTTCACCTTTTAGCGAAGTTGCGTCCAGATCGCGCTTTATCTGACTTGCTCCGAAAACTAAAAGCCAACGCAACCGGATGGATGCATGATGTTTTTCCGGACGGTAAAGATTTCTCATGGCAGCGTGGTTATGGTGCATTTACGGTGAGTCAGTCAAACGTTGAAGAAGTGCGAAATTATATATGCCGACAGAAAGAGCATCACGCGAAGATTTCATTTCGGGATGAATTCATTCAGTTTCTCAAAGCGAACGGCATCCAGTACGATGAACGATACGTTTGAAAGAATTGGCCCCTGATGCGTCTTCAACCCGCGGAGCGGTGGCAGCGTAAGGCCTGGGGTGAAGCGCAGCGGAACCCCAGGTAAACCTCACGTCAAAAATATTTGAAGCCCGCGGAGCGGCCGACAGTCGAATCAGCCGTTTTGTAATCGTAACCACTGTCGGCCGCTTCGCGGGCTTTATGGGATTTGTTGCATCGGGTTCCTGGGGTTCGCTGCGCTTCACCCCAGGCTTTATGCTGCCGTCCGCTCCGCGGACTCAACCCGAGGCGTCGGCTCCGCGGACTCAAGCCGAGGCGTCGCTTAACGCGGACTCACAAGAACGTTTGCCGACTCACTCCCTCAATCCGCTGTCGCCTGGCTATCGCTTTCTGGCGTCCTGACCTAACATGTGCGGGGCGGACCAAACCTCAGGCTCATTTCTGGCGTAGCTTCAGGAGTGTAAATGGCTGAAGACCTTCCTGCGGAACAGATCCTCCAACAGCTTATCGAACGACTCGAGCTCTTCGAGCGGGTGCTGGCAACTAACACCGCGCGGTTGCATGACATCGAGAAGCACCTTGGAATCGAGCATCAGCAACAACGAATCGCCGAGCTTTTCGCGGCCGAGAAACGCGAGACAAGTGCACCCGCGGATCAACCACAGATACCCGCGGGCCGGGTCAAACCGCAGGACTTAAATCTTTCGGAAGCACCTCAACCCGCGCCAGTCTCGACGCCGGAGTGCGAACCTTCAGAGCAAACGTGGCCGCAGTCGCAACCTGCGGAGCAAACGTCGTTGCGGTCTGAGGCTGAACCGCCGCAGACGGCCGGGACACCCCCTTCTCCGGTCAACCAAGCGTCCGACTCGCATACCTACGCGACGAGAGCAGCAGATGCTCCCTTCACCCTGCACATTCATGTTGAAGAGCCGGCGGCGGATACCGAAGGCTCGCACACCGCTCCCGTGCGCGAAGAGAAGCGTCGTGATTTGGAATCAATGGTCGGCGGTAGTTGGTTCAACTGGATCGGCATCATCGCAGTCACGTTCGGCGTCGCGTTCTTCCTGAAGTACGCTTTCGACAAACAGTGGATCGGCCCAGTTGGACGCGTCAGCCTCGCCGCCCTCGTTGGTCTTGGCTTACTCTACCTGGGCGATCGGCTGCGCGGGCGTGGACTGAAGTCTTACGCCTACGTTCTTTCGGGAGGCGGCGTCCTCATCTTGTATCTTTCGAACTACGCCGCCTACAACTTCTACCACCTGATCAGTCAGCCCACAGCATTCGTGTTAATGGCTGCGGTGACGACGACGGCAGTCCTGTTGTCGGTGCGCCTGGACGCACTGCCCGTGGCTATCCTCGGACTCGTCGGCGGATTTTTGACGCCGCTCCTGCTCTCGACGGGCGTGGACAATGAGGTTGGGTTGTTCACATACGTTGCTCTGCTCGACGCCGGGGTACTCGCCGTCGCTTACTTCAAGCGATGGCGCAGCCTCGACTTCGCTTCGTTCGCTGGAACGGTGGCGATGACACTTGGCTGGGCAGTCAAGTTTTACGAGCCCGGCAAGGTTTGGACCACACTCTTCTTCCTCAGCGTCTTCTTCCTGCTTTACTCGCTGCTGGCGATCTTCCACAACGTACTGCCTGGTCGGCCCACACGGTGGTTTGACGTGGCGCTCGCCTTGGCAAACGCCTCATTCTATTTTGGCTTTAGTTACGTGATGCTGGACGAGGCGGGATTCGATCACGCGGCTCCCGCCACCCAGGCTTTTCTCGTCTCGATTTTCTTTACAGGGTTGTTCTGCACGGCCTGGCGCTGGAGTCCTGACGATCTCCTCCTCAGGTATAGTTACGTCGGTGCAGCGGCAACGTTTCTGACCGTCGCGGTGGGGATTCAGCTGGAACTGCACTGGGTGACAATGGCCTGGGCAGTGGAGGCTCTGATGCTGACGTGGGTGGGTTTGCGGTCAGGCGAAAAGGCCGCGCGACATGCAGGGCTCGCGGTTTTCGGGTTGGCGGTCAGCCACTGGCTCATACGTGACCTGCTGGCGGTCGACTACAGTGTAGACTCTTCTTTCGTACCACTTCTAAACCGCCGCGCCCTGTCATGCGCCGTGCTTGTCGGCGCGATAGCAGGCGCCGCTCGGCTCTACAGACGCGCAAACTGGGAAGGCAAACTCGACGAGGATGAGCGCTCAACGGTGCTGACCTTCTTCGCGCTCACGGGCAACGCCTTAGCTCTGACGCTTTTGTCGCTCGACATCAACGACTACTTCGCTGTGCGGACGACGAACAGCGGCGATGACGTACGGGCGCGAATCGAAAACGCGAGGCACTTCTCGATCTCCGTGCTGTGGACGCTCTATGGGGCGACGATCCTGGCTGTAGGAGTGCTGCGGCGCTCTATTTTGTTGCGCTGGGGCGGATTGTTGTTGCTGCTGGCGGCAATCAGCAAGGTGCTGGTTTTCGACTCCGCTTTCTACGCTGCGTCATGGCACCTGCCACTATTAAACCAGACCTTCATGGCCTACGCGCTGTTGGTTGCAGCACTCGTCTTCGCCGCCCGGCTCTACGGGCGCGCCCCAGGGGTTGACGAACTCGAGCGGCGTGCGATGGTTCCCATCGTGATCGTTTCGGCCAACGTGCTCGCGCTCGCGGCCCTCAGCCTTGAAGTCCTTGGCTACTACGGCCGGTCGGTGGCCAGCGTGCCGCTGGGAACGTTCAGCCCTGAAATCTCCCGTCCGTTTGAGGAAGGGAAGATCTCTACGCTAGCGCTGGTTTGGACCATCTATGCGACGTATGCGTTCATGGTCGGTGTCGGGCGTAGCAATCGAGGCTGGCGGTTGGGTGGGTTGCTGCTCCTGGTGATCACGACGCTGTTAGTCCTTGCGAACCTGAGTTACTACGACGCGCCATGGCATACATTTATCTTCAACCGGACTATGGGCGTGTTCGCGGTTTTCGTCGCAGCCCTTTGGCTTATAGTACGAACTTATGCCCGTTCGAATGAAGCGTTCGAGGAAGAGCCGGCTGTGTGTCAAGTGGCGATCGTCGCCGCCAACGTGCTTGCCATCATTGCGCTGAGCGCGCAAGCCGCGGGCTACTATGAGGCGAAGATAGCTGAGGAATTCGTCCGCGCGGGAGAGGCAGCACTTACGGCCGACGCCACCACAAGCCTGCGAAATCTTGAGCTGGCGAAGCAGCTTTCACTCTCCGTCGTGTGGGCAGTGTATGCGAGCGGGCTATTTGTTGCCGGTCGTATTCGTCGGTTGCGTCTGTTGCGCGTGATGGCGCTGGCACTACTTTCAGTGACAACGCTCAAGGTGTTCGTCTGGGACCTGTCGTCGCTCGACCGCGCCTACCGCATCATTTCATTCATCATGCTCGGGGCGATCCTGCTCGTCGTTTCTTACTTCTACCAGCGTAGCCAGTATCCCGTTGAGGAGACCTAGCAGCGAGCGATGATCTGTCGGCCGCCCCGCTCCCGCTTCCTTAGTGTCGAAACACATCGCAGGTGAAACGAAGGGGTGGCCACGGAGTGCCACCCCTACAATAATCGTTAGTCTTTCAGGGGAAAAGACGATCCACCAAGGTGGGCGCGTGAGAAGTTGACGCGGCAAAGCCTCTAACGTTGACCTAATTAAAAGCGCGAGGTATCGTTGTTAGCGTAAAAAGTGTTACTGCCAGCGTAAGATCCCCTCCCGACAAAGAACCCCCTTTCGATTTTAGATCGCCGATTGCTGATTGCCGAATGCAAAGGCTAGAGCAATTGGCGGATTAGCAGCGTGGTGAAGCCACCCGCTGAACCAGGTTGTGGTTAGGTAGTGGGTCAGTTTGATGAAATTGAGCCGCGCCATGCATCGTCAAACAATTGAGGCCGAAAGCCATTCATTACAGAACCGACCGCGGTAGCGCCGGATGCTAAAGTCAACTTCAAGTGGATATCCGTCGAAATTCGTACGGCAGTCCCCAAGGACGGGCTTGGCGAGGTCACCGAAAGCCCGGTACCGGGCACTGCTTCGTACGCGAGTTGACTCTAGCATCCGGCGCTACCGCGCTCGGTTCTGTAATGACCTGGTAACTCGAAACTGACCCACCACCTGTGGTTACCTCTAGTTTCCAAGGGGGATTGTCATGGTTGTTGTAAAACATGCGGACCCACCCGCTTACGCAGGTGGTACTGACTTCAAAGCTTCAAGCGCTAACGCAGAGAGGACTGACTTTATATTGCTAGTACGTCTGACCCGCGCAGCGTTACTGATACTCAGTCTCCTCCTCGCAATTCCAACTAATTCATCCGCGATCACAACGAATGACAAACGCAAAGAATCTCTGAAGTTTCGTCAGTTGGCGCGGGCGGAGGTAAAGGAAGCGGAGGGGCGCCTGGCAGAGATGGGTTACGGCACCGGTCGAGTCGACGGAGTCATGGATATCGTTTCGCGAAATGCTTTAATTGCTTTTCAGAAATGGGAAGGACGTGAAGTTACCGGCCGTCTCAACCGCGAAGACTTCGATGCGATAATGACCGCCAACCCACCGCTGGCAAAAGAGTCAGGTTACCGGCATGTTGAAGTGGATCTTGATCGACAGGTGCTGATGCTTATCGACGATGTAGGGGAAGTTAAACGGGTTCTTCCTATCTCTTCCGGCAGCAACAAACAGTACAAAGAAAAAGGCGGAAGCGGGTTGGCCTATACGCCGAGGGGCCGCTTCAGGATAAATGCGAAGATATCGGGGTGGAGGAAATCACCCCTCGGCTTGCTTTATTACCCCAGTTACTTCAGCGGTGGAGTAGCGATTCATGGAAATCCTTCGGTTCCACACCAACCTCAGAGTCATGGCTGCATTCGCATTCCCATGTCCGCGGCGGTGGAGGTAAGCAAGCTGCTGCCGGTGGGAACGATTGTCCTTATCTATGACAAGAAGTCATTCGTTTCCGCGGAGGAATGGGCCGAAGCAGATAAACAAAAACAGGAAGCGAAAGTTCGGTAGCGCACAGGTTGGCGTGACTGACCTCGCGTTAGCAGGTGGTCGCCCCCAAGCGTCCGCTCCGTGAACTAACCTCGAAAGCTATCGTGGTGTCTTTCGAATTGTCGAGACTTCGAAACGGAAATTCTCGATCTGCTGGCCGAAACCTAACTCTACGACTTCAGACCAAACGGTCGGAACTCCCAAATTGACCCTTCCGTCTACCTTCGGATGAAACGACAAACGATAGCGACCGGGCGGAAGTAGCCACAGCGTGAAGCTTCCGTCTTCCGTGGTGTACCCCGGAAGGCCCCCACGTCGGCTAGCGGCTTCAGCTTCTTTCGCATCGGCTGGCTTGATCGTTACAAAACCTCCAAGCCCACTTCCAGTATCGTCGACGACCCATCCTGAGATTCGTCCATCAGGACGAGCAAACAGATCTGTGCGGCAACCGGATAACCCTTCCATGCCGATCTTTACCGTGATTGTCTCGCCTCCATTGCGCTGCCATGAGCTCATACCGGCAGGAAGATCAACTTCCAACCGGTAACTGTCCGAAGGCAACGAGTGAAACGAGTAGACGCCATCACGATCCGTTGTCGTAGAACGCTCAGGACTACGACTTCCATGATTGACTTTGATTTGGCCGACCTTTATCAAGTGCCAACTAAGCGCCTCAACGAACAGGTTCGGCGAAATCGTAAACGGTTTCCCGAAGACTTCATGTTTCAGCTGACGAAGGAAGAGCCGGAATCTTTGAGGTCACAAACCGCAACCTCAAAGATAGGCCCGGAAGCTTTGAGGTCGCAGTTTGCGACCTCAAAGACAGGCCGCGGCGGTCGGCGTTACCGGCCCTACGCTTTTACGGAGCAAGGCGTCGCAATGCTGTCGAGTGTGCTCAGTAGCCAGGAAGCCATCGAGGTGAACATCGCGATTATGCGCGCCTTCGTAAAGCTGCGACAGATTTTGGAATCGAACGAAGAACTCAATCGGAAGTTCTCGGCTGTTATTCGCAAGCTTGCGACCCACGACAAATACTTCACGGTCGTTTTTGATGAACTCAAGAAACTGAAGGAGCCGCCAACTCGCCCACGTAAACACATCGGTTTCAGGGCTGCGAAGACATAGTCACCCGAGCGTGGATCCCTGGCAAACGTTGAAGCGTGTCTTGATCAAGATGTCGGTCCGGAGCGTACGCCCCGGGGCTAATAAACGGCTCTGCCGACGCACCGCTCGGTAAGATTTAGTTTACCGTTAGTCGCGCTAGCTCATCGAAAAAGTAATCCTGCCCGGAAATTTAAGAACAAACACCTTGTCAGGAGCGTACTGTCTGCCATGAGCATCCCCTACAACGACCAACCAACCGCACAGACCGCCAAACCGGATCAACACCCCACACCCAACACCCAACACCTGACACCCAATGCTGCGCGAAAACCGCTGCGAATATGGCCCGGCGTTGTAGCCGCAGTTCTCCTGGTGCTGTTCAGGTTTGTCGTGCCGGCTATTGCACCCAATGCCGAAATCTTCGGCATGCCGGTTATTTTGGTTGGATTGCTTGCAGCGCTTGTCTGCATTTTAGCTATCGCCTTATGGTGGCTCTTCTTCAGCAGGCTTACCTGGATCGAACGTCTCGGCGGCATCGCTTTAATAATATTCACGCTGTGGGTGACCTACCGCATCGTCCATGAGTCGATTCGGGGCGGATCGATGGGGTACCTGATGTTTGTTCTGGCTATCCCGATCCTGGGTATCGCATTGGTGGCTTGGGCCGTATTTATTCGTCGCTTCTCGCACTGGCCTCGGCGCACGTCGCTTGTGATCACCATCCTGGCCGTCTGCGCTGCGTTCACCCTGATTCGCACCGGTGGCCTATCGACTACCTTCGATAACGATTTCCACTGGAGGTGGTCAAAGACTCACGAGGAAAAACTCCTGGCCCAGTCTGGTGAAGAGGCAACGCAGCTGGCGGCGGTTGCCCCGGCTCCGCCAGCCACGAAAACCGGAACCGACTGGCCCGGCTTTCGTGGAGCACAGCGCGATGGCATTGTGCGCGGCTCACAAATTAAGACCGACTGGTCATCGTCGCCGCCGGTAGAGCTGTGGCGTCAACCGATAGGACCGGGGTGGTCCTCGTTCGCGGTACAAGGAGGTCGTCTATTTACACAGGAGCAGCGCGGCGCTGACGAGATCGTTTCCTGCTACGACTTATCTACCGGCAAGCCTGTATGGAAACACCGCGACGCGACCCGATTTTACGAGTCGAATGCAGGGCCAGGTCCGCGCGCTACCCCCACTCTGAGCAATGGTCGCGTCTATTCACTTGGTGCGACGGGAATACTTAACGTGCTCGACGCCGGTACGGGCGCCGTGGTGTGGTCGCGCAACGCGGTGACTGACACCGGCGCGAAGATCCCACACTGGGGCATCGCCGGCTCGCCGTTGGTGGTTGGCGATACCGTCATCGTAGCCGCAGCCGGCAAGCTTGCAGCCTACGACCTCGCGACCGGCAAACCCCGTTGGACGGGACCCACCGGTGGCATGAGTTACAGCTCCCCCCAGTTGGTAACGATCGGCGGAGTTCCGCAGGTTGTGCTGCTCAGCGCGACCGGCGCGACCGGCGTCTCTTCGGCCGACGGTGCAAAGCTCTGGGAACACGCCTGGGAAGGAATACCGATCGTGCAGCCAAACCTCGCCGACAATGGCGACCTTCTGATCGCCGTTAGCGAAAGCAGCGGCACGCGGCGACTTACGGTCGCGCAGGGAGCTAACGGATGGACCACGGAAGAGCGCTGGACATCGGAGGAGCTTAATCCTTACTTCAACGATTTCGTCGTTCTCGATGGACATGCTTTTGGATTTAACGGCAACAGCCTGGTGTCCATCGACCTTGCTGACGGCAAGCGCAAATGGAAAGGCGGAGGATACGGGAACGGCCAGGTTGTCTTGCTGGCTGACCAGAAAGTGTTAGTCGTGCTGTCAGAGCAAGGTGAGCTAGCGCTTGTGAGGGCCACCCCCGATCAATTCACAGAGCTCGCGCGGTTTCAGGCGATCAAGGGCAAAACATGGAACCACCCGGTGTTGGCCGGAGATGTCCTGCTGGTTCGCAACGCTGAGGAGATGGTCGCGTTCCGGCTGGCCCAGGCAAGCGGCTGAAGGAAGTTTGCCTGAGCACTCAAACGTTCCAATGTTTGTAGGGGCGTGCCGCGCGGGGCGCCCCCCGCAAACCCCCCCCGGGTGCGCCCCCCCAGGGCCGCCCCCACAAAAACGCGGCCCGGTCGCCAAAAACAATAGGTAG
>JBBPIC010000007.1:78551-143565 GCA_038040525.1 Acidobacteriota bacterium | reverse complement strand
TGTAGGGGCGTCCCTCCGTGGGCGCCCCGCTCTACCGCACGCGAGGGGCGCCCACGGAGGGACGCCCCTACAATTCCTCGGCCGGTTCGCCACTAACTTTTCTTCGTGAGATTTCGTGTGGCTTCGTGGATCGGTTTACTCTGGCGAGAGGTCTGAACACCAAACCAGGACGCTACTCTTGCCGCATTTGAATCGCCAAATAGAGGGGGGCAATGCTAAAAGGGGCGACTCCTTGGAGTGCGCCGGCCCGGCGGCGCTTTGGTCGGACCGAGGATAGGAGGCTGCTTGATGAATGTTTGGCGTCTGGATTAGGAGTCGGTGGGCCAAAGCGGCGCCAACCGGGGTCCCCGGCGCGGCAGCCGCGCTGGGGTGGTAGATCGCCGCACTCCAAAGAGGCGCCCCAGACTCACAGTTGAAAGAGCGATAACGCGACTAATGAATAAGCATCTCGTATTTGTCTATGGCACGTTGAGAAGCGGAAGTGCGCGGGCAATGTCTGTGAATTTCCCAACGCGAAATTTATTACTGACGCCAAAGTAAGCGGCAGCCTCTATGATCTGGGTGCTTATCCCGGCTTGATACTTGATGAACCGAACTCATTGGTTAGCGGCGAGGTTTATGAAGTTGATGATGAGATATTGAATAAGTTAGATGATTTTGAAGCATCAAGTAATTATTGTCGGAAGCAGGTTGAGATTTCTCTTGGTACCAACCCAAGGTTATGTTGGACTTATGAACCTGATCCTGACTTTTATTCACCTCGTACATTGATTCCATCAGGTGATTGGCTCGAGTATGCCAGGACAAAAAAAGACTGGCCTGTAGAAACAGTGGACTAACGAAGCTCGAGTTATAGATGGGCTCGCCAGCTCTCGCGGGACGTGGAGGATGCGATTCTCCTGCGCGACGGGGAGTGACAGCTGATGGCGATCCACGAAAGCACACGAAATATCACGAACACGTTTTAGTGTCGTTTGGTGCAATTTGGTGGATCGTTTACCTATCTTTACAAAGGTGACCTTCCTTAAGGCATTTTGCCCACCGGTGTGGCGACGATCCACGAATACCCGCGTCCGAAGCTGTATACTGCGGCAATGCTCTTCGGCCCCCGAACCCGTCTCCTTATCGCTCCCTACGCCGCCCTCGCAGGCGATGTTGCCTTGACGCTTCTGCGCCAGGATGAATCCTATTGGTCCGGGAGCTACGAATTAGCTAACGAATCCGAGATCATTGGGCTGACGATGTTGCGCCTTCATCCGGTTGCCTTCATGGCATGGATTGCGACATGGGCAATTCTGCTGGGACTCCTGATGATCTATACCCCGCGACCACTCGCTCGCCTCGTGTGTGTAGCTGCGGCACTGTTACACACATTCGCTCTGCTTACGTGGATCCAGCATCCCTTAAATCCTTATCTCATATATGCGTTGGGAATCCTCAGCGCGGCATTGATCGTGTATTCGCTCGCAGAGAAGACACCTCATGCGCCGCCTGATTCACCGATAGCCCCTGATATTACACCCTCGGCTAGCCGCGAAATAAGGTCGGCTAAATGACCGAAGTGGATGAAACATGAAGCTGGCGATCTTCGATATTGATGGCACGCTGACCAATACAAACAGCGTTGATGACGAATGCTTCGTCAAATCTTTGGCTGAAGCTCACGCTATCACTGAGATAGACACTGACTGGGCTGCCTATCCGCATACTACCGACTCCGGGATTACCCGACACGTTTTTCAGAAGCAGTTTGGTCGTGACCCTGAGGAACCTGAGTTGGAAAAACTTAAAGATTCCTTCGTACGTATGCTGTCTGCTCAGTACCTATCTGACTCGTCGAACTTTGCTGAAATCGCGGGTGCTTCTGTCGCGCTCACCAGGTTGAGGCAAGAACCTGATTGGGCCGTTGCCATTGCCACAGGTTGTTGGCGCGAATCCGCTTTATTAAAACTAAGAGCAGCGAAGATTGATGTTGACGGGATACCGGCGGCGTATGCTGAAGATGGGTTATCGAGAGAGGAAATCTTAGAGGCGGCAGTGTCGCAGTCGTTGGCGCAGCAAGGGCTTGGCAGCTTCGAAAAGATTGTCAGCATTGGCGACGGTCTATGGGATGTCCGCACTGCTCGTCATCTTAATTTTGCTTTTCTCGGCGTCGGTTGTGGAGAATCCGGAGCGATGTTATACCGGGCGGGCGCAAAACATGTGATAGAAGATTTTGCTGATTACGATCAGTTAGTCAGATTCTTGAATGAAGCAGAGGTTCCCGCGATAGCGCCGCTAAAAACTTACGCAAGTAAGTAGACTGCCTATCCACAGATTACGCAGATTCAACAGTTGAGGCAGCGAGGCACTTGTTACAGAACCGAGCGCGGTAGCGCCGGATGCTAGAGGAAACTAGTCAAAGTGCTGCTCCGCTTGCAAAGAACCAGGTCGATCGATCTCGTATCGCGTCGTCTTATCATCAGGTTGACTGTAGCATCCGGCGCTACCGCGCTCGGTTCTGAAAAACCAAGGAGAAAAATGAAAAGATTCATCTTGCTTGTAGCGGGAATAATCATCGTCGCCACCAGCTCGGCGTCAGGACAGAGCGCCAAACAAAAAATTCAGATTGAACAAGAGATTAGAAAACTCGACCTTGCGCACGCCGATGCAGTCCTGCGTGGTGATTTCGCAGCATTAGATCAAATTTGGACAAAAGATTTCAAAGTCAATAATCCATTTAACGAGATAGATAAAGCAAATCGGCTCCGCACCGGCGAAATTACATATTCGTCATTCGTTCGAGAGGCTGAGTCGGTACAAGTTCATGGAAACACGGTCATCGTCATGGGGCGGGAAACAGTCATCCCGAAGGGCACTTCACCCAATGCAGGCAAAACGATCAAGCGACGCTATACAAATATCTGGATGAAGAGAGAAGGTAAGTGGCGATTGATCGCGCGACACGCGAGCGTCATTTGTCAAAACTGAGCTCTTTGGAGTGCGCCGGCCTGGCGGCGCTTTGGTCAGTCGCGATCATGCGCGACCACGATTGCATTGAGTCCGCTCTAGACTGCGGCGCCGGGCCGCCGAAGACCAAAGCGCCGCCGGGCCGGCGCTCTCCAAAATATCAGCGCGGATTAACTGAGTGAGCGAGTATGCGATTACCCGCCGATACAAAGATCAGTCCCAGCGGTTCGTCGGTGATAAAACGCTCGTCCAGTTCGCGCAGCCGGATCTGGCGCTGTGTTTCTCCCGTGTGGATGTTCACGCCCGCAAGTCCATTGCCGTCTATTCCTTTGAGGTCGGTATAGAAATACATCCATTGGCCGCGTAACGCCGCGAGCCGATCCTTGTGCCAAAGAAACCGCGAGAGACGCTCGAGTTGGCGCGCGGGGTCGATGCGGTCGAGTAGTCGTTCGTCGACGTCGGCCGTGCGACGACGCACGAGGTCCCCAGGCGAGGGAATTGCCGAGGTCACCGAAGGGACCGTCGGCAGCGATGAAATAGACGTCCCGGCCCTTGATAGATTCCTGACGCGAGAGATCACACCAAATTGTCTAAAGCGCGAAGCTGCATATTGTCTTGCATAATTGCGGGTTGCATCTGTGGCTAATGCCTGCAGATTCGAAACGGAAGTACGCGCCGCTAAGCCTGACCAACTTAGCCCACCGACTGTGCGCGCTATTTGCACGCCACGGAAAGCAGTTGTGGCAACCCCACCGTAGCGGAAATAAAGCGAAGCTGCTCGCGCGGCAATCGCTGCGACGGTGCGAAAGATGCCGCGGCCGGGCGGTGTGTGCCTGGCCCGCCACAGCTCGCGACCACTGGCTATATCGAATGCCGCGATTTCCGATTGACCTCCAATAACCACCGCACCGCCTTCGTTCAAAACCCCAAACGAAGCTCGCTCGATTTCATGTTTGACACGCGAACGTCGTTTGCCCGTTTGGGCGTCGATAACAATCAAATCATCGCGATCGGCGATGGTAATGCTCGATGGGTCCGGCATCACCAAATTCGTATTACCTTTATCAGCGCCCTTGTAACGCCACAGGACTTTCCCGGTGCGCACGTCGATGGCGCTTACGCCATATGGTCCACGCTCGACATTGTCGCCATCCTTCAAACGTGTAAACTGGCCACCAGTTCGAACATATAAAACTCTGTCGATTAGAACTATTTCGGGCGTGAGGCCCAGGTCTTTCGCTTCCCACTCCGTGTCACCGGTCTCACGCGAGATGGCGCGAACGCGCCCGCGGCTGGAGGTGTAAATCAGCGCTTCGTCAAATATCGGATCTGCTTCTGTTAGCGCCAGGCCCTCTTCATTGACACGGTATTTTTCACGGAGCCGCGACTTGCCGGTGCGCGCCTCAAAAGAGGTCAGGCCTTCGTAGAAAAGATAGAGCCGGCCATCGACAAAAGCCGGTGGCCGGTAATTGTCGAGTGTGTAGGCTACGTCGCCACTATCCGGCCAGCGCGAAGGCATCATTTCGACTTCGCTGACTTCGTATTTCCAGATTTCTTCTCCCGAAGAAAGATTCAGGACGTGCACCAGTGGGCGGCGCTTGAAGCCATTGTCAAGCTTGCCTTTCGCATCTTTTGTCAGGACTACGGCCAGCAGGTTTGCGGCCGGGTCGACAGCCATTTGCATCACGCTGCCGCGAATCTTGTCGCTCTTCCAGATAGTGTCGCCCGACAAAATATCTACAGCTTCAACTCGAGTGCGATCTCCTTTTTCGAGATTAAGCAGAAGGAGGTCAGTCGCCGGTACGGGTGCCACGTCAGTCTCATCGAGGGAAACGTCCTTGCGTCGCCAGAGCGTCTCGCCGGTCGAGGCGTCAATTGCGTAAAGGGATTTCTCCGTGCCGGCGATCAGCACGCCCATTTCAGTTGTTTGATAGAAGCGGACTGTCTTGTCGAGCTTGGCCGCCCATGTTTGAGCGTGTAGATCTGGGGTGGTAATTAAAAGTAAGGGGAGAAAAGCGATAGCGAGAAAAAGCTTCTTCATGACATGAGGATACCAGAAAGTCTGTGGAGGTTCTTAGCGGGCGAAAGAGCGGGGGCGAGCCCACCTTCCCGACCTCTAGCTGTGTTTAAGTTCCTTTGAAATCCAAAGTCATTGGTTGATCGGAACACCTCTCAATAGCTCGAGGTCGGGAAGGTGGGCTTGCCCCCGCTGATCTTTCGCCAGGGAACTTCGTGTTATTTCGTGTCGTTTCGTGGATCGTCTGTCTCAGTTAAAATCTGGTATTCTTATCGCTCTCAATGGAAGGGTTAACCGCGCCCGATGTCGTGCCCATCATGTTTTTATCTAAATAGGATTTCCCATGCAGTTTGTTAAAGCAAAGAGAAATGTTAATCGTTCCGCGAAGTTCCTGAGTTTGCTGGCTCTTGGCTTGTCTTTTGTGGCCGTCGCCCGCGCACAGTCCCTGGACATCGCCTCTCCTTCGCCAGTTCGCTCAAACGAGGTGACAGGAACGATCAGCGCGCGAGACATCGGCGATCCGCGTTTGACGGATCACTACTATGCCTTCACAGGTACTCCAGGCGATGTGCTGATCACCATCGACAGCAGAAATCTCAACGGAGACATTGATGTTTTTACCTCATCAGGCTTGCGGCCGCTTTTGAAGGTCACGGTGTATTCCAGCAACTCGTCGCCGATAACGAAGGGCATCTATCTTCGCAAGCGTGAGGATCTCATTCTGCGAGTTGAAGCTCGCACTCCTAACGACGATCACGGAACCTATCGTCTCTCTTTCAGCGGATCTTTTGAGCCAATCGCCGGTGATCCATTGCTGGCTGAAAGCGGAGCAGTGGCGGTGGAAGAAGCTCTCACGCCCGCAAGTGGCAAGAAAGGGCGTCGAGTGTCCTCAGTAGGCGCCCGCATCGACGAGCCGCCAGCGGCGGAAGTGGCTGCGGCTCCAACGCCTGAGCCAACGCCAGCAGAAACAGCGGCGGCCCCTGCGGAGGTGACTGAAGTTAAGCCTGTCGAGTCTCCTGAAGCAGCGAGAGTGGTCCCCCCGAGGCCGACGCCAAGGAGCGCCAGGACGCGCCGTGGATCGACACGAAGCCCACGAACGCCTCCAACGCGGCGAGTAGAAGAACCGGTGGCTAACACTGAAACCGCTGCCCAGCCAACAGTTGAAGAAACCAGATCCTCGCCGGCACCCGGTAGACGCTCGACAAAAAGGGGAGGGACTGCGCGGCGTAGTACTGTAGAAGAAAACGTAGCGGAAACCGCGCCTGCTGCCGAGTCAGGCCCGAGGTTGATAATCGAGACCAACGACGGAACTCTTATCAACCGCTATATGAGTGGAGTTCGCCGGGTTACCGTTGAGAATGGGCAGATAGTAGTTGTGGGTAAGGACGGAAAGATCGAACGCATCGTGCTTGCAAGTGTCTTGCGAATGTCGATTGCGCCCTGAGCTACCTCGGGGTACCACCTGATTTCATACTCGCCAGCCGCTGCTTGAATTGCGGCAAGTCCTGATTGGTCGGTTCTACTTTCTCCAGATTGGCAATAGCTTTCTCAGCCTCTTTGGCGTCGCCCTTCTGAAGCTGCATATAAGCAATACTTGCGAGGACACCAACGTCGTCCGGTTTCTTTCCCAGCGCGATCTTGTACCATTTCTCAGCCATGTCGTAATGGCCGCCCTCGAGGTTGGCCGCGCCCAACATCACCACCACATCATAGTTGTCAGGCTTGAGCTGGTTAGCCTTCAGCAGGAATTCAACTGCCTGATCGTATCGTTGGATCTGGTATTCAAGTTTGGCGGCATTAACCTGGGCCTCAAAGTTTTGTGGCTCGTTACGCGCTTTAGCCATCGACTCCTGGACTTGCGCGAATATCTGTTGCGGGTTCTGTCCATCTCCCGATTGCACCGGCGGATGGTCGGCGGGCAGATTCTGGCTGTCACTAACAGCCATCGGCGCTGCGGCGCGCTGACTCATGTTGCTCGCAAAGAGAAAACCGACTATGAAACCCATTAATACACCGATAATTGCGAATAAAAGATTGTCTCGTGTCATGAAGTTCGATCACCCCTAGCTAGAGTCAACTCCTTGGAGTGCGGCGGCCTGGCGCCGCTTTGGCCCGCGGCGGCCCGGCGCCGCTTTGCTGGAGCATCATTCAAGTAACAAAGGTAGAGATAGCTAACATCAGGCCAAAGCGGCGCCAGGCCGCCGCACTCCAAGGAGAGGCCATTTGCTCATACTATTTTGCCGCTGCCTGCGCCGACTTCGCCTGCTCTATCCTTTCGGAGAGCGCCTGGGCCAGTTCAGAGTTCTTTGGCGCTTTTTGCATTAATCGTTGCCAGTAGTTAATCGCATCTTTGTAATTCTTAGATTCAAATGCGGCACTGCCGGCCAGTTCCAGCGCCTTTGGATTCTCAGGATCCAGAGCCAACGCTTTCCTGATCAATTCAGCGGGCTGACCCAACAAGCTCTTGCCGTTTGCCATGCCCATCGCAAACGCATAGTCGGCCAGTACGTCCGCGTCGTCTGGCGTCAAAGATGCGGCCCTGGCATAGGCATTAGACGCATCGTTGAATTTCTGTAAGGTTAGATACGAGCGGCCCAGCATTGCCCAACCGGCAGCATCGCCTGGATTCTGCTCCATTCGTTTTGCCAGTGAAGCCACATTGGCCTCGATGTCCTGCTGCGACCTTGGCGCCGCAGCACCACCGGGTTGGGAATTTCCGGCAAACGGCGGTCGCACCGGGCTCGTCGGCGTTGCAGAGATAGCCGCTGGATTACCAATGCGCAGATAAAGCCCCAACGCAATCACAGGCAGTAAGACTGCAATTGCGTAGACTGGCCCACGGGCCCTGTCCCCCGTTGTTATTTTCTTTCCTGGTTCAGTTTTGATCGCCGCCACATCATCCAGCAGACGCCGTTCAATCTCATCTCGGTCCTGTTGATATTGTTCCTCGCTGATAATTCCGTTTTGTAAGTCTGCTTCCAACTCCAGGATCTGATCACGATATATCTCGACATTCGCTTCCTGGTTGTCGTCGTGCGGTTCATTGCGAGCGCCCGGCAGCAGAGTTGGAATCACGAAAGCCAGGGCAATCGCGACGAACAAAGCGCAGATGAGCCAGAAAACTATCATGCAATCTCTTTTCCGGGTCGGGTCTCCAGGAGCGCTTCCGCCCGTCGTCGCTCTTCCGCGGAGAGTGGGGTTTCAACAATCAATTCACGACGGCGCTTCACATACCTAAAAAGAACTACGAGACCGCCCAGTAACAGTATGAATGGACCAAACCATAGCAGGTAAGTGGCGGGCCTGACTCGCGGGCGGTAAAGCACGAAGTCTCCATATCGCGCAGTCAGAAACTGAATGATCTCCTGATCACTCTTGCCGGCTTTCATCTGTTCGCGAATTTGGGTGCGAAGGTCCACGGCCAGATCCGCGCGGGAATCGGCAAGCGTCTCGTTCTGACAAACGAGACAACGCAACTCACGCGATAGATTCATCACGCGCTCTTCCAGGACCGGATCGTCAGCGGAGGGCCGGGCCTCGTCCGCGTGCGCTGGAAAGGCTACGCAGCAGAGCGTCAACAGAACACAGAAAAGACCGATTGACCGCCCTGCCGGTTTCATTTGTTCAATTCCTTCACCAGCGGAAGGATCTGCTTCTGCCAGGCGTCGGGCGTCACCGCACCTATCTGCTTGAATCGAATCACGCCGTTCTTATCAATCAAAAACGTCTCGGGCGCGCCATAAACGCCGTAATCGATACCGACACGTCCGTCAAGATCCGACGCGCTCAAGACGTAAGGATCCCCCAGGTCTCGTAACCACGCGAGGGCATCCGCGCGCTGGTCCTTGGAGTTTAGTCCGTAGATTGGCACCGCTCCGGAGCGCGCTATTTCCAGCAGCATGGGATGCTCGTCGCGACAGGTAATGCACCACGACGCCCAAACATTAAGCAGCCAGACTCTGCCGCGCAGGTCTGCGGCCGAGAAGCGCTTACTCGGATCGGCGAGCTGCGGCAACTGGGTCGTGGGAGCCGGCTTGTTGATAAGCGGGGAAGGGACCGCGTGCGGGTCGCGCCCCAGGCCTATTGCCAGGAAAACGACGAGACCAAGGAAGAGAATAAGTGGAATCAGGTAACGCATAGTGTTATCTACGACCGATGTGTCGTCCCGGTGACTAATGGCCGAGCTGCTGTGGCGCGTCGGTGCGGCTTCGCCGCCTTCCGTGCGGTAAGGCTATGCCTTACCGTTGACGATTCCATAGTTTTTGGAGGCTATGCCTCCCGAGGCGTAGCCTCGAAGTCAAAAGCTCGCTCCGGAAAGGCAGAGCCTTTCCGCACGGAAGGCGGCAAAGCCGCACCGGCAAGGGTTTCAAAACCTCAATTCTCACGTCCCGGCTTTGATGGAAGCCGCCGCGATGGCCGGGGTTGCTTCCGGTTTCCTAACCTCTTTGGCCTCGCGTTGTTTCCGCGCCGCCAGGGCATATCGCCGATCGCTCAACGCCAGGCCTCCACCCAACGCCATGAGCAGTGCGCCGCCCCAAATCCAGCTCACGAACGGTTTGAAATAAACACGCACACTCCACCCGCCGCCGCTGACGGGTTCGCCAAGCGAGACATAAAGGTCACGAAACAATCCGGTATTGATCGCCGTCTCGGTCATCACATTTTCTGTAGTGAGGTATGTGCGCTTCTCCGGATACATTTTCTCGACCACCTGACCGTTCCGGCTCACTTCTATTTCGGCCCGCGCCGCCCGATAGTTCGGTCCCATCACATTCCCGACGCCATTGAAACGAAAAGTGTAACCGCCGGCGCTTACAGTGTCGCCCACGTTCATGCGCACGTCCTGCTCCGACTGATAACCGGTAACAATCGTGACGCCGACAATGAAGACAGCGACGCCGATGTGGGCCAACTGCATCCCGTAGTAGCTTCTGCTTTGAGCTTTGAGCTTTTGGAAGATGCTCAGTTTGCCGGAAGTGGTTCTGACCCGATCCCAAATATTCAGAGCGGCGGTGAGAACTATCCACAACGCCAGCATGAGACCGAGACTCACGAGTGGTTTCCAGCTGCCCAGCACAAAGGGAAGTACCAGCGCCGCGGCGACACTGGCGAGAAAAGCCCAACGCAACCGCACGGCTAACTCGGGCAGGCTCGCCTTTTTCCAGCGCGCAATTGGTCCCACGCCCATCAGAAACACGGCAGGGACCATTAACGGCACAAAGACGCTATTGAAGTAAGGCGGCCCGACCGAAAGCTTGCCCATTCCCAATGCGTCGATGAATAGCGGATAGAGCGTGCCTAGTAAAACAGACCCGGCCGCAACGACCAGCAACACATTGTTTGAGAGCAAGAACGATTCGCGTGAGACCACATCAAACTTGCCGCCCAACCCCACTTGTTTAGCTCGCCAGGCGTAAAGCAAAAGCGAGCCGCCGATCACCACTACGAGAAAAACCAGGATGAAGACTCCGCGTTTTGGATCGGTGGCGAAGGCGTGAACTGAAGTCAAAACTCCGGAGCGGACCAGGAAAGTCCCCAGTAGGCTCAAAGAAAACGCCGCAATGGCCAGCAGGACCGTCCAACTCTTGAAGCCTCCGCGCTTCTCGGTCACGGCCAGGGAATGGATTAATGCCGTGCCGACAAGCCACGGCATGAAGGAAGCATTCTCAACCGGATCCCAAAACCACCAGCCGCCCCATCCCAACTCGTAGTAGGCCCACCAACTGCCCAGGGCGATACCGCAAGTCAAAAACATCCATGCCACAGTGGTCCATGGTCGCGACCAACGCGCCCAGGTAGCGTCGAGACGACCACTGATCAAGGCGGCAATGGCAAAGGCGAAAGCCACTGAGAACCCTACGTAACCCATGTAAAGCATCGGCGGGTGCGCTACCATCGCCGGATCCTGAAGCAGTGGGTTGAGATCGCGTCCGTCGGTTGCGGCAGGAATCAGGCGTGCAAAGGGGTTGGAGGTCAACAGCATGAACAACAGAAAGCCTACGCTGATCACACCCATCACGCCTAAGACTCTGGCCACCATCTCTTCGGGAAGATGGCGGCTGAAAAGGGAAACAGCGACGGTCCACAGGCTGAGCATCAGCGCCCACAGGAGCAATGAACCTTCGTGCGAACCCCAGGTGGCTGCCAGCCGATAGTGAAGTGGGAGCCGTGAATTTGAGTTGGTGGCGACGTTTATGACTGAGAAGTCGTTAGTAATGAATAGGTATGCGAGACAGCAAAAGGCGATGGCCACGAATATGAATTGGGCCTGACCGGCAGGAGCGGCAACCGCGATCCACAATTGATTTCCGCGGGCCGCGCCAATTAGCGGCAGCGTGGCCTGAATGATGGCCAGCAACAGCGCCAGAATAAGAGCAAATTGGCCGAGTTCAGGGATCATCAATAGACCAGTCACTACTTCGTGTGGGTTCGTGTAATTTCGTGGATCGTTTCTTACCCTACGTTTCGAACGATCCACTAAACGACACTAAAGAACACGAATAAGAAATTTTCCCCGTTCGGGGCACGGCGATAATAACTACGGACCTACAATCGTCTTCGAAGCTTCCTGTGCATGCTTGGCTTTGTCCAGAGCCTCTCCCGCTTCGGGAGGCATATAGTTCTCATCGTGTTTCGCCAGGACCTGGTCGGCATAGAAAACGCCATCGCTTCCTAGGCGACCCTGGGCCACGCAACCTTTGCCTTCCTTAAACAGGTCGGGAAGAATTCCCTTGTATACAACCGGCACGCTCTTAGCTGTGTCTGTCACAGTAAAGTGAACGGTGAGCCCATCGTTCTCGCGTTTGAGCGAGCCGTTTTCCACGAGTCCGCCCACGCGAAATGCGCGGTTGACTGGTGCTTCATTCGCCGCGACCTGTGTAGGACTGAAGAAAAAAACCAGATTGTTCTGGAACGCACTGAGTACCAGTGCGGCCGCGATGCCAAGTCCCGCCAGGCCCGCGACAATAAAAGAGATTCGTTTGTGACGACGTTTCATAAATTACTTTCGGCAAACTGCGTATTAAAGCTCTCTGTGAAGCAAACGTTCACCTTCTTGTTTTTCGAGCAAGATTTTGTTCGAATTAGATACGATCCACGAAACCACACGAAACAGCACGAAAAAATTGTTAGTGTTTTTTGGTGTGATTTCGTGGATCGTATTTTATCTTCGCTTGATTGCGGCCTGGGCCACCCTGTGCGTCATCTGTGTTCTCTGTGTCTCGCTAGAGTGAGACTGTCAGCGTAAAGACTTCCTGCGTTTGAGCACCGTAACGACTTCACCAGCCATCAGCACCAACGCGACCAGATAAGAGCCCCAAACGTAGAAACCGTACCCGCCCATGGAAAAGAATTCAGACATAGATTAGACCGTGCTCCTCGCAAATAGCGATGCGTTCTGTTCTCGTTCCTCAATGATACGCCGCAGTCGAGTGAGCACCACAGCGATCGAATAAAGCCAACATGCGGCGAGCATAATCAAGAGCGCCGCCAGCATCGGCGCAGCTATTGATGGCTTGCCCATGATTCTAATCGTCGCCCCCTGGTGAAGCGTGTTCCACCACTGGACCGAGAAGTAGATAATGGGCACGTTGATGACCCCCACCAGGGCCAGCACAGCTGCGGCCCTGTCGGCACGTCGCGGATCATCTATCGCAGCCTGCAAAGAAATGAAGCCCGCATAAAGAAATAGCAGGATCAGAGTCGACGTCATCCGTGCATCCCAAACCCACCAAATGCCCCACGTTGGTTTACCCCACAGAGAGCCGGTTACTAACGATAAGAATGTGAACATGGCCCCGGTGAGTGCAATTGCCGACGCCATCATCGACGCCAGCCGCGCATTGAACGCCCAACCGATGCCCGCGTAAGCAGCCATCAATACATACAAAAGCATTCCCATCCACGCTGCCGGCACGTGAATGAACATTATGCGGTATGCATCACCCTGCTGGAAATCCGTGGGTGCGACAAAGAAACCCACATACAGACCGACTGCAAACAGAATGGCCGCAGGAATCGCAAACCAGGGAATCAATTTGCCGGCCAGCGGGTAAAAAGCTGCAGGGGATGCATATTTGTAAAAATTCATGATTTTTCAGTATCGACCCCTCCTTGGAGTGCGCCGCCTTGTCGGCGCTTTGGCCCGTGGCGGCCTGGCGCCACGCGCGTTGGGAGAAAAGACTCTGGGGTTTGTCAGAGTTCTAAGTGCAGCGTGGTTGCGACAAGTCGCAACCGGACAAAGCGCCGACAAGGCGGCGCACTCCAAGGGGCAAGCCCTATTCCAAAGATATCCGCAATGCGGCCGAGGTTGCCCAGGGCGCGAAAACCATTGACAACACCAGGAATGCGGCCAACAGGTAAATATTCGGCAGCGGGTCTGCGCCGATAATACTGGCGTCAACCGCACCTGCTCCAAAAATCAAGACCGGTATATAGAGCGGCAGAATCAATATTGCGATCAGCACTCCGCCGCCCCTCAATCCCAGTGTCAATGCTGCTCCAATTGATCCGATCAAGCTCAGTATCGGCGTTCCCAGGAGCAGTGAAATGAAAAGTGTAAGGAGCGTATCGGAAGTCAAACCAAATTGCACACCGATTAGCGGAGCAATCAAAACCAGAGGAACCTCAGATACGAGCCACTGCGCCAGCACCTTTCCAAGCACTACCAGGTAAAGCGGCTGCGGCGTGAGCAGCATCTGCTCCAGAGTACCGTCGAAGTAATCGTTCGAAAAAACTCTCCCAAGCGACAGCATTGACGCCAGCAGTGCGGCCACCCAAACCACACCGGGAGCGATCGACCGCAGCAATTGTGTCTCAGGTCCAATGCCCAGTGGAAACAGGCTGACGACGATTACAAAGAAAAAGAGAGTCGAGAGAACGTCGGCGCGTCGCCTCCACGCAAGCATTAGATCGCGCGTGACGATCCAGCGAAACATGGACGCAATGGAGGGAGTGCTCACGAGGACGGCAACCCAACTGGCACTGCGCCGTTCGCCACCGCCGTTCCAGGCGCTCCAAGTTCCAGCCGCTGAAACGAACCTGCCGTTAGGTTAAGTTCCTGATGCGTGGCGACGACAGCAATCCCGCCCTTCCTCAAGTGTCCTTCAATCAAAGACCTGACCAAAACCATCGCGGCTGCATCCAGCGAAGCAAGCACTTCATCCAGGATCCACAAACTTGCATTGCCTGTAATGAGCCGCGCCAGCGCGGACCTTCGCTTCTGGCCTTCAGACAAAAATCGCGCAGGTAGGTCCTTCTGGTTCTTAAGGTCAACCTGCTCCAGAGCGTCGCATGCATTTTCGGTGACTGGCGCGCCGGCGAGTCCACTCGAAATGCGAAGATTCTCGAGCGGCGTTAACTCTTCCTTGATTCCGTTTCGATGACCGAGATAGGAAATCGCCCTGGAGTATTCTTCATTGAGCGAGCGGATGTTTTCGCCCTGCCAGCGAACTTCACCGCTGGCCGGTTCCAGCAAACCGCAGATAATGCGCAGCAGGCTTGTCTTTCCACTCCCATTTGGTCCACTCACCTGCAGCAGTGTTCCCGGCAGCAGGGAGAAATTAACGTCGCTGAAAAGAAGGCGATCCCCTCGCACACACCGTAAATTCGAGACTTGTAAGATAAGGGGTTGCCCTCCGCGTGCTTATCTGATTAAGCAGAATCATTGTATTGAAGTTTTCTGGGAAAAGCATTCGGCACCGAGGAGGGCGTTAGAATACAGGTGTTCAGAGTACAACCTTCAGGTTGCGTCTTCGCTACCACATTGACCAGCTTCTTCCCAACCACGCAAGCTAAAGCTTGTACTCTGAACACCCGTATTCGCTACATCCCGCTCACCATCGGCTCGACCTGGCCGTTGGCGTTCTTCCACACCACCCAACCACCTTTCAAAGCGCGCGCCCGCGTAAAGCCTGCTTCCCGGAGGACCTGAGCTGCTCGCACGCTCGCTTCATCGTTCGGGCAGGCACAGTAAGTAACAACTTCCTGGGTGCGAGGAACGTCTCTCAGGGGCGGAAAGGCCAGGCGTGACTTCAGTCGTCTTAATTTCACATAGATCGCGCCCTTGATCTTGTTCCCAGTGGCCGGTAGACCAGTCGCCGATCGAACATCGATTATTGTCACCGGTTCGTTTCGGGCGAGTTTTGCTTTCAGCTCCTGGGCCGTTATGAACTCAACCTGCTGATCGACTTTAGCTTGCCCAAAAGCTTCGTTGAATCTACCAGCGTTTGCCCCAATGCCAACATTCAGGGAGCAGAGCAAGACTGATACGCATGTCCTTCCTACCCGCTGCTTGAAGCTCATGTGATTAACCTCCGCATTTGATTAACGGCCGCCTTTACTTCTTAGACTTTTCCCTGTGTGCGGTGTGGACCATGCCACGGTCGGGACTGTCACCCTTGAAGGTCCTGGAGTCATACCAGGAATAAGTTGCTCCAGCATAGTAGAGGGATCCAGATGTGCCTCCAACCTCCTCGCCTATCACATCTCCATGCAATTGCGGCAGCTTCCTGCCCTTGTTTGCGGCGGCAAAGTCTTTTGCGGATTGCACTGCCAGACGTGAGCCGGCGGCATTCTTTAACAAAAATGTCTGTGTTGCCTCTTGCGCGCGCCAGCCATCAGGGCCATATCCGTGAATTACCGCCAGGAGGACATCATGAGCGGTGACGCGAAGCCGGGGACCATCTGTTTCGATCGAACCGGAGAGGTCCCTGAGGATCCAGCTGGGAAACTCTTGGTTCAAGTCAGAGAGTTTGTCGGGCACCGGCTTCAGCACTACCGCGATATCTTGCGAGAGGTCGCCGTTGAAATCTCCGACAGTGAAACTCGGCTGGCGGCCGGTATCGATGAGGACAGACTCCTTAAAGACTCGCTTCACGGCTTGCTGAACCTCATTGACGTGGGGTGCGACTTGAGATTGCGGTAACTTTGTCACTTGCTGTGGCTGGTCGGCTTGGGCGGTTACTTGAGTCGGTGGCGCCTCGGCCATCGGTTTCTCGGCCGTGGAGCAGCCGGTCAGAAAGCATAGTGTCGCAATCAGCAAAGGTAATTGAATCCTGAAACTCTGCGCGACAGCCGCTTTTGCCTGCGAGTCAGCAATCGGCCCATCAGTACGTTGTGACATCGTCTACCTCCTGAAGCGACGCTTGTCAGTGAGACGGTTGGGAAGGAAGCTCGCCGGAAGTTTGAGTCCGGCGAGCTTCGGGTATTGTTCTGGGTCCTGGTCACTGCGTTGAAACTACAGTGATAAGACAAAGGCGAGCAGGTCAGCTCGCTGTGCCGCAGACAAGAAGTTGAAGTTGTTACGCGCGGTCGTGGCCTGACCGGCGTGTAATTGGATTACATCGGAGATGGTGATGTTCAAGCCCTGATGCAGGAACCGGTTGCGAGCCCGAATGCCCCACAGTGGCGCGGTGCGCATCTGGTTCGCCGTTGACTGGCCTCCATTTTGGACTATGCCATCGCCTGTGCCGATGTCGTGCAGCGCAAAGTCGCTGAATGGGTGGATTATTTTGTTGCCCAGAGCCGCGGGTACCGTAAACGCCCCGCCGTTAATCGACGTTCCCGCAGGAGCAGTCGTGAGAGTGCGCGTATGGCAAACCGCGCAGCCTACTTGAGTAAACAGTGGGTCGCCGCGCGTTGCAGCGGCGGGGATTGGGTTTTGACGCCCCGGGGCGCGTGTCGCCGCCATGAAGTCTGCAAAGGCCAGCACATCGTTCCCATCATCTTCGGGATCTGCCACCGGGTCGAATGGCGCGCCAGTGCAGTTCTTAACACCTTCAGCAGTGGTACAGGGGTTCTCCGTCGTTCCGGCAGCAGGGTTAGAGGAGCTCCGGCCATTAGATCCATCAAACTTGTTGGTAATGCCCATTTCATTCAGGTAGGCATCGCCGGCAAACGACACGAGACTAGCGTGTTGAGATTTCCATCCGAATCGGCCAAAGCGCAGAGCGTTGTTGGCTTCGACTACCGGCACGGAGGTCAGAAAGCCGCGCTGAGCAGTGGGCTGTGCATTTACGTTATTTTGAAGAGCTGTGTTGGAGAGACATTCGACGAATCCGTCGCCAAGAGTTTGGGTCACAATTCTGAAGGACTTTACGGTTTCAGCCGTGGTGATATGCTCCACGATGTCCGAATCGGTCGCTCGAGCGTGAACTAGCTGGCCTCCCGGCGCGTCGACGAATTGCCCATTTGTAATGTGGCCGGCTCTGAACTCCATTTGCTGGCCGAATGCACCAACGTCGACAGATTGATGACATTCCACGCAGCCAACATCGTTATAGGTGGGTCCAAGCCCATCCGCGATGGTTTCCCGCTCGCTGAATATGAACTTATTGTCTTCGAACCTCCCATTGCCACGGGCGGTAGGAGGCTCAGGCTCCGCCACGCACTCATCTATCGGTGTACCCAGTGCGCCAAAACCGTTGAATAGATCATTCGGGGTCTTGGCATCCATATCAGTCGTAAGAGCTTCAGTTCCTCCTTGACCTTCGACAGCGCTCGGCATAAGCATTGGCAATGCGACGGCGACGGCAAAGAGGACTAGAGCTAAAACCTTCATCAGTTTTAACATTTCAGTCTCCCTCCCAGGAGTTTTGGTACTGTGTGTGGGACAGGAATGGCGAATTTGCTCGTCAGCAAATGGCACCCTTTCCTCATGACCGCTGGAAACCCGCTGAAACCTGGAGTGTTCGTGAAGGCTGAATGAATAGACTTCGTCGCCTAGTCAATCAGACGAAGACTTGGGAGATATTCTGGAACGGGAGGTGTATCTCTCAGTTGCTGGGCAAGAACCGTCGGGAGGTGCGGTGACTTTATTCCTATTACTGAACGGTGTCAACGAAAAATCGAGCGTTGGCGTTGAGAAAAATCGTCGTCCTCGCCAACAAGCAGGTTGCCGAAAGAACGGAGCGCGGCAGTCCCAGCGCTAAAGGCGCGAAATGTAATAGCCTGGGGCAACGCCCCAGGTGGAGCAGTTGAAATCTTCTTAGCGCTGAAGGCGCGAAATGATGTTGGAGGCAGCACAATTAGGATTGTTTTCGGCGATGGTTTCGTATTTCGCGCCTTCAGCCCTGCCAAGATTCAGTCACTCCACCTGGGGCGTTTGCCCCAGGCTATTACATTTCGCGCCTTTGGCGCTTAGAGCCAGAGTTCTTCGTTGCACTCGGCCGTTATCGGAAAGGCATAAATCACAGACTTGCCTCCCTGCATTTTTTCAGCTAAAAGACTTCCCTGGTTCAGCGGGTTTAGTTACGCTGAACGAGAACTCTTCCAATGACATCATCCCGCAATCCTATAGAGCGTGACGCTCGGGTCATGCAGCTACATGAGCAACTAATAGAAGTCGAACAACGGCTGATCCCTACCGGACTGCACACGTTTGGCCGCGCATCGGAGCTGAAGAAAAAGGCGGATCTGCTGCGTATGGTTGCGTCATATGACAGGCCTGAACACAGCGTGCTCGCTCTTCCGAGGCTGGTGGCGGATGCGCTGGGAGTTCATGACTATGACGCGCTGGTCCAGGAAACGTCGACCAGTGAAATTAAAGAATTGATTGATGGAGTAGTGTCAGAAGCAGTGCAGCGGTTTTGCGAAGATGGCGCCGACGCGGCCACGAGCTGGCTGCACGCGCGGGTAGGCGTCGACAGTGAGAAATCGCTTCCCACTTTTTCGCTGCTGGCCGATATCTCTCAACAACTTGATTCCAATAACGAGATCGAGTCGCTGATGCATGCGTTGCGCGGTGAATACATTGAACCAGGTCCGGGGGCTGACATCGTGCAGAATCCCATGGTTCTCCCGACCGGTCGAAATACACACGCGGTCAATCCATATTCAGTTCCTTCGCAAGTTGCATTCGAACGCGCGCGACATAATGCCGAAGCTTTACTCAGTCGTTACAGGCACGAACATGGTCGCTATCCGCGTGCCCTGGCCCTGGTTCTCTGGGGACTCGACAACATCAAGACGCAGGGCGAAGGCGTGGCCCAGGCCCTGTGGTTGCTCGGCGTGCGTCCTGTTCGTGACGCGCTCAACCGCGCTACTGAGGTAGCCGTAATCCCGTTGGAGGAACTGAAGCGCCCGCGCATTGACGTTGTGATGACGGTGTCGGGCATCTTCCGCGATCTTTTTGCACCCACCATGACGTTGCTCGATAAGGCGGTGCGACGCGTCGCCGCACTTGATGAGCCTTTTGACCTGAATTATGTGCGACGAAATATCTTTGACAGCATGAACGACGGCGCTTCAGATTTTGACGACGCCGTGACCCGAGTTTTTTCGAATGCGCCGGGCAACTATGGCACAAACGTAAACTTTATGGTGATGGACTCTCAATGGGATACAGGGGAAACGCTCGGCGATCTGTTTGTTACTCGCAAATCCTTCGCATACACGCGTGACTCGAAAGGGCGAACAGTGGAGGGTCGAGAAGCGCGCCACTTAATGGACGACGCGCTGTCGCGAGTTGAGGCGACATACCAGAACCTGGATTCATTCGAGATCGGTATCACTGACGTTGATCATTACTTCGAGTACCTCGGAGGGATTTCTAAAGCAGTTGAGATGCGCACGAAGTCTCGTCCCGCCATTTACATCTCTGATTCGCTCTCGCCGCAGACAAAGATCCGTTCGCTCGAAGAGACAGTTCGCCTTGAGAGTCGCACGAAGACGCTGAATCCGAAGTGGTACGAAGGAATGTTAAAGCATGGTTTCCGCGGCGTTGCCGAGATTGAAAATCATGTGGCGAACACCTTCGGCTGGAGCGCGACAGCGGACGCTGTGGATCCGTGGATCTACACGGAGATTGCCAGGACGTTTGTGCTGGATCGCGCCATGTTTGAAAGGTTGTGGGAGTTAAACCCGCATTCGACGCAATCGCTAACGCGGCGTCTCCTGGAAGCGCACGACCGCGGATACTGGAATCCTGATGAAGAAGTGCTGGAAAAGCTGCGGGATATTATGGAGACGCAACAAGATCGGTTTGAGGGAAGTAAAGCAATTTCAAAATAGGGCTCTTGCGTCTGATTTGTTCGTGTTTTTTCGTGTAATTCGTGGATAGTTTCTTATGCCAGATTTCCTTCATGAATGTGTCAGTCAGCGCACTTGGCCATCTGTGGTCTTGCCGAGTCATTCGTGCTATGACGTTTACTGCGAGATAGAGGTATCCAAGGCACATGAACGATCCACTAAATACACGAAATAACACGAACAAAACAAACGGGTGGTGGCTTTGGCCGATTTGATACTCAAGGAAGAAGTCTACCAAATTGTTGGTGCGGCGATGGAGGTATACTACCAGCTCGGCTGCGGGTTTCTAGAGCCGATTTATCAAGAGGCATTTGAAATAGAGTTAGCCCGCCGAGGAATCCCTTACGAACCTCAATGCGAGCTCACCACCTACTACAAGGGCCAGGCGTTAAGCGAAATCTATAAAGCTGATGTAATTTGTTTCGACCAGATAATTGCAGAACTGAAAGCTTTAGATCGATTAACTGGGATAGACGAATCTCAAATAATTAATTACTTGAAAGTAACTGGTAAACATGTCGGTTTGCTGTTGAATTTTGGCAGCAGAGGAAAGTTGGAATGGAAGCGCTACGTATTGTGAGGAAACCTTGGTTTATTTGTTAGTGCTATTTCATGTGTTTCGTGGATCATCTCGCTTGGCGCGGCGACCAGAAACGATCCACTAAATACACGAAATAACACGAATTGGCGGATCGTTTTGTGAAAGTAACTGTTCTATACATCGGATCAAGTTTGCTCGCGCCGCTGAAACAGGCGGAGGGCGAGATTAATCGTCAGTACGCTCTCGACCTGAAGATTGCTGCGTATAACTTCGGCGCGCCGTTGACGGATGATCAGTGGTCCGATATTCATCAAGACCTGGAGGTCTCGGATATCGTGTTCGCCATTCACGTGATGGATGGTGAGAATGCGATGCGGTTGATCGCCGCGCTTGAGCGTTACAAACAAATGCATCAAGCGGTCATTGTAATCAACTGCATGCCGGATCTCATGCGCCGAACGCGCATGGGAAGGTTGGATGTGTCACGGCTGACAGGGGGAAAGGGTAAAGGGGAAGGGGGAAAAGAATCCCAAAGGTCGGTGATACTTTTGTCTACGGTAGGATCGTGGATTGGGCGTCAGGCTCGCGGCCGCAATGCCAACGGCCACAAAAGCAAATCTGGGATCCGCCTCGGCAAGCAGGGGCACGGTCAGTACCTCAAACTGATTGATCGATTGCCGGGCATTCTTAAATTCGTTCCCTCAGCAGGGGGCCTACGCGACGTAAAGAACTACCTCAACATCTTCTGCTATTTCCTCCAGCCGACACCTGCAAACATTCGCTCGATGGTGCTCTACGCGCTCAAGGAATATGTCCCGGATGAGCGTCTCAAAAACACGAAAATCGAGGCTTCGCCTCCTGAGCACATGCCGTCGGTTGCCATCTATCACCCCGACGCCACGCAACTATTCGAATCGTTTAGCGAATACCGGAAGTGGTACGCCACCCGGAGTCCCAAGTCCCAAGTCCCAAGTCACAAGTCTAAAAGCAAATGTCTTGATGCAGATTCGACTATTGGGCTGCTACTGATGCGGCCGCAGGTGATTAGCAAGACTACACGACACTACGACGCATTGATTAGGGCGATCGAGGCGGAAGGCCTGAGTGTAATTCCGGCGTTGTCAACGTTGATGGACAACCGGGAAGCGTGCCAGAAGTTCTTCTTAGAAACCGAGTCCAAAGTTCAAAGTCCAAAGACCAACGTCCAACGTCGGGGCAGTAGCCCGACCGTGAGGGAGGGCGTCCCACTCAAGACCGAAGAGAAAAAACCACAGACCAAAGGCCAGGCAACTAACAACGGACAACTGACAACGGACAAAAGCACTTCCCGAATTAGTCAAATAGTATCCTTGACAGGTTTTAGTTTTGTTGGTGGCCCGGCAATGAACGACAGCGAAGCGGCAGCGGCGTTTCTCCAACAACTCAATCGCCCTTACCGCTCGGCCGTAAGTTTAGACACGCAAACGATTGACGCCTGGCGCGCTTCCCAGACAGGACTGAATCCGGTGCAAGCGGGAATGCAGATCGCCATTCCCGAGATCGACGGCGCTACAGAACCTTTCATCTATGGTGGAATCCCAGCGAGCGGAGTTGAGCCGATCGCGTTGGACGACCGCTGCTCCAGGTTTGCACGCCGTCTCAAACGCTGGAACCGTCTGCGAGTCGCGCCTCGAAGCGAGTTGAGGCTTGCCCTAATCCTGTTCTGTTTCCCGCCTAACAAGGGAAACATTGGGACTGCGGCTGACCTGGATGTATTCCCCAGTGTTTGGGACACGCTGCAGAAACTGCAGGCCGACGGCTACACCGTTGAGCTGCCGGAGTCTGCCGGCGCCTTGAGAGATAGCCTTATCGGCGGCAACGCAGACAGTTTTGCCGCCACCGCGAACGTAGCGTATCGAATGAATGTTGACGAGTATCGCCGGCTATGTCCTTACACCGATGAAATAGAAAACGATTGGGGACCGGCGCCCGGGCGCGTCAACTCGTTTGAAAGGGAACTACTGATCCAGGGCATTCACCTGGGAAATGTTTTCGTTGGAGTGCAGCCAACTTTTGGTTATGAGGGCGATCCGATGAGGTT
The DNA here is from genome assembly GCA_038040525.1 of Acidobacteriota bacterium. Lineage (GTDB taxonomy): Bacteria > Acidobacteriota > Blastocatellia > Pyrinomonadales > Pyrinomonadaceae > PSRF01. The sequence continues at coordinate 120,951 of JBBPIC010000007.1, read as the reverse complement.
GATGATGGCCCGCAGTGGGTCGCCACATCATGGGTTCATGGCCTTCTACACATATCTGACGGAGGTCCTGAACGCTGACGCAGCGATCCACGTCGGGACTCATGGCGCGATGGAATTTATGCCCGGCAAACAAATTGGAATGTCAGGCGACTGCTGGCCCGATAGATTGATCGGTGAGCTGCCCAATATTTATATCTACAGCGTAAACAATCCATCCGAAGGCTCGATTGCGAAGCGTCGTTCTTACGCCGAGTTGATTTCGTATCTCACTCCGCCAATTGCAAACGCAGGACTCTACAAAGACCTCAACACGCTCAAGGATTTGCTCATGAGTTACCGGCAATCAACGGAAGAACCTGAGCGCGAGCGTTTGTTTCAGGGGATTGAAGAATATGCGGCGACGTTGAATTTTACAGAGAAGAACTATCCGCAGATTACGCAGATTAAACAGATTTCAGCATAGACCCGGGATGGGCACTTGCTTTTGTGGTTAAAGTTAAAACCTCACCTGCCAGCTTTCAAAATCTGCGTAATCTGCGCAATCTGTGGATAGTCCATCTCAATTCATACCTCGCACTCTATCCAGCCTCTGCCTAAACTCATCCGGAGTTAAACTGTGTCTGAAGGCCTCCATTCCATTGATAGTGATCACGGGAATGTCATACCGGTATAGCCTTAACAGCTCAGGGTCGCTTTCAATGTTGATCTCTTCAAGCGTATATTCTCCCTGACACTCGGCACTTTGAATAGCTTGCTTGGCTTCTTCGCAAAGGTGGCAACCCGGACGGCTGTAGACGATGACGTGGGCTTTTGCTGCCGGTGGTGATTTTGCGTTCATCTCTTAATGCCAGTGTAACTTAGCTTGCGTCGCAAACTAACAGTTTGCTTACGCCAAGATCCCCGGAGGAAACAATGTCAGAAGAGCAACTGGATAAGTCGGCAGCAGTCGCACTATTGAATGAGATTCTCGAAACCGAGCTTGCCGGAGTCGTTAGATACACACACTACGCTTTGATGGTATTTGGTCACAGTCGCATTCCAATCGTGAGCTGGCTTCGCGCTGAAGCAACCACCAGCCTGATACACGCGAATGAGGCAGGCGAGTTGGTCACACACTTTGGCGAGCATCCGTCGTTGAAAATCGGCGCGCTGCTGGAAACTCATAAACACGGCATCAACGACATTCTCCTCGAAGCGCTTGACGCTGAGAAAGCGGGATTGGCGCTCTACAAGCGATTGCTTGATCTCGTCAAGGACCGCTCAGTTCTCCTGGAAGAATACGCGCGCAAGATGATTGCGGAAGAAGAACGGCATCTGGGCGAAGTGAACAAGATGCTGCGGAAGCCTGGCGAGATAACGCAGTTTAAGACGGCGTAGGAAACCGATCCACGAAATAACACAAAATGACACCAACATAGTCGTACCTGGATACCTGGTGCCCTCGTATGTTTGAACGAAAGCACGAAGAGTTGGCTGCGCGGTCCGTGTTTGCCAGGAGGATGCTCCGTGCGGTGGGCCTTTCATGCGGATTGGTCGTCCCCGCTCTGGCCATCGGCATTGCCGGCTACCACTGGATAGACGAACTCGATTGGATCGACGCGCTGGTCGAGGCATCGATGATCCTGGGAGGCATGGGACCCGTGAGTCCTCTGCGCAACGATGCTGCCAAGATTTTCGCATCCGGGTATGCGCTGTTTAGCGGTTTGGTCTTGATAGGGGTTACGGGTATTATTCTCACGCCCCTGGTCCACCGAATTCTTCACAAATTCCACGTCGAAGAGTAAGTCATCATGGATGATCGTCGTTCAAAACCAAGGCTCAACGTTAGTCTCGATGCAATGTGGGACAGCTCTACGGAGGCTCACAGTGCGCGGGTCACAAACCTTTCCGAAGATGGGTGTTATCTGGACTCAGTGGGTGAGGTCCGCTCGGGTGAGATTGTCGGCTTCCGTATCCTGATGCCGGATGACGACTGGCTCTATCTCGAAGGCGAAGTGAGACACCTCCAGGCAGGGACCGGATTTGGCGTAAAGTTTGTCGACCTAAATGAAGACCAAACTGAGAAACTCATGTGGTTGTTAAAGCTGGCGCGCGAACCCGGTGCTGAACGAGGAATGACTGTAGACCTCGTGGAAGAATAAGAGTATCCACAGATTACGCAGATTACGCCGATTCACAGAAACAGCTACACGGCCAATCTGCTTAATCTGTATACCAAACGCTCAAGTTCTTTTTTTGAGCAAGAAGTACGATCCACGAAACGACACGAACTCACGCGAAGGAAGTTAGTGTTCCTTTCGTGTGTGTTCGTGGATCGCCTCTCCTGGTCGTTCTTTGCAGCGTAAGCCGCGCTGTGAGATCTGCGGATAGTCAAAAGGAGCAACAAGATGGACTCAGCAAAAGAGCAAACTACGGCAGACGACAACAAAGCTCTTCTCCGCCGTTGGTTCGATGAAGTCTGGAACAAAGGACGGGCGGAAGCTATCGACGAGATGTTTTCCGCTGATGGAATCGCACACGGTCTGGCGGATACGCCCGAAAATACTTTGAGAGGTCCGGCTGGTTTCAAACCTTTTCACGAAACTTTTCGCGGAGCATTCCCCGATGTAGAGGTGGTGGTCGAAGACATGATCGCTGAGGGAGACAAAGTCGTAGCTCGTTGTTCGGTCCGCGCCAGGCACTCCGGCGATCATCTGGGCATCGCTGCCAGCAACTCCCCGGTGGCATTTACTGGAATTGCCATCGTGCGAATTGAGAATGGCAAGATAGTTGAAGCCTGGAACAACTTCGACTTCATGACGATGAATAAACAGATTGGCGCGATCTGATTACGCCGCTGATGATCTCTTCAAGAAGAAGATTCTTCGGCTGACCGGGTGCGCCAGATTGCGCCAACGGGAAAGAGTTTTCTCACTAATAATTTCGAAACCCGCCGAGCAAAATACACGACGCCACTCTGCCTCGAGTCGAAACGAACAGGGGCCGGTGCGTTTGCGCCATTTAAGATTGTGTATCGTGCAGATCGCGCGATCCCACCAACTCTTGGGAATATCTTCATAGACAACCGCAAGCCCGTCTTTGGACAGCGCGCGCCGCATTTCATTAAGGATCAGACGGACGTCCTGGGCATGATGGAGAACGTAACCGAGCAACACGGCCTCGAAGGATTGATTCTCCACTGGGAAGTGTGTGTTATCGAAGCGGCGGTAATCTATCGGGGCCTCAGTCGTTTCGTCCAGATCTATGCCAACCACGCGAGCACCGAGCATCGCTGAAAGATGGTGGGCGATGTAGCCATTGCCGCATCCGACATCGAGTACAGATGAATTGCGGGGAATCAAACGCGCGATCTCGAGCGCCATATCGTAAGCACGCCCAACCTTGCGACGCCGCCGCTCACGACGCCAACGCCGCGCGATACCCTGGAGCAACCCTGGCGTGTCCCTGACTTCTGAGACGGGAAAAGAGCTGCCCGGCGAAGGCACCGTTACGTCGTGATACGAAATATAGGGAGATGGATCAGATAAGTATGATGCTGACATGGTTCGGCTAATTTGCAAGAGCAATGCCGATCAAAAACGAGAGCAATCCCGTGTGGAAACGCGGTGGAATTTTGTTGCGCCCGATTTTAGCGACTGATGAATGCCGGAAAGGCCGGACAGATGTAATGGCGACCAAGGCAGCATCCAGTTATCAGACCGGCAGCTATCCGCAGATTACGCCGATTACGCAGATTGAATTAAACAGTGGATCCGACTGTTCTTGAATCGGCGTAATCGGCGTAATCTGCGGATAGGAACGAAAAAGGGGAACTAGCTTTTACCCGCTCGCATGACGAAGGATTTTTGGGCCGACGAAAAAGGAAATTGTTTGAACCGGCGTGGTGAACTCCCATCCTCAGCGCCTTTGGCGCTGACAATCAGCCCCCTGTAAGATATAGCAACCACTATTTCAATCCGATTTCCGAGGGGTAGGTTATGACAAGACCGCTAATCCTTTTTGTTTTGCTTTCCAGCTTGTCTCTTTTTGCGATGGCTCAAACTAAATCACGGACAAAAGCCACTGAGTTGCCGCCGGGTTACTGGCCATTGGAAAAGAGCCAGCCAATCATCGACAAAACGCAAACCATTCGGCTGGCGCCCGACATTACACATCTGACTGCCGGCGAACGGAGCGCCGTCGAGAAGCTGATCGAAGTCGGCAAAATCATTCAGGGCCTCTATGAAAAACAGAGACATCCTCAGGCGCAACCAGGCTTGGCCAATCTTGTTCAACTTGATAAGCGCCTCGGATCCCCGGTCACCACCCAACACCTGCTCACGCTCTACCGTCTGAATCAGGGACCGATTGCTACCACTTTGGAAAACAAGCGCGCGCCCTTCCTGCCGGTTGATGAAGTGCAACCAGGAAAAAATGTCTATCCATGGGGCGTGCAGAAGGAGGCAATCGAAGCTTATCTTGCAGCTAATCCCGACAAGCGTAATGCGATATTAGGACTAAGAACAGTGGTGAGATCGGCAACCTTGAAAAATCTCGCCGAAGATCTATTGACCCTCAAACGCCATCCCGTTCTGGACACTCTACATCCGGGGTTGCAGACAGAATTAACCAGGGTTCAGGCCGACCAGCGTCGCGCTCTTCCGCGCGTAAAAATTCCGTCTTTCTACGCGGTTCCCTATTCTGTCGCCTATGCCCAGGAGTTGATCAAGTCGTTTGGCTTGTTGAATGAAGCGGCCGATGCCGTCGAAAAGGATGACGAGGAGTTTGCGAAGTATTTGCGTAATCGCGCCAGGGATTTGTTGTCAGACGACTATGAATCCGGCGATGCCGCCTGGGTGACTGGTCGCTTCAAGAATCTCAACGCCCAGATCGGGTCGTATGAGACATACGATGACGAGTTGTATGGTGTGAAAACCTTCTACGCTTTCAATGTGCTAAGCACGCGACAGCAGGAGACCACAGCGTTGCGCCAGGCTATGAAGGGATTGCAGGCCCTTGAAGATTCGCTGCCTTACAAGAACCATAAGAAGGTGCGTGAAGACATCCCTGTCGGTGTTTACGATGTAGTGGCTGATTTCGGACAATCACGCGGTGCAAACACGGCCACGATTTTGCCAAACGAGAGTTATCTGGCGCGTCGTTATGGACGCACGATCCTGCTGCGGACGAACATCATGCGCGACCAGAATATCTTTCAGGGCACTTCGGCAACGCTTGAAGCAGCGGTGGGACCGGAACAGGCTAAGGAATTGACTACTGAAGGAAACTTCTACCGGACGCTGTGGCATGAGGTGGGCCACTATTTGGGCGTGGACCGGACCAAAGACAATCGAGATCTAGATGAGGCCTTACTGGATGCTGCCAGCGCGATGGAGGAGATGAAAGCGGATCTGGTGTCATTGTATGTGGCCCAGGCGCTTCGAAAGCAAGGGTATTACACTGACGCGCAACTTCGTAGCGTCTATGCCGGCGGGATCCTGCGCGTATTGCAAAACAATAAACCGAGACGCGATCAGCCTTACAACACGATGCAACTCATGCAGTGGAATTTCTTTCTGGAGAATGGACTACTGACTTTCGATCCGGCAGCCGGGAGGCTTCGTATTCACTACGATAAGTATCACGACGTGGTGAGGAAACTTCTGGAAAAAGTTTTGGACGTTCAGTACCAGGGCGACAAAGCGGCGGCGGATCGCTTTATCAACCAGTACACAACCTGGGACGAAAACCTGCATGGTGTGATTGCAAAAAACATCCGCGACCGCCAACGCTATCGCTTCCGCTTGCTCAAGTATTCGGCGCTGGGAGAGTGAGGCTGACGCCGCAACGAACGAAAAGAAGAGACGATCCACGAACATACACGAAAGGACACTAAAGTCCTTCGTGTCAGTTCGTGTCGTTTCGTGGATCGTACTTTCTTGCTCAAAAAACAGGAACTTGAAGGTTTGTTATGCAGACTAACTCTGGGAGAATTGGTTGGGAAGATCTGCGTAATCTGCGGATAGCTACTTCCGAAACACTTCGCCGCCAAGGAAATACTCCCGCACATAAGTGACCGTGTCGTGCAGCGTCTCACCCGGGTCGCGGGGCTTGAAGCCTAACTCACGGGAGGCTTTTCCGCAGTTTAGATACCAGAAATACTGCGCCATTTCGATGGCCCCCGGTTCAACAGGTGAGGCGAAATGCCATCGCTTGAAAAGTGAGTCAACAACTTGCGAACCGGCAACTGCGAGCTTTGAAGGCAAGGCGATTCTGGGAGCAGCAATCTTAGTCAATCGTTCCAGCCGGCCCAGAAATTTTGAAAAGGTCCAATTGACCGCGCCCATTAAATAGCGCTCGCCATGACGTCCCTTCTTCATGCCGGCGCGAAAAGCCTGTGCTGTGTCTCGGGCGTCAACAAAACTCAAACCACCATTAGGCACCGCACTAATCTTACGGGCCATGAAATCAAGGATCATCTTTGTCGAACTCAAACGATCATCACCAGGCCCAAGCAACAAGCTCGGATTCATGATCACCAGCCTGAGTCCCTTGCCGCTGAATCGCTCCAGGGCAGCCATTTCCTGATACGCCTTGCTGGCGTAGTACGGCCAGCGGGAAATGATATCGAGGGGAGGGGGATACGACTCATCCGGAATTCCTTCGCCGTCTTCCGTAACTGCGATGGTGCCGCTGGTGGAGGCGAGCACGATCGTTTTCACGTCCGCGGCTTTCGCTGCATCACACAGCAGACGCGTCCCTTCCACGTGGACCTTGTACATCTCACGCGCGTCCTCGCGCTCGCGCGAGACCTTCCCCGCCAGGTGGTAGACCTCGTTAATCCCCTCGACAGCTCTCTTCACGTCATCTTCATTGGTGATTGACCCTTCAAAAGTTTCCACACCCAAACCGACCAGCCAGTCGGGAATAGACGTTGCCATCACGCGAATGTCTTTCGCTCCGTCGGCAACCAGCTGACGGACCAGATGCGAACCAAGAAAGCCCGTGCCGCCGGTAACCAGGGTGGCCGGGCGCGGTCGTTTCTCGATCGCGGCGCGGCGTCGGGTGTTCATCTTCCCGGGCGTCATGCGCGCGGTGCGTTTGCCGGGAGTTTTTGATGTTGTCGCCATAAACGAACCAATTAAACGAAGTCACGATCCACGAAAAGACACGAAAGGACACAAATGATCTTTCGTGTTCGTTCGTGTGATTTCGTGGATCGTCCTTGTCTGGACATTAAGTCTAAAACTGACTGACGTAGTTCAGAGTTCAAGCTTTAGCTTGCGTCTTCGCTGGCAAAACACGACCTGAACTCTAAACTGCTTGAGTCTGTTCCTCGATCTGCGCGCGTCGTTCAGCTTTCCAGCGCTTGCGAATCGATTTCGCATCGAACGGGCGACGCGTTCCATCCCGAAGGTTTTCCACGTCGTGTTTCACGCGGGCCGCGATCAGGCGATAGGCCTCGGCTCGCGCCATTCCCATGGTCAGTTCTTCCAGTTCTTCGACCGCCAGATAGCGGCCGATGCGAGCACCCACCTTCCTGCTCTTGATGACGTTCGAACCTTTGGGCATCGCATCGTGTGTGCCCAGGAGATAAATGGGAAGAATGCCCACGCGCGCATGAAGCGCCAGATAGCCGATCACGGGTTTGAATTCAGCCATTTCACCCGTCAGGGAGCGCGTGCCTTCAGGAAAGATGAGCGCGTTGTAGCCACGATCGAGAAACGAACGTGCATGGCGAAGCGACTGGCGCAATGAGCCGCTGCGTTCCATGGGGACAAGATTCGTGAAGTTTTCAATCACCGCACGCTTATACTTAGTGTCAAAGAAATAATCGGCCGCGGCCAGCACGACCATGTCTTTCCCCGCCTCTGCGAGCGCCATCTTCGTCAACCCCATGTCCAGGTGCGAAGTGTGATTCGCGGCCACGATGAAATTGGTGTGCACGGGAATGTTAGACCGGCCTTCGTAGTGCGTCTCGAGCAGGCGGTCGTAAAGTAACCTTTGCAGAAAGTCACCAGCCTTGTTGCCGGCAGCCTGGACAAAAGACGGAACAGCAATTTCGTCATCGTCGACGCGGCGAGTATCCGAACGCGACGCTCCTCCCATCGCTCCGCCCATCGCTGCTGCGGCCGATATTCCCGGCTTGCGGCTCACGACGCTCGAGAGCTCTCTGACGTCCTGGACTTCATTTAGACGCTCCGGCGCGGTCAGCGAGCCGCCCGCGTTTTCGATTGCCGTAGCCAACTCGACAAACATCAAGCTGTCGAACCCCAGATCTCCGAGTTTTGAGTTGAGCGAAATAACCTCAGCCGGCCGGTTACTCACAGTCGCGACGATATTGATGAGCCAACGGCCGGTGGCATCAGTAGCGCGCTCAGCCGCTGACGCCGGAGACTTCTCATTAGTTTCGAGCGCCTGCAAGATCGCTACAATTTCGGCCCGTTTCACTTTCCGGGTGGCGGTCCTGGGCAGCTCGTCGTGGGTAAACTGCAAGACCTTCACTCGTTTGTAGTAGGGAAGAGAAGCCGACACATCGCGGAAGTGCTCCTCAACACGCCTGCGCAAATCATCGCGAGAAAGAGCAATGTCATACTCGTCATCCGCCACCACCAAACAGGCGACCTTTTCACCGAGTCCATCGGCCAGCCCAACAATGCTCAGTTCCTTGACGTAAGGCGAATTGGAATAAACCTCTTCAAGCTCGTCCGGGTAAACATTCTTGCCGTTTGTATCGACGATGATTTCCTTGGACCGTCCTACCAAAAACAGATTTCCGTCCGTATCGAGTTTGCCGAGGTCGCCGGTATAGAGCCAGCGCTCAACCAGGGCACTGCGAGTGGCCGCTTCATCTGAAAAGTAGCCAAGCATCACATTTGGACCGCGGGCGATCACCTCGCCGACGCCGCTGGCATCCGGATCAGCAATCCGCACTTCAATACCCGGCAGAGGACGGCCAACGCTCCCGGTCAGCAACTTGTCGGGACGTGTTACGGTCAGCACGGGCGACGCTTCGGTGAGTCCGTAGCCTTCAAGCATCGTGAAGCCTAACCCGTGAAAATCTCTTTGAATCTTTTCGCTCAGAGCGGAGCCGCCACTAATGAAGTAGCGAATGCGACCGCCCAGTCCTTCATGAATTGGGTAGAAAGCCACGGGCCCAAGATTGAGTGGCGTCTTATCACGCAGCCACGCGTTTGCTTTGATCAAGCCATCGGCAGTTTTGCCGATCAAGTCGCTGCGCTCATAGAGTCTGTTCTTTATTCGGCGGTGGAGCAGTTCCCATAACGCCGGCACGCCAACCATGCCGGTCACGTGGCCGTTCTTAATGGCTTTCGCGAGAGCATCACCGGTCAACTCAGGCAGATACGTTATCTGTGCGCCTCGGCTTAGAGGAGTCAGGAAACCGGTTGAAAATTCAAACGTGTGATGAAGTGGCAGCACGGAGAGCACCCCATCTTTAGTGCTCATATCAAACACCGACGAGAGCATGGAAACCATGCTGGTCAGGTTTCGATGCGAAAGCATCACACCCTTGGGACGGCCCGTCGTACCCGAAGTGAAAATCAAAGATGCCAGCGACTGGGCTGTCACTCGCGTAGGCAGCAATGCCAGACGTTCGTCTTCCGTCTGCTCGTCAGGTAGGGCAAACACTTCGTCGAAAGTCCAGATCCGCGAGGCAATACCTTCTTCGGATAATCGTTGCGGAAGCTGCGCATGCTCGTCCACCATCTTCTGGCTCAGGATAATTCCCACTGCTTCGCCGGCGCGTGCGAAGTTGACGATTTCCTCAGTTGAGCTTTCCGGATCGACGGGAATGCAACTGGCCCCGGTCTTGAGAACGCCAAAATAGGACATGCCCCACTCCGGAGCGTTGTGGCTCACAAGCATCACACGATCGCCAGGCTTGATGCCGTTGGCCGCGAGGAAACCCGCGGCCCGAGTAGCAAGTTCCCGCAAGTCGGCATAGGTGTATTGCTCTTTGCGACCATCGCGCTCGATTCGCATGGCCACGCGGGTTGCATGTCGCTTGGTCGAAGTCTCGAAGAGTTCGAGCAGATCTCGATACGTGTAGATGCGTTTAGGCTGTGCCCGCATGTCTTCTTCAAGGGTTGGGAATACCCACTTCTTCAGACCCGGCAGATGAACATTTAGCCAGTAGTCGTACCAATCGATCTTTTCGGGGAACCAGCTTAGTAAACCCTTCTCTTCCGGTCTGATTCGATCGAACAATGAACGCACGTTATCGGAGCGGAAGATGTATGCGTTCTCGATCGTAAAAGGCCGGAACATCTCAAAGGCTTCGGCAGTTTCGTGCGTGATCTCCTCGACCCGATCGATACCCGTTTTGATGCGATCGATCGCTTCGACGAACCGGCCGCCGCCCCAACGTGGCCGCGCGCGGTCCAGCAGAGAGGAAGCCTTTTTGGCTGCCGAGTTGAACATGGGAGTGGAAAACTTTTCAAAACTGGAAGCGGAAACGCGGTGCGGCTCCATGCGCGCGGCAATCTCGTTTATGAATTTGTTGCCCGTCTCCTTCTCCTTGAAATGCTTTCGTTTGTGGAGGCCCACCAGCCCAATAATCCGGTCCATATTGTTAGGATTTGTATCACCGGTAGCAGCTTGATGGACCAGTTCGGGTTGTTCCACGCAAGCCTGGGCCGCGACGGCGAGCATGAGTGAAGCAACCAAATCCACGGGCGTGATGTCGAGGATCAGTTTTTCGTTAGCGGGAATTTGCGTCTGGCCTTTGAGCGCCAGAAAGATAATTGGCGCGGTGGTCGTGAATCCCTCATTCCATCCGGGGAAGGGATACGAAAGCGCCGATTCGACGATGCTGGGGCGAACGATGCTGCGAATCATTCCCGTTTCAGCAGCCACGAGTTGTTCACCCAGCGACTTGGTGTAAGTGTAAATGTTTGGCCAGCCCCAGAAGGTGGATCGTTCTACGCCAAGCTCTGTAAGACGCGTGCGTATCCAGACTTTCCTTTCGCGGGCCACAGCCAGGCCCATGGCATCCGGATCATCCGTGTTTCGACCTTCCTCGTTAAGCCGCTTTCGTGCCAACTCCCTGAAGCGGGCCACCATCATGGTGTCGCGCGCTTCGTCACGGGCCCGTTGTGCCAGCCGGGCGCAGTCTTTGATTTCCTCTTCGACCGAAAACTCGACCCCCTTAAGTTCGTCCTTACGAGGGAAGTAACCGAGTACAGGGTCGTTTTCCCATACGGGACCGGAACGGTTCCCGGCAACAAAGCAGGTAGACACGTGGACCAGGGCCGGGCGCTTCATGCGTTTGGCGAAAGCGATCACATTTTGCGTCCCTACGACGTTTGTTCGGAGAGCACTCTCGAGCGTCGGATTGAAGGTAACGTTGCCGGCGCTGTTGAGTACTACGTCGATGTCATCAGCGATCTGCTGTGCTTGTTCGTCGGTGTACCCGAGATCGGGATCGCCAATGTCGCCGCCGACAATGGCTACCTTGTCGCGAATGAAACCATCCAGCGCGCCACCGTAGCGCTCGCGCAAAGGATCGAATGGCGGCGCCGTAATGACGCTATTCCAAAAGCGGGTCTCCGATTCTTCCTGCGAGCGAGCACGCACCGTCACATAAACGCGGCCGATATTCGGAAACTGCTGGAGAAGCATGCTGAGCGTCACCTTGCCCAGAAAGCCTGTGCTTCCAATCAGGAAGATCTTGCGATCCTTGTAGATTTCAGTTGGCGAAAGGTTCATTTACTTTCGTGACCATATTCGCTGTCCCGGAGGGACTGGATGTTTATAGACATCAGGCTCTATAGATTTCGTGCGCTCCGTAGGAGCGCTATGTTGCTGCATTGACTTATCCATTAACGAAAACATTACGCTCTTCGGAGTGATTGTATGGGTCCTACCGGCGGCTATAAACATTCGGCTCCTCCGGAGCCAGGAGCCCTCTACTCCATATCCGCAATTGCGATTATCGGCTGATGCAGCATCGTGATCTGCGCAGAGCTGCCCATGTAACTGCGGGCCATCGAGATGGCCTCGGTGAGATTGTCGGCGCGCTCCCAACCCATCATGGCCGGCACATGCGCGTTTTCGGCGCCGGCGGCGATGACCTTGCCTATGTGCTGACGTCCGTTTTCGCCCCAATACCACATGAAGAACGGGTGCGACCCATGGTAGGCGTTGCCGCGGCGGTACATCTCGACATAGCTGGGATTATTGGCAAACTCCTGCTCATATTTGTCGCGCAAAACATTTGCATCGCGCGTTTCCGGCAGCAGGCGATTGAAAAACTCGATGTAGCTCGGATGAAAGTTGTGGTCAAACTCGTCGGTACATGGGTGATGCAAAATCAACGTCCCGCCCTTCTTGAGCAAAGGCTTGCCGCGATACATATTGAAGTGGTATCCGAGTGCCATCACCTGCACGAGCAGTGGATTTAGAATTGAATTGATGCTGTAAGGCGACATGTCCGGAACCGGACAAATCAGGATGTCACACTGACCCTCGATGGGCACGACATACTGCTCCATGCTCTTGGCGATGATGAGATCGTGGACAGGTTCTGTCTTGCCGGCATGGCATGCGATCATCTCGTAATTGCTCTTCAGCGAGTTGTACATCGAGCGCTTAGCCTGCCGTGGCAGCTTGTTCATCGCGAAGCGCATGCCTTCATACTTCATGCGATCGAAGGCCGAGAAATCATCTTCGTTCTTCGTAAGAAACCCCATGTCCGCGCCGAAGATGTAGTTGTTGACCGTGGTCTCGATGTGGAAGACGTTCAGATGTTCATCCGCCAGTTTGCCCACCCGACTGATAACTCGTCCGAGTTCCGAGCCCGCCGGGTCCATGTAACTGTTAGACGCGCGAATAACGTCAGGGTTGTGATGAGCGCGCAGCGACTCATAATCGCAGAGGCCTACACCCACCGACTTGTGGCCGCCGTTCATCGGCACAAAATTGAAATTGAGATAGATAAGCAGGTCGCTCTCGGCGGCCCTGCGGCTGATGCGGAGTGGTTCCTTGTGCTTCGTTTCACCCAGGAGTACAAGATTGTTCTGGTCTTCAGCGTCGAAATTGTAATAGCGGTCTGGGTAAAAGTCGTCCCAGATCTTTTGCCCGGACATACGCTTCATTTCGGCGGGCGTCATTTTGCGATGCAGGGAGATGGCGATAATGATGTGCACGTCGTCAACTCCGTGTCCGTGCAGCATCTCAACTAAGATCTCGAGCGCGGTCTGGCGGATGTCCGGCGTCTTCATGGGTGGAATCGGCATACTGATGTCGTCCACGGCGATGGTTACGCTCATGCCCGGCTCGAGTTGAGCGAACAATGGATCACACCCGTGCGGATGATTGAGCGCGTAGCGAATCGCTGCCTCGCGATTTACCAGCCCTTTGATCGGCGGGTTGGGATAGATAACACGCGTACCCACTGGTAGATCTTCGAGAATAAAATCCATCCCCGAAGCGAGTATGCGCGGAGCGCTATCGCGGTCGATGTAGACGACTGATTCGTGCGTTTTTCTTCGTAATTGAAGGGCCATAATTTACCTAAAAGGGACGATCCACGAAACCACACGAATCATCACGAAATTGTCTTAGTGTAATTTCGTGTTATTTCGTGGATCGTATCGCCTCGTCACTTAATTGCCATTCACCATTTACCCGTCAACATTTACTTTTATTTCAAATTAAGAATTGGCCAATCATGATGCAGCGCCGTCTGACGCAGGCGCATGTCGGGGCAAATGGCTGCCGGGTGGCCCACGATGGAAAGCATCGGTAAGTCGCTCATGCTATCTGTGTAGGCATAGGAGTCACTCAGACTAATGCCTTCTCGCTCGGCGAATACTCTTATCCATGAAGCCTTGGTGGCCGCGGCCATCACCGGCGGCAATAGACGACCCGTAGCGACCCCATTAACAAACTCCAGCCGGTTTGCTACGTAGTCCGTAATGCCAAGATGCTCCATTAGAGGTTTCACAGACACGTCCAGAGCCCCTGTCACCACGACCTGTCGAAGGCCCAGGCTGCGCGACTTCTCCAGCAGTTCGTATGTCCCCGGGAAAACCGCAGGCTTCAGCACTGATAGAAACAAGTCGTCTGCGAGAAAGCGGAGGCGATCTTCCTTAACGCCCTTGTAGCGCTTGAAGTAAAGGTCATTGAAGACTTTCCGGCTGTACTGATCGGTGACCGCAAAAACCGGCAGGCTCAGCAGCGTGGCCGCACTCTTCTTGAAGCTCCGAAATAGTCCAGGCTCGTTCCTGGCGTAGAAGCTAAGGGTGTGAACCAGATTGGTACTGACCAACGTTCCTTCGAGATCGTAGAATGCCGCCGCTGCCAAGCCCTTCCCCTCCGAAGCCTCAAAGCGAAGCGCCCCAGTTCTTACCGAGAGCCGCATTTTGAGCAAATTGAGTTTTGTGTGTGCGCCACTATAACCCAAAGACTGCGTTTCCGGGTAATGTAAAAAACCAGTGTACGGCAGGGCTATACAATTAAGTTTGGTTTGGTGGAATCACCAATAAAAGTGGCACTCTTCTCAAAGCGTTCCTCTCGAGTTGAAACGCACAGCGATCCACGAACTTACACAAAACGACACGAAGTTTGTGTTATTTCGTGTAAGTTGGTGGAATCGTAACCGGTTCAACTGGGGCGGTTAGGGTTTAGCTAAGGCCTTCTTCAACTCTTCGAGCGTCCGTTTGTGTTGTTCAAGCTTTTGACCCGCGTCACCGAGTTTTCCCTGCGAGGTCAGCCGCTGATACTCCTCGAATTCCTGCACAGCTCGATTGATCAGTTGCTGAACGTTGGCGGCCGGCGAGGGACTAGCCGAAGGAGTTGGGCCCGTTGATGGCTGAGTCTCTTTTGACTCTTCGGCTTTCTCGGGTGTGGGCGCCCGGGAAATGTCGCCCGCAAGATTGTTCAAAGCTTCTTCAAACGAACGGCCGTAACCCAGTTTGTCCTGCGCCGCCAGAACTACCAGCCGCAGCTCAGGCATCGGGCTACTCTCCGCTCGCAAATAAATCGGCTCAACATATAAGAGCGAACGACCGATGGGGATAACCAGCAAGTGGCCGCGCAGGACTCTGGATCCCTGCTGGTTCCAAAGTGTGAACTGGGATGAGAGCTCAGCGTTCTGATCGATGCGAGCTTCAATTTGCAACGGGCCGTCCACCAGCCTGGACTCTGGGAAGTTGTAGATCAGAAGCTTTCCGTAGTTCTCGCCGTCGCTGCGACCAGCCATCCAGCCAATCATGTTGTTTCGGCCGGAAGGTGTGAAAGGCAGGATTAAGACAAACTCGTTAGCGGCACTCTCGCCCGGCAACTGCATCAGCACAAAGTAAGGATCAATCGGCTCTGGCTTTTTCTTGCCTTGATCGTCCGTGCCAATCTTCTGGGCGATATTCCAAACGTCTTCACGTTGAAAAAACACCTTGGCGCTTTGCGTATGATAGAGCCCATAAACCTCGCCCTGCGCCCTTATCAGAGTCTCCGGATAGCGGATGTGTGCGCGCAAGTCGTCGGGCATTTGGCCGGCATCTTTGAAAAGCGAGGGAAACGCAGCACGATACGCGGCGATCAAAGGATCTTGCGCATCGAAGATGTAAAAGTCAGTCGTCCCGTTGTAAGCATCAATTACTACCTTAACGCTGTTGCGAATGTAATTGACGGTATTGCCCGCCACCTGATGATGACGCGCGTACGGATAGTTGGCCGACTCGGTGAACGCATCAATGATCCAAAAGAGTCTGCCCTCATTGCTCACTACGAGGTAAGGGTCATTGTCATAAATAAGAAACGGCGCGATTCCATTCACCATCTCGCGGATGTTCCGGTGAATAAGAACGCGGCTTTCTTCAGTGACATCATCGGAAAACGGAAGCTTGGAGAGATCGCCCAAGGCCCAGGCCATCAGCAGCCGGCGCGCGCCTCCGCCGATTCTAATCCCACCTGACCCCTGATAACTCGTATAGGTATTTGTTTCGCCCTGCGGAAAGTCAAACTCTTTTTGCCTGGTCTTTACGTAGACATCGGTGTTGGTTTCCTGGCCAAAGTAGATTTCGGGGCGCGTTACCTTGATGTCCTTTGAGCCGGACTCGATTGGCATGTTTGAAACTACGAACCGCGGCATGCCTTCCGGTGTGAACCCATTTGCCGTGTTCATAGTGATTCCGTAGCCGTGCGTGTAGATCAGTTTTTCGTTAATCCAATTACGCGAGGCTTCGGGGAGCTTCCGGGTGTCAATTTCACGAGCAGCGACCATCATCTGCCGTATGCTGCCATCGAGCGAATAGCGATCGACGTCGACGTCCGGGAAGTCGTAGTAAGTTCGGATTGCCTGGATTTGCTTAAGTGTGTCCTGTAACGCCCGCCAGTCCCAAAGCCGAATGTTTTCGAGAGTGGCGCGATTGTTTGGTAAGTCGAGAGCGGCTATTGAGTTTTCGGCCGGATACTCGCGAAGCTCGACCTGTTCAAGTCCAAAAGCACGTCGCGTCCAGGCGATATTGTGCTCAATGTAATGTGTCTCGCGGCCGAGTTCGTTGGGCTTGACGATGAAACTACTGACATACGCCGGTACGATAAAAACACCCACCACATACACCAAAGCCGGAAATGCAATCGCGAGAATCAGTAGTCTCAGCCCTCGCATGGTGAAGGCATTGACTAGTGCAACAACCGCCGCGACCAGCAAGGCGATGGAGACAAGGTAGAGGGCAGGCAGCAGGTAGTTGGCTTCAGTAAAGGTAATACCGGAAAAACTCTGGTGATCGTTCCAAAGGTAAGGAAAGCGCGATAGATATGTGCGCCACGCGAGCAGGACCAGAAAGACGGCGAGGGCGATCGAGACCGCGGAGAAGTGCTTCCTGCTTGGGTCGCCGGCAATCTTCAAAACTTTCTGCGGCAACGTGAGCAGAGAATAGGCAATTGCGGCGCAGAGAACTACAAATGCAAGAGTGATCAGCCAGGAGCTAATCAGGTCATAGATAGGAAGTGAGAATAAATAAAACCCGATGGGCTTTTGGAAAATTGGATCCTGCAAACCCGTCGGACTCTGATTGAAATAAAGCGCAAACTCCTTCCAGTCCGCCTTCAGCGCGACCCCGTAAAATAGTCCGAAGAGGATTGCGAGCAGCCATCCCAGCGGACGTACATAACGCTGGGGAGAAAACTGGAACGGCTGGTTGTTAATGATGATCGTCCGTTCTGCGCGGGTTTGAGACGAAAAGAATCTTTCGAGCAACCAAAACGCAGATCCCAGGAGGGTCACGGTGACCAGTGCAAAAGCTACCCCTAAGCCGAGCTTCAGCTTAAATATGTACCAATAGACATCTGCGTAACCGAGCGACCCGAACCACGCTGCGGAGAGATAGATTGCCAGACTTCGAGACGCGATGATTAGTAGGAGGATAACGGCGACTATAAGCCAGCGACGCCAGCGCCACCGTTTTGGAGGGCTTACATCAATGACCTCGCTATCTCGTAAAGGGATTGGATCGCTCAAGTGCGGTTAGCATACGCCTGATCCGTGAACCGCTCAATGCTGCGCGACGCGATTGTGAGAGATCGCGACGTCCTTGCGGCTTTGCCGCCATCGGTGCGGTAAGGCCCAGCCAGGCTCTGCCTTACCGGCAGGGCGATTTTTGTTTTGAGGCTACGCCTCTTGACGGAGGCATAGCCTCAGAATCATTTGAGTGCGATCGGTAAGGCAGAGCCTTACCGCACGGATGGCGGCAAAGCCGCAAACGATGCAGCGAAGAGAAGCGAAGCAAACCCACCAGATTGCCTTACCCGAAGCCGGCGTGTGTATAATGCGCTCGACTCCCCTAATCAAACGAGCGGTTTTATCCCGACGTAAACGCAGGAAAAGAAAGAGTTCATGCTCGAGCCGGAAGCAGTTTTACAGGGACGGTATCGCATCATCAAGCAACTCGGTCAGGGTGGGATGGGTGCCGTTTATGAAGCGCTGGACGAGCGGCTTGACACGCTGGTTGCGCTCAAGGAGACGCTGTTTACTGAGGAACGGTTGCGTAAGCAGTTTGAGCGAGAAGCGAGGTTGCTGGCGCGCATGCATCATCCCGCATTGCCGCGTGTCAGCGATCATTTCACTGAACAAGACGGGCAGTTTCTGGTAATGCAGTTTATTACCGGGGACGATCTCGACCAGATGATGAAGGTCAAACAGGGACCGTTCCCCCCTGATCAGGTTCTCAGCTGGGGCGATCAACTTCTCGATGCGCTTGATTACCTGCACACTCAGGATCCGCAAATCATTCACCGCGACATTAAGCCTCAGAATCTGAAAATCACCTCAAGAGGGCAGATTATTCTGCTGGATTTTGGCTTGGCAAAAGGGCAAAGCGGAGGCGTCAATGTCGTCACCACGTCGGCTAGTATTTTTGGTTACACACCAAACTACGCGCCCCTCGAACAGATTCAGGGTTTAGGGACAGACGCTCGAAGTGACATCTACGCCTTGAGTGCAACTTTGTATCATCTGATGACCGGCGTTAAGCCGCCCGACGCGCTCACACGCGCTGCTGCTTTGGTCAATGGCCAACCCGATCCGTTAACGCCTGCAGATGCCATATGCGGGAACATTGGACCAGAAGTGGCAGGCGTGCTTACACGCGGAATGAGCCAAAATCGCGATATGCGTTTTGCGACCGCAACCGGGATGCGCGCCGCCTTACAGGGAAGCGGGGAGGTTGCCACGCTGGCGGGCAGAGCGGAAGCGGCGACAGTAATTCTTCCACCTGCGAGCGCGCCTTCCGAGGCGGCTACGCGTATCGGCATCGGCGCTAAGCCGACAGCGGTTGAGACGGGTGAAACGACAGTGGTGCAGACTCCGGGCCGACGCAAGAGGATCGTTCCGTGGGCCATAGCGGCGGCTGCTGTCATTCTGATCGGAGCTGTTGCCGGCGGTTTCTACGCCTATCGACAGATAAATAATTCTGCGGCCGCGACCACGCCAAATCCCACCAGCCAGGAAAAACCTGCTGCCGTCGCTCAGCCAACAGCCGAAACAAGCATCTCTATCGAGCCTGCTAACCGCAGCATTGGAGAAGCGAAGAAAGGCGAGACTTCAGGCCAGGGTTCGGGATCCAACGCGAAGAGAGTTGAATCGCCCGCGAAGACAACCCAGAGGGTAGAGCGGGCGCCATCGCATGCTGTACCTCCAAAGGTCCCTCTGCCCAACAGTGTGGAAATTAGCCCGATGGAAGACGTGGAGCCAGATATCCCCGAGCAACGTTCGCAGGGTACGCCAAGGGTTGACGGGCGCCGCCCTCGACTTGATGGCGTTAGGATTCAAACCCTTCCTGATGGGTCCCAGGTGATGATTACTCCAGATGGTAAGCGCATCGTCCTGCCCAATGTGAAACGAACCGTGCCGCGCCGGGGAATACGGCGCCGGGTACCCTAAACTTTGTCGGTACCGGCTTCGGAGATTATGAAGCTTCGAGGTGAGAAAAAGCCTTGCCACGAGCGCACGAAAATGCCCCGAATAAGGACTCTTTTCGTGCCGCTGCGCGTGATTTCGCGGATAGTTCTCGGTTTTTCCAGCAGTCTAATTTTGGCGAGCGTTCGTCCCACCCTATTCTCAAGATAAAGGCCACACGGAGAGAGATGAAATCAACGACCCCTAAGAGCTCAGTCGCGCTTGCACTGGTTGTTCTACTCGTTAACTTATCGGCGTTACTGGTAGTTGGTGGAAACGGCCGTAATCATTCTCAAAGCGGCGTAATAAGGATCACGCCTCCGCCCCCGGTATTCGACGAAAAGACCCGCCACGCTGAGCTTGCCGGACGGCGTGCGCGCGTGGCCCAGGGTATTGGTCCGAAAGGCGTCCTGATTCTGTTTAGCGCTGAACCGAGACTCTATACAAACGACGTTGATTATGAATACCGCCAGGAGAACAACCTTTTCTACCTGACTAACCTAAACCAGAAGCGTGCGACCCTGGTCCTGACGCAGGGTACAGACGCGCCGTCGTCGATTCTTTTTCTGCCGCGTCGCAGCGCCTTCGCGGAGGCCTGGAACGGTCGTATGTATAGCGCCGAAGAAGCGAGTCAGCTTTCCGGCCTGAAGGAAATCTGGGAGGCCAGCGAGTTTGAACCGTTCGTGCGTGCTCTTCGTAGTCACCAGGCTTATCGGCCTGAAGCTAAAAACATTTTAATGTCACAGGGTACTCCTGAGGCGGCCGCACCTTCACCTTTTGCGAAAGTGTTCGAGGTTGCCGGTAAGAACGAGGGCGAGCTCTATCTTCTGTCGGCGCCAGCCGATGGCGAGAGCCGTGAGTACCGGCAGGAACAGCGGTTCGCAGCCGAATGGATCAGGTCACCCTCCGGCTACGCCATCAAAAACGCGTCGCCGCTCTTTGCCGATTTGAGGCTGCGAAAGTCGCCGATGGAGATCAGGATTATGCAACATGCGATCGACATCACGACGGAAGCGCATGAGCGTTCATGGGCTGCTGCGGGTGACGCGAAATGGGAATATGAAGTTGACGCCCAGGTGGTCTACACGTTCAAGCTGCGGAATGCCGATCATTGGGGCTATCCATCGATCGTCGGTTGCGGGCCAAATGCGACCACCCTTCACTACATCACGTCACAAGGGCGAGTGAATCCGGGCGAGTTGTTGCTCATGGATGTAGGTGCCGAATACCAACACTACACCGCCGATCTGACACGAACTTTTCCGGTGAACGGAAAGTTTTCTCCCGCCCAGGCCGAGATCTATCAGATCGTCTACGACGCCCAGGAGGCTGCCGCGAAAGCTACTCGGCCGGGGGCGTTAATTTCAGACGTCAATCGAGCTGCCACGGAAGTCATCAAGGATGGATTATTGAAGATTGGTTTGATAACAGATCGCAACTCGGGACAGTATCGCATCTACTTCAATCATGGCACGTGTCATTGGTTGGGAATGAATGTGCACGACGTGGGCAACTATGGCGCGCGGCTGGAGCCGGGAATGATCTTCACGAACGAGCCTGGAATCTATGTACGTCTCGATGCACTGGATAACCTGCCGCAAACTGCTGAAAACCAGAAGTTCATTGCTGCCGTGCGTCCGGCATTCGAGAAATATAAAAGCATCGGGGTGCGAATTGAGGATGACATGCTAGTCACGGCCGATGGTGTTAAGTGGATGTCGGAGGCCTTGCCGCGAAAGATCGTGGACATTGAAGCCTTCATCGCGCGTGCTCGACAGGAAGCTTCAAAGTAAAAAAAAATCATCCGCAGATTACGCAGATTACGCAGATTCAAACATAAGCTGTGGCTGCCACGTCTTCGTGCCAATTGGAATCTGCGAAATCTGCGTATCTGTGGATGATTTTTAAACTACCTAAACAGTGGCTTTGTGGATTTGTCTCTTCAGACGGTGCATTGTACGACGAGCGACTTTGAGTTGCTTATGATCATGCGCCGACAATGCCTCATCCCTTTTCTTTTTCATCTCACGAAGGCGGGCCTTGATAGAGGCCTTGTCAACTCCGACGACTGCGTGATGTTCATGCTTGATGCCCAGGGCGTTTGAAAGAGCTACTAACAAATGCTCCTTATTGAGCTGAGTGTAGCCTTGGAGCGCTTCATGCTCGTTGCCCTTGGCAATCTCGCGAAGCTCAGCCACTGTCTTGTGTTTTAGCTGTTCGAAGGTATATTCCATGGCGTTAATCTCTCCTTAAGCATCGTTAAAAATAACTGAAAGTCAAACTGAATCCGCAGGCATCAGACAACTCCTTGGAGTGCGCCGGCCCGGCGGCGCTTTGGACCGCGGCGGCCTGGCGCCGCTTTGTTCAGGAGCATTCAACTTACAAAGACTATGACGGCTTACGACTGACCAAAGCGCCGCCAGGCCAGCGCACTCCACAAGATATAAATTCGGGGCGAGTTGCAATATTAGCCAAGTATCTGCTCGAGATGCTTCTTCATGTGGTCAACATAGTCGCGCATGAAAAAATCGAGTGTAACGGGTTCGTCTTCCCTGATTGTGTCCGACGCAATCTCGTGCAGGTTGTGCTTGCTGCGCAGCTTTGTTCGAGTTTCTTCAGGGACGAAAGACATCAGGTGCACGATATGTTGATTGTAAGACTTCCAAAGCTGTACCAGCTCGCGCCAGCTTTCCTGCTGGTAGTTTTGCACCCTAATCCAATCTTCCTGCTCATATCCCGAAAAAACCAGATCGTCGGTAAACTGTGCACGCACAAAACGCTGATGGTTGTTTGCCGCCGAGTCAATCAAATGGCCAATGACTTGTTTCGAGGACCATTTGCCTTCCGCTCTGGGACGCTCACTTTGGTCTTCAGGAATCTCCAGCAGTCGACTTGAAGCATGCTCGATTGTCTGACGGAAGTCATCGAGAAACGCAGTCATCTCCTGCGGTTGCAGACTTGCCTTGGGTGTCATGACGGGAATGATAGCCCATAGACCAAGCGACATGGCAAGTGTGCGGGGGGAGATCAGGTCTCCAGGAGTGCCTTGGCAAATGCGCCTCCCTGGAGTGCGCCGCCTTGTCGGCGCTTTGGCCGCGTTGGCTGTCACGACCTTCATTGGTTCAATGCTCCTCAACAAAGCGGCGCCAGGCCGCCGCGGGCCAAAGCGCCGACAAGGCGCCGCACTCCAAGGAGGCGCCCTCCGATTCGAGGCATCGGTGTTGGTCGGGTACGATTACAACGTCGTCAGCTGGTTGATGCGCTCGCGGAATGCCACAACATACTCCTCCATCGTGGCTTCGTTGTATTTCGCGGCCCGGAATGCATCGCGAAGCTGTTCGTCAGTTAGCCTGGAGAGTAGCGAGCCAATCCAGCGTGCGTGGGCCACTGGAATATTGCGCATGGTCTTTTCTTTCTTCACCTCGCCGCGGTAATACGGTGGATAAAGGATGCTGAAGTGGCCCAGCTTTGTTGGCCGGGTATCATAGTCAAACTCAACAGCACCATCTTCCACGCCCATGACAAAGCGTGTGGAAAGAAAGTCTTTAAGATCGTTCTTGGTGCGTTTACCGCCCAGGCCTCCAGACCGGCCCAGGGTGGCGCCGAGGTCGCTAACGTAATGAAGCGCCTCATACCTGTTGCCTTGTTGGGAGGAGAAGATCTTATTGTTTTCCTTCCGGGCGTCGAAGTTATTTAGCAGGATCATGATCACTTTGAGTCCATTCAGTTGACGAGTTCCGCTGAAAGGGTTCTCGTCCCAATCCCAGGCAGGACCCTCCGTCAGATGCTTCCGTTCCGGCTCAAATCGTGCCCCGGTAACTATGCCGTCGCTTAAGACAAAGTCTTGTCCGCGCGAGAGCTTTGGCAGATCTTCAATTTCCACTTCGTCGAAGTAATAGGCTTCCTCGGCGAAATAGCCCACGGCCCAAACGAGTCTGGTGGACACGGTCTCAGATTGTGCCTCTTCCCCGAGCTTCACTGTCCAAACCACGCCGCGCCCGTCTTTCACGTCAAACTTAGGCGATTCGCCTTTCTTGCTCTCCTTGATAAATCTGAACGGAGGCACCGGCGCGAGCTCTGGCGAGCCCGGGCCGTAAAGTAAATTGCGTGACTGAATGTGGCCCGGGTCGCGCCAGAGAACTGCTCTCGGGGATGACTTTGCCCGCCTCTGTCTTTGTCCATATGCGGACTGGACCACAACGAGGCTTGCTGCCGTCAGCAGGAGAGTAATTACCAAGGTGCGGTGAACAAGACGCATGACAATCCTCACTTTTTAACGAAGGCTATGGGTCGGGGTGGAGAAACAGGATTTAGTATGCGTGCGGTGTGCCAAACCTATCGCTCGCCAGCCAGGTGGGGTAGTAAAGCAAACTGTTAGTTTGCTAAACGGTGGAATTACACTCAGCGTGGTTCTAAGCGTACGATCCGCAAACTGACAGTTTGGGTTACGCTACCAACCCATCTCAAACAGCGGGTTCGTAGCGCAATAGAAATGATTTGATTGCGCTGGGAGTAGGTCGGATTTCAGGATCACGGCGGATCACAAGTCGTATTGTCACAGTACAGTTATGACAGACCAAAAGAATACATTTCCAACCTGGATACGCCGGATTGCTTCCGATCAGCCGCACAAGGTAAGGAATCTGATGGCATCTTGTTTGCTGATTCCAGACTGTAATGAAAAACAAAAAACATTATAAGAAGCGCCTGTTCCTGTTCGTTTTTGCAATGTTAATCTCGACGGGCTACCAATCATTCACACTCTCGGCTGGGGCAAGCAATATCCAAAACAAAGTTACCGAAACTAAGCTCTCGCCCCAGGATAAGCAGATAGTTAATGCCTTCAACCGGCATTTGAAGGACTATCTCAAACAGCGCGATCGGGTTAAAAAGAAACTGCAGCCTCTCTCAAAGGATGCAACGCCCGAGCAAATCGACGCTTATCAGAAATCCTTCGTCGAGGGTCTAAGGGGCATGCGCGCGGGAACCAAACAAGGCTACATTTTTAAGCCGGAGTTTACTCAGTATGTTCGCACTTTAATCCAGACGGAGTTTCGACCGCGGGACAAAGCGGAAATCAAACAGACTATTCTCGAAGCTGACACTAAAGGTGTTCCACTTAAAGTGAATTTCCCCTATCCTGAGTCCAAAGAGTTGGCACAAATTCCGCCCACACTGTTGTTGAAGCTTCCTCAGCTACCGAAGGAGGTGAAGTATCGTTTTGTCGGGCGGCACATGCTCCTGGTTGACTCGGATAATAGTCTTATTGTGGATTACACGCTCAATGCTCTGCCGTAACGTGGACGATGGAAGGGAAATATATGAAACGCTCTCGTAGTTTGATCTTCGCATTAATTCTCATCGTGCTCTGTAGTCTTAACGCCGCTGTTCTCGGACAGGGCAAGGCGGCCAAAAATGGCAAGGCTAATGGAAATGGGAATGGCCCGGCCGCAAAAGCGCCGATCGCGGTAAGCTTACCGAAAAAGAAAGACTCAATTAAGTTTGTAATTATCGGCGATACCGGCACGGGTACGGCAAAGCAACATGACCTCGCCGATATTCT
Source organism: Acidobacteriota bacterium (assembly GCA_038040525.1). Taxonomy (GTDB): domain Bacteria; phylum Acidobacteriota; class Blastocatellia; order Pyrinomonadales; family Pyrinomonadaceae; genus PSRF01. Next base: position 95,989 of record JBBPIC010000007.1, on the reverse strand, counting down.
GTTCCGATCGAGGGCAACGTTTCCCTACGAATTTGTTTTAATGATGGGCGACAACATGTACGGCGGAGAAAAGCCCGCCGACTTTAAGAACAAGTTCGAAGACGTTTACCGGCCGGTACTGGATCAGAAGGTGAAGTTTTATGCCGCGCTCGGGAATCACGACGAGCCTGCGCAGCGATTTTATGAGTTCTTCAACATGAACGGTAAGGAATACTATCGCTTCACCGAGAAGAACGCATCCTTCTACGCGCTTAACAGCAACTACCTGGACAAAAAGCAGTTGGAGTGGCTGGAGAGCGAATTAGCCAAGGACACCGCTGAATGGAAGATCATGTTTTTTCATCATCCGCCCTACTCATCCGGAGGGAAACACGGCTCGGACAAACAGGTGCGAGAGGTTGTCGAGCCCTTGTTCGTAAAATATGGTGTCAACGTCGTGTTAACCGGCCATGATCATTTCTATGAAAGGGTAAAGCCGCAAAAGGGTATTTATTATTTCGTTTCTGGCGCGGGCGGAAAACTCAGGCCGGGTGACGTTAAAGACAATTCACCCTTAACGGAAAAGTTTTACGACCGGGATATGTCGTTCATGCTCGCGGAGATTGTGAACAACCAATTGTTTTTTCAGGTTCTCTCGCGTACCGGCGAAACAGTCGATTCCGGGATCCTCGTGAGCAGGAAGAAGAAGTAGAAACCTCATTACTGTAAATCTTGTGAACGAAGGCGTTAATCCGCAGATTACGCAGATTACACTGATTCAACTTCATACGCACAAGTGGTAAGTGGTCGTCAGGACATAAGGCTCGAGTTTCTACCTCTTATTGTAATCTGTGTAATCTGCGTAATCTGCGGATTACCGCTTCCGGTTTTGCCTGATCACAGAAATCTGGTCATTCGAAACGTGGCCAGCGATTCACCATCCGGCGTCTCAATCGGAATCTCTTCAGCTTTCTGATAGCCGTGGGCCGAATAAAAAGGCTCACCCGGCAGCGTCGCCGCCAGCTCAACCCTTTTGAAGCCAGCAGCGCGCGCGGCATCTTCGCAAGCCTGCAAAATCATTGTCCCCACGCCTTGTCTTGAGAATCGCGGATGAATGTAAAAAGCCCGGATGCGCGCTGGTTCAGTTCTCGGGTCAAGTAGAGGATCGGGTTGATCAGCTTTCCTCTGGTCGCCGCCATATAACGTTTCTCGCTTACTCCATCCACCGGCTCCGACGATCTGGTTCTCGCGTTCTGCGATAAAGTAAGTTCCATCCTGGATCAGTTGAGTATCCACTCCAAACACATGCAACAGCCCGCTGTTTATTTGTTTCAATGTGTAGTAATTCGCGCTCAAGTGGGTGACGGATTCCGTTATCAGCTTCTTAAGCTCGGAGATATCGTCAACTTCAGCAAGACGAATAGTGATTTTCATATCGATGTTTGTCCGATACACTTGACTCAATTTCTTGTCGAAGTAGCGACAAACTATAGTGCACCGGGTTTACAGAACCGAGCGCGGTAGCGCCGGATGCCGGAGTCTACTTTGGCAATAGTGGACAAACGGCTTAATACTGAAGGTGCCTCCAGCATCCGGCGCTACTTGCGCTCGGTTCTGTAATTGGGTCCTTTTATGAAGCTAACTAGTGAAGAGCATCCAACATTAATTCCACCACTGCTGAACCGAACCAAGAGTTTAGCGAACACGGAAGAAGGTATAAAATAGTTCGCGACCAAGAGTACGGCAATCTTTATAGCTCAAATTACGATCGTGGGGTTGGAGAACAATGGCGAACAAAAAAGCGATGACCGACGAAGACATTGAGCAACGCATCATCCGTCTGGCCTTTGACGGCGATGCTCTTAGGTTCCGAGAATTTATGGCAAAGCTAAGGGCCGGACTACCAGCCGGAACAGGAGTGGCGTTGCGCGGTAGTGTGGTCACTAACAAGCGCTGGGAGGACGGTCGGCCATTCGATGCCGGCGGCCGGGGCACCAGTGATTTGGATGTCACGCTGATCGGCTACAAGGTGATGGAGTTCTGGAATGAAGATGCTTACTACATCCCGGCGCTGCACACCAAACCGCTATGCGATGAGGACCCGGCCGTGGCGGCGGCGCTGAATCCTTTGCGCCAGGAACTGCAAAAACTCGCCGGGCGTCCTGTTAACTTTCAGGCCACTGCCAACATCATTCTTTATTCACGCGACGTCCTCTTTGATGAGCCTTACTGCACGATGATAGAGGCGCAAAAAGCTTCGTGATTGTTAAGCTGCTCAGCTATAACATTCGCTTCGGTGGCAGAGGGCGCGAAAATCAACTGGCGGAAGTAATTCGCGCCGTGGGGCCCGATCTCGTGGTGTTTCAGGAGGGGACCGATCCCGAGCTAATTAGTCGCCTGGCCATCTCGACCGAACTACCTCACTGGGCGGCGCGACGCGAACACTCCATCGCTTACATCAGCCGGCTCGAAATTTCACATCATGAATGGCATTACCCGGCAGGCGCCAAACATTCCTTTTTGGAAATAGTGCTGGCGGGAACCGAAGAGCGAGTTTTTGGTCTCCACTTGAGCTCCACGTTCTCGAAGTGGAGTGAGCGGAAGAGGGTGCGGGAAATTCAAGCGCTCTTGAAGAGCATTGAAAGGCATCAGGCAGGGTTTCACGTTCTGGTGGGGGACTTCAACACGCTCGCGCCGGGAGAAACTCTCGACGTGCGTCGCATGCCGGCATGGATTCGAGGTCTCGTTTGGCTAAGCGGCCGCGACATTCAACGCGACACCATTCAGCACATCAAGGATTCCGGCTATGTCGATGGATATCGACTGTTGCACCCGGATGATAAAGGTTACACCTTTCCGGTTTGGGACCCGCACCTGAGACTCGACTACGTGTTTATGCCCTCCGGATTCAGCGCTCGACTGGTAAGTTGCGATGTCATTCGACAACATGGAGAGGCCTCAAAGGCGTCAGATCATTTTCCGCTGCTTGCCGAGATCGACTTCCGGTAGGTGTTGTAAAGCAAACTGTTAGTTTGCGGTGGTGCCAAAAGTGACTGGAACCCGATCACTGCAAACTAACAGTTTGCTTTACAAAGAGCGTCATTGCTTCTTCTCATACTTCGGCAACGACTCCACCAGATAGTCAAAGCCCAGCCAGAGGCTCCAGCTATGGTGGTAAAACGCGACAGGGAAGAGGAGGGCGGTAATAAAGAGTAGGACCAGTACCTTTTCGTAAGTAGACCCGATCACCAAAAGCCAAATAAAACAAACAACCAGGATCACAAACTCCGTGACCATCACGTTCGCCAGAATCGCGCCGACAAAGAACCCTTCCTCACGCTTAAAAAGCGAACGGCAAATTGGACAGTGATGCCTGATTTGAAAAGGACCGCGAACGATTGAGGATTGGCCACAGGCGGGACACTTCAGACGAAGCGAGCGAAGCAACACAGGAACAAGAGAGCGCTTATCTGGCTTCACAAAGCAACCCCTGATAATACGATCCACGAAACCACACGAACGAACACGAAAAGGCGTTTGGTGTCAGTTTGTGTGACTTCGTGGATCGTATCTCTTCTTCAGTTCATCGCGCCATCATCTGCGCAGCTCCAGGCGCTACTCGTAGCTCAACGCCTCAACAGCATCCTGACGGGCTGCGCGCAGGGCGGGATAAAGCGCGCCTATGCTGCCACCCACAATCCCGATCACGAAGGCTATCAAAATCCAACGCGGTTCGATTGCGACCACCAGCGTTGTCGTGCGCATGACAAAGAAGCGCGCCGCAAGTGTCAGACCTACTCCGACGATCACGCCCAGCAGACTCACCAGAATCGCTTCCTGTTCGATAACCCAGGCAATACGGGTCTTCGACATTCCCAGGGCCTTAAGAATACCGATTTGGCGGGTTCGTTCGGTGACAGTCGTGTACATTGCCAGAAGAATTACTAACGTGCTAATCGCAGCCGCCACCCCTACTACAACCTTTATGAAGACGTTCAAGGCGGGCACGCCAGTGGTGTACAGTTCGGTGAGATCCCGCGTGAAGATAATCTGATCATCGGGGTAACGTTCTTTGATGCGCGCGGCCACGTCTTCCTGTTTCGACGGATCAACACAGCCGACGAGAATGGCGGACGCCTTGCCTTCAGCGCCCTCCTGGTCCTGGAGCGTTGATAGAGGGATTTTTATGCGGCCACCCCCTGGCGGTTCATACACTCCTACTATGGTAAACGGTCGTTCAAAGAGTGGGACAGTCGAGCCTATCTTGGCGTTTCTTTGTTGCTGCCAAATCGGATCAACGATGGCCTGATTGCCGCCGGTTAGTTTTGAACCTTCGCGAAGCGTAATCCCGCTCAGATCGGTATACTCGTCAAAGATAATCCCGTCGAGTAAGCGTGTGCCGAAACCGGAATCGCTGCGGTCCAGGGTTTGCCCGATAGCAGTGGCCGCTCGAACGCCCTCGATAGTGCGAATCTCAGCAGCTCGCGATACCGGCAACACAAAAGGCGATGGACCACCGAAACCGAGGGAACCTGAGGCGCGAACCATTATCTCGGCGCCAATGTTGGCTTCACGCTTGCCGCGCTCGCGCAAAACCCCATGGGCCAGACCCACAGTAAATACGATAAGCAGGACCCCGACGGCCGTGCCCAGAACGCTAACGGCGGTGCGTGCAGGCCGGTGAGCAATATTTGAAAGTACGAGGCTATCCATAAGTCGTCGCAAACGTGGACTACGATCCAGTACCCGTCCCCAGGCGTTTGGCAAAGTGCGCCAGGTCAGGATCAGCAATCCGATAGACGTCCAAAAAATTGTGCCGGCCTTACGAACGAGCGCCAACGCTACGCCGGTAGCGGCCGCGAATCCGAGCGACTGGAGCACGACCTCGGTCCCACCTTCATATACGCCGATGGTCCCGGGCACAAAGGCAAAAACAAAGTTAATGACTTTCGTCAGCGACTCGATAATGTACGCCTGCGACACCAGGGGCGTAAATCCAAGCATCCGAAGTGTGACGTAGACTTCCAGCACACTCAACGCATGTGCCATTAGATCACAGACGATCATGCCGAGGAAAACGCCGGGATGATGTTTGTAAAAATCGTAAACCTTCGACTCGATGTGATTAATATGCTGGCGGCGTTTGAGAATCACTTTCGGGCTTAGGCGTAGCCGGGCCATCTGGTCCAGCAGCCAGGTCAGCAACATGATGCGGCGCCTGGCTGCCAATGCCGCCGCCGCAATGCCGAGCGCCGCCACTGATGCGATTGTGATCAGGGTGTAGTAGACAAGAGAAGGCAAGCTGTACGTAAACAACATTACGCACGCGCCACTCAAAATAAAGACGACAACGGACAGGTTGTAGAGAAGGTTATCAACTACAAGGGCGGGTACGCCGTAAGTGAGTGGCACCCGCCGTCGCAAGAGAGCCACTTTGGTGGCCTCGCCCAGTAGGGGTCCGGTAAAAGTAAGGAAACTAATGGCTTCGCCGCCCAACCGCGCCGCAAATGCCTGGAGGAAACTGAATCGACGATGTTCAGCGGGCACAGCCGCAGCCATAGCGATGGTGCGAAATACGTGACGCGAGCCGCTCATTGCCAGGACTACAAAGAAACCGAAGCCAATCCGCAGCAGGGCATCGAACAGTGGCTGTAACCCGACGAGATTGATGACGTAGATCAGCAGGCCCAGGCCGAGCAGAAAGGCGAGCGCTTGTAGCCAGATAAAGGAACGGCGGGACTTATCGGTGGTGGCCGGCTCCGCCTGATCTTCGAGCTCGTCCAGCTCGCTGATCTCGTCGGGCGGAATGTCAACCAACTGATTTTCCGAGATCGTCAAGGAATTGCAACTGCCCCCGTAGCTGCGAGTTTTTGGTTTTGCCGATGGCCCAGTACTTCAGTAACCGGCCGCCCCGGAAAACGACGAAACCCCTTGTTCCATAGTGTTGAAATAGGATTGTTATCATCGCGTAAATTCCCCGTTAACGCTAGCACGGTAGGCGCAAAGCTTAAGCTGTCATACGGCGCGTCAACAGTGGTCGCGCGCGGAATGCCTGTGCGATCACCCCCGGCAAACATCAGTGTTGAGTGTGTGGAGATGCGGAAGAATGAACCGTGATTACCTCCGGGATTGAAGCCGCGCACGTCAAAATTCCAATGATCGTTGGCCACCAACAACAGATCAGTCTCGATTAGTTCGCGTTGCCTCCTCACCAGTCGACGCATTAGGTGTTCGTCTCTCGATAGTCCAGGCTCATCTGGAGAAAAATTTTCATTTGGATGGCGGGCAACCTCTTCATACAGGCCCACTAGCCCGTTGGAATACTTCGTCTGATGCAAAACTTGAAGCCACTCCACGTCCGTGTGCCACTGGCTTAACCACTCCTGGCGGTCCGGTATCGCGAATTCCGGATCCTCAAAGATGCGGAGAGGGAAACCCGGCGCCCAGACTGCTGGATCAAACTGAATGCTGCCCGCAGCGTCCTGCCTCAAGTTTCTGATAGGCAGGTAGCGCAGACTGAGCGTCCCCAATTCAGTTTTACGTGCAAGTATCAGCGCCTGTTTCTCGCGCCCGCCATAAACCCAAACCACGTCTGGCGTCAGGTCGTTCTCTCCAACGAGGGGCGCAACCAGGTCCGAGGAAATGCGCGTGACGATCATATCGACTGGCGAGTTGGCCAACTTTGGCTGCAAATTGTTCCGCATGGTGACATTGTGTATCAATGCAAAGTAGTCGACGCGCCGGAAGCTCTTGGCCAGATCTAACGAGCCGTCAGGCTTAAGGTGGAGGCCGCCTGACGCCAGTCCCACAACATAGTTTTGCAGTTCATGAACACTATTGCGCTCACCCATCGTCCTTTTGGCAATCACGTCTTCAATTTTTAATTTGTCGGGAGCGAATCCTTCTTTTCGCAGTGCGAGGAGGTGGGTAAGGGTGCGCACGTATTCGGTGTAATCCTTTTCCTGGGTGGTCCACCGTTCGAGTTGTGCATACACTCGCTTTTTTTGGTCATCGCGGCCGAGCTTGATTTCTTCCGGAGTAAACTTCCTGGGCTCCGCCTCCCAAAGTTTGCGCTGCTGCTCGATGCTCTTCCTCAAGGCCGCCAGCTCTTCATTAAGTTCGTCAAGATTCTTTTGCCACTGGGGCCGACGGCCTTCGATGGTCCTGAAGAAAGCATCGACAGATGCAGAGCGCACCGCCGGCGACATCTTCCTGCGTTGAAGTTGCTGCAGCAGCAGGTGCAGGAGATTCAGATCGCTGTCGCGCAAATGTATCGAAGCTCGTTCATTGCCATCAAAGTCGAGTAATGCAGTCGGATAGTCCGTGCTCTGGCCGGCCAAATAATAGGAATCGTCTGTGGTTGTGGTGATCAGAGGCACAAGGAAGTTGATACCCTTGATTGAATAGTCAAGCATCAGGCGTCGTTTGGTGACGACGTGATGTGCGCCGCCCGCCGGACTGCCCAGCAGCTTTACCAGGTTGTAACCCTGGCTGTAAACGCCTTCAGTGGTGTTGAACCCGTGGTCCGACACAATAATTAATGCCGTTTCCTGGGCCTGTGGGCTCGTTTGGATTGCCGTCCAGATGCGGCCAACCATCGCATCAATAGTTTGAATCTCGGAAAGGTGCGACCGCCGATCGTTTACATGGTGCGCAACGTGATCGAAATTTGATACATAGATGTCAAGATACCGAGTATTTGGATTGCTCAGTTTTTCCTTAAGTTCGCGCTCCATTTGATCGAAGAAAGGGGTACGCATGTCAAGGCCCATGGTCCACTCGTCCAGTAGCTCTCTCGGGTGCTTCATGAAACGCCTCTGCATTGCCTCTTTGAGCGTCATGAAGCGCATACCTCGCTGATAAAGCTGAAAACCTATATAGCGATCCTCGTGGGAAAAAGCGTCAAAAAGTAGTGGTACGCCCAACGAGTCGAGTACTTCAGCCCCAGGCATGTCAACACGTTGGCCGGCGGCACTCTTCAAATAAAACGGAATGAAGTTCAGATAGTCGTAAGTGTGCAGCGTGTAGCGATCAAATTCCACGTTGCCTTTGATTTGCAAGTGCTGGCCCGTGTCCAGGGTGGACCATGAAGGCGCCGACAGGCTCATACCGCGCGTGTAAAAATTTGCCAGCCGGCTGCCGCGTTGATAGAAGACATAATCAAACCACGGAAGGCGGCTTTTTCCTGTGCGCTCGTCACGTTCCTTCACGAAGCTGTCCAGCAGTCCGTAGGGCAGGCCGTCGACTTTGATGATCACAACTCGCTTTGTTTGCGCAGAGCAGATTGCGGGAACCAAGAGCATCCACGCCACTACGAGTAGCAGGGGAGCGACGAGACGAGCGTGCGCCGATAAAAAAGTCCGCACCTGTTTATGCCTGATGCAGATCATTTCTTACTGCTGTACAGGACGGTTGGCACGGGGCTTTGCATCGGACGCCGCCAGAGGCTCCATGCGTTTAGGATTGTCTAGATAGGAAGTGATCAACTGCTTCCAGGCGGGATCCAGATCAGTGATTTGCGAGATTCGAATCAATTCTTTCCTGGCTTTCGGATTATCAATGCGCGAAAGACTTTCCAGGCACGTGCGTCGGGTCTCATCATCCTGGGTGCGGGTAAAAATTTTCCCGGTCGCACTGATCGCACGAGAGTCCGCCTCCGACCCATGCTCCGCAATAAACCGCAAAGAGCGTTTCACGTCATCCAGGTTCCACACCACATCGATTTGAGGACTCGACTGCGCCACCTCGCGTAAGAAGCGGCTGTGATACGTCAGCCGTCGCGAGATGTTGAGACGGGCTTCGACATCAGGTGAGTGTTTCTCGCGGTGTATATATTTCCCGAAGCTCAGAATGTTTGCCAAACTGAACAGCGCCCGCTCGCCTTTTCCGTGTTCCTTTGTCACCAACTCTGCGCGCCGGTCACGATCGAGCTTTGCCGGAAGACCCTTCGGTGAATTCGCATAAGCTACCAGCGCCGCATACTGCTGTCTGGCGACGTTAGCTTCGGCTTCCAGATCGTTCTCGATCGGGTTCAATGAAACTTTCTCGGACCGATGGCTTATTTCATCACGCAACTCAGGATCGAGGGATTCATTCAGAGCCAGCAACAACTTCAGCTGTGAGTAAGTGCGCAGACGTGAAGGCTGGTTGATGTCCATGCCGCGCCTGCCTGTTACGAAATCGAAAAGTGTGCGACCCAGAAAATAAGGCACGTCTCCAAAGCGCGAGAGCGAGAGAACGTTGCGAGTGACATCCTCGAGCACTCGGCGCGACATCTCGCGCTTCTTAGGGTTTAACCCATCGCGAAAATCCACCAGCAGGATTGGAATCTTGGGATGATCCAGCCCATAGAGTGCGAGAGGAATCATCTCCACCGCTCGTGCCCCAGCGTGTTCGGCGGAAACTGGACGATTCTCGGAATCGAAATAACGAGTTTCCACGTGACCCTGCCACCTCTTCAGTCGCTTATCACTCCAAGGGTTTTCGATGTTCAGAAAACGCTTGCTGTATTGTTGGTTTGGCCTCGCAGCGAGGTCATCCCTGGCCACCCAGAGCAGAGCATGGGTCGTACTGCCATCTGGCATTTGCAAAGGATCAAAATAGAGCGACTCGGCTTCGGCCCTTTGTCGCATCAACTCCCAGTTGTGTCCGCGTTCATCAAGTGTACCGGTAGCGCGTTGATCGCTGTAACGGGCGAGTTGGAGGCTGTCGACCAGGCCGCCAAATGTTTTGTCGGTCAGGAGAAGGCGCGCTTGAATCTCCGCGAGCTCCGACTCTGTAAAAGCTGGGGCTTCGCCGGCCCTGTCCCCTCCATCGCCCCCTTCGATTGCGTGATAGAGCGAGAGTACCGACAGCGCGCGAATAACATGTGCCTTACGATAGTCGGAGATATTCTGGCGATAAGAACGTGTGGAAGCTTTGATCGGCGTGCCGTACGGATCGAGTAACAGACTTTGGAGGGCCGCCCAAAAGATTCTGTTCCAGACGTCGCGATCGGGTGCCGCAAGATCCAAAACCGGAGGAGGGGCCTTATCAGAAGCTTGTTTCTTGTTACCAACTTTAGCGTATAGAAATGGTATGGCCCCGAAGACTCGTTGGCGCAGAGTAGGACGCGTGTAGGTCAACGGCCAAACGTAACGAAGACGGTCGTTTTCCCGACTCCGGTCGCCGAGCGTGTCGCGAAGCACGGTGACCATCGGCACCCATGGGCCCGCTTTAGAAGCCCCGGCAGTTTCAAGTCCACTCAGTTTAGCGTGAATCGTTATGAGTTCAGCGCCACCTGCTACGGGTACGCGTTCGAGACGAAAGATATCGGATGCCGTCGCGGGCGCGCTGGTCGGAAGATTCTGAGCTTCGACCCGGCGATCGATAAGGGGATGCGCCGGAATTAAAAAAACGACTAAAAGCAAAACCACAACGCAGGTTTTACGTCGCCGGAGGCCTTCTGGGCGGAAGCGCATCTTGCGGAGTCCCTTGGTGATTTTCAAACGTTGGTTTTCCTTCTAATGTCGCGATCTTACTGCGTCTTTATCAAATCTAATATAGCCAATGATGGAGTTTACCTCGGCACATAGGAGCAGCGGCAATCATCGTGCCTGATTGATTCGAGGGTGGATAATACACCATCAGGTGCAAACCTCGGAGCATCGGTTCGGTCGGTCCTTATGCAGAGCGATTATTTCGGCTGAAACGCAATCGGTACAGAACCCAGCGCGGTAGCGCGGGATACACCAGAAGACTGAGTATTAAGAAGTATTGGCGACCTTACGGCTAAGTTGCCTCCGGGATCCCGCGCTACCGCGCTGGGTTCTGTAATCAAGTACAGCGGGAAAGCTATTTCTGGGGAGACGGTGCGCTTTCGGCATCTTTGTTATCTTTTTCTGGTGGAAATCTCCAACCCGCGCGCTCGAGCAGGGTGACCCCAAATTGTATTGGAACGGCGAAGTTCGAAGCCTGGTTCCCAGCGAGTACCGCGAAATTTACACCGATCACCCGGCCGCTTGGTCCAAACACAGGCGCGCCGGAACCACCTTCGGCCGTGCGTGCATCATAGGCAATTCTCCGAACGTCAAGATCGGTTATGTTGCCCTGCGTCGTGAGCGGCTGAATTTTTCGCTTCTCTGCGAGGTAACCCAGCAGAGCATCCAGCGATCCTCCGTACCTTTGCTGTATGCCGCGCGATTCGGCATCATCAAGCAGCGCCAGCAAACGATCCGGCCCCAGGGGATAGCCCATCATCACTACCGTCTTCCCCACTGCGACCGCATCCTTGTCAGTCTCAAGTGGAAGTATCGGAATGTCCGTCGGAATCTCCTTCGCGTCCAGGAGACAAGCGGCGAGATCGTCACGACTGCCGGCAGCCTTAAATTTCAAAGGTATTGGGTGAGGGTGCTCGGGGAAATATGCGTTCAGCTTCTTAAGCCTTGGCTGCCCTCGCACACTGCTGCTCAAACTCTGCGCTCGATCATCAGCCAGCCAAGGTTGAGCGATGTGACGGTTGGTCACTACAAAACCGTCGCCGACATAAAAACCTGTTCCGACAAATTCAAACTCGGCGACAGCTGCATTGCCCTCGGGCGTCAGCGTAGTCGGTTCACCGCTGGTTTGTGCTGCGCCGCCGCTTTCAGTCGTTTGCGCTTCGGAATATCGGAGTGGGCGGCCAGTGCCTGACTCAACAAAATAAAAGGAGCCGGCTATCAAACAGACGCCACTGCCGTAGTCGCTCCGCAGCTTCACTGCGAGAGACAGACTGTCTCGAATTTCCTTGTTTGAGCGCACATTGTCGGCTAGCGTCTGATTCATCTTCGCCGCCTGGTCCTGGGCCTGTGTCAACTGCGCGCGCTGGTCGTCGATCAACCGGCGAGTGCGCTGCATCTCTTTGAACATCGCAAACCCGATGTAGAGAATTCCGCCCACCAGCGCCACGGCGATGGCCATGGAGATCAACTTTGTGCTGGGATTAATTTCTCTGACTAACTCACGCGTGAACTCGCGCAGGAAAACCTTGGCGTCGTCGCGACGCGCCGTCGCCGCCGACTCAATTGCGGCTTGTTCGATAAATGGCGCGACCTGGGCCTCACGAAGTGGTGGGTTTATTACCGCAGGCAGAGATCGGATCGGAAAGAACTGCATGGCCAGTGTTGATCCTTCAACTGCAACTTCATCGCCATCCTTGATTTCGGCATTAGCTTCCAGTGGCTGGCCGTTATGCGTAAAGCTGAGTGATTCGTCGAAGTTTGTAACGCGGTAAAAGCCATTCGTTCTTCCGAGTTCAAGCATCGCCCTGTCATTCGCAGTACCTTTCGGAAGAGACGACAAACGCAGATGCACATCACAGTCGTCGCAGCTGCCGATGCGAATATGCTTGTCGGTCAACACTTCGGTGTGTTTGTCTTTTCCCGAAGAGATGTGAATGACGAGGCCGGTTGCCATATCAGTTAGCTTTGAAATCTTCTCATTACATTAATTGGGCGACCGATTAGGACCGCTCAACTCCAACGCGGTCTCTTAGAGCGGTCGCCCTTCTGCGCGTCATTCTACAATGTATTTACTGCCAGCAAAAGTTTGGACGTGGTAAAGGGCTGGCTCGATCGCGAGGGCGCATTAGTCATTACAGAACCGAGCGCGGTAGCGCCGGATGCCGGAGGCTACTTCGGCAATAACTCCACTCAGTACGAGGCAGTTGCAATACTAGCCATATCCGTCGCTCCGCTTAGCATTAAGTTGCCTCCAGCATCCGGCGCTACCGCGCTCGGTTCTGTAAAACCCAGCACGACCCGCACACCGCTAGCGGGAGAGTCGTGTGTTAACATTTCAAACGGTAATTCTCGATGGCTGAAGATTCTCTCATTAGCAACCTGGATGCGCTGCAAATCCTGGCTCCGGTGGCGACAGCGCCTATCCGCCTTCATGTGTTCGTTTGCACGGGAAAATCCTGTTCGGCGGTTGACAGTGCAGAAGTGAAGGCAGCGTTTGAAAGGGAACTAATATCTCGCGAGCTACTTTTTGGAAAGGCGAAGAAGGGCAAAAACCCGAACGGCAGCATTCTGGTAACCGAGTGCGGCTCGGTTGGCTTTTGCGCGATAGGCGCGGCCGTGATGGTCTATCCGGACGGTATCTGGTATGCGCAGGTTCGCCCCGGCGACGTTCCGGAGATAGTCGAAGAACACCTCATCAACGGGCGCGTGGTTGATAGGCTGGCGTTGTTGAAAGTGCCAGCGGAAGGCAAGCAAGAGTCTACAGCTATGGTCAACAGCAAGCCCCAAGATTGGGAAGCCTGAAAGGCCTCAAGATGATCTGCTTATCACGTTAGGTGGGTCTCTTATCTTGCTTAGACCTCACTCGCTGTTGATACTCTTGTATTGCCTCGAGCTCAAGCAACATAAGCAAATCCTTAGGGTGCCGATAATGCTCGGCCTCTTCTTTTGCACCGGCGGCCAACCGGTTATCAAGTTTGAGAATTCTTTCTTCAGGCGTAAGCCGTAGGTTCTCGAGAGTCAGCGTCAGATCTATCCCGAACTCAACGGCGCGCGCGGCGGCAGAACCAGGCGGAGGATTAAGGAAATAGTCTTCGTCTTCGACTTTCATGACGGGCGAAGTATAGCATTGCGGCGCCTCTTCTTACGCTGCACCGGCCTTCGCGGCGAGCTTCCAACGAAGCACTGGCTTGCGGGCGGCGGCGGCTTCATCCAGCCGGCCAATTCGGGTCGTATGCGGAGCGTTAAGGACGAGTTCAGGTTCCTCAACCGCCTCATGTGCGATTGATCTCATCGCTTCAATAAACTGGTCGAGTTCCTGCCTGCCCACTGATTCAGTCGGCTCGATCAGCATTGCTCCCTGGACAATCAGCGGAAAGTAGATCGTCATCGGATGAAATCCGTAATCGATTAGACGCTTGGCGATGTCGAGCGTGTGAACGCCCTTGCGCGACTGGCGCTTGTCGGTAAAGACGACCTCGTGCATCGGTGAAGCGTCAAAGGGCTTGTCGTAGTCGGTAGTCAAGCCATGGGCAATGTAGCGAGCGTTTAGCACTGCGGCTTCGGTCGCTTCTCGCAGACCGTCATAGCCATGCGTTTGGATATAAGCCAACGCCCTCAACATCATGCCGTAGTTGCCGAAAAAGGCCTTCACGCGGCCGATTGATTGCGGGTAGTCGAAATCGAGTTTGTAGCGAGAGTCGACTCGGTCGCTGACGCTTCCGGTACTGACAGCAACAATGCGGGGAACCGGCAAAAATGGTTCAAGCTCGTTTGTGCAACAGCACGGCCCACACCCTGGACCACCGCCTCCGTGGGGCGTTGAAAAAGTTTTGTGCAAATTGAGATGAATGACGTCAACGCCCATATCACCAGGGCGCGCCACGCCGACGAGGGCATTCATGTTTGCCCCGTCCATGTAAACCAACCCGCCGGCATCGTGTACGATCTTGCAGATCTCCTGGATGTTCTTTTCAAACAAGCCCAGCGTGTTGGGATTCGTGAGCATCAGGCCGGCAACGTCACCGTGCGCGCAAAGCTCGCGCAGGTGCTTGAGGTCAGTGAGACCTTCCGGCGTGGATTTGATGGTCTTGACTGAGAAACCGGACAGATGGGCTGAAGCCGGATTGGTCCCGTGGGCGGAGTCGGGAATTAACATGGTTCGACGTTTCGATGAACCTTCCGCGCCGTCGCGTGCATCGATGTAGGCACGAATTATCATTACGCCCGTCATCTCGCCGTGCGCGCCGGCAGCGGGCTGTAGAGAGACGCCCGGGAGCCCGGTGATTTCAGCGAGATGCTCCTGCAGTTGATAAATAACTTCGAGTGCACCCTGCGCCTCCGCATCTTCACTTAGCGGATGAAGACCCGCAAAACCCGCGATTCGCGCGACCTTCTCGTTCAGGCGCGAGTTGTATTTCATCGTGCACGACCCAAGCGGATACATGCCCTGGTCGATCGAATAGTTCCAGGTGGACATGCGTACGAAGTGTCGAATTACATCGACCTCGCTGACTTCAGGCACGCCTTCCAGATCGTCGTCCCTCAGAAACTGTGCCGGCACGATGGCTTCGATCGGTTGTTCGTCCACATCAAGAGGAGGAAGGCGATAACCAACTCGGCCACTTTGCGAACGCTCGAAGATCAGGGCCTCGTTAGGATTGATGTGGGTAGTAACTTTTGTAATGTTAGATTTCATGCGGAAACAGGATTCCTACTGTCTTGTTAGGGCAACACAAGAAACACGGATTGTAGGGCAAATCTGTTCGAGATTTCGCGGCGGCTGTATCGGAACCGTTGGCGGCGTATGAACTTCCTGAGCAAACGCAGGCATACCGACGAGCAATATTAAGAGGCAAGCATTTGATAAAAGGATCCAACTCTTCATGACTGAGAAGCCGACTGCAGTCCATCAACCAGACTATCTATGTCACCTCGCGAATTGAGCTCCGTCACACAGACCAGAATATCGTTAGGCCTGTCTTTGAAGTAGCGTGATAGCGCCAGGCCGCCGGTGATGTTCCGTTCAGACGCCAGACGCGAAAGCTGTTCTTTGGCGTTCACAGGCGTTGTAACCACAAACTCGTTGAAGCGCGGAGCGGTGTAGCGAACTGAGAATCCTTCAAGTTTGGCAATTCGCTGAGCGGCATACGCAGTCTTTTGCGCGCATTGCGCAGCAACTTCCTGAAGGCCTCGGCGGCCCATCGTCTCCAGGTAGACCGTAGATGCCAATGCTATCAGCCCCTCGTTTGTGCAGATGTTGGAAGTCGCCTTCTCGCGACGAATGTGTTGCTCACGCGTGGCAAGTGTCAACACGAAACCGCGGCGTCCCTGTTTGTCATAAGCCTCGCCTACCAACCGCCCGGGTATTTGCCTCGCATACTTCTCACGAGTGGCGAACAACCCGACGTATGGTCCACCAAACGATAGAGGCACACCAAAGGATTGGCCCTCAGCTATTACGATGTCTGCACCGCAGGCGCCGGGAGACTTCAGCAATCCAAGCGAGATCGCCTCGGTAACACCGACGACCATCAGAGCACCGACCGCGTGTGCCTTTTCCGCCAGCGCGGCCACGTCTTCAATGCAACCAAAGAAGTTTGGTGACTGGACCACCAGCGCCGCGGTCTTATCGTCGAGTAGTTCGGCGATGTTTTCTGGCGTCTGGCCGGTCACCGGATCGGCCTCGGCGTGCACGAGTTCAATACCCGCATGCTGAACGTAGGTGTCGATTACGTCGAGATATTCGGGATGAATCGCGCCGCAGGCAACAATCTTCGATCGTTTCGTCACACGTTCGGCCATCAAAACGGCTTCCGCCAGCGCGGTTGAGCCGTCATACATCGAAGCGTTGGCTACTTCCATTCCAGTGAGCTGGCAAACCAGCGTCTGGAATTCGAAGATCGCCTGGAGTGTGCCTTGTGATATTTCCGGTTGGTAAGGAGTGTATGCCGTGAAAAACTCCGAGCGGGAGATGATGTGATCGACGATGGTCGGAATGTAATGTTGATAAGCCCCGGCGCCCAGGAAACTCGTACGCCTGGCTCCCGGATTGCGCGTGGCAAGCTGTTCGAAGCCGGCCAACAGCTCTATCTCCGAAAGGGCCGCAGGGGTGTCCAGATTCCGCGAGAGGAGAAGTTCCTTCGGAATGGAATCGAATAGTTCTTCGGCCGAGCGCAGGCCGATTTGGTGAAGCATTTCTGTGCGCTCTTCAGGCGAGTTGGGAATATAGCGCAATTTTACTCCGTCTCACCTTTCGTGAAGTCTTCGTACTCTGCAGCTGTCAGCAAACTGTCCACCTCGCCCGGGTTCGACAACTTAACTTTGATCATCCACCCCTCACCATAAGGGTCTTGATTAACTTTTTCCGGCTCGTCATTCAGAGTTTCGTTGGCTTCGAGGACGTCTCCAGACACTGGTGAGAACATTTCGGACACCGCCTTTACCGACTCAACTGAGCCAAAAGGTTCGTTTGCGGCAAACTGATCGCCTGCCTTCGGCAATTCAACGTAAACCACGTCACCCAACGAATCCTGGGCGTAATCTGTGATGCCGACCACCGCAATGTCGCCCTCGACGCGCACCCACTCGTGGTCCTTGCTGTAATGTAAATCGTCAGGAATATTTGCCATGGTGCCTCCAGGGAGTTGAGATTGCCGAATGCGGATTGCCGCCACATGTAAAGCAAACTGTTAGTTTGCGACGGTTAGTTACCAGGCGTTGCAAAGCTAATCGTGCTTGTTGCGTCAGATCCGCAAACTAACAGTTTGCGTTACACCACATGTCAAGCAAACGGTTAGTTTGCAACTGTTAGTTACAGACGCTTTTAAAGCTAAGCCGGCTAGTTTGTCAGATCCGCAAACTAACAGTTTGCGTTACACCACATGTCAAGCAAACTGTTAGTTTGCGACGGTTAGTTACCAGGCGTCCAAAGCTAATCGTGCTTGTTGCGTCAGATCCGCAAACTAACAGTTTGCGTTACAC
>JBBPIC010000007.1:0-78451 GCA_038040525.1 Acidobacteriota bacterium | reverse complement strand
AATCGTGCTTGTTGCGTCAGATCCGCAAACTAACAGTTTGCGTTACACCACATGTAAAGCAAACTGTTAGTTTGCGACGGTTAGTTACCAGGCGTTGCAAAGCTAATCGTGCTTGTTGCGTCAGATCCGCAAACTAACAGTTTGCGTTACACCACATGTCAAGCAAACGGTTAGTTTGCAACTGTTAGCTACAGACGCTCTTAAAGCTAAGCCGGCTAGTTTGCCAGATCCGCAAACTAACAGTTTGCGTTACACAGCTGGTTGCGATTTAAAACAAAGACATCTTAGCGCGCGCGCTTATAAAAAGGCGTCTTCACAATCTGCGCACTTACCAATCTGCCACGAACATCGATTTGAATTTCCTGGCCTTCATTAGCAAACTGAATTGGAACGTAAGCCATGCCAATATTCTTTTTCAAGTAAGGCGCCGGACTTCCGGAAGTAACTTTGCCGGCGTGCTCACCGTCAATCAATACGTCTTGTCCGTCGCGCGCAATGCCGCGCTCAGTGACTTCGAGTCCAACCAGGCGCTTTGTTATGCCCTCTTCTTTTTGCTTTGCCAATCGCTCGCGTCCGATGAAATCACCTTTGTTTAGTCTGCAAATCCAACCCAGATTAGCTTCCAAAAGGGTGGTGGTTTCATCGATCTCGTGGCCGTAGAGCGCGAGCCCGGCCTCCAGGCGTAGGGTGTTGCGCGCCGCCAGTCCGCAGGGAACGACTCCTCCGTCGGTTTCGTAGTTTCCTGCTTCGAGGATCTTGTTCCAAAGCTGTTCGGCTTTGTCGGCAGCCGCGTACACTTCGAAGCCGTCTTCACCGGTATAACCCGTGCGCGACACGATTGAAGCGACTCCATCCACCTGGCCCTCGGTGAAGCGGTAATACTTAATCTCCGCCAAAGGCAGTTCAGTCAATCTCTGGAGAATTCCCTGCGCATCTGGTCCCTGCAACGCGAGTTGACAATAATCAGCGCTGACATTTTTGAGCTGGACAGATTCGTTTCGTTGCTGCGATATGATCCAGTCCCAATCCTTTTCCGTGGTCCCGGCGTTCACTACCAGCAGCAAGTGATCCGCAGCGAAACGATAGACGAGCAGGTCGTCAATGACTGTTCCTTCAGGGGTTGTCAGAGCGGAATATTGCGCCTGGCCATCAATTAGTTTTGAGACATCGTTTGAGGTTATGTAATTGATGAAGGCAATGGCGTCGGTGCCGCGCACGTCGATTTCGCCCATGTGAGAAACATCAAAGAGTCCCGCATGGTTCCGCGTGCGCAGATGCTCCTCGACTGTTCCAGCAGGATATTGGACCGGCATGTCCCAGCCGCCAAAGTCCACCATGCGACCACCCATGGCCCGGTGCGCAGCGTTGAGCGGAGTTCGTTTGAGTTCTGGAGCGACGGCGGTCATTTCAGACTAATACACTAGCCCGGATTTGAATTTAATTACTGCTTAAAAAGGGTGAATTCGGAAACTAACATGCGGAATGCGGTGCGTCAAGCGAGTGCCATGGAGCTAAGAACGATCCACGAAAACACACGAAGTCACACGAAAACTGCTCCTGGTTCGAGTCGTTTCGTGTGTGTTCGTGGATCGTCTCGCTCTATGGAGAAAGGCTTACTGCATTTTAGCCAGGCAGGTGAGGACCTGGAATTTCGTAAACTGACTGTGACTGCGTATCTAGAAGCTTCGGTCGCGGACATCCACTTTCTGTACACTGAAGACCACTCGCATCGTCCCCGGGCGCCGATCAAGTGATGCCGGAACAAAAGCCGCGCTCT
Source organism: Acidobacteriota bacterium (assembly GCA_038040525.1). GTDB lineage: Bacteria > Acidobacteriota > Blastocatellia > Pyrinomonadales > Pyrinomonadaceae > PSRF01. Next base: position 76,674 of record JBBPIC010000007.1, on the reverse strand, counting down.
GTCGCAAGGCAAGTTCGAAGTCAGCGAGCATCTGGCGGTCGCGCGGTGCCTGCACAACATCAGCTAGCGATGCAGCGCCATTACTGAAAACATCCGCCACGACGATCATGTCGTCCCCGTCCTCATCAACGTTGGTGTGAGGATGTGCATAGGAGCTTGTTAAAGCGGCAAGCGCTCCGCCGGGATTCAGACTTGGCGACTGCTCAGCGAAAGGCGCCCGCGTCGCAGAGAAATCCTCCTGCGACACCGGCTGGTGTAAATCGTAAACTCTATTATCGCGTGATACGAAAGTGTTGCTCTGCAGAGCGGCTTCCTGGAGCGCCACAAAGTGAGGCCGAAGTCCCGCAAACATCGAAACAAACAGGATAACGGAAGCGAACGAACTGACGGTGTAGGGCATCAGTCTAGGTTCAAGCCACCGGGTCACGCTCTCACGAAACGACGGTTTAGGAGCCTGGCGCCTCGCCGCAGCTTCAATCATCAACGCATCGTTGATCGACGCTGCGAGATCGACGGGAGGAATCCCCGGCCTGAGTTGGGCGAGACTTCGGCTCAACGAGCGCAACTCAGCAACATGAGCCCGGCACACAGGGCAAACGTCCAAATGATCATCAACTCCAACACGCACCGGCAGCGACAAAACATCGTCGATGTATGGTGAAAGCAGGTGTGTTGTTTCTTCGCAATTCATAATAGACCAGGGGTCAGATGTCAGATGTCAGTGATCCAGATGACAGATGTGCTTGTCCTCGCCGACATCTGACATCTGGTATCTGACATCTTCCGTTGGATGGCCGGCCGACCCCGGCTGCTCCTCTTTTGCCAAGGAGCAACTGCGGCAAGTCTTTGACTGAGGTGACATCATTGATTTCAAGCGACGCTTCAACGGGTGTTGCTGGCCACGTTTTCAAATTCGCCTTCATCTCTTAGCCCCCTGCCGACGACCGCCGTCCGATCACTTCGACCCATTTGGCACCGAGTTTGTGTGAGCCGGGGCGGGTCGGCCATCCGTACATTTTCGATTTCCAATTGCCGATTGCCGATTTGAAGGCCTTCGAAAATTCGAAGGTTCTTTCAATTGGCATTTGGAAATTGGCAATCCGCATTTACAAAGATCCTTCCAACTTACGACGTAATTCCTGGCGGCCGCGCGCCAACCTCGATTTCACCGTGCCAACGTTGATTCCGAGCGTAGTGGCAATCTCTTCATAAGAAAATCCTTCAATATCGCGCAGTATCACAGTTTCCCGATATGCGCGACCCAATCGTCTCAGCGCGGACCTCAGAGCCAGTTCTCGCTCATGCTCGAGCGTTTGTTGCTCGGGGTTAGCGGAAGTTTCGGCCAAGGTCGCGACCAGTGTCTGATTCGACTGGCCCACCGGAGCGTCCAGCGAAACCGTCGAGTCGCGGCGGCGTCTGCGCCACCAGCGCCAGCGATTGCGCGCCTGATTAATGGCAATGCGATATATCCACGTCCTCAGGTCTGCTTCACCCCGAAAGCGATCGATGGACTGGAAAGCACGGAGAAACGTTTCCTGCGTCAGATCCCGCGCTTCCTCGCTGTTTTCCGTTAACCGGAAGAGAAGTCCGTAGATCTCGCCAGAGCGTTCAGCAACCAACTCCTCGAAAGCAGCCGCTTCGCCTCGCTTGAGCCTTTCAATGAACTCTGCCTCGGCTTTGGGGCGCAACTCCAGGGGAGTCGCGGACGCAACCGGCTCCAGATCCATTTGCCCGCGGAGGGCTATTGGCTCTCCGTAGCTCACTTGTAACCCCCTGGGGCTGGAATCGGAGTAGCTGACGCCCATTGCGCAAATCCGGGCAGTCGGATTGTTAGACACCCTCTCCCATGCATTGTTCCCGAAAAAAATCTCATCGTCATAACCAATCTGCCAGCCATTACTTAGATGACCGTTTCGCGCTTTGCGATGCGGAATACTACATAAAGCCCCTGCTTGACAAGGTTTCGAAGCGGCCATTAGAGTTACTGGTTCGCCGATCATACACCTACTGAGAACGCAGTTCACTATGTGAACTTGCGAGAAAGAACTAAGTGGCCAAATACAAGAAGAAACGCGCACGGGAACTTCAGCACGATCGATTTCGGGATACGGCAATGACCGTTTTAGACCGCCTTGGTGATCGGCTGGAAGGTAAGGGGAAAACGATACTCTATGGTCTTGTCGGCTTGGTTTTGCTAGGCGTGTTGGTCGGGTTCTATGTGAGATGGAGTAACCGCAAGACTGACGAAGCCCGTCGTGCGATGGGCCGCGCCATCGCCATCGTCAATACTCCCGTGGCGCCGATGGCGCCGTCCATTGATCCAAATGCCCCGAAGTTTACAAGTGAACGGGAAAAGGCCCAGAAGGCGATCGAAGAATTTGAAAAGGTTGCCGCCAAGTATGGCGATCCATACCGCACAGAAGCGCGCTACTTCATCGCTACAAACCGTTTGTATGTCGATCGCGACAAGGGAATCACTGAGCTTGCCGAGCTTAGTAAAAGCAGCATTTCGGAGGTTGCGACCTTGTCAAAGTTTGCGCTCGCCCAGGCGAAGGAGGCAGATGGAAAGTATGACGAAGCGGCGCAACTCTATACGGAACTGGCGGGACTCAACAGCGCAGTAGTTACTCTCGAAACTGCCAATCTCCGGCTGGCGGCTGTTTATGAAAAGCAAGGGAAGAAAAAGGAAGCGGTTGACTTACTCTTCAACATCGCTGACGCTGCACGAAAAGCGAAAGATGTAGACGGAACCCCACTAACCCAGTCTGCCGCCAGCCGTGAGGCCGCCGAAAAACTTCAAAAGCTCGATCCTGAGCGCTATGCGAAGCTCACGCCCGAAGCCCCCGCATCTCTTCCATTCGGACTGGGATAGACTTTGATCCCATAGCTATAGATTTCAGCCTGAAAGGCTGAGAGATAATAGTCGGTGGTCGCAACCAACGAAGATAAAACGCGATCCACGAAATTACACCAAAGACACTAAGCCTTTTCGTGCTGTTTCGTGTTGTTTCGTGGATCCTATCGAATCCATGGATAACCTGACTCATTCCCTGATCGGACTCGTGGGTGCCAAAGCAGGTCTGGAGAAATTGTCACCTGGCGCGACAACTCTCTGTATCGTGGCTGCCAATATTCCCGATGCGGATATTGTCACGCTGATTGGAGGACGCTGGACATACCTTCATCACCATCGAGGAATTACGCACTCAATAGCCGGCACGATCGCAATCGGTCTGCTCCTCCCCGTGGTCCTTTACCTTGTCGATAAACTTATTGCCCGGCTACGCAAGCGCGCTCCGGTCGTCCGGCTTAAGGGGTTACTAATTGCTTCGTTGCTGGTAATTCTGACCCATCCTTTCATGGATTGGACAAACAATTACGGCATCCGTCCGCTTCTGCCCTGGAACTCAAGTTGGTCCTATGGTGATTTTGTTTTCATCATCGACCCCTTTCTCTGGTTGATTCTTGGTGGAGCGGCGTTCCTCTCGACAGCCACAACTAAGAAACGGAGTGCGGCCTGGTTGATACTCGCACTCATTGTCAGTTACCTGGTCCTGTTCGGGACTGGAAATCGTGGCCTTCTAACCAACGCAATAGTGGTCCGGATGATATGGATAATTGCGCTCGTTACACTTGTAGTTCTTTTCATGCGGCAGGCCGGCAAAGATTGGGGCGCGAGGATTCCATTGGTGGCCTTGGCAATGGTTTCAATTTACCTGGCCGGATTATTTCTGGTTCATGCAATCGCTCTTCGACACGCCCAGGCTGAAGGCGTCCAGATAGCAAGCGCAAACGGAGAGCGTGCTCTTGAAGTGGCGGCCATGCCGACACCGGCGAATCCATTCGAGTGGCTGTGTGTTGTCGAAACCGAAAAGGCCGCTTATCGCTTCAACGTCTCGTTACTAGGCAGCAGTGAGGATCGAGGAAGTCCCATCCGTCATGAAAAGCCGGAAGCATCTAAGGGGCGTGCGGTGGCGGAGGCCATGCATGATAATCGCGCCCAGGTGTTTCTGGGTTTCGCGAGATTTCCAGTTGTTCGCGTAGTAGGCGAAGACTGCCTAACGCAAACTCTCGTCCAGTTTGCAGACTTGCGTTACACTGAGCCGGGTATCAGCAGGGGCACGTTTTCCCTCGAGGTGCCAGTCGCTTGTCCGCAGCCGCAAATGGATTAGATGAGCATGCACGACGCTAATCAGATCGAGACACTAAAAGCGCTCAAGGAAGTAGCCCGCGAAAGGGAGCAACCTCGACTGGGGTTGCGTCTGGCCAGTGTGCGGGTTAGCCCGGGCTCCTACCTTGCAGTGGCGAGCGTTCTCACCTTTGCTTCCGTTCTGCTGTTACGGTCGGAGAAAGACCTGTGGGCGCTGCTATCGCTGGGATTGGCCTGGCTGGTTGTTCCCATACTCGCCCTAACAGATCGCATCGAATTCGATGGCACTTTCTTGAGACGTCGCGGGCCGGCTAGCTTTCTCTTTGCACTCATCGAAGGCAGGCACAAAAAACTTGACGTGGATGATTTCGAAAGAGTTGACACGCAGGCTATGCGCACAATTCGGCGTGGAGGGCGTGTCAGATACAGATATAGAACCCAGATCGTCGGCAAGGGGATGGAGTTTACCTTTGCCTCTGGTGGACGAAAGTATCGCGAGATGGTGCGACATCTGTTCCCGCGGGTTCATCAAGCCAAGCTTGACGTTCGTGCGCTGGAGCTGCGCGATTATCTTTGCGACCCTAAAGCACTCAACCGTGAAGTCGAAGCGCTGCACCTGGCGTCGAGCGACGTACTCGACGATGCCACGCTGGATTTTAAACTCGGCAGCATGAACGCACGACAGGGCGACAGGGAGTTAGATTCCGAAGCGACACCGATCTCAAACGTCGATAACGAACGCGCGACCTTATTGGGTGCGATGGGAAACAAGTTGAGGATAGCGGGCCGCCTCAACGAGGCGCGTGAGGCCTTTCGACGCGCGCTGATCGTCATTCCCCGCGATGGTAAGCTGATTTTCGATTTCGCTCGCTTGTTGCGATCTCAGGCTACCAGTCTGAGCGATGCAAAGCTGTTATCCAGATCGCGTGCAGCATTGCGGCTCGCCGCCATGCGCGCTGAAGGAGACCCGCATCTGTTGGCTCTGGTGGGAGAGAGTTTTCTTGAGTGGGGCGACACTGCCCGAGCGCAACGCAGTTTCAAAAAAGCTATTGAATTGGATCCGGGAAACTTTCGGGCTCGTCTCGGTCTGGCTAACCTGGCACTGAGCGAGGGCAAGTTAGCGCATGTGATTCATCATTATCGAGACGCAGCTCGCGCAGTGTTGGAAAGGGGACTGGCTGCTTATGCGCACCGGGAAGGGGACTATTACGCGCGCCTTAACGATGACGACGATTATCTGACTTCAGAACTGCGGAGGATAAATTGGTTGCACTATTCTCTTCGCGTCCGTCGTCTTGCCGCTCGAGTTACCAACGCCAGCATTCTCATCGCGCTGCTTGTTCCCCACATTGATGTAGGCCTTGTCAGCATTTGCTGGTCGCTGGCTTCTTCTTCGTTGATTGCCTGGATATCCAGCCTGTTTGCCATCAGAGTCCTTACCAAACGACGCACGCCACGTTCTGGGGGTGTTTAAGACCCTTTCGAAGGAGGCGGCTCCTTGGAGTGCGGCGGCCCGGCGCCGCTTTGGTCCGCGGCGGCCTGGCGCCGCTTTGACCGAACGGATTCGACCCGGTGGTCTCCGGTAAGATTGCTGCGAATTCGTTTCCTGAATTCTTAACAACGAAAGCGGCGCCAGGCCGCCGCGGGCCAAAGCGGCGCCGGGCCGCCGCACTCCAAAGAGTTGCCTCCATCTGTCGATAATTAACCAGTCGTCTTTGAGCGTGGAGACGCGGTCTTGCCATTCTTCCGAGGGGCGCGCTTTGCAGGTGCTTCCGGTTTAGCCTCAACAGACGCGGCCGCCGCCTTAGCATCCGTCTTCTCCGTCGGCGCCGGTGTAATTGTTCTCGACTGCTGCTCGGCCTGAGAAGCGACGGCAAAGGTGCGGGTCGGTTCGGGGCTGAGGAGCGCGTCCCAACGATAACGTGGAGTCGCACGCAGTCCGGAGAGACGTTTGAAAACCAGGTCGGTTACGGCATTCGTAATCCAGTTGTGATAAAACTCGCCCACCGAAGCCAGCTCTGCATCGGGCGCAGGATTCATGAAGTCAATCGCGTAAGGAACACCATCCTGAATGGCAAACTCGACTGTGTTCAAGTCGTACCCGAGTGCAGTGCAGAGTGTACGAACGTCTTTCCGAACGCGCTCTGCCAGTTCCGGGGCCAGGTAGTCCGGGTTATGAACGTATTGCTCACCGGAGAGATATGGCTTGCGCGGATCGTAGGCCATGATCATGACTTCTTCCTGCCCCACGCAGTAACAACGCACAAACTGATCGAAATCCACCGCTGCCTGCAAGGTCATGCAAAGCGTCCCAGTCTGATCGTATTCCTTCCATAGTTCTTCCAGGGAATTGATCTTAGAGACGTTCTTCCAACCGCCGCCGTCAAACGGCTTAAGGAAAGCCGGGAACCCGACGTACTCAGCGATGCCTTGCCAATCCAGCGGAAACTCCAGATTGCGCAGGCTCTCGCTGACGATACCTTCCATGTAATCCTTTTGCGGAAGCAGGACCGTTTTCGGTACCGCAACACCGAGTTTTTGCGCGAGCGAGTAATTGAAAAACTTGTCGTCGGCCGACCACCAGAAGGGATTGTTGACGATGATAGTTCCTTCAAGCGCCATGCGCTTGAGCGTGGCGCGATAGAAGGGGACCTCATGAGAGATGCGATCGACAATTAGATCGTAATGCGGCGGATCGTCGTGCCTGATTCCACCAAGCGAGATAAAGTCTGCGACGACGTCTCCTTTTCCGCGTTCATTAATGTTTTTGATCAGCGCATCAGGAAAGGTCTTCTCGCGCCCTACTAAAATGCCAACTTTCTTCATAAATCACCCGTCTTTCTTCGTAAAAATTCAACGTCGCCAACCCTGAGCCTGATTGAAACCCCGTCACAGGTGGCTATTTCGAGCCATTTGGAAAACAGGCAGACTACGACTGAAACGGAAGTATTGTCAAATTAGCGAAAGTGTAGGTAGTGGGTCAGTTTGATGTCCGATAAGCTTTATTAGCTTGTCGAGGCGCCGCGACAAACTGAAGGAAGCTCTGAATAAGTCAGATTTGGATTTGTACCGCGAAGCGGTTACGTAATTTAGCCCAGGGTTTGCCGCGTTGCGCGGCTACCCTGGGTAAAAGAGTCTAACGATACCCAACCCCAGCTGGGGTGGAGGATGCGCGGGATCCAAGACGCACTTTAGCAGTAAGGTCAGCAATACTTCTGAATACTCAGTTTCTTGAAGGATCCCGCGGTACCACGCTCCAGTTCTGTACCTGAGTGCGTTCCAGCCGAAATATTCAAACTGCATCAGTACCGGGATAACCTTCCTTGCCTGCCCATGATTTATGCGACGTAAGGTGTGATGCGGGGCATCCGGCCAGCGTTAAACATGCATCAATCAAGAGGCTCAGGAGCAGTTGGCGCGGGCGCTCGGAAATGAACGGCTGTGTTACAATTCGCGCTCTCGATTGGCTTTCCCGTTTCTTCCAATGGAATTATTCAAGAGGAGAACTAATTTCTTGCTGCGTTCATTTTTAGCCCCTGCGGCTTTTTTTGCGTTTCTAATCAGTGTATTGACCCTCGGTAACCCGGCAGTCGCAGCTGGACAAAGTCCTACTGCGACTCCGCCTGCGGCCCCCACACAGAGCGAGAAAACCCAGGCGATTGATAAGAACCAGAAAAGCTTTACAGCAGAGCAGGTTGCGGAATCTGCGATCTTCATCTACGGCTCTCGTCCGGTCCTCAACCAGATACGCCGCAACGGTGTGGAAAGAGGGCGGATTTGTAAGCCGACTTGCGAAGGTCCCAGCAGAACCGAAGACGCCACTTATGAGCGCCGGTTCGTACGGGGGGACAATTCTGAAAAGGACAAGATCCGACTTGATCAGAAGATGCCCACGCTCGAATATTCACTTATCTACGGTGAGGGGAAATTGTGGGGGATCATTAATGGAGCGGCTTTTACGCCCAGGCAGGATGCGGCTAACGTTTTCCTGTCCCAACAGCGCCACAGCATTGATTCGCTACTGCGGTACAAGGAAAACGGATCGACGCTGACGCTGGTAGGCAAGGACAAGCAAAAGGGACTTGACCTCTACGTTTTGGACGTGGTCGGCAAGGACAAGCTAAAAACGCGTTACTATTTGAGCTCAAAGACGCTTCGTGTCGTTTGGCTTGAATATGAAGAGCCCTCGGGCGGATCGCAGCCTCTGAAGTTTAAGAGGTCATTCCACGATTATCGCTACGCCCAGCAGACCCTCGTTCCTTACCGCAGTGTGCTTCTGGAAGATGGCAAACAAACTCAGGAAACGCGGATTTTGACAGTCACCTACGGCACCCGCCTGGACGATTCGCTATTCAAGGCCCCGGAAGCTTAGAAAACGCAAGCTAAAGAGCCACTTGCAAAACTCGTCGTTGAAGAGAGTTTTGAAAAACAAATCATCGAAAACACTAGGAGTTTTGGGATCTGCCTCTTTGGTTACCCCGAAACTCCGAGTTTTACAAGTGGCTCTAAAGCTTGAACTCTAAACTTCATGCCTGGTAGTTCAGAATTCAGCCTTTAGGCTGCGGCTTCCGCGAGAGGGGCAGTAGCCCCAACCGTAAGGGAAGGCGTTGTCCTCCCACTTGTCAGACACGCCCTTCCTTACGGTCGGGCTACTGCCCCGTCCCGCACGGCCCGGGGTTTAAACCCTTCAGTTTATTGGCATCAAACCAAGCACACCCTTCCGGACCTTTCGGAACCTATCTGGAGTTCAAGCGTGTATAGAACTGCGGGCGGTTAACGGTCGGGGTATAATTCAGGCATCCGGAACCGCCGGCTGGACGCCGCGGAAGCGTATTTCAAAGATTTGGAAAGACTCGGCAACGCTTGTGAGAGCCCTACCTGCCCTGATGGACACACTAAGCACGATCGACGATTTGACGTTCTCCGCAGTGTTGCGGCATGAGGCCGTTGTGGATCCGACTTCGGATCACGCGTTATTGGAGGCCACTCGCATTGGGGACGAGGACGCATTTGCTGAACTGGTAGGCCGGTATCGGAATCAGATAACCAGTTACATATACCGGATGACCAGCGACTATGACGGCGCAGTAGACCTCGCACAGGAGACTTTTGTGAGAGTGTATAGGGCAGCCGACCGGTATCAAACGAACTATGCATTCTCGACATATATCTATCGAATTGCCACCAATCTCGCGATCAGTGAGCTGCGGAAGCGTAAGCGGCGCAAGTTAGTCTCACTGACGGGGTTCTTCCAATCAAAGGAAGGCGGCGAACCCCAGGAGTTTAATCCGGCCGACAGCAAGCCGTTGGCAGACGTGGCGCTGGTAGATTTCGAAAGACGGCAGGCAGTACAGCGTGCCATCAGCACACTGCCTGAAAAATATCGAGCTCCACTGATTTTGCGAGACGTTGATGGGAGAAGTTATGAAGAGATCTCCCGCATACTGGAAACAAGCGAAGGCACAGTGAAATCCCGCATTAGCCGCGCGCGCGGCTTCCTGCGTGAAAAGATGAGTGCATATATCTGAGGAATACTATGAGAACAATGGATTGCCAAAACCTACGCCGAGAAGTTGATGAAGCGGCCCCGGGCGACGTGCTTAGTGCCTTCGCGAGCTGGCATATGACTGGTTGCGTAGAGTGTAGAACGTTTAATGAACAACACCATAAGTTGCAGAATATCCTGTCGAGTCTTGGGACTGTAGAGGCGCCGGGCGATTTTGATTTCCGTTTGCGCGCACGCCTCGCCGGCGAAAAGGCGCGTGGGTACCACTTTCCACTAAGCAATATCTCGTTTGGATTTCGCACCGCCGTCGTTGCTACGTTGTTGGTGGTGTTTGGAGCGGCTTTGTTTCTCAGCTTCAACTCGTCGCGCGACAACTCCTTATCAGTTAACAATGTGACGCCGGCCGCCGGCGTTGATGGTTTGCAACAGCCTGGGGCCGCAACCCTTCCTAATACGGATCAGCTTGTGGCGGTTGATGCCATTCCAGAGAAGGTTGACAAGCCTATTGCTCCGAAGCGTCGTCTGGGATCGGGACAATTTGGGATTGCCTCTGCTCGAAACAATTCGGGAATGGGAACGCGAGATATGGGTAGCAGGCCGGCGCCTGTCATCAGGGCGGCAGATCTGAATGCGCGCGCTGCTGATTTTCCGATTGAAGCTTCGTCTCAGCCAATGAAGGTATCTCTGGATAATGGGCGGGGAAGTTCACGTACTATTTCTTTGCCTCCGGTGAGCTTTGGCTCACAGCGAGTGCTCGGGCAAGGCGCAACTCCTTTGATGGCGTCAGCCAGGGGTTCCTGGTAAGAGTGGTATTCGCAGTAAGGAAGACTTGATTAAGCAATGAGAAGAGACAAAACAAATGGTCTGTCTGCAATAATGCCTGCAGTTGCGCTTATGGGCTTGGGTTGTTTTCAAGCGGTTGCGCAGACACCCACACCTCCTGCGGCGCCGGGAACTAAGAACACACCTGCGGCTCAGGGAACAAGGAAAACGACCGTCTCTACGCGTGTGAATCCTGTGATTGTACAGAGTGAGCACGTGGCACCGCAGATTGTGACTATTCTGCACCGGCTTACCGGACTCAAGGTCATTCGCCAGTTGTTTCGTTACAACGAGGAGTTGGGCGCTATTGCCAACCTCGATGAGGCGTTCAAGATCACCCACGACGTTCATACCAATGTGATCGCGGGGCTGGCACTTGACGATGGGGAGACGATTGCGGCCTGGTTGCCAGAAGCTGCTGCTGAAATGCCTCCGCCGGCTGTGCAATTTGCGCCGAAAGCACCGGCTGGGCCGAAAGGCTCCACGCCACCACAGATGCCCGTGTTGCCCCGGATGTCGCTTCCCGGTGTTCCCTCAATTTCTTTTGCGAACAATTTTCTCGAGCCGGCAGATCTCAAGGTGATCACTCGCGACGGCAAACGACTCGCAGGACGCTATATTGGCCTTGACGGCCTGACAGGCTTGTCAGTGATTGCCCTGGCAAACAGCGGCCTGCCGCGAATAGTCGATCCAAAAAACGAAATTATTGTCGTCGGTCAACGACTCCGTGTGATTGGCCCACAGCCGGCCCCTCCGGAGCCGGGGACGCTGAGAGCGATGTATTTTCGAGTAGGCCAAACGGATGCGACGGTAGTTAACGTCAGCCGGTCTCCTTCAGGCGCACTGGCTCGCATCAAAGTAAGAGCAGCCAAACTATCTTCGGCGAGCATGGGAAGCATTGCGATCAACGATGCTGGAGAAACGGTTGGAATCGTCGACTCGGTACAGGGGAGTGAAGCATCGATCGTACCTGTGGCCTTGGTGCGAAGTGCCGCCAAGCGAGTGATTGCCAGACAAGCAAGTGTGCCGCGCCCATGGTTGGGAATTCGAGGCGAGCCTATCGGCGCTATGTCCTTGGAAAAGATTCAGGGCGAGGGATGGAAGCTGGATCGGGCGCGTGAACTGGTCGAAAAACGTTGCGGGATCCTGCTGACGTCTGTCATTCCAGGAAGTCCCGCGGCACTGAAGAAACTCAAACCCGGTGATGTGATTTTGAGTGTCAACAATGAAGACATTCGAAACGGTGAGGAGTTTACGTGGCGTTTGCAGGAAGCAGGGCCGGGCAATTCCGTAAGTTTCGTAATAGCGCGTCCTGGGCAGGTTGCTGTCGAAGCCCTGCAGATTGAGCTTAGCGAGTCGCCGGATCCTTTGTTTGGCCGCCGCACGGCTCTGGGCCATAAGGTGAGACCGATGCAGCCGGGGTCTTTGATGGCCCAGGGCATAGAAGCCATCCAGATCAAGCCCAAAGTGGCAATGCGCTTCGGCGCCACCGGGGGACTATTGGTAGTTTATGTGCAGCCCGCCACCGAAGCATTTAAGGCGGGGCTCAGACCGGGCGATGTGATTGAGGCCATTGACGGGCAACAACTGTTGTCAGGTTCCCGCAGCGCACTGTTGAAGAACCCCGGCACGAGTTCCACCTTTAATGTAGTCCGCAACAAACAGAAGCTTACGGTTACAATCTCAACTTCAAAACACACTGCGGAGTAGAGTCTCAGTGATGTGATGAGTGATGAGTAACAGGCGTACAGAGTACAACCTTCAGGTTGCTCCTCCGCGCGAAAGAAGCTAGCTTCTTACCAACCACGCAAGCTAAAGCTTGTACTCTATACGCCTGTTGCTCATCGCTCATTATCCCTCCTTCGCCGCCCGAAGCTGAACTCTGAACCTCGGCTGTGATACTCTAACTCCCTCCAGAAACATCACGGTTCGGCAAACCCCCGGTTTGTCGCGCTTAAGCAGGCTGCTAAAAGAGTGTGGTTCGTTATCAGGGAGATTAAGACGATCCACGAAAGCACACTAAATGACTCGAATAAAGAGCTTCTTTTCTTGCCGCTTCGTGTAACTTCGTGGATCGTTCTTAGTTTTTCCGCAGCCTGTTAGACTTTCAATTCCAAGAAGTTAACTAAACTTATGCTGCACGCTGCAGTCTCGCATTATCACGATTTGCTTCGCGACGAGAGTCTGGCCGAGGCCTCGCGCTCCATGCTTGACGAAGGATTGGAAGAATCGAAATTGATATTTGGCGGCCGGCGGCTGTCGCCATATTTGCGCCCTCATTTTGTTACCGAACACGACTTTAAGCGCATCCGCGGCATCTGCGAAACGGTGTGGTCAGCGATAGAAAAGGTTAAAGATGCTGCAATTGAGGACGATTCAATTGTGGTCGATCTTGGCGTGACGGAAGTCGAACGGGATCTGATCAGCATTGACCCGGGTTATCGCGCAGTCTCTCCCACGGCCAGACTCGACTCATTTCTCACCGACGCCGCTTACAGCTTCGTTGAGCTAAATGGTGAGAGTCCGGCGGGTATCGCTTATGTTGACGCGGCCTACAATATCTTTTCAAGGTTGCCTGTGATGAAGCGGTTTGCGGAGACCTATAACGTTCGGCCGCTGTATGGCCGGCGGTTTATGCTCGAAGTGTTGCTCGATTCTTATGCAGAGTTTCTGGGCCGGCAGCCGGACAGTGTGCCTCAGATCGCGATCGTGGATTTGAAAGGTTTGCCCACACAGAAAGAGTTTGAGCTCTTCAAACAGTTTTTCGAAGGAGAAGGGTACCCGACAGTTATATGCTCACCCGACGAACTCGTTTTTGAGAATGGCAGGTTGCGTACGGGCGACTTCGCAATTGATATCGTCTACAAGCGTCTGCTTGTCAACGAATATCTTCCTATCATGGAGCAATACCCGGCGCTTCTGGACGCGTATCGCGCCGGAGCGATCTGCATGGTCAATAGCTTTCGCTCAAAGCTTATCCACAAGAAAGCATTGTTCGCCGTCTTGACAGATCAGCGTCGGGCGCACCTATTTACCAGTGAGGAACAGGAAGCAATTCGCAATCATGTGCCCTGGACCCGGCTGGTCAGGGCCGAAAAAACTGATTACTTCGGAAACGAGATCGACCTGGTTGAATATATCAGGGCCAACCGGAATAAGCTGGTCTTGAAACCTAACGACGACTATGGCGGGCACGGAATCACTATCGGTTGGAACGCCGATGAGCACGCCTGGGATGAGGCTTTGCGTAGCGCCCTGGCAAACCGCGACTATCTGGTGCAGGAACGTGTCCCCACTGCACGAGAGGTGTTCCCGGCGCTCAACGACAATGGCGGTTTTGAATTCGCTGAGCAGCTGGTTGATCTCGATCCGTTGCTGTTCAACGGCAAAGTGAAGTCGGCGTTTACGCGGCTCTCCTTCACCGAGCTGGCGAACGTCAGCTCCGGAGGAGGCATGGTTCCCACGTTCATCATTAGTGAAAAGACATAGATTGAAACCGTGTACAATGTTTGCCGTTTCGAGTCCGAAGTTCCAGAGTCCAGCCTTTAGGCGCGGTTCGCCCGACAGATCGGCATCAGAACCGGAAGCGGTAACGACCGGGTGGTTCTTAAGTATTGAAAGTGACTGATTGCCAATCAGTACTCAGTCGCTACCATGACTGTGTGAAAACACCTGCTTTCAGCGCCAAAGGCGCGAAATGTGAAAGCCTGGGCCATCGGCCCAGGTGGGACCATTCGAAGATCTTCTGAGCGCTGAAGGCGCGAAATATGGTTGACCCCTAGATAATGACAACTATTTTCGAACGACCCGTACGTATTTCGCGCCTTCAGCGCTTCCAAGAATTAATGAACCTTTACCTGGGGCGCTGCCCCAGGCTGTTACATTTCGCGCCTTTGGCGCTGAGCCCCGGGAGTTTTCACCCAGTCGCTGCCGCTCCCGGTTCTGATATAAAGCTAACGCTTGAACTCTAAATCTCGACGACAGTTCTTGAAAATCGTTCCAGGAGACGCGCCCCGTGGTTGATGATGAGCTTGATGATAACCTCGCAGGACCGGACGATCGACGCCGGTTTGATCGTTCCCGACTAATCGTCGATGTTTTTTACGACGGCAACGACGCCACCGGAGTGGCAAGTACAAAAGACATAAGCGTGGGCGGCTTCTATATGAATACACAGGCCGAATTGCCAGAGGGTTCGGTCCTGTTAGTCCGCATTCCTTTTCCGGATGGTAAACAGGTGGTTGCAAATGCGGAAGTGGTTTACAGCAACCCTGCGCGGGGTGTAGGAGTTAGGTTCCAAAGCTTGTCGGAAGAGAACCGTCAGTTGATTGAACGTGAACTTGGGAGTGCGTGATCTATATTCATCAGTAACCCACTTGAGCTGGCGCGATCTCCCGATCGATCAGCAAGAGGCCTTGTCAGGGAAGCTCGAGGGATTGTGGGGTGCCTCGACCGATGACGAAGCTTTTGACTCACTTACGATTGATAAGCAACAGGCATTGTTATTGGTTCTTTCACGCATGCAGGCCCGGAACCTCTGGTCAGCTGTGAGGAAGATCACCAATGTTTACGGTGAAGGCGGTGTGGGGATCGGTTTTCTGGCGTGGCCGATGATTAGATCGACCCTCGAACGCAGCCGGGCTTTCACGAGGCTTTTTGCAAATCATAAGGATACGAGCGGAGGTTTTTACGAGAAGGGCCAGGCTGCGTCGGTCTTGCATTTCTTGTATGTGGATGGAGACCCGCCCCAATGGTTCGTTCATTTCGATCTTCACAGTCCGGTGCATTCGCCGGGGAGCGCGTACAAACATCTTCGTTATGAGTTCATTGGCAAGATCACACCCGATTGGCGGATGATTCATAAAAACTTAAAAGCCCTGAGGCGCGGCATCAAGACAAAGGAGTAACCATGTTCGATCAGTTCACACTGGGCATCGAGGAAGAATTTCAAATCGTAGATCCTCAAAGTCGTGAGCTGCGTTCGCACGTGGTTGAGATACTTGAAGAGGGCACAATGCTTCTCGGCGAGCAGATCAAGCCGGAGATGATCCAGTCGATGGTCGAAGTTGGCACCGGGGTCTGCAAAAACATTGAGGAGGCGCGCACCGACATCACCAGGCTGCGCAGCATTATCTCCAGCCTGGCCCACAAAAACGGCCTGGTGATAATTGCCGCTTCCACCCACCCGATATCTCGCTGGCAGGACCAGAAGATTTTTGACGATGAGCGTTATGAATTGTTGGTTCAGGAACTCCAGACGGTGGCTCGCTCGCTCCTAATCTTTGGTCTGCACGTTCACGTAGGCGTCGCCGACAAGGACCGCCAGATCCACATCATGAATGCCGCGCGCTATTTTCTGCCACACGTGCTGGCCCTAACCACTTCGTCTCCATTCTGGATGGGCCACAATACCGGTCTTAAGTCATATCGAACCGAGATCTTCAAACAGTTTCCCCGCACGGACATTCCGGATCATTTTGATTCGCATAGTAATTTTCAGCGCTACGTGGACCTGTTAATCAAAACGGGCTGCATCGACAACGGGAAGAAAATCTGGTGGGACATTCGACCGCATCCATTTTTCCCGACACTCGAGTTTCGCGTCTGCGACATTCCTACACGAGTTGACGATACCATTGCGATTGCCGCCCTGTTTCAGGCCATTGTTGCTAAGCTCAACACGCTTATAGAAAAGAACCTCGGGTTTCGGCTTTACCGCCGAATGTTGATCCAGGAGAACAAATGGCGGGCCGTGCGTTACGGTCTGGATGGAAAGATGATCGACTTTGGGAAACAGAAGGAAGTTCCCACCCGTGACCTGATTCATGAGTTGCTGGAATTTGTCGATGACGTGGTCGATCCGCTTGGGTCACGCAAAGAGATCGAACATATTCACACTATTTTGGCACGTGGCACTTCCGCCGATGATCAGCTCCAGGTTTTCCAGGAGACGAACGATCTCAACGCGGTGGTGGATCGACTGATCGAGCGGACCATGGAAGGCATACCAAAGACCGCGCAGATTGATCTTACGGGGCTTAAGACCAGCGCCTCAACGATCTCGAAGTAGCTGAGAGCTCAAATTCTCGTGTTACTTCGTGTGACTTCGTGGATCGCTCCCGGCGCGTGGGTGAAACACGATCCACTAAACCACACGAAAGGACACTAACTGCGTCGGCGTGCTTTTCCCGCAAGGTAATACTGCCACAACATTCTGGCCGCCACAGAGCGGAACGGCCGCCATGCCTCAGCCATCTCAGTCAATTCATTTGGACCTGGCCTGTACGGGAGTCGCTTGAGTTTCGTGACCGCAATCGCAAGCGCCAGGTCACTTGCCGGCCAAACATCCGCGCGGAGCAGGGACATAAGCAAATAGACATCGGCGCTCCACGAGCCAATCCCTTTCACTTCCATTAACGCAGCCTTTGCCTGCGCGTCACTCATTCGCGAGAGTTGCGAAAGCCGTAAACGCTTGTCCCGAAGCGACTGGGCCAGGTGCAGGCAATAAGCGGTTTTCTGGCGCGTTAGGCCCTGCTGTTTCAGGTGAAGTTCACCCAGCTCGAGCATACGCACGGGATGAAAGGGAATGACACTCTTCCTGAGTCGAGCGAAGATTGAAGCCGCGGAAGCGAGCGATACCTGTTGTTCGAGAATGATTTTGATGAGCGTGGAAAATCCGGGCCTGCGCGCCCAGAGGGGCGGCGGACCGAAATTCTTCAGAATGAAAGCCAAATCGTGGTCGCGCCTGGCGAGGTGCCCGGCAACTCTCGCGAGGCTCTTTTCGGTTAACTCTTGATCTGTCATTGGAGACGCAGCGGCCGCAGCGGTCTTCTGGTCAGGAAAATCCGCAGATTACGCAGATTTCACAGATTCAGTCACCTACGGGGGCGGCAATTCTTATCTTTTATTATATTCTGCGAAATCTGCGCAATCTGCGGATTTACCGCTTCCGGTTCGGACGAAAACTATGGGTGGTGAGAAAGCGCGAGGGTGAGAAAATTCTCAAAGATGATGCGGCCGTCGCGCGATTCGTTTTGGTGTTCCCAGCGGGTGCGAGATTTGTTCCAGTCTTCGAAAGACTTTTCCAGATGAAACTGCACCGTGTAGATGAGCTGACCATCGAGGCGCTTCACCATCATCTGGTTGCGGCAGAGATATGAGGTGGCGAGCAGGCTGAATCCTTTGGGCACGCTATCAAGCTGCAGTCCATGATTTTGCCAAACACGTAGAATACTGGCTTGTTTCGTGTAGTCCTGCCACAGGTTTGATGAAGGGTTATTAATGCCTCGAAAGATTGGGTCCTTCGGGTCAGTGATTCGAACAAAACGATACTGGTATTCCAGAGGGCGATTCTCGCGTTGTTCGTGCTGCTCCAGCCGGTCCAGGGTCATCACATTGGCGCCAAAGCTCAGGCCCACGAGCTGGTGTCCGCCGCAGATCGCCAGCACGGGAATCGTAGTCATGCGCACAAACTCGGTGAAGGTCTCAATGACTGCTGGATTGTAATAGTCAAAATCGCGAAGTGTGCCACTAATTACGATGGCGTCTGGTTTGAACTGCTCGGCTGCGACTCCGACAGACGCCAGATGCGTGATCTGAGTCACCGGACGTTTCACCAATCGCTCTACATTGGTGACGATGTTTTCAATCGCCATCGCGGCAATGCGTCGCTCGCGCTTGAGTTCCACGGCTGCGGCGCTGCCCCAATCGCTGCGGGCCAAATCTGACAGGTCATCTTCGGTGCGCAGCAGGCTGTCAACGATGAGCACACGAGCTTCTTCAATCTGTTTTTCGATTGGCTCGTATCGGCAAAATGTTTGTTGGTTGTACGGAAATGGAAGCGCGGCACCGGCATCCACCGGCTGTGATTCATCCATCAGTGTTTCCCTGGGTTCTTCTGTCATCTTCAGTATTAAACTTCGAACTGCATTGTAACGCAAGTAGTTAAGTTTAGCTTGTTCAATTGGCGAAGCAACGCAATCTAAAGATTGAACTCTGAACTACAGGCCAGTGTTTTAGAGTCCAAAGTTTACCTTGTGTTTTGGTTTCGATGCTGTCACGACTGCCTCTGCTTCGTAGTCTGCTTAAACTCCGGCACGATGGCTCCGGCGCCTGCCGCTGCGACTTCGGCCCGAATCCTGGAGACCAACAATCTGCGGATGCGAGTGATAAACGCTTCCGACTTGCCTACCGCAAGATGCTCAGCCAGCAGGAACATTCGGTGCCATGACGATTCAAGTTCGTCTGCCAGGTGGGAAATCCTGGTGATGTCGTAGGGGACTGCAACCTGAACACAGCCTGCTCGTGCAAACACTGAAAGGTAACGCGCTGTCGCCAGATCAGGGCAAAGCAGGCGACGCACTCCCGTCTTGAGCTCCACTCCCAGGAGAGTGTGCTGAATCTCCACGCGCGTCTTGTTTTTTAAGCCGTCGAAAGTGTAGGAGCGCGTGCGCAGTTTCCTGATTCGCTCCCGATAGATGTGAGGCAGCCATGCTTCTTTAAGCTCGGCTTTGACTTGTTGGGCGTATTCATCGGCAGTCATTGGGTTTGTAGTTGGGGCGTTCGTAGTTGGGGCAGTAGCCCGACCGTAAGGGAGGGCGTGTCTGACGTGAGAGGACAACGCCCGCCCTTACGGTTGGGCTACTGCCCCTCGCTTCATGAAATCACTTTATTGACACCGGAACGGGTTTCGTTTGGAGTGCGTTGATGACGCGACCGGGGAAAAGCCCGAGGTAAAGCACGCCCAGAATTGTGAGAACGAGGGCAACGCCGATGCTGGCCGGAATTCTGGGCGCATGCCAAACGGTCGTCCGTTCCCGGAAAAACATGACGATGATCAGTCGCAAATAGTAATAGGCCGAGATCGCAGTATTGAGTACGCCGATGACGACGAGCAGGTAATAGCCCTGGTCCAATGCGGCGCGAAAAACCAATACCTTTCCGATGAATCCGGCCGTGAGCGGCATTCCCAGCAGGCTGAGCAGAAATAATGACAGGGAGAATGCCAGCCAGGGGGATTGAAACCCAATGCCGTTGTAGTCCTCCACTTCGGTCCGTCGATCACCGTCTCGCGCGATCAGTTGCACCACGGCGAAAGCGCCCAGGTTCATCACGGTGTAGGCCAGGAGATAAAAGACAACTGCAGTGATGGCGACGTTTCGCTGTTCGATATCAGAAGCGGCGCCGGCTGCTATGAAACCTACGAGAGCGTACCCTGCATGTGCGATTGACGAGTAGGCGAGCATTCGCTTTACGTTGTTCTGCGCAATCGCAACTACGTTACCGATAGTCATCGTCGCGATAGCCAAAACTACGAGTGCGCCAACCCAGGCTGAGTTGAGCTGCGCTGCGATGTTGGTGGAACCAGCCGCCAGCACGAAAGGAAAGCCGAAAACAAAGACCCTCATGAACGAAGCAAAGCCGGCTGCCTTCGGGCCAGCCGCCATAAAAGCCGTTACGGGCGTCGGAGCGCCTTCATAAACGTCCGGAGTCCAGATATGAAAAGGCGCAGTCGCGATTTTGAAACCAAAGCCGACCAACATCATTGCGGCGCCCGCAAACAGCAGGAGCGGATACTGCGCCTCGGAGATGCGGCTGGCGATTTCCCCGATGTTGGTGGTGCCAGGCAATCCGGCGGCGGTTGAGGTTGCCCCATAAACCAGGGCGATACCGTAAAGCAGGAACGCTGACGAAAAGGAGCCGAGAATGAAATACTTCATCGACGACTCGTTGGAACGAAGATCTGTGCGCCGGAAACCGCACATCACGTAGGTCGCGATGGAGAGGATCTCGAGCCCCAGGAAAACAATTACCAGGTCTCCGGCCGAAGCCATAAACAACATGCCGGCTGTGGCAAACATCAATAGAGAATGAAACTCGCCCGCCGGCAAACGCTCATTTTCGACCCAAACCATGGAAACCAGAATCGTTAGTGCTGAGACCACCAGGAAAACAAACGTAAACCCCAGCCGCAACTCGTCCAGGACGATCATCCCATTGAAAGCTTGATTGCTGCCTGCCCAGGAAAGCCAAAGCCAAACTGAACTGATAGCCGTTGCCAAAAGTCCCAGAAGCGAAATGCCACCCGTTACCCAACGCTGAGTTGGTTTGGCAAAGGCGTCAACCAGCATGACGACGACGGCCACGACGCAGACAATTAGCTCCGGCAGAATAAGCCAGAGATTAACGTCGGGCGCGGTGATCTGAAGGGCCAGAAAATTCATACGTTCGACTCACCTGCGACATTCCCGAAATCAAATTGAGCGCGATATGATCCACGAAATCACACTAAACTACACTAACGAATTTCGTGTTGGTTCGTGTGTTTTCGTGGATCGTCCGTTTTCGCCTCAACAGAAGCAAACGAACCTCCAGTTGGCGGCGCCGCCACGCGGGCGCGAATTTCTTCAATGCTGCCTTTCGAGCGATCCAGAAACGGTCGTGGGTAGACTCCCATGAACAGCATGAGCACCAGCAGAGGGACCAGCAAGCCAATCTCACGCGCATTGAGATCAGACAGCTTTGCGTTCTCCGGGTTGGTCAGCTTGCCGAACACTACCCGCTGCAACATCCAAAGCATGTAAACCGCGGCC
Source organism: Acidobacteriota bacterium (assembly GCA_038040525.1). Classification (GTDB taxonomy): domain Bacteria; phylum Acidobacteriota; class Blastocatellia; order Pyrinomonadales; family Pyrinomonadaceae; genus PSRF01. Next base: position 55,604 of record JBBPIC010000007.1, on the reverse strand, counting down.
CAGATGACGCCTGTCGCTGCCAGCATAGTTGCAATCCACGAATACTGGATTGCCGTCGAAGTCCAACTGCCAATCAAAATCAGGAACTCGCCGACGAAGCCGTTTAGAAAAGGCAGACCAACAGACGAGAGGGAGGCAATCACAAACAGGGTCGAAAACCATGGCATGGAGGTAGCCAGGCCGCCAAAGTCATCGATCTTACGCGTGTGCCGGCGTTCGTAGATAAACCCGACAAAAAGGAACAAAGCTCCGGTCGAGACGCCGTGATTGAGCATTTGATAAAGCGAGCCCTGCATGCCCAGCTCAGTAAACGAAAAGAGTCCCAGGACGACGAAACCCATATGGCTGACTGAGGAATACGCTACCAGCCGCTTCACGTCCGGTTGGACCATGGCGACAAGTGCGCCGTAGATGATCCCGATCACAGCCAGCGTGATCATTACCGGCGCGAACTTGCGCGACATGTCGGGAAAAAGACCGAGGTTGAAACGCAGCAAACCATACGTGCCCATTTTTAGAAGTACGCCGGCGAGAATTACCGAACCGGCGGTAGGAGCCTCTGTATGCGCGTCGGGAAGCCAGGTGTGCAAAGGAAAGAGTGGCACCTTTATGCAGAAGGCGAATGCGAACGCCAGGAACAACCAGAACTCCGTCTGCGGAGGCAGCGTGGTGATTCCAGCCTGCATTGCCTGGAGAATCGTCATGTAGTCAAACGTGCCATAGAAATAATAGAGGGCAATGATGCCGACCAGCATCAGCAGACTACCCACCGCGGTGTAGATGAAGAATTTTACCGCCGCGTAAATCCTGCGCTCGCCGCCCCATATCCCGATGAGGAAGAACATCGGCACGAGGGACGCTTCAAAAAACAGATAGAAGAGCAGCAGGTCGAGCGAAACAAACACGCCGATCATCGCGCCCGCCAGCAGCAGTAAAAAAACGTAATAGGCGAGTTGTCGCTTATGAATTGCGGTCCAACTGGAGAGGACTGCAATAGGCATCAGGAGGGTCGTGAGGAGCACCAGCCATAAACTGATGCCATCCACTCCCACATGGTAGCGAGCGCCGATGGTCCCGATCCAAAGCACATCCTCGACGAATTTGAAATCCTTTGTGCCGGCTCCCACCCCACGAATGAGTGGCAGCGAGAGAGCAAAGTCCAGGACCGTGAAGGCGAGCGCAATCCACTTATAGTTGGATTCCCGCCGGCCCGGCAGCATGCCATACACTACCGTCACGACCGCCCCGATGACGGGGAGGAGGATAATGGCTGTTAGTAAGTGCCTTTCCATAAAATTCCTAAACTAAGGTCGCAGGGCGGTAACGCCGTAATATGCGAAAAAGCCGATGACTGCCAGAGCCCCTAATAAAATTATTGCCGCATAGCCGCGCACGAATCCGGCCTGGACATGGCGTACCAACCTTCCGGTTTCAGTTACTACCTGTCCGAGTGAATGCAGAAAGCCGTCAATGACTCCGACATCGAATATCTTCCAGAGTCCTTCACGCGACCCGACCGTTATTGGATTAATGATTGCCGCATCGTAGATTTCATCGACGTAGTATTTGTTTTCCAGGATACCTGGCAGCTGAAGTAATGGTCGCTTCTTGAAAATTATCCAACCGAGCGCAATACCGATCGCAGCGATTAACACAGACACCAGAGTCAAAATTCGCTCCATCCGGACCTCTTCGGGCGAATGGTGCGGCGCGCTTGTTTCATGCAACTCGCCCAATGGCGCAAACGCCGGCGCGCCATCGTGTGGCTGCGGTGGCGGGGAAAGCCAAATCGGTTCATGCGGATCTGCCTCGCCTGCGTGGCGTTCGCCTTCCGGCATCTTTGCAATGACCGAATCAAGCGTCTGCTCGATGTAATTAGTCGGGTGTTCGCTCACGAGCGAGCCCAGCGCATAGGGTACGCCAATCAAACCTCCGAGCGTTGAAAGGATAGCCAGAACAATCAAGGGCACGGTCATTACCCATGGAGACTCATGGGGCTCATGAACTCCGTGAGGTGACGTGTGGGCCTCATCCTGGGTCTCTTCGTGACTTTCTTGATGGGGCACATCATGCGCCTCCCGAAAACGCTCCTGGCCCCAGAACGTCATCACCATCATTCGTGTCATATAGACGGCGGTGAGCAGAGCGGTGATCGCGGCGACCCCCCAAAACACTTTGCTCCACACCGGACTTGGCAAAGCAAAGGTCCCGGCGCTCCACGTCTTCCACAAAATCTCATCTTTGGAAAAGAACCCCGCAAAAATCGGTATGCCTGAAATAGCCAGCCACCCCGTTAGCATTGTGGCAAACGTGATCGGCATGTATTTCTTGAGCCCGCCCATTCGCCGCATGTCTTGTTCGTGATGCATGCCGTGAATCACCGAACCGGAGCCAAGGAATAGCAGCGCTTTGAAAAAGGCATGCGTGATGACGTGGAAAATCGCCGCGGTGAATGCGCCAACACCGCATGCCAGGAACATATAGCCCAGCTGGGAAATGGTGGAGTAGGCCAGGACCTTCTTGATATCGTTTTGCGCCAGACCAATGGTGGCCGCAAATATTGCCGTGGCCGCACCTATAATGGCGACTATGAACATGGCCGTCGGCGCCTGTGTATAAATCACCGAACAGCGAACGATCATGTAAACACCGGCCGTGACCATCGTGGCCGCATGGATTAAGGCAGAGACTGGTGTTGGTCCAGCCATGGCATCAGGCAGCCAGACGTAAAGGGGAATCTGCGCGCTCTTGCCGGCCGCACCGATGAAAAGAAGCACGGCGATTGAGGTGACTCCTCCGGCAAATATTGCTCCCCAGGTAAACGGATCTGCAGAGAGAGTAGCGATGGTTTGAAAAGCGCTGACTACACCGTGCTCTGGCTTATTGAAGAAACTTACCGAGCCGGTGAGGGTAAACGTCAGCATGATGCCAAGCACAAAACCCCAATCGCCCACGCGATTAGTGATGAACGCCTTCTTGGCGGCGTCGCCAGCTTCCTTGCGGTCGATGTAGTAGCCAATCAGCAGGTAAGAGCAGAGACCCACACCTTCCCAACCGACGAACATCAGCAGGAAATTGTCGGCCAGCACGAGTGTCAGCATCGCAAACATGAAGAGATTCAGAAACGCAAAAAAGCGATAGAACCCTTTGTCGCCGTGCATGTACCCGGTGGCGAAGACGTGAATCAGAAAACCGACGAAGGTAACGAAGAGGGCATAAGTGCCGCTCAGACGGTCCAGTGCCAGACCGAAGTCCGCACGAAAGCTGCCTACCTGTATCCAGGTCCAGAGATGATCGAAGATAGGTTCGGTAGAGCGCAGCGCGCCATCTGACTTGAAAGCGAGATAAAAGGCGACGATGGTGGAAACTCCCACCGCAGCACAGGCGATGAAGCCGATAAATTTCTCATTTCGCAGACGCCGGCCCAGGAACCAATTGATGGCCGCGCCCAAAAGAGGTGCGAAAATGATCAGACTTAGGAGATTGTTCTCGTTCATCGATTCCGGTTCTGAACTACGTACTTTGAGCTTTGAGCTTTGTACTTTGAACTCGCGAGGTCCCTTGTAAAGCAAACTGTTAGTTTGCTGAGTTCCGCCTCAAGGCTCCCCTGTTAATACCATGCCAGCTTCTCCTCCAAGATCCGCAAACTAACAGTTTGCGTTACATGGCCGCCTGGTCGGAGCGGGAAAGTACAAAGCACAAAGTACAAAGAACTAAGTTCAAAGTTTGAGAATGCTGGCATCGTCCACATCCAATGATTCGCGGTTACGGAAAATTGCAATGATGATGCCGAGACCAACGGCGGCCTCAGCCGCGGCCACGGTCATGACGATAAAGACAAAAAGTTGGCCCGTAACATCCTGAAAGAAACTGGAGAAAGCGATGAACGTCAGGTTCACTGCGTTGAGCATCAACTCGATGCACATGAACATCGCAATCACATTCCGCTTTATGATCACGCCCGCGGCGCCAATCGTAAAAAGAATGGCGGAGAGCGCCAGATACCAGGAGAGTTGTGGTTCCATACTGTTCCTACTCCCGTCCGTCTATTCCCGCTTATCTGGGTCAGACTGAAACTCAACACCCATCAGCCGAGCCGCTTCGGCCGTTGTGTCCGCTTCCGCTGGCGGGTCGTCGTCCCCGGCCAGGGGGTTGACCATATCCATCGGTAAAACCTGAGAACCGGGCACCACGCGCGCGGTCGGCGACAAGATGCTTGTCCGGCGCGCCAGCGACATGGCACCGACGATCGCCATCAATAACAAGATCGACGTGACTTCAAACGGCAGCAGATATTTCGTAAACAGTCCTGTACCAATCGATTGTGTCAGCCCAACATTTGAAATATTGCCGGGAATATTGCCGGGCGTTGTCTGTACCGAATAAAGAATGAACGCAGTTTCGCCGATCAGTATCGCCGCCATGCCAATCGCCGCCGGCACCAGCCACTTCATTCGTTTGCGCCGAGGCTCCAGGTGTTCGACGTTAAGCAGCATGATCACAAAAATCACCAGGACCATGATGGCCCCCGCGTAAACAATCACCTGCACCGCCGCGATAAAAGGCGCCGCCAGCATCACGTAGAGCGAAGCCAGGGAAATGAAGACGCCGATGAGCGAAATCGCGCTGTAAAGCGGATTACTCTGCGAGACCACGGCGATCGCGCAGCCAATGGCCATACCGGCAAACAGAATGAAGAGCAGCGTTGTCATGAAAAACGGTAAATGGTGAATGGTAAATCGTAAATGGTCCGGAACCGCGCCCGACCGGTAATCTTCAAGAACGATCCACGAAATAACACGAAGTAGCACTAACAAAGACTTTCGTGTTCGTTCGTGTGACTTCGTGGATCGATTTCATCCTGTTCCGCATTAAACTGGCCGCAGCAAACCTCATTAACCTGCGGTAAAGAACACGAACGTGGCCGTGACAATAATGTTCAAGATTGCCGTTGGAAGTAGAAACTTCCAGCCGAAGTTCATCAGTTGATCGAAACGAAAACGAGGCAAAGTGCCGCGCAACCAAATGTACAAAAAGAGAAAGAACAGAATCTTGGCGAAAAAATAAAGCACCCCCAGCAGGGGAAACTGCGCCACGCCAGGCCCGTTCCAACCGCCGAGAAACAACGTGGTCGCCAGCATTGATACCGTGATCATGTTGATGTACTCGGCGTTGAAGAAGAGCAAAAACTTAATCGAGCTGTATTCGGTGTGAAATCCGGCAACCAGTTCTGTTTCTGCTTCAGGGAGATCGAAAGGGACGCGATTGGTCTCGGCGATGGCGGCGATCAAATAAAGAATGAATCCGAGCGGTTGATAAAAGATGTTCCAGTTTAGACCGTACCAGCCTGTCTGCTGTTCCACGATCGCGTAGATGTCCAGGGTGCCGGATATCAGGACGATGCCGATGAGCGAAAGTCCGAGTGCAAGTTCGTAGGAGATCATCTGCGCCGCCGAACGCAGCCCGCCCATAAGGCTGTATTTATTGTTTGAAGCCCAGCCCGCGAGTGCGATGCCATAGACACCTACTGAGGTAACGCCTAAAACGTAGAGCAGCCCAACGTCGAATTGCGCAATCCTCAGCGGGAAGGTTCCGAGAAAGGGAAGGGTGACAACTGGGCCAAAAGGATAGATGACGATGGCCATGATTGCCGTGACAATCGCAATCATGGGCGCCAGCAGAAAAACGAAACGGTTTGCCTGATCCGGAACCAGATCCTCCTTCATCATGGTCTTGATGAAGTCGGCGAAGGGCTGAAGCGCGCCGCCGAAACCAACGCGGTTAGGTCCCAGGCGTCCCTGTATGAACGCCAGCACACGCCGCTCGGCCAGTACCGTAACCGCGCACAACAGCATAATCGTTAGAAAGGCTATGCTGATGGCGACAATCATCACCACCGAATGGATGTAAGGATTGTTAAAGTCCATTTGTTAAGCGATTTGCAACAGGCGTATAGAGTACAAGCTTTAGCTTGCCTGTTGCGTAAGAAGCAACCTAAAGGTTGTACTCTGAACGCCTGTGAATCTCGTACTAATCTCCCGACACCGCTACTTCGTCACGCAGATCCGCATCCACCGTTATTTGATAAAGCGGCGAAATCCTCACGGTCTCGGGGCGTGGATTTCCCGCGGCCAGCAGGTGAAATTGCGGCACCTTGTCGGTCAAGGTCCCGATTTTGAATAACTCGTGACCTACTTTTGGAATCTCAAAAAGCTTTTCTCCCGAGCCAGGCAAGTCTTCCACTCTTTGACGCAATGCCTTCAGTTCGGCCGAAAGATCGCGGTGGTCCGAGACCTTGTATCTGGCCTGCACGGGATTCGTCTCGTCCTTTAGAACCGGATAACGCAGCCCGGAATAAGCGGGAATCCGCTCCCCGATCTCGCGAAAGACAGCGCTGGCTGAAAGCTCGAAACCAAAGTTCATATCCAACTCAATCGCGAGTTGCGCCGTGATCATCCAATCAGACTTTGATTGATGAACGGGCGGAATCGATTGACGCACCCGCTGCACAAAGCCGTCGTTGTTTGTAAATGTCCCGTCGATCTCCGCATACGAAGCCGCAGGCAGAACTACATCTGCGAAAGCCGTCGTCTCGGTCTCAAAAAGTTCCTGGACAACCAGGAAGTCGAGGTTGTTTAAGGCTTCCTGGCGGCCCTGTATTTGTTCCGGAAGAAAGCTGCCCGCCACATACATCGCGCGAACCGATTGACCTTGACCTGCACCTGGATCTGGACCTTGATTTCGCCCCGCGGCATCGAGCATTTCCACGGCGCTCATTTCGCTATCCATCATGCCCATGTCATGCGCGCCGATGCTGTTGTTGTAGATCGGAAGAGGATGGAGCAGCACACGCCGCTCGTCGCTTCGAAGTGAATGCGGCAGCTGCGCTATAACCGTCTGAGCGGGCGCACTCAACTCAGCGGTGAACATCAGCACCACGTCGCCCTGGGTATCCGCAAGCGTTTGCCGCAGAGTCTCGAACGCACCGGCATCTATGCCCAATTGCCTGGCTGCCAGGCTGTCATTCGATTTCTCGGCGAGGGCCAGGACTACCGCGTCTTCCGTGCCGGGCCGAATGTGAATAAACTGCGCCGCTTGTTCGACCAGTCTAATCGGCCGGCTGTTGATGACGATCAGTTTCGCGACGCCATTTCTCACCGCCTGGCGAATCTGTTTGCCGGTCAGAGGTTGAAGCTCTTCCGGTTCACCGCCAACCACTATAATCGTCTTTGCATAGCGAATATCACGATGAGTTGCCAGCGGCCCGCCCAGGTTGTCGAAGAAGGGCTTTAAGCTGAATGCATCTGTGGTTGTGTAGTTGGTGGTGCCCACCAGTTCGGTCGCAAACTTATAGAGGACGTAGTTGGCTTCGTTTGTGATGCGTGGACTTCCGACGACGCCAATCGAGTTTGGCCCATGAGCGTCGGCAACTTCGTCCAGCCTTCGCGCCACGTGACGAATTGCTTCGTCCCAGGTCGCCGGAATCAGCTTGCCGCCTTTTTTATAGCGAATCAGCGGTGTACGAATCCGTTCTTCGTGGTTTACAAACGGATGGCCGAAGCGGCCTTTGATGCAGAGGAATTCGCCGTTGAGGCCGTTCACGTAACGATCTCGCGCCACGACACGCATTAACTCGCCACCGCGCGAACCAAGCGACATCTGGCAGCCGTCTGAACAATAGTTGCAGGTAGAAACTGTCTGCGCGAGTTCCCACGGCCGCGCCTGGTGACGATATGTTCCGTCGAGCAGTGTTCCCGTGGGACAGACCTCAATACAGTTGCCGCATTGTGAGCAATCCAGCCAGCCACCATAGGTTCCGATAACTGTGTTGGCGCCGCGCCCGCCCGCTTCGATGGCGTCTTCCCCCATCCACTCATCGCACACTCGTGTGCAGCGTTTGCAGAGAATGCAGCGCTGAGGATCGTTAGCGACGATAGGCGAAAGGTATTTTTCGGGGTAGTAGTTCTTCTTTTCGGTAAAACGTTCTTCGAGGCCACCCCAGTCAAACGTCATCTCCTGAAGTTCACACTCGCCGCCGCGATCGCAAACAGGGCAATCGAGCGGGTGATTCGCGAGGAGAAACTCGAGCATCGAACGCTGGGCCTTCTCGATCTCGTCACTTTGAGTGGTGACGACCATGCCGTCGGTGCAAATGATCGTGCAGGAGGTTTGCAATTTCGGCATTTTCTCAATGCGCACGAGACACATGCGGCAGGAGGCTTGAAGCGCCAGGTCTGCGTAGTAACAGAACGATGGAATGTCGAAAGCCTTATCGCGGCAGACATCAATGAGCCGCGCTCCCTTGAGCACTTCAAACTCTTTTCCGTTGATAGTGACTTTGATTACTTCAGTTGCCATCCTACTTCGCTTTCACAGACACGATCCACGAAATCACACGAAATTTCACTAACAGCATTTCGTGTTCGTTCGTGTGGTTTCGTGGATCAATTCTGTCCATTGCCCAATAAATGCTTCTTGAAATCCTCTGGAAATCGTTTTATAGCTGACTGAATCGGCCAGGCCGCCGCATCGCCGAGTGGGCAAAATGATTTACCTTCGATGTTGTCACATAAATCCAGCATCAATTGAGCATCTTCAGGTCGTCCATTGCCGGCGGCGATGCGCTTAAAGACCTTCACCAGCCAGTCAGTGCCTTCACGACATGGCGTGCACCAGCCGCAGGATTCGTGTTTGTAAAACTCACTCAGGTTCTTAGTCGAGTCAAATACGTCGACCGTCTCGTCCATCACGATGAAGCCGCCTGAGCCCACACTCGATCCGCCTGCTACCAGACCTTCGTAGTCCATGCGCACATCTTTGCCGATGATTTGATCGGCGCGCATGATGTAAACGGAGGAGCCGCCGGGAATCACCGCTTTGAGCTGTTTTCCATTCAGCATGCCGCCGCAGTCTTCCATGATGAACTCTTCCATGTCGTCGTAGCCCATCGGAAGTTCATAGACGCCGGGTCGATTGACATGGCCTGACACTGACCAAAGCTTGGTGCCGCCGCTTTTCTCCGTGCCGAGTTTTTGATAGGCCTCGCCGCCCATCTTGATGATGTCAGGGACGGCGGTCAGGGTTTCGACATTGTTGACGACGGTCGGACTGGCGTATAGACCAGACACGGCAGGGAAGGGCGGCTTCATTCGCGGATGTCCACGCATACCTTCGAGCGAACTCAGCAGGGCGGTCTCTTCTCCGCAAATGTAAGCGCCGGCCCCGGTATGCGTGTAAATCTCGGAAGAAAAATTTGAGTCGAGAATTTTCTCGCCCAAAAATCCCTCGGCGCGCGCTTCATCCAGCGCCACGTCCATGATATCGATCAGGTATTTGTATTCGCCGCGCGTATAGATGTAATTCGCCTTCGCTCCGAGGGCGTAAGCAGCAATCAACATGCCCTCGATCAGCATGTGCGGATCGCGTTCCATCAGGTAGCGGTCTTTGAATGTTCCCGGCTCCGATTCGTCAGCGTTGCAAACCACATACTTTGGCTTCGGTGAGTCCTTGGGAACGAAGCCCCACTTCATGCCGGTGGGAAATCCTGCACCACCCCGCCCGCGCAAGGCCGACTTCTTCACCTCGTTAATAACGTCGTCCGGCGACATTCCCGACAGGACTTTTTTCAAGGCCTCATAGCCACCGTGCTGTCGATACACCTCGAGCGACCGCGAGTTTTCGAGATGAACTCGCGCGAGCTGAAGAGGTTCACATCCTATGGCGCCAATAAACATTACGGGTAAATGGTGAATAGTGAATGGTAAATGGTAAATGGTTTGAACTTTGTACTTAGTACGCTGATTCAGTTTTTACGGCTCTGCCGCCTCACCTTGCGGAAAGGCTCTGCCTTTCCGGCAGTTTCCTTGAATTTGGAGGCTGTGCCTCCGATCCGAGGCAGAGCCTCACAAGAGAAATAACCGAATCGGAAAGGCACAGCCTTTCCGCACGGAAGACGGCACAGCCGCAACTAAGCCAACGAATCCAGAATCTGATCAACCTTCTGTGTTGTCAGGTTCTCGTGATAATCAAAATTGAGTTGAAACATTGGAGCGGTCCCGCAAGACCCCAAACATTCGACAAGTGAAACAGTAAACTTACCGTCGGCCGTTGTCTCACCGGGCCTTATTCCAAGCTTGTTGCAAACATGCTCGGTGATTCCAGGCTCGCCCATGATCTTGCACGAAAGCGTTTTGCAAATCTGAACGTGATACTTGCCGACTGGCTTCGTATTCAGCATTGAATAGAAGGTGGCGACTTCCCAAATGTCTGTAATCCGGAGTCTCAGACGGTTGGCCAGGTACGCAACTCCTGGCGGATCAAGATATCCACGCTCGCGCTGCACGATAAACATCAGCGGCAAAATCGCAGAGCGCATCACCGGATACTTCGATAGATGCCAATCGATCTCCTTCTCAACCTCGGGGGAAAACGAGGCCACCTCGTCGCCGATGTCCACCGGCTGCGACAGTGGTTGAATATGTATGGGTTGCGTGCTCATTTAGCTTTGGGTGTTGGGTACAGGGTGTGGGGTGTACACAATGAACGCCTTCATGTTCCCCACACCCTAGACCCCAAACCCAACACCCTAACGATCTATTTCCCCGAGAACAATATCCAGCGACCCAATAATCGCGACTACATCAGCCACCATCTCGCCTCCTACCATATCCGGCAGCGCCGAGAGGTTTACGAAACTAGGACCACGGAAATGGACCCGTGCAGGTTTCGGGCCGCCATCGGATTTGACATACACGCCGAGTTCACCCTTCGACGCTTCGATTGGGTGATAAACTTCGCCCGCCGGCACATCGAAACCTTCCGCGACGATCAGGAAGTGGTGAATCAACGCATCCATGTGCTTCTTCATCGCTTCGCGATCCGGCAGGACAACTTTCGGCGCGTCTGCCTTGACTGGTCCCGGCTTTAACCTCGAGAGCGCCTGCTGCACGATCTTGTGCGACTCCTTCATCTCGCGCATGCGCACAAGATAGCGCGCCCAAACATCGCAGTCGGTTTCTGTTGGCACTTCAAAATCATACTTCTCGTAGCCCGTGTAGGGATTCGCGCGCCGGATGTCCAGGTTAATTCCGCTGCCGCGGAGACAGGGTCCGGATAAACCCCAATCGATTGCATCTTCCGCACTGATTCGCCCGACGCCCTGCGTGCGCTTTTGAAAGATTCGGTTGCCCGTCAGCAGTGTGTGAAACTCGTCGACCGACTTGAGAAAGCCGTCCTGAAACTGCTGTACGCGGCGCTCGAAACCTGCAGGCAAATCCATCATCAAGCCGCCGATGCGGAAATAAGACGGGGTCAAACGCCCGCCGGAAGCCGCTTCGATCAAGTTCAGGATTTTTTCGCGCTCGCGAAAGCAGTAGAAGAAAACTGTCATCGCGCCGATGTCCAGCGCGTGCGTGCCCAGCCAAACGAGATGTGAGCCGATGCGTTGAAGTTCACACATCAACACCCTGATCGTTTGCGCGCGTTCCGGAATCTCCAACCCCAGAAGTTTCTCAACCGCCATCACATAAGCAAGGTTGTTACCCAGCGGATTAAGATAATCCATACGATCGGTAATCACGATTCCTTGCTGATACTTCTTATACTCAAAGAGCTTTTCCATCCCCGTGTGGAGATAGCCGATGTCGGGAGTGGCCTTGACTACCATTTCACCGTCAAGCACCAACTCGAGGCGCAGCACTCCATGAGTCGAAGGGTGCTGCGGACCCATCGAGATCGTCATCTGCGTATCGAGCGGCCGATCGACAATCTCAAACTGTGGCGGAATGTTTACGTTGGTACTCATGTCTAATCTTGTGGGCGGTTTGGTAAATGGTAAATGGTAAATCGTAAATGGAAAAAAGCTGCAAAAACGATCCACGAAATCACACTAACCAACACTAATCTTCTTCGTGGAATTTGGTGTCCTCTCGTGGATCGTTTTACCGTTTATCGTTCACCCGTTCACCCGTTCACCCATTCACCATTTACCCAGTTTCCTATTTACCATTCACTTCAACGAATAAGGCTCGTAACCGCGCAAAGGGAAGTCCTTGCGCAGGGCGTGGCCTTGCCAGTCCTCCGGCAAAAGAATCCTGCGCAAGTCGGGATGCCCGTCAAAGATGACGCCGAAGAGATCGTAAGTCTCACGCTCATGCCAGTTGGCGGTGCGCCAAATCCCGGTCACCGTTGGCACATGAACGTTCTCTTCGTTGAGCAAAACTTTCAGTCTTAAACGATGGTGCTTTGTCGTGGAAAAGAGATGATAGTTAACTTCGAAGCGTGGCTCTTCTTCAACGCCTCGATCAGCGCCGCAAATGTCCGCCAGGAAATCAAATCTTCCTTCCGGGTCTGATTTAAGCGCGGTACACACATCAGTAATATGTAACCGAGGCACGATGGCCGTTACTTCGCCGAGCGCGTCGATGATTTCGGTTATCCAGTGGGAGTGCTCACGCTGCAACGCCGTCACCAAACGGGACGGCGTTGATGTGGTTTGGGAATTTGTGGCAACTGGCCCCGGCAAGTTGCTCTCGTTTTCTGCCCCAGTGGTCATGAAACTATCACGTCAAAGTTCGATTTCTATGACGAGCGGCGACGCTCGTGTCGAGAAGCGATCGAATAAGGTCGCGATTCAGGAAGGTCATTCTGCTGGGCTGTGGATCCATCGGTCACTGGTAAAGTTCCCGGTACGAACGCCGCTCGCGCTTCTTCTTCCGGAATGTCCTTGCGGTCGCGAACTGACTCTTTCGAAACCTTGTCCTGCAACATCATCACCGCGTGAATCAACATTTCCGGGCGGGGAGGACAGCCGGGTATATAGACGTCCACCGGAACAACCTTGTCCACGCCCTGGACGATGGCGTAGTTATCAAACACTCCGCCTGAAGTAGCACAAGCGCCCATCGATATAACCCACTTTGGCTCCGGCATCTGGTCATAAATGCGACGCAGCACGGGCGCCATCTTTCTCGATACTCGACCTGAGACGATCATGACGTCGGCCTGACGCGGGCTGGCGCGGAAGACTTCCGAGCCAAATCGCGCCAGGTCGTTGCGAGAAGACGTGGCGTTCATCATCTCGATCGCGCAGCAGGCCAGGCCAAACGTCGCGGGCCAAAGCGATGACTTGCGGGCCCAGTTGATGAGCGAATCAAGCCGCGTCGTCAGCACCTCAGGCAAAGCCTCTGCAATGATGTTCTCGAGTCCCATATAATCCTTAAGCGGCTGTCCGGCGGATTTCGAGATTTCGTTTTTCCACGTCCGCCAGTAAGCGCGCTTCGCCTTCGGCGTCGCTCCGCGCGGTCTCAGTCCAGTCAAAAGCACCCTTCTTAACCACGTAGACGTAACCCGCGAGCAGCAAGACGACAAAGACCATCATTTCCACGTAGACGAGTGTCCGTAAGCCGTAAGCCGGGCTGGCGAGCGTTTTGAATACTACCGCCCAGGGCATCAGGAAAATGACTTCAATGTCGAACAAGATGAAGATCATTGCGATCAGGTAAAACTTTACCGAGAACCGCTCGCGCGCGCTGCCTACCGGGTCTTTACCGCACTCATAGGGCATCATCTTCGTGCGCGTGCGTTTACTCTGTCCTACAAACTGTGAAAGCACGATGTTGCCGACAGCAAACCCGCCTGCGACGACGAACATCAGCAGGACTGGCAAATAATCGTAAAGACGAAACGGCATATGCGGCTGAAACCAATAGTCAGACAACTACATCGTCTGACGCCTGGTTCGACGACTGATTAAGTATCCAGATTGAGAATCATTGTACAAGCCGCATCGTAGACGAACTGATCTGGGGTGTCAAGCAACCTTATCTTTGACAAATTAGCTGGAGAATTGATTAATTGACCCTGCAAAAATGGCTGTGTTAATTTCGATTCAGAGTTGTTACCGTTACCCGGCTTAAGCAGACTGAATCATCTAACTGCCACCGATTAGAATCGTGATAACCGGCTTCAATACTGACATCGAACACGACGGCGTGATCTATCACGTGCAGACGGAGGACAAAGGGTTGGATTCGCCCTTGATCCTGTCGCTCGTTTATTCGGGTGGGGCAATTTTAGCGAGCAAGCGGTCGCCCTATAAGGATCTGATTGCCTCCGGCTTCGATGAGGAAGAACTAACCTTACGCCTGAAGCGTCAGCACCGTTTAATTTGTGCAGCCATCAACGCAGGACGCCTGGAAGAGCTGAAGCGGATGGGCCGCGGTGACGAAAAGATTGAGACCGCATTGTCAGACCTCCCGCTGCCGGTTGTTGAGGACTTTGTTGTCGAGCAGGGCTGGCCCACCACCCCGGCAGTTATTGAAGAAATCGATGTAGAACCTGCGCCGCCGGTCACCCCACCGCCGGTTACCGCACCGCCCGTGGTCCACGCCTCGACCCCGGAGCCTCCGGTTCCTTCAAGTGAGGTGCCGGATATTAAGTCGCTGCTGGTCAGCACCGCCGACGATTATGCTGCCCTGGCGGAAGCAAATCCGCCGCCACCGCCACCCCCGGCCGCACCGTTACCGCCGCCTGAAGAAGTCTCACCACGACCTCGCGGAACCAGACCTTCGGCATACACAGTGCACGACTCGCGCCGCCAAATGCGTATCAGGAACGCGGGGAAAGTGGAAAAGGGTTTGGTCATTACGATCCTTGACGAAGAGGAGTTTAGGGCGGGGCAGATCTTCAATATTCGCGTGCTGGTGGAGAATCGAACCGAAGTTACGGGCAAGCCATTAAGTGGTGCTTCGCTTTCTGTCAAAATACTGGGCACTGCTTTTCGGCCGCAGTTGTATTCAGTCAAAACCGGGCGTGACGGCGTCGCGGTGGTCTCGGCGCAGATTCCGCTCTTTACCTCGGGACGTGCGGCCATTCTTATTACTGCCGAGGCCGAGGGTAAGACAGTCGAAACGCGTCGGATAATTCACTCTGCTTTGTGAGGCCCTTGAAATTCTTGCACATCCATGTTAACGGCGAACTTCGCGAAGTCGATAACGACTTATCTCTTCCGAAACTAGTCTCACTCCTGAACCTCAAGCCGGAACAAATAGCGATAGAATTGAACAAGACAGTGGTTCGGCGCGCTCAGTGGGAAAATATCCGGCTACGCGAAGCTGACCAGGTGGAAATTGTGCATTTCGTCGGAGGCGGCTCGGACAGCTATCCGCAGATTACGCAGATTACTACTGTTCAGCTTCGGCATAGTATTTCAAAATCGAATTAATACCCGCTCTGTCTTTCTTATCTGTGTAATCTGCGTAATCTGCGGATAGCCGTCCTGCGGTAGGTAGGAGGCGGCAGAGCGAATATAATTTGGACATGTCAACTGTAGCTCAAGCTAAAAGCGACCGACTTGAAATTGGTGGTCGGACATTTACGTCGCGGCTAATAATCGGAACCGGAAAATATCGCTCCTTCGAAGAGATGAAGGAAGCCCATCGTGCTTCGGGCGCCGAGATGGTTACCGTGGCCGTTAGACGCGTGCCACTGGACCGTAGCAGTGAATCATTTTTGGACCATCTCAATCCATCATTGCAGATTCTTCCAAACACCGCCGGGTGCTACACGGCCGAAGAAGCCATTCGCACAGCGCGTCTCGCTCGCGAAGCGCTCGACACCGATCTGATCAAGCTGGAAGTTATCGGCGATCAAACCACGCTGTTTCCGGACAATGAACAAACTCTTGAGGCGGCCCGCATTCTGGCGAAGGAAGGCTTCGTTGTTCTGCCTTACTTTACAGACGATCTGATCATGGCCAGGAAACTTCTGGATGCAGGCTGTCCGGCCGTGATGCCCCTGGCGGCTCCTATTGGTTCAGGATTAGGGATTCAAAATCCAGCCAACCTCCGGATAATGCGCGAGCAACTTCCGGACGCAACTATCATTGTCGATGCGGGAGTAGGTACGGCGAGCGACGCGGCTATTGCGATGGAGTTGGGCGCCGATGCGGTGCTGATGAATACTGCGATCGCTGAAGCGCGCGATTCAGCAAAAATGGCCGAGGCGATGAAGCTGGCGATTGAGGCTGGTCGACTGGCGTACCTGGCTGGACGAATGCAGAGGAGGCTTTACGCCAGCGCTTCCAGTCCCTTATCCGGCGTCGTGAGGTAGGAGACCTACTCCAATAGACGTTGGCAGGTGTGCGCGCAGCGAAGCTGTTTTGCGCTCCGATACTGATTCAGTTTGATTATTTCGGCTAAAACGCAAATCAGGTACAGAACCCAGCGCGGTAGCGCGGGATGCTTCAGGAACCTGAGTATTAACAAGCATTGCCGACCTTGTATGCGAAGTTGCCTCCGGGATCCCGCGCTACCGCGCTGGGTTCTGTAATTAGGTACCTTGCCCAAACTGCATCAGTACGCATGCTCCCAAAAACGTTGACTTTCCCTACGAACGCTAGTGGCCTGTCTCCGCTTCACAACGTGTAGTTCGGTAAAACGCAAATCAGGTACAGAACCCAGCGCGGTAAGCGCGGGATGCTTCAGGAACCTGAGTATTAACAAGCATTGCCAACTTGTATGCGAAGTTGCCTCCGGGATCCCGCACTACCGCTCTGGGTTCTGTAATTAGGATCAGTACCACGGCTCAGATCGGCTCCATATTCGGACAGCACAACTTCAGCGAGGAGTTTTACAATAACAACAAAGAAGGCGATCTGGAGGTGCGACCGGATCAGGGGAAGAACATCGCCGTCAACCCCGGAAACACGAAAGACGGCAACGACATCACCACAAACCGCACGCTCAATGTCAACAATTTCGGCAACCGCAACTTCGTTGGCTTTACCCTCCAACCGGCAGGGAGCTATTACGTCGTCCGGATTCCGGCATCGCAGATAGCAGCCATTAACCCGGGCCAGGACATTCTGATCCATTCAGGCGCTTTTGACGTGAATGTATCCGATGCTTCTGTGGTGCCCATCTTCACCGAAGCTATGCTAACTACCGGCACGATTAATCCTGACACTACGGCCTCGATTGATTTGCTGAACCCCTTAGCCCATGCCGTCGGATTCATTGGACAGGACGACGATTTTTCGCCGTTCTACTTTAAGAACCCGCATGTGCTGGGGAAGAAAGTGCGCGAGGCAATCGCCAACGGCGAGATTACAAACCTGTTCCTCGTGTTGCGACTTCCGACAGCGACACCTTTCCCTGGGATCAGTAATCGTCCGCCGTTGATTGGCCTTGACGGTAGTGGTAGCGTCACCGGCTTGCCAAACGATGTTCCTATGTTCGGCTTCTCGTACGTATCGACCAACGGCGTCACTTTTAACCGCGTAAACAATTTCAACTTCCGGTTCTCGCTTGTGCTCTCAGAACCGGCTAACTAGACGTAATCACGGGTTGGCACAAAGATTGGGGAGGCAACCTGGTTTGTCTCCCTTTTCTTCTGTGACCTTTGCACACCAGGATCAAATTTGGAGTGCGGCGGCCAGGCGCCGCTTTGGTCCACTCTCGCGCCAGCGCCACCTGCGAGGGAAGTGAATCTTTGGGAAGAAAGGTGTGCGCTTTGGAGTGCGGCGGCGCGGCGCCGCTTTGGTCCATTCACGGGCCAGCGCCACCTGCGAGGGAAGTGAATCTTTGGGAAGAAAGCGGCGCCAGGCCGCCGCGGGCCAAAGCGGCGCCGGGCCGCCGCACTCCAAAGAGAGGCACGCTGCGTTAGAGCGCGGTGCAACCGGATCATTTATTTGGATTAAGAGTTCGCCGTCGGTCGGCTACGACGAATCGAATCTGATTGTAGGTGATGTTTTCGGGCAGGGAATCATGGATCGGTTTGAGTTTCTCCGTGCCGTGTTCGCCAATCGCTGCTTCGATTTGTTTGCGGGCGTCCGTCGAAACCAGTCTCGATACATCCACCGGGAGCCCGGCAAGCAGGCACTCAACCAGGTGACCCTCAATCGTATTCGGCACCAGGTTGCGCTGCCTCGCTATTTCTTCTACGGATAGCCCCTGGCGATGTAGCGCCAAAGTCTGAAAAGCAGTCGTCGCTGGCGGACCATCGTCATCCGTCTGAATCGTGTGTCCACCTTCGGGAATGGCCAACTCGATTCGCTCCTGTTCGCGCATCACGCGATTGCCTAATTCAGTTATCGACACGGTGGGGTATTCACCGGGGTTGATTTGCAAACAACGCGCATCACACAGCGCATCGATGTAAAGCAGAATGTCGTCCTGCCGCATCTCTTTCAACAAGCCATAGGTGGATAGCTCATTGAGATGCGCCTGCATCACGTTCTTTGCTGCGGAGCCGCGAAGCGTCGACGCCAGGACGTTTTTCCCAAATCGCCCTTTCATACGCGCAGCGCAGGCCAGAATCTTCCGCACGCTTTGTGTCTCGTTTTCATTAAGCCTCCGTGAAGAAATTGGTTCTTTCGATATTGCCCGTGTGGTGCGACTGCGGCCAGCACGAGGTAAGTCGTCAACCATCTCGGCGCTGGTCAGCGGACTTCGTACCGCCGAGGTTGGCGCGCAGTTTCCGCATGTGCCACACGCGCGAGCATGATGGCGATCGCCGAAATAATCGAGAATGTGCGCGCGATAGCACTGTTCGGTATAGCAAAACTCGATCATTTCACGGAGCTTGCGCCGCTCCAGATTCGCGCGGCGCTCGACATCGGCATGGCTCACTCGAAGCCTGGCGCCGGGAGGATCCAGCATCACGATCCCGCGCGTGCGGCGCGTCCGTTCGGTTCGAGTCGTCTCGGATGCGGTCGCTGCAAACGCTGCGATGCGTGATATATGGCCGGCGCGTTCCAGCAGGTAGAGGGCTGACTGTACGGCCATGTCATTACGAGCGCCCGAACGCTTGGCGATCTCAGACGCCGAAAGCTCAATACGCTTTAGTCCGGTGGCCACGAGCGCGTCGTAAACGTCATGGATAATCTCGGAGCTTGGATACGAACCCTCGATAAAGAAGTCGTGAGTGTTCTTGTCGGCATAGTTGAATAGCAAAACGCAGGACGACTGGAGGCCGTCGCGGCCCGCGCGGCCAATTTCCTGATAATAGGCTTCGATCGAGCCAGGCATTTGATAGTGGGCCACAAATCGTATGTCCGACTTGTCGATGCCCATGCCGAACGCGTTGGTGGCAACGATCATTTGCGTTCGGCCCGTCATGAATTCTTCCTGGGCCTTAACGCGCACAGCATCGCCCATCCCGGCATGATAGGCCGTCACTCCCAAACCGAGCTCCCGCAATTCGAGGGCGACCTGCTCCACCGCTTTGCGTGTTGAAGCATAGATGATGCCCGAGCCGTCGTGCGTTTTCGCCAGGCGCTTGATTCGCGCCACCTTCTCGCGCTCTTTTTCCGTGTGCACGACATCGATGCTCAGGTTAGGACGATCGAAACCGCTGACGAACGTTTGCGGCTTGATCAGGCCGAGTTGTTGGATTATGTCGGAACGAACGTATGGAGTGGCCGTCGCCGTGAGGGCCAGAGTTTGGCCGGCTTTTAATGACTGGCTTACCGCCTTCAGACGCAAGTAGTCAGGACGGAAGTCGTGGCCCCAGGTTGAGATGCAGTGTGCTTCGTCAACCGCGAAGAGTGAGATGTTGATTGACTCCAGGGCATCGAGAAAGCGGCTGCTGCGAAAGCGTTCAGGCGCAACATAGACGAGCTTAAACGCGCCTCGACGCAAGCCATCAAGACGCACCCGTTGTTCGCGTTCATCAATTGAACTGTTTATGAAGGTCGCCGGCAGTCCACGCGCATGAAGGGCGTCGACCTGATCTTTCATCAACGCTATCAGCGGCGAAACGACCAATGTCGCACCATCAAGCATCAGGGCCGGCAGTTGGTAACAGAGAGACTTGCCACTGCCTGTCGGCATAACCACGACGGCATCTTTGCCCTCCAGAATTGCTCCAATCACTTCACGCTGGCCTTCGCGGAAGTCGTCAAATCCAAAGTGCTTATGAAGCGATGTGAGAGCATCGGCGATCGAATGCATGATGCGGAGTCTAAGGGTTGTTAATCGCGACTCGCAAGAGGGATTAATTATTGCAGCGGAGTTGACCTAGCAAAGATCTTAGTATTGGTGTGTCTTTAAGAACTATCCGCAGATTACGCAGATTACGCAGATTTCTGCTTGTCAGCTCCGACGCACTACTGCCTTCTTCAAATTGAACACATTGAAAGCCGATTCCACTTCTCATAATCTGCGGAATCTGCGGATAGTTCTCAGGGCACTAGTTTGGCTTGCGAAAACTTACAGAAGGCGGAGTCCACGTCTTAGGATCACCCATGAAAGTCATTACAGAACCGAGCGCGGTAGCGCCGGATGCCATAAGCTACCTGCAAATAGAGAAGAGAAAAATTCCCAAAGTAGCTTTTAGCATCCGGCGCTACCGCGCTCGGTTCTGTAATGGCAGAGAGTTGAGAGGCTACCACGTTCGCCGAATCGGATGAGCTTCAGTGTTGAAGATCACTTTGTCGAAGTTCAGCGTCCGCGGGGGCGCGAAAAGCAGGTAGAAGTATTTGAAGGTTTCCGCGAATAGGAAGCTTTGCATCGAATCCGACTTTTCTTTGGTAACGACGCTCTTGAGCGCCGCGTAAGCTACGTCGGTTCTACAGTGTTTGACGAAGTCATGGAAAAGCGTTTCGCCCATGGCCAGGTAACGCGGGTCTTTCGTGTAGCGATAGAGATAATACGTCGACTCGACAATTTCCGGCCGCAGTGGATATCCGGCGTGCACGACCTTCATTGTCTTGTAATCAAGCTCCTCCGGCTCAATGCCATGAAGCTTCCACATCTTCATGGACGACTCCTGTAGCCGAGCGGCTCGAGGAACGTTGCGCGAAAGGGCGAGCACCGCGGGGAAAAATGCGTCCAGAGCGCCGTAGGTGGTCGCCGTACGTTTGCCTGAGTTCATGTCGGCGTGACCGTACCAAAGCTCTGCCGTCGACGCACCGTCGCGCGTAACTTCATCAGCCAGGTATTGATCGATTGCCTTGATACTGTCGAGCCACATCTGCCGGCAATCCTGATCGTCAAAAAGCAACCAACATTTCAAAAGATATTCGTAGTAACTGTCGATTGCGCCGCTGACGTGGCTGTCAGTGTCTGTCCATTGCCCTGTCTGGACATTGATCCATGTGCCCACCAAACCGATGGGAGAACGCCGCTTGTATGTTTCCACCAGAGCACGTTTTGCTTTGTCGTAAAAGACCGGCCGGCGCGTCAGTTTCGCCAGAGTGCCGAATTCGATCAGCAGAGTTCCAGCTTCCGCGGGATTAGTTTTCTCACCGCGGACTTTACCGGTTTTGAGATTTACGTAGCGGTAGGGAATACCGGTGGGTGATTCGAATACGGGCAACAGCCTGTTACCCAGATCCTCGGCCAGGGCGAGCAGGCGTTTGTCGCCGGTCATTTGATAACTGGAAAGCAAACCACCGAGGAGCCGGATGGTGATTTCGAAGTTCTGGACCTCAATGTCTTTGTCGAACGTAAGATTCGTGGCGATGTATTCGCGCGTGCTCGCGGCCTCATCTTTCAGACCCATGAGAATCATTGTGTCGAGCGAATCAACCGGGGTCATCAAGAGCGGCTGCGCATACCAATCGTGATGAGTCTTACTGAGGGGCTTCAGATCATCGTGATTCCAGGCGTATTTCCTGTAACCGTTCCAGGCATGCAGGAATTCATCTTTAACCTGCGCCGCGACGTTCGACTTGTCGAGCTTCTGCGCATTCGCGGAGAGACATGAGAGAGCGAAGGTGAGAAAGAATACGATGGGCTTTAATCGAATCATTGATAGGACCCTTCCAGGAGTCTGTTGGGATCATGTTAACTCTCTGTGTAACAAACGTTCAATTTCTTGTTTGTTGAGCAAGAAAATACGATCCACGAAATGACACGAACTGACGCGAAAGACGTTAGTGTTCCTTTCGTGTGTGTTCGTGGATCGTTTCTTCAGCCGGGAAAAACACCCACCACAGAGACACAGAGTTCGCTGAGATCGCACAGAGAAAGACCGGTTACATTTGCCGATAAACTCCTACGGACAAGCTGGCTTAATCGTAGAACTATTGCGTGGAAGTGCATTCGCGCGCGCAAAGTCCGCGCCATTACTGTTGTTATCGGTGCAGCCCCCGTTATTCCTATAGTCGGCTTGTGAATTGTTCATAGCCGTCGGATCCGGTGCTCGAGTCGTCCCTTCAAAGCAAGCCGCGGTGGTACCGTAGCCCACAAAATCAACAACAATGGTGTTGTTCGCGGGGCAGCCCGGAGAGGGATTGCCGACTGTCAATGGAGGATTATTCACATTGCTGCTCGTGAGCGCCACTGTCCCGAAGGCTATGGCGACTTTACCCGCCGATCCGGTCATGTTGGTGTTTGAGCCCGCCACGTCGGCGCTTACCGGCAAGTTACTGCCGATCGAAGCATTGCTGGTGCCTGCTGATACGAGGAAGTACTGCCGCGACTGGAGCGTCACTGCCGGCAGAGATGCTATCACGGTGAAAGTACCTGTTCCTGACGCCGCGTACTGAACTGAGAACCCTGATAGATTGATGGGCGCCGTGCCGCGGTTGAAAATTTCAATGAAGTCACGATTGTAAACTGCTGCGGACGCGCCGCCAGCGGTGTAAAGCTGGCTGATTACCAGCAGTGGCAGACCTGGAGTAAGGGTCACACTGCTTTGGTTGTTACTCGAGATTGGATCGGTGGCCCCCGACGCAGTTATTGTCGCCGTGTTGGTTTTGGTTCCTCGAGTTTGCACTCTCGCCGTAATCGTTAGTGTCGCTGAGGCCGAGTTATTGACTGCGCCAACGTTCCAGAGACCCGTGCTGTTATCATAACTGCCTTGCGAAACTGTCGATGAAACGAAAACCAGACCCGATGGCAGGAGATCAGTCACTTGCACAGCTGTGGCCGTCGAGGGCCCACTGTTGTTGAGCGTAATAGTAAAGACGATTTCCTGCCCAACCACGGGAGCCGCAGTTGGAACAGTCTTGGTAACGGAGAGGTCAGCCTCCGGCGGCGGGGCCTGCACGTCGGTAGTCGTTGTGGCTGAGTTGTTGGCTGAGTTGGAATCAGGAGTAACCGTAGCGACCGTGGCAGTATTGGGGATGGTCGAGCCGGCCGCTCCATGCGCCGTAGCCACCAATGTGATCGTCTCGGACGCACCGCTGGCGAGCGAAGAAAATGTAATCGTGCGGTTATTGCCAATGCCGCTGCAAACCCCGGCGCCGCTTGACGAGCAGGAGACAAAGCTCACTGTGACAGGAAGGTTGTCAGTCACCACCACTGATTGAGCGTCTGCGGGTCCGTTGTTGCTGACACCGATTGTATAGGTCACATTCGTGCCGGTGGTTACCGGATCAGGTGAATCCGCTTTGCTTATCGAAATATCGGCAGCATTGCAGTTGTTGAAAGGTGAGACAGAGTTGCGTGGGTTCGGTGCCGTGCTGAGGAAGTCGGCCGCGTTGTTGTTGATATCTGTGCAACCGCCGGCTTTACGAAAGTCAGCGGTCGTTGCGCTGGGCGTGGGAGCTGGTCCAGCTCCTTCAAAGCAGTTCGCGGTGGCACCATAGCCGGCGAGATCTGAAATATTCGAGCTTGAGGGACAGCCACCCGCCAGAGCGCTACTCACCGAAACCAAAGCAATCTTTCCCAGGCCGGCCGCCATCGCAATCGACCCAGTTGCATCAGGCGTGGGCAGCGGATTTCCGTTTGCGCCGCTTGAACCTTCCTGAACTAGATAATACTGCCCGGGTCGAATCGTTCCTGAAAGATTCGTTACCGACCACGTCCCAGTGCCGGTCGCGCTCACGTACTGCACTGACCAACCCGACAGATTCACGGTAGTCGTCCCGCGATTGAAGATCTCGATGAAGTCGTGTGTGAACGATGCACCCGTGTTTCCGCCACCGCCGTAGAACTGACTAATGACTAGAAGTGGCGTGTCATCGTTTTGAATTGTTCCCTGGCCGGTGTCGTCCGCAACCGTGGCGCTGGAAACAGAGGTAATCTTTACCAGGAAGGTCTCATTTGATTCCACAAGCGTGTCGCCATTGACTGTCACATCGAAGGTGTAGGCTGTCTGGCCGGCGGGAATGGTTTGGCTGGTCAAACTCTTCGACACGTAATCAACACTTGAAGCATGGGCAGTGTTGTCCTCCGTCGCAATGTTGAAAGTGATGCCGCCCGCAGGTGCGGGTAACGAAGATGTGACTGCGAAGGATGCCGTCGAGGTTCCGCTATTACCTTCAATCAGTACTACGTCGTTGATGCTAAGCGCCGGGGAGTCGTCGTTTTGAATTGTTCCGACGCCCTGGTTGTCACTGACGATGGCGCCGTTGACGTTGGTGATATTGACGAAGAAGGTTTCGTTCGCTTCGATGTCCAAATCGCCGTTGACAGTGACGTCGAAGGCGTAGCTTTGCTGCCCGGCCGAAATTGACTGACCCGTCAGAGCACGGGCGATATAGTCGTTGTTGGCAACTGTAGCTGTGTTGTCCTGGGTCGCGATGTCAAAGGTCACACCGCCCGACGACGCGGGGGCTGACAGGTTAACTGTGAAGCTGAAGTTTTTCGTGCCGCTGTTGCCTTCGGCCAGAGAGACATCACTGAGCGAAAGAGTTGGCAGATCATCATTGAGAATCGTGCCCACGGCCTGGCCATCCGTCACTGCCGCTCCCGTAACGTTAGTAACGTTCACGAAGAAGGTTTCATCCAGCTCGATCGCTATGTCCCCTTTAATTGTGACGTCAAAAGTGGAGGTGTCTTGTCCAGCGGGAATGATCTGACTGGTGAGACTTCGGGCAACGTAGTCGTTATTCGCGTTCGTAGCAGTGTTGTTCTGGGTGGCAACGTCAAACGTGACGTCTGTTGACGGCGCAGGAGCTGAAAGGCTAACTGAAAAAGTAAATATCGTGGAACCGCTGTTACCTTCCGCCGTTGTAACGTCGTTGATGCTGAGATTTGGCGGTGTGCCCGCACTACAGTTGTTCAATGATGAACTGGAGTTGCGAGGACCCGGCGCATGTACGAAGAAGTCGGCCGCGTTGTCATCGGTGTCTGTGCAGCCGCCTGCTTTAAGAATGTTCGCAGTGGTGGCACTCGGCACAGGAGCTGGTCCTGTTGGGCCTTCATAGCAGATGGCTGAACTGCCATAACCTACAAAGTCGGCAATGTTCGGGTTGTTTGGATTAAACGGTGCCGCGCCATCATCACCGGGGCAAGTGGAAACTGGCAGCGACGTTGTGCCTGCTACCAATGAAACCTTGCCCGCGGTTGCTGCCATGTTGATGCTGCCGACGGCATCGGCCGCGGGTAGAGCCGTTCCGATTGCACCTGCGCTCGACAACTGCACCAGGTAATACTTCCCGGGAGCGATGGCTCCCGAAATCAGGTTAACCTTGTTGGAACCAAAGTTCGCGGTGGCTCCGGCATACTGGATCGAGTAGGGCGTGGCTGCAAAATCAACCGTGGTGGTGGCCCGGTTGAATATCTCGACAAAATCGTTTGTGAATTGTGCCCCGGAGTTACCACCGCCGGCGTATACCTGGCTGATCACAAGATTCGCCGTGTCGTCGTTCTGAATCGTTCCTTGTGCCTGGCCGTCAACGATGGTAGCGCCGGCAGCATTGGTGAGACTGACAAGGAACGTCTCATTTGACTCGACCAGGGTGTCACCGTTGACGGTCACCTGGAAAGTATAGGTCGTATTTCCCGCCGTAATTATTTGGGCCGTGAGGCTTTTCGCTACATAGTCGTTATCTTCAGTCGGCGGATTGTGATCCTGGGCAATGACATCAGCCGTGGCAATGTCGAAAGTGATACCACCCGCTGGTGCAGGCAACGACGAAGTGACAGTAAACGTGAACGTGGTTGTTCCGCTATTCGACTCGTTGGCTGAAACATCCGTGATGGTGAGAGTGGGATTATCGTCGTTTTGGATTGTTCCCAGTCCCTGACTATCCCCGATAGTAGCGCCGGAGATGTTCGTCAGGTTGACGAAAAAGGTTTCATTCGACTCGACTTTTAGATCACCATTGACCGTGACCTCGAAGGTGTAGACTGAATTACCCGCCGGGATCGTTTGGGAGGTTAAAGTCTGGGGCACATAGTCGCTATCGGCAGCCGTCGCGGTGTTGTCCTGGGTAGCAATATTAAAGGAAACGCCCCCGGCTGGTGCCGGTGCCGACAAGGCGACTGTGAAAGTGAGAGCGAAGGTGACGGCCCCGCCATTACCTTCAAATCCCGATACATCATTGATCGTGAGAATGGGAGGAGGAGGCGGCGCGCTACAGTCATTCGCAGGCGCATTGGTGTTGCGGGGGGAAGTGGCGGCTACCAGGAAGTCAGCCGCGTTGTCGTCGGTGTCTGTGCAGCCGCCTGCTTTTCGAAAGTCCGCAGTGGTGGCGCTCTGCGCAGGAGCTGGTCCTGTTGGGCCTTCATAGCAGATGGCTGAACTGCCGTAACCTACAAAGTCGGCAATGTTCGGGTTGTTTGGATTAAATGGTGCCGTGCCATCATCACCGGGGCAAGTGGAAACTGGAAGCGACGTTGTGCCTGCCACCAATGAAACCTTGCCGGCGGTTGCCGCCATGTTGATGCTGCCGCTGGCGTCCGGGGTTGGGAGTGGTGTGCCGCTGGCGCCGCCTGAAAGTTGGAACAGGAAGTATTGACCGGGAAAGATGGTTCCAGCAGTCAGGTCAACCTTGTTAGAGCCAAAGTTGGCAGTGGCTCCCGTATATTGAATGGAGTAAGTCGTGGTCGCGAAATTGACGGTGGTAGTGCCGCGATTAAAGATCTCAACGAAGTCGTTAGTGAACGAAGCTCCGGCATTACCGCCGCCGGCATACAACTGGCTGATGACCAGATTAGCTGCATCGTCGTTTTCAATTGTTCCCAGACCCTGACCATCGACGACCGTACCGCCGTTAACATTGGTCAGGTTCACGAGGAACGTTTCCGCTGGTTCGACGTTCAAGTCGCCGTTTATTGTTACGTCGAACGTGTAGGTTTGTTGTCCCGCCGGAATAGTTTGATTGGTTAAACTCTTCGATGCGTAATCACCGCTCGAGCTGGTGGCGCTGCCGTCCTGGGCGGCGATATTGAAGCTGAGACCGCTGACCGGTGCTGGCAGCGACGAGCTAACAGTGAAGGTAAAGATAGTCGAACTGCTGTTGCCTTCGTCGATTGCGACATCGTTAATGGTCAGCAAGATACTGTCGTCGTTTTGAATGGTCCCAAGGCCCTGGCTGTCCGAGACTGCTGCCCCGGAAACATTGGTTAGATTTACGAAGAAAGTTTCATTTCCTTCAACATTCACGTCACCCTTAACTACTACAGCAAAGATATAAGTCTGTTGCCCGGCTGGAATTGACTGATTCATTAGAGCCTGGGAGACGTAATCGTTGTCAGCTACAGTCGCTGTGTCGTCCTGTGTTGCAATATCGAAGGCAACTGCTGAGGCTGCGGGGGCGGACAAGGCGACAGTGAAGTTGAAAACTTTCGTACCGCTGTTGCTTTCAGCCAGCGAGACATCGTTGATTGAGAGATTGGGCAGATCATCATTGAGAATCGTGCCCTGACCCTGACCGTCAGTAACCGTCGAGCCAGTCGCATTTGTGACGTTGACGACAAACGTCTCATCTGGCTCCACCGTAGTGTCGCCATTGACCGTGACATCGAAGGTGTAGATCTGCTGGCCCGCGGGAATGATCTGATTCGTCAGGGTCCGCGCTTCATAGTCGTCATTTGCGGTCGTAGCAGTCTTGTTCTGAGTGGCAAGGTCAAATACCACATCTGTAGCTGGTATCGGAGCTGACAAACTAACGGTAAAGGTAAATATCCTGGAGCCGCTGTTACCTTCCGACATCGCGACATCCGTGATGGCCAGGGTGGTAGGCGTACCCGGGACACAGTCGTTCAACGGCAAACTGGTGTTGCGTGGAGCCGGCGCGTGCAGAAAGAAGTCAGCTGCATTGTCGTTGGTGTCAGAGCAACCACCGGCCCTTCGGAAGTCTGCCGTAGAGTTGCCTGGGGCCGGCGCTGGTCCGTTTACGCCTTCAAAACAGTTTGCCGTAGCGCCGTAGCCAATAAAGTCAGCGACTGATGCGGACAAAGGACAACCGCTCCCTGTTAGGGATGTAGTGCCAACTACCAGGGCGACCTTGCCTGCAGTGCCGGCCATGACGATGCTGCCGCTCACGTCTGGAGTTGGGAGTGGTGCACCGCTGGCGCCGCCTGAAAGCTGGACCAAAAAATATTGACCTGGCGCAATAGTCCCCGATGTGAGATCGACCTTCGAGCCAAACGATGCGGTGGCTCCCGCGTATTGAACCGAATAAGGCGTGATGGCGAAATTGACCGTGGTTGCTCCGCGATTGAAGATCTCCACGAAGTCGTGGGTGAACTGTGCGCCTGAATTACCGCCTGCGGCATACAACTTACTGATCACCAGGTTGGCGACGTCGTCGTTGAGAATCGTTCCCAGACCCTGGCCATCCGTTACGGTAGCTCCGGCCACGTTGGTCACATTGGCGAAGAAGGATTCGTCTGGCTCGGCCATCGCGTCGCCGTTGACTGCAACGGTGAAGTTGTAGCTCTGCTGCCCCGCCGGAATTGTCTGATTCGTGAGGGTTCCTCCTACGTAGTCGTTGTTGGCAACCGTTGCCGTGTTGTCCTGGGTACTAATGTCGAAGCTAACGTTTTCCGGAGCCGGGGAGGACAAACTAACGGTGAAGGTGAAGGTTGTCGTTCCTGAACTGCCTTCGTTTGCTGTGACATCAGTGATTGTGAGCCCCGGCGCAGGCGCCTGTATAACGGTAATGGAGCTTGCAGAGTTGTTTCCGGTGTTGGAATCAGGCGTAGATGAGTTCACGCTCGCGGTGCTGGAGATAGTCGCGGCCGGGCCGTTCGCTCTAGCTACCAGAGTGACTGTGGCGGAGGCGCCGCTAGCCAGGGAAGTGAACGTTACCGTGCGGCTGTTACCTGAGCCGCCGCAAATGCCGCCCCCGGTTGAGTGGCACGAAACGAAGCTTACGGTGGATGGTAGGTTATCCGTTATCACCACAGACTGAGCTAAACCGGCCCCGTTGTTCGTGATGGTAATTGAATAAGTAACGTCCGAACCTACGATCACAGGATCGGGTGAACCTGTTTTTGTAATCGAGAGATCCGCGGTGCTCGGATCGAGGCAGCCCGTCGATAGATTCTGAGGATTGCTGCCGCCGGTATTCAAGAGGAAGTCGACGACGTTATGGTTCGTATCAGTGCCATTGCCAAACGTGCCTCCGGGTTTCCTTTCATAGCTTCGGTTGACGTTGTTCGCAAGCGGCGCCAGCGGAGTGCCTTCGTTGTACGAGGAGCCACTACTCATTCCTACCGCGTCGATGATGTTGGCGCCGTTTGAACCAGTAACTGCAATGCCGCCGTCATCGGCCAAGCCCGTGGCGTAGGCTTGATCAGCTGGAACGGAACCGCTGTATCCGCCCGCCGAACTGTTTGCCGCAAGGTAGTGGCAGCCTGGGCCAAGCGTGGTACCGGCGACGATTATGACCCGATCGCTGATTGTGCCAGCGCTATTCGATGTGCGAATTTTTAGTCCACCGATAATCAAGGTGGAGGTGGTTGGATTATAGATTTCTACAAACTCATCGGCGGCTCCCGCCGGTCCACGAGTACGGAATTCGCTGATAAGCAGCTGGCCGGCAGCGGGCTCGACAATCACGGTGGCGGCACCACTTGTGACAGTTGCGGTTCCATTGGTCGCTGCGGCGCGAATCTCGGAGACCCCGTTGAGGTGTCCTGTCACCGTGGCGGTTGCGAAACCGTTGCTCGAAGTGGGGCTCACTGAATCGACAGATGCCACCGTCGCGTTGTGGGAAGCAAAAGTGATCGTGACGCCGCCAATGTTCTGACCGAATTGATCTTTGGCTTGCGCTGTAAATTGCTGGCTCCCACCCACACTGATCGTGGCGTTTGTCGGCGAGATGGTGATGCTGGTTAACTCGGGCGGTGGCTGATTCACCATCAAGGTTGCCGGCGTTGATTGCACGCCTCGGCCGGTCGCGAGTATTTGAGTCGAACCAGCAGACATACCGGTTGCCAGACCGTTTTGGTCGATCATCGCCACGGCAGTGTTGCTTGATTGCCAGTAGAAGATGACGCCCGGCACCTCGTTATTACTGCCGTCAAAAGCACGCCCGGTAAATTGTTGTTGCTGACCGATGTTGAGTATGGCCGACGCCGGAGAAACTTCAACGCGTGCTATCGCTGGCGTGCAAGAGCTAAACGGCAACCCGTTCAGTTGAGTGCCGGGACTGAACAAACGCGCGCCAACGGTCGCAGCACCGTGTTTTGCGAAGGGGCCGGCGATGTCTGGTAGACGCGTGAGGGATTGATTGTCATCGGCGTCCAGCCCAGAGGAGCCTCCGTAGGTCACGAAGCCGGCAATGGTGCCGGCTGGATCACGGAGCGTAATCACTCCGGCCGAGTTAATTAATGTCAAACTTCCTGAAGAAGCCTTAACAACCTGCGAACCGGCGAAGGCTGCATGGTTCGGATCGAAGGTGCCACCGCCAAACACAACGATTGCAGTGCACGCTGGAATGATTGTACGGGTTGAGAATGTGTGACGAAGCGTATCGGAAGTGCCGGTCGCACTACGGTTCAGAATCTGATAACCACTGATGTCGATATCATGAGTTGTGGTGTTTACCAGTTCGACAAACTCATCCTGGGACGTGTCGCGGCTCCCGTCGCGATTAGCATCGCCGGCCGCGCCATCGGGCGTGTCAGCCATGAACTCGTTGATCAAAATGTCGCGGCGGGCATCACCGATAAATTCGACTGCAGCCGGATTGCTGTCTCGTCCATCTGCACGCACAACGAGATCGACTTTAACGGCGCCACGGAGATCAGCAGGCACGATGACGTGGATTTCATCCATGCCCGGCATCTCTGTCGCCGCCAGGATTGATTCAAGGACTAACGTTCGCCCCCCGGCCGTAACTGATACAGCCGAACCATTTCGCACACCGGTTGCAAATATTGTGAGACGCAGGTTTCCGCTGGTGGGATTGAATGGACCAGAGGTCAATGTGTCGGCATTCAGAATCATTCCTTCGCCGAGGCCGTCGCCGCTGGTTGTGAAAACACCCGGCGCGGCCCTTAACGTCGGTACCGTTCCCCGGCTTTGAAATCCATCTGAATTAGTCACCACCACTTCGGCATTCCCGATCTCGGTTGCCGCCGGCACATGAAAATGCACCTCGGTTGGTGAAACGAAGAATATCTGTGCGCGCCTGTCATTGACTGTCACCGTGGTGCCGCCGACCGTTACTGGAAACGTGCCCTCGGCCTGTCGCTGGGCCTGTTGGGTTTGAAAGGATAAGGACGAGCCAGAGGCCAGGGCTATGCTATCGGGGGCAACGGCTTTAATTGATGAAAGTTCATGGCCCATCGAAGCCCTGTTGAGGATTGTGAGCGTGCCAAATGAGGGGATTCCCGGCGTCCCCGTAACGTAGATTTCCGAGTTGTTGGAAAAATCATTATTGGAAACGGCGCCTGAAAGTATGCGGGGATAGTTGAACGCGATGACAGCGCCATCGTCGCTCATCGAACACAGAACATCGGCAGTGGCGCTGGACGAGTTGACATTGGTTACGCGCCCAAAGGTGCTGGACGGAATATCAAAGGTGTACAACTCAACGCTGGTGTCAGAATTGCTACCCAAGCCGGAAACACCGCGGCGTGTGGCGAAAGCGATGCGAGAGCCATTGCCGCTGATAGTCGGATGGAGCTGCACGTCCGTCGCTCTTGCGCCGAGGCTGGTTATCTGACGCGTCGTGTTGTTATTGCGCCCGTCAAACAAAAATACTTGAGTAGTGTTTGCAGTCGTTTCTGCTGACCACACGACGCGCTGGCCGTCATCGCTGATTGCCCGTCCGTAAGTCATCGCCAAAGATTGGGCAGCTGAGGCCAGCACGCGAACAGCAGGTGGGCCAACTCGATTCTGTAGCAGCAGATCGCACTTCGCACTGGGCGAAGCAAGAGGGGTTCCCGGGTCGCGAATGAAGGCAACGCTGGCGCCGTTGCCGCTGATCTTCGCATTCGTAGAGCCAACGATCCCGGAAGTATTAGTGAGCTGTGTAAAACTCAGAGCGACAGTATCGAAGATGAATATCTCCAGGTTGCCGTCGGCGTTTTGGTTTGTCAGATCGCGGTTTGATGAGAATGCAATAAAGCGACCGTCGTCAGAAATCGAAGGCAGAAAATTTCCGTTAACGGCCCGAAGTGAAATATCGACGGGCGAAGTGTTCGTGACCTGGACGAGTTTGGCTCCGTCGTAAAGAAAGATTTCGGAGTTCGCATCATTGTTGGCGCCAAGGGGATTGTCTTTCGAGGCAAAAGCGATTCGCGAGCCGTCCTGCGAAATGGCGGGTGCAGGCGCGCGGGTCGCGCCCAGTTGCAGAAAGGTTGGAGGATCGACGGATACGTTGGCGCGAATGGCTCGAAAGCTTTCCACACCTCCAGCCGCGGCAACGTCGTCAGTGGATTCAAAACCGACAACTCGTCCATCGCCACTGATCGACGGGTTGAGGTTGATGCTTTCTTCACTTGTGTTGGTGATGCGTTGTAGTGGTGACTGCGTGAGCGCGCTGGGCCAGAGCATGAGACACAGGAAGGCGACAATGAGAAGAACGAGACAGAATTGTCTTAGGCAAGGCACAAAGTTTTTAGTTCATGGCATTCAGCATGCGGCAGTCCACACTAGTCCCGCGCACCTGAAGGGCTACCTTCGTCCCGTAGGGACGTAATGTTTATAGAACGCGCGACTTCCAAAAGACTCCTCGCTCCAGAGGAGCGAAAGGTAAGGCGGTGGCGCGTACCATCGCCGGAAAACATCGCGCTCCGCTGGAGCGCAGGTCTTGTTCATAGTCGGATCTATAAGCATTCGGCTCCTCCGGAGCCAGCGCGTCAGTTGCTTGCGGCCCAAGCAGCGCTTTGTCTCTGTGGTAAATAAGTCAGCGAAGACTCCCTACAGAGACACAGGGGCTACCGAGGACGCACAGACAGAACTCTCAAATTGGAACAGCACCGAAATCGAGCTCTTTAGCGGATGGGTGACGTAGGTCTGATAGAATAAAACGCCACAGAAGACAAGACCTTATCCGAAGAAGGGAAGAACTCGTTTTAGCAAGAGTTCTTTTAAGAGTTACCTATGAAGATCTTAATAAGCGGATCCCACGGACTGGTTGG
Organism: Acidobacteriota bacterium; assembly: GCA_038040525.1. Classification (GTDB taxonomy): domain Bacteria; phylum Acidobacteriota; class Blastocatellia; order Pyrinomonadales; family Pyrinomonadaceae; genus PSRF01. Next base: position 22,386 of record JBBPIC010000007.1, on the reverse strand, counting down.
AACCGCGTTGATCAAATCTCTCGAGCCGCAAGGTCATGAGATCTTTCGTCTGGTGCGTCACTACCCGGGCTCAGCTTCGGAGATTGAGTGGAGTCCTGACCGGTATAGCATCGCCCTCTCAATGATCGAAGGGTTTGACGCGGTGGTCCATCTTGCGGGTGAAAGCATTGCAGAAGGACGTTGGAACGACGAGAAGAAAAAGCGCATTCGTGAAAGCCGGGTGAAGGGAACGCGTTTACTGGGCGACGCGCTAGCGAACCTAACTCAGCGGCCAAAGGTAATGATTTCCGCGTCGGCTATCGGCTACTACGGCAATCGTGGAGATGAAACTCTGACGGAGAGCAGTGCACCGGGTGATAATTTTCTCGCGGAAGTATGCGTCGAGTGGGAGAAAGCAACAGACCTGGCGAAGCAGAAGGGGATTCGCACGGTCAACACTCGCTTCGGCATCATTCTCGACAAAGAAGGCGGTGCGCTTAAGAAAATGCTGCCGCCTTTCAGGATGGGTATCGGTGGACGAATTGGCGACGGCAAACAGTGGATGAGTTGGATTGCACTCGATGACGTTGTCGGTGCGATCAACTTTGTATTAACAACGATGAGCTTACGAAGCAGGGCTCATTCTCAGCCCAGTTGACTGTAATCCGATCACACTCCTGATGAGTTTCGATTTTCCCAAAGATGACCAGCTACTTGAGTTAGAATCTCTATTACTCCGTGTTCCCAATCCTTCTCCAAGGCACCCACTCGGCTAGTTTCAACCGCAAAAATCCCCACTGTTTCTCCGTTAAACTGAAGAGGCAGAGTGCAACTATGCCATCCCCCGCTTAATCGTTCGAGTGAAGGTAAAAGAGAAACGTAGGCTTGAGTGCCGATGTCAGGAATCCCGCCCCACTGCATACTGCGCTCAGCCATTTCCATATACCTGACTAGGCTAGCTGGGCTAATCGATAAAAGTTTCCCATGATAGTGTATGGCTATGGGTTTTAGACCCTGCGGCTTATCCGGATTTGAAGCGAGGCCGATTAAAGATACAACCGGATCCCCTCTGCCCTTTGGATCAACGAGCCGTGCACACATTGCTGTCGTGGTAGTCATCACAGCTCCAAACCGCTGCCGTGCGAGTTGTGGGATACTCAGTAGCGACAAGCCATGCAGCGTAATTGCACGCACAAATGGGATCTCATTCTCGTCAAGAATATAGTCGCCGTTGTAGTTTCTCTTGTCGTACGGAACGCAGTGTCGATCTAGAACGTTTTTTTCAATCATCTCCCAGTAAAATGTGCGCATTTGATCCGTCCACTCGATTCGACGCATCTCGTCGGCGTTAGAAGATGACGCAGTCAGATATTGCTTAACAAACAAATATTCCATTATCGACCGATGGGCAAACTTACAATTTCCGTCGGCGTCTCTGTTAAGGAGCGAGCGCGTACTAAATTTATAATCACTTACTTGACGGTCAATAATTGGAATGCCCCACTCTTTTGCCAAGCCGACCAATTGCTCCCTCGGAACCCGTTCGCCGTCTCTCGACTCCCGGTTAAGATATAAGTCCACTGCCAAGAGTTCCGAAAAGCGTTCCAGTTGGTCCTCTTCTTGGATGAACCCCTTTTCGCGTTCAAGCCAGGCTTTGACCATCACATCGTAAGCTTCAAATGCATAGCTGATCTCAGGTTGCCGGACAAGGGTATGAATATGACTCAGTAGCAAGGGTCGGGTTGCTAGGTGGGGAATCTTGTCTGCCAGTTTTTGGGCTCGTCGCCGCGCGAACACATTAATCGGATAACTCTTACTTATATAAACTTTGGTTTGATCCTCAGAGAAGGGAGAAAGGTAGAGCTTGTGAAATGTATAGGCGGCTGGTTGAGCTGCCGCCCGAGGGGCCACCACTCTGAGCGTTGCGACTTCGCGGGGAATTTCCTCATCGATGCGAAAGAATTGAGTGCGACAAGTGACAACGACGCGCCGAAAGCCGTCCGTAGCAACCATAAGTTCATCCAAGCGCTGCTGATGATCCTTAATAGCCAAGGTATCTTCATCAAAAGCGTCGAGGAATAGAATGCAGTCGCGCCGTTCGGTTATTTTCTGTATCTCTTGAAGTGCCGACTTCTTGCTCAGAAAAATGAGAGCGACCTGAAATTTTTGGTATCGTCGCCGCAAATGTCGGATGTTATAGTTTATTAGCGCGCTTGTCTTACCCATGCCAGAATCCGCCAAAAGTATTAGATAGCGATATGGAGAAGTCGCATGAAAAAGACTGTCCAGCGTCTCAAACAGTTTATTTTTAACACCAGCGTGGGCTCGGGGCTCTTCGCTTCCCATCGGATCGACGTTTTGAACGAAAGGTTCAATGTACAATGTCTGGGCGCGCTCAATTTCTTCGTCAGATAGTGACAATGCAGCAACGCTTTTCTTAAATGACCGTCTATCAAAGAAGGCGTTAATATGCGGCCATAGGTGGGCTTTGAAAAACGTGACAGCAGCCAGGAAAAGGGAAGCAAGGGCGACTGATAGTGCTACGATGGGCACTAAAGGGTTGTCGAACCATGGTGTCTGCGGGTCTGAAGCTTGAACCAAACAAAAAACGATCTGGAGTATCGGCTGCGAAGTCATTGAGCAATAGGCGGCGCGGGTTTAGAGAATTTGATTCCGAACAAGCTGAATGAGCAAGCTGTCTGGTTTGAGGCCGCCGATCTTACACCTATAAAGCGAAAAGGCAAGAAAATTCCAGGCTTGGGCCAAATCTGAGGTCAGGTTTATTTCAGAAAGGGTGAAGGCAGTCATCTAACGTGCGTCATCCTCTTTAGTTGAGAGAACGATGAGAATTCTTATGAGCGGATCACATGGATTGGTGGGAACGGCTTTGATCAAAGCTCTGGAGGGCGGTGGCCACGACATTTTCCGTCTGGTGCGTCACTACCCGGGCTCAGCTTCGGAGATTGAGTGGAGTCCCGACCGTTACAGCATTGCCCTATCGATGATCGAAGGGTTCGACGCGGTGGTCCATCTTGCGGGTGAAAGCATTGCCGAAGGACGTTGGAATGACGAGAAGAAGAAGCGCATCCGTGAAAGCCGGGTGAAGGGCACGCGTTTGCTGGGTGACGCGCTCGCGAATCTAACTCAGCGCCCGAAAGTAATGATTTCAGCGTCGGCCATCGGCTACTACGGCAATCGCGGAGATGAAACTCTGACGGAGAGCAGTGCACCGGGTGATGATTTTCTCGCGGAAGTATGCGTCGAGTGGGAGAAAGCAACTGACCTGGCACGGGAGAAGGGGATTCGCACGGTTAACGCGCGTTTTGGAATCATTCTCGACAAGGAAGGCGGCGCGCTGAAAAAAATGCTGCCGCCTTTTAAGATGGGTATCGGCGGACGAATAGGCGACGGCAAACAGTGGATGAGTTGGATCGCACTCGATGACGCGGTGGGGGCGCTGAAGTTTGCATTAACTAATGATGCGTTGCAGGGTCCGGTAAATTTCGTCGCTCCGAACCCGGTGCGCAATGCGGAGTTTACCAAGACCCTCGGAAGAGTGATTTCCAGACCCACGCTGTTTCCGATTCCGGCTTTCGGACTGCGTTTCGCTTTTGGAGAGATGGCGGATGCGCTATTGCTCTCGAGCCAACGTGTGGAACCGCAGCGGTTGAAAGGCGGCGGTTACGAATTTCGATATCGAGAGGTTGATTCAGCCCTGGCTGATATCCTCGCGAAGTAGCTTATCAAGAGGGCCAGGTCAGGTAGTGGGACTCAGGAGAGTAAGTAATTCAGCTCTCGGTTCCCAGATTTGGATCTCCGCTTTCGACCGGGAGAAGTTGCGCGTTGATGAGATCTTTTGGATTCCAGGTGAGATATACCGACTGAAAAGCGAGTAGCGGCCTTTGCAAATACCAATCATAGTAACCATCCTCTGATTTATAATCCGGCGTTTTCTTTAGCCACTCAATACCCTGGCAAACAGGTGTAGCGCCGGAATAAACCTCCAACGTACGATCGTGAACTTCAGCGGTAAGTTGCAAGTCGGCAGTGGGGTACTCGACACTAAAATACGAAGAGCCACCGGCAAAATGTTTCACCGTCTGCGAATGAATGGTAACCGTGGTGGGATTGTCCTCCCCCGGTCTCACCAATAGCGGCTCTTTATAATTGAGTGAGATATGGGATCCCGTTTGCGGATGGGTGGCTATCTCCTTTTCTTGGAGGGTAAAAGGGTTTTCGCAGCCTACCGCACTTACGCTTATGAACTTTGATTGATCCGATAGCGATGGGAGGGGCGGCTTTGAAAACCCTGCTTTGAGTAGAAAAGGTCGTGGATGTTTACTTAGGTTGATAATGTCATACTTCATTTTAAAGTCAACGTGAACAAACATTGAATGCGTGACGATGTCCAAAAAAGGCTGAAGTGTGTAAACTATCGTGAAGTTCTTCCGGAGGAAAGTTTCTACAAGGATCTGGCTGGTCATCTCGCCAATTATCTCTTTCGGCACGAAGTGACCGAAAATAGCGTGGAACACATCCTGCTTGATGGCCTCCCTTTCCTCCGCAGCCAGCTTCTGCGCGTGCTTGGCAAACTCCTTAGTAGAAAACCGCTCGATTGTAAATGCCAGTCCGCAAGCGATGAGACCGGCAATTCCAACTTCATTGAAAAAATGTGCGGCGAGCTTGTTCAAAGTATCTAATGTTTTTGGTTCGATGTGGAAGACGTTTGGCAGAAGCAGCAGTAAATGTTCCTCAATCAGAACGCCTGCTGTTAGCGCAATCAGCGAGCCCAGGAATATTGCGAGATAAATGAGAAAATGCTTCTGCCTCTCGGCCTTTTCCGAGGTAGATTCGTGGTGCAGAGCAAGCATCTCTGGCTTAGGTGAAGGTTGAGGAACAAGCATATCAAGCCCGTTTGAAAGAGATTGGAGGAAGCGAAAAGATGAGGCACCGCAATGTTTCTACGAGCGAGGAGTTTGAGGGTCTCGGTCTTTATGCTTCTCTAGTGGCGCATTTTACTGGTATTGTGCCAAAACTCAAGGAAACTCGATTGAGGACGAACGAAGTTGAGGACCGGCTTACTTCCGGGCTTCGATGGCATTCAACACCTCAAACGCTTCCAGCGCATACTTCACATTTCCAAACGGAGCCGAGATCTCCACTCCCTGGACGATGTCGGGCACTTCCAACAGCGACTCGCGCCCTATTTTCAATCCTTCATCTTGCCCAGCCTCTCTGCTAAGAGAGCCGAAAAATCACAATAAGGCAGTATGGTTGGTAGTGGAGATTTGAGAATAAGAACGATCCACTAAAAGACACGAAACGGCACGAAAAGAGTTTTCTTTCGAGTAAGTTCGTGTGTTTTAGTGGATCGTTCTTACTGCGCACTATCACGCAGATAGCTTTGAGCCTATCTCTGAAGACGTAGCTAGTGACCGGTCGTTTCCGAAACCTTCCACAACATCAAAAACTTCCAACGCATACTTCACGTTTCCAAAAGGCGCCGACACCTGCACCCCCTGAATGATGTCGCGCACTTCCAACAGCGACTCACGCGCAATCTTTAAACCTTCGTCCCGTCCCGCCTCTTTGCTGATTGCTGAAGCCGCGCGCATGCGATCCATGATCGACTGTGTCACACGCACACCGGGCACTTCGTTGTGCAAAAACTCGGCGTTGCGAAACGAAACGAGTGGCCAGATGCCGGCCACGATGGGAATACGAACGTGCTCAATCGCTTTAATGAAATCGCGTAGTTGATCAGTATCAAATACCGGTTGCGTAATCGCATATTGCGCGCCCGCTTCCACCTTGTACTCAAAGCGGCGAATCTCTTCCTCGGGATTAACCGCTCCAGGATTCACCCCGACGCCAATGCAAAAAGCGGTCGGTTCGCCGATGGGATTGTTTCCGATATCCAGGCCATGGTTCAGCTTGTTGACCATGTTTGTCAGACCAATAGCATCAATGTCAAAAACCGCGGTCGCGTCCGGGTAAGGGCCCATCTTTGGAGGGTCACCCGTAATGAGCAATAGATTGCGTATTCCCAGCGCAGAAGCGCCCAGGAGATCAGACATCATCCCCAAAAGATTGCGATCGCGGCAGCAATAGTGCAGTACTGACTCAATCCCGATTTGCTGTTCGACCAACACGGCTGTGGCCATAGCGCTCATACGCGACTGTGCACGCGCGCCATCGGGAATGTTCACGCCATCGACCCCTGCATCTTTCAATAGACGAATTGAATCGAGCGTCTTCTTCGCGTCCACGCCTTTCGGCGGCAATACCTCGACCGAAGTGACAAACTCACCTTCGACAATCTTTCTGGACCAACGCGAGCGCTCCTCTGGCGGAACGACTTGAACGTCCGGCGTAACCTCGGTTATCTGGGCCAACGCTCCAGAAGAAAAGATGACTTTTTGCGCGCGCGGTGAGGCAGCCCGAACGGCGTCGGAGATCAGTTTGATGTGTGCCGGAGTTGTGCCACAGCATCCGCCGATAAACTTTGCCCCTGACTGTATAAAGCGCTTGGCAAACTTTGACATGTACTCAGGAGAGCACATGTAAAACTGCCGCCCCTGAACGTCGCGAGGTAAACCCGCGTTCGGTTGTGCAGCCAGCTTCTTCTTCGTAATCGCGCGCATTTTCTCGAGCGCCGTAAGAATGATTGCCGGGCCAACTCCGCAGTTCAGGCCAATGACGTCAGCTCCCCATTCATCCAGTTGCGCGGTGAACAGCTCCGGCGTGGTGCCGTAGGCAGTGTTGCCATCAGTCTGGATGGTCATCTGCGCCATGATGGGCAGGTCACAAAGTTCCTTAACCGCGCGAATCGCCTGCTGCATTTCCGAGACATCCGAAAAGGTCTCGAGGAGAAAAAGATCCACTTCGCCCTCTAGCAAAGCCGCAACCTGGTCCTTGAACATATCCTTCGCTTCGTCGAAGGAGGTTGGCCCGTATGGCTCGATACGCAGGCCCAGCGGCCCCACAGCGCCCGCCACATAACACTCACTACCGCCGCCTTCGCGCGCAAGCCTGGCGGCTGCGATATTGATCTCGCGCATGTTGGCCTCGAGACCATACTGGGCCAACTTCGGTACGGTCGCGCCAAAGGTGTTTGTCTCGAGAATGTCCGCGCCGGCGCGGCAATATTCCGCGTGGACCTCGCGCACCAGATCAGGATTGCTGATATTCAATTCGTCGTAGCAGCGATTGATGTACACGCCCTTGGCGTAGAGCATTGTGCCCATCGCGCCATCGAAGACGTGGATGCTGTCTGACTCGAGAATGTTTCTGAAGGATTCCATTTGTTAGATTGCCAATTTCCAAATGCCAATTGCCAATTCAGACCACTCGCCAATCGGAAATCGTCAATCGCAAATCGGCAATAAAAAAGTCCCGCGCTAAACAACGCGGGACTTCATTTATAACTGAAGTTTTTTCGGGATTGGCCCTTTGGACTGCCCGAGCTGTTTAGCGGGTTGTTTTACGTGGCCGCAAGTCGCCTTAACTCACCACGTTTGTCATTGGTGCTTATACCGCTGCGGGAATCGGACTGTCAAGCAAAGGGGGGAGCCCCTGCGCCGCGGGCAAACCCCGCCCAGCATCCTGCGCTGTGATAATGCTAGCGCCCCTACCCCCCGGAACCGGCTGATAGCTGAGACTCAGCGGCCATTGATCAGGATTACGTCATAGGACCATCTACCGAGATCAAAGGATTGGCTGGGATTGACTTTTGCCCGATAAAGGAAAAGATTCCCGTACCGGTCGCGCCGGTTGGATTTGCGATCTGAGAGTAAATCTTTGATTGGTGCTTTGTCGTGAAGTCAGAGTCTTTTTGCTCGTTCTGTAACCTGCCACCGAACCTCGTTCAGTCGTTGTCGCAGAGCTAGATTTCTTCCTGGACTACTCTCAGTCATCAAACTCTTCAACATCATTTTTAGATCCGATTTGGCGTCATGAAGTCCGGTCCGGAACGCGCGAGTTTCGTGCCGACCTTCTGGAAGAGCGTCGACTTCAGACAGTAGGGAGTCAAGATTGGCCGGGAGCTTGGCATCAGAGGACTCTAAAGCCGCTTTCAAGAGTAGATCGATAGCCTGTAGTTGGACTTTCAAACCGTCCCTTCGGTGCAAAATTGAATAGGCCGCCACGATGCTCCCATTAAAAGAGCGGTCGGCAAAGACTACGGCTTGAATCTCCATTTCCGGTGTCTGGCTGGAGTCATAAGGGAATGACCTTTCCTCAATCTGGCCGGGTGCGATTGCAGAAACCCCGATCGTGAAGTCAGTCCGAATGAAACCACCATTCAAGGCCAGGCTGTATCCATTGATAGTCTTCTCTGAAACATTCCTGAGGGTTAAGTTTAAGACATTGTTTACTACGTCAGCACCTACAACCTGGAAAGCGGTAGTTTGATTAATAACGCGCGGGCCGTCCACTTTAGTGGAGCTACTTGAACGCCAGGCGGTAAGGCCTAACAAGGCGAGCGAGACAAAGACGAATACCGTGATTTGTGAGATGGGTTTCGAACACCGGATTTGAGTTTCGACATGTGAAGGTCCTCCTGTGAGTTTTCGGTGAAGTTGTTTCAATCAACGGACTCGAAAGTAAGTTGGAGCTCGAGTCTATTAAAGAACGCAGAGGCTGGCGCCTGTATACTCTTTCACCTTCCCGCTGTCAAGAGAACGAATGTGTGAACAGAAGGCAACAGAAGGTAACAGAAGGCAACCAGCAATATCTCTGTTTAGACCAGCACAGCAAGTTACTGTCCTGGTTTGGCGTTCAATGCTTTCGCCGGGGTAAAACTATCCACGAAGCAACACGAAATTTCACGAACGAAAGTTAGGGTTGCTTCGTGTGATTTCGTGGATCGTATTGTCTCTTCGTTTTCCAGCACGGGGGTTGGTACCTAAACCACGTTGGGCCAGCGCATGATAAATCACTCCTTCCGAAAGAAGATAACTTTGGCACAGGAAAGTTAGTGGGCTTTACATAACCGCGTGCGGTAAAGAGTGTGCGTTGGAGACTGATTTGTAGGAGCGTCCCTCCGTGGGTGCCTTTGCACTTCGGTGAAAGCTTCGGTGAAAATCAGGGTACCGATAGAAGGGGCGCCCACGGAGGGACACCCCCACATTGGTCATCCCACACTCTCCACCCCGCTCGGTTCTGTAAGACTCTACGTAAAACTCCCTTGACATGGGCCGCAATCTTTGGCTGAATGCGTGCCATAAATCCCCGTGCCACTCCCCGTAATTGTAGTTGAGTCCAAATTCTGGAGGAACTTGAACTATGGCTACGGCCAACACCATGAGCAGTCACAATCTAGAGGGCGTTAGTAAGCACCCCAAGGGCCTTTATGTGCTCTTCGGCACGGAGATGTGGGAGCGTTTCAGCTTCTACTCCATGCTCGCGCTCTTCACCCTTTATCTTCGCAACCCGGATGAAGGCTTTGGTTGGACGGCTGCCGAAGCCACGAACCTGTACGCGTGGTACTTGATGTTCGTCTACGCCAGCCCACTTGTCGGCGGGATCATTGCTGACTGGAAACTGGGGTATCGGAGAGCCGTCATGGTGGGCGGCTTCTTCTTTATGGCCGGGCACGCCCTACTTTCAATTCGGTCGATGACCGCTGTTTACGCGGCTTTGACGTGCCTCGTCATAGGTAACGGGTTCTTTAAGCCAAACGTTTCGACCATGGTTGGCAACCTCTACCCGGAAGGCAGCCACCTCAAGGATCGGGCCTACAACATTTTCTACATGGGCATCAATGTTGGTGCCTTTGCAGCGCCAATCGTGATGGAGATAGTCAAACAGAATTTTGGCTATCACCCAGCGTTTGCGGTCGCGGCATTTGGGATGTTGATCTCGGTGGGAATTCTTTGGAAGTTTAAGCAGCATGTCGAGGAAAAGGCGAAAAGCGTAGATGAACTCGGACCGAAAGAGGCTGCGAACATTGCTGCTGTTACGGTGGACGCGCCGCCGGCCAGCGCCTCACGGCAACAGGCCATGGAGGCTGTGCCCGAGTGGAAAAGGATTTTCGCGCTGATCGTAATTTTTATCATCGTGATCGTGTTCTGGATGGTCTTCCATCAGAACGGCTCTACCTTGACCTACTGGGCCGACGACAATACTGACTGGAATGTTACCGGAACCATCTCCAATGCAATCAACCCAATGTGGATTATTTTCCTGACGTTCCCACTGGTTTGGTTTTGGAAGTGGCTGGACCAAAAGGGGATGGAACCATCGACGCCAACCAAAATGGCAGTCGGTATGACTTTAACTGCCCTGTCATTCTTCATCCTTTACACCGCGGCAAAGGCTGGTGAATCGCAGGTTCCTGACCCGTCGTCGTACTCTACGGCCGCATTCCGCATAACTGACAGGACAATTGGCAGCCTCCGCGCTGATGGAGTTCCGGAAGACGTAATCGCGAAACTGGAACATGCTGATGTCAAGAGCAAGAAGTTTGCACCGGACGATAAAGGCCCCGGCCTGGCGCAATTTAATACTGCGCTCGGTACAGCGCTAGGTCCGCAGACGGCGCAACATCGCGATGCCATTTTGCGGCGAGCTTATATTTTTAAGGTCTCACCCTTATGGCTGATCATTGCGTATATGGTGATCTCCCTCGGAGAACTGATGCTGTCGCCGATGGGTTTGTCCCTCGTTTCGAAGGTGGCGCCGATTCGGATGCGCGGGATGATGATGGGCGGTTGGTTTGTCGCCACCGCCATTGGAAACAAGCTGACGATGATTGGAATTTTCTGGGAGCGCTGGCTGCAATCGAGCTTCTTCGTGATTCTGGGCGCGATGGCCCTGTTTATGGCTGTGGTGTTGATAATACTTCTGCGGCCATTGAAGAAGGCAATGCCCGGAGTGTAGACGGAAGCGAATGGTCAGCGAGGGTGGCAGAGTCGCAACTTGTGGCCCGCCACCCTTTTCCGCGATTGAACTCTGAAACACGGACGCGAAGGTTAGAGTTCGACCTTCAGGTTGTTCCTGGGTACGGCAAGCTAAAGCTTGAACTCTAAACTGCAAGCTTGTCGCGCAGACATGTAGTTCTAATTAATCAGGAGTTGTTCAAATAGTGAAGCTAAGACAAAACTCATTCGCACTAATTCTGATTGTCCTCGCGGTTATGCCGCTCTACGCGCAGGACAAACTGCTCACCATCGACGACATCTTCGACCCGGTTAAGAAAGTAAACTTTGCCGGTACCCTGCCAAACATCCGTTGGCTCAAAGACGGAAAGCATTACCTTCTCGTCAATGAGGCTTCGAAGAGAAACGTGCCGCGGTTGCAAAAAGTGAATGCCTTGACCGGCGATGCGACGCCGTTATTTGACACGGCTCGGATGGAAGCAGCTTTCGGAGCGTTAGCTGGCCTCGCTGCGGCAGATGCGAAGCAGTTGGCAAATCGCGGGTCATATGATTTCAACAGTAATGAAACTGCGGTCCTCATAAATTTCTCCAACGATCTTTTTTACTACGAGCTCGGCAGTGACAAGGCTGTGCGCGTGACTAATGGGCCAGAGGAAGAGGTAGGTGAGACGTTCAGTCCTGACGGACGCATGATCGGCTTTGTGCGCAACAACGACATGTATGTCTACGACATCGCCGCGCAGAAAGAACGCCGTCTCACCGCAGACGGTGGTCCAAAGATTCTCAACGGCCGGCTTGATTGGGTTTACCAGGAGGAGCTCTATGGACGCGGAAACTTCGAAGCCTACTGGTGGAGTCCGGATTCGACGATGTTGGCCTACCTGCGGCTGGACGAGAACCCGGTGCATGAGTTCACTGTGGTCGATCATATTCCCTATCGACAAAACGTTGAGGTGACGCCGTATCCGAAGGCCGGTGATCCTAATCCGACGGTTCAGCTTGGGGTAATCAAAGTGTCGGGTGGCGCCACGCGATGGATGGACACTTATAAATATCATCCGAGTGATTTTTTGATCTCCAGGGTTTCATGGACGCCCGACAGTAAGAAGGTGGTCTACCAGGCACAGAATCGCGAGCAGATCTTTCTCGATCTGAACTTTGCTGACGCCGGTAACGGAAAATCAACCACCACTGTGCGCGAGACTTCTAAAGCGTGGGTGGAAGTGATCGATAATCCGCATTGGTTGAAAGATGGTTCGTTTCTTTGGGAAAGCACACGCAACGGTTGGCGCCACCTCTATCATTACGCCCAGGACGGAAAACTGATCCGGCAGGTTACTGATGGGAAATGGGAAGTGCGTTCGCTGGAAAGCATCGATGAGGACAAGGGAGTCGCGTTTATCACCGCGACTGAGAACAGCCACATTGCGCCGCAGCCGTATCGAGTCGCTTTGACTGGCGCCGGGTTGACGCGACTAACTACAACGCCCGGCACGCACCGTTTTGTCGTCAGTCCCAAAAACAATCTGTTCATCGATTTCTGGAGCGACGTTAATACGCCGACGCAAACGCGCCTGTACGATACGAACGGCAAGCTGGTGCGCATCGTTGAAGAGAACAAGGTCGAAGTGCTCGGACAATACAGGCTTGGGAAGGCCGAGTTGCTCCAGGTCAAAACGCGTGATGGGTTTGAAATGGAAGCGATGATGATCAAGCCGCCCGGATTTGACCCGGCGAAGAAGTATCCGGTGATGTCTTTTACCTATGGGGGACCGCACGCGCCGCAGGTTAGAAATGCCTGGGGTGGTCCAACGTATTTGTGGCACCAATCGCTGGCGCAGAAGGGCTACATCATCTGGATTCTTGATAATCGCACTGCCAGCGGCAAGGGCGAAGAATCGGCGTGGCCGGTTTACAAAAACTTAGGCGAGCTCGAGCTGCGCGATCTCGAGGATGGAGTCAGTTGGCTCAAGAGTCAGCCGTATGTTGATGGCAGCCGCATCGGTATTTGGGGCTGGAGCTACGGCGGTTTCATGACCAGTTACGCACTTACTCACAGCAAGAGTTTCAAGATTGGCATCGCCGGCGGCACTGTAGCGGATTGGCGCGATTACGACACGATCTATACCGAGCGCGTGATGGGCACGCCGCAAAACAATCCCGAAGGCTATCGGAAGAGTTCACCTGTACATGCGGCTAAGGATCTCAGTGGCAAGCTGCTGTTGATTCATGGAACGATCGACGACAACGTTCACATGCAGAACACAATTCAGTTTGTGTATGAGCTACAAAAGGCAGGGAAGCAATTTGAGTTGATGGTCTATCCAAAGTCGCGCCACGGTGTCACAGATCCGCTGCTTTTGAAACACATGCGGCAGATGATGACGGATTTTATTGTGGAGAATTTGTAGAGACTATCCGCAGATTACACAGATTACGCAGATTTCTAAAACATCATGAGCGTGTTCTTGCCTGGCCGCTGCTTTGTTTTGATCTGCGTAATCGGCGTAATCTGCGGATTATCTTTTCTGACATTTCGGGCACCAGTAGGTTGACCGGCCGCCGTGCGTGATGCGTCGAATGCGAGTGCCGCATTTGAAGCACGGTTGGCCTTCACGGTCGTAAACCTGCCAAACCTTCCCAAAAGCTTCGCCATACGAAAAACCGTTCGGATCTTCCAGATCAATTCGCCGTGATGAATTGCCCGACACTGCGGCCCTCAACACATCGCGAATTGCCTGATGCAAACGCTCGACGCGCTTGGACGAAAGTTCAGAGGCGATCCGGAACGGATTAATCCCGGCGCGGAAGAGTGCTTCTGAAGCATAAATGTTGCCGAGGCCGAGCACTCTCGTTTGATCCAACAAGAGCGTCTTGAGCGATCGTCGTGATCGCGACAGAATCTCCTTCAGGTAATCAAGGCTGAAATCGCTTGAGAAAGGCTCGGGTGCCAGCTCGCTGATTCCCTTGGTTCCGGCGACACGCGACTTTGCCACTAGCCTCATGATTCCAAACTGTCTTTGATCGCGAAACACCAGCCGCCGCTCGTCGTCCAGGTAGAACACCGCGTGCGCGTGCCGGGGCAGGGAATGGTCCGGCGTCAACACCACGAACTTGCCGGTCATACGGAGGTGCACAATGAGAACCTGCTCAGACTTTCGCGACGGGGCAATCTCGGTCTGAAGCTCAATTAAAATGTATTTGCCGCGGCGACCAACGCCGGCGATGCGCGAGCCTCTTAATTTGCGGTTGAAGACTGCGGTGGAGGTGGGAGAAACAAGTTTTGAGAGGTGTATCTCAGCCGCTACGATTTGCCGCCCGACGACAGCACGGCGTAGCGAACGCACTACATGTTCGACCTCTGGGAGCTCTGGCATTCGCGCGCAGCCTGTGGGGCTGGGGTAAGAACCTGGATGGCTACTTTACCGGTCCGGTGCACTCTCTCGTTCAAAAGTCCCTCTCGGAAATTCGGGTCGCTGATCTAAATGCGCCCCAACAAGAGAAGAATGAGGATGATCACCAGCAACAGACCGACTCCGCCACTTGGGCCATAACCCCAATTTCTACTGTGAGGCCATCTCGGCACAGTGCCCAAAAGTAAAATAATCAAGATAATCAGCAGGATTAATCCCAAACTCATCGCAGGCCACCTCCATCCGAGATCGTTTAGAGATCGGGGGAAATTCTTGATTGCCAAGGGAAGGGAAAGGTAACTAGATTTGGGCCGGTAGTCAATTATTTCCGTAGTTGGGTAGCGTCCCAAAATCGTGTTGCTAAGCGTGAATGCGAAACGGGGCAGTAGCCCGAGGGTAAGGAAGGGCGTTCATACGCGACCTTACGCCCTCCCTTACGGTCGGGCTACTGCCCCAACGCCAGTTCTTCGCCCGCAGCCAATAAAGCCTTTACCTTGGAGACGGTAGTGGCTTCCGAATAGATTCGCAGCACAGGCTCAGTTCCGGATTGTCTGAACAACAACCACGACTCATCCTCGAAGAGTAATTTGGTTCCATCCATCATTTCTACGCCGGCGACTGCGTGACCCGCAACAGAGTCCGGCGCTGTTTTGCGGAGCTGCTCGAGGAGTTGGAGGCCGGCCGCCGGTTTCACATGCAGATCCTTTCGGCCAAAGTGAAACTCGCCAAACTCCCGATGAAGTTCCTTTAACATTTCCGTTGGTGGTTTGCCTGTTGTGATTATGGCCTCGAGAAACAACATAGAATTGAGAATGCCGTCGCGTTCAGGAATGTGTCCCTTTACGCCGATGCCGCCCGATTCTTCGGCGCCGATCAGGATGTCGTCTTTGAGCATCAAATCTGCGATGTACTTGAAGCCAATCGGTGTTTCATAAAGCTTGAGGTTATGGGCGGCAGCAATTCGCTTGAGCAAAACCGATTGCGAAAACGTCCGCACTACCGCGCCAGTCATTTTCCGATGACGGACCAGGTGCAACAGAATCAGCGGGACAACCTGATGCATGTTCATCGTTTCGCCGAGTTCATTTACAGCGCCCACTCTGTCGGCATCGCCGTCAGTAGCCAGGCCCACGAGTGCTTTTGACTCAACGACGCGACCTCGAAGAGGAGCAAGATTGCTGTCGATTGGTTCAGGGTTAACGCCGCCAAAGAGTGGGTCGCGATGACCGCGGATGGTTTCGACTGTAAGCTTGCCGCCGGTGAGAAAGCTTTCAACCCAATTGCCTCCCGCTCCGTGCATGGGATCTACGACAACATGTTCCGCCGATCGCCGTAAGCGTTCGAGATCAATATAAGACGCTACCTGCTTTCGGTAACTTTCGACCGTGGGTGTTAACAGAGCGTTGCCATCGTCGTTGATGACAGCGCGCTGTGGCTGATTGGCGTCAACCAGCTTTTCCACCGCCATGGTAGTTTCCGACGCGGCGCTGCCGCCCCACGGCGCTTTTATTTTGAAGCCATTGAAATCCGGAGGATTGTGAGAGGCTGTGATTACTATTCCACCGTCAGCCTTGAGCTCTTTAACGGCCCAGGAGATTAGCGGAGTTGGCACAGCCTCGCTAAAGAGGGCCAGACGCAGATGGTTTCCATTCAAAACTTCGCCGGCTCGCTGCGCAAACTCCGCCGAAAGAAAGCGACAGTCATAACCAATCACGACAAAAGGCGAAGCGCCCAGGCCGAGTAGATAGTCTGCATATGCCTGCGCAACGCGTTCCAGGTTGGCGAACGTGTAATCGCGCGCAATCACCGCGCGCCAGCCGTCAGTCCCGAATTTGATAGGAGCTAAGTCGTCCATAGAAAATTCAATCAGTTGGAAGGGAGCGAAACTGGTACAGAACCGGGCGTCTGAAAACTCTCAAGGTTGGGAAGGTGGGCTTGCCCCCGCTCTTCGTTGGGAGCTTCCAATCATGAATGAAATTGAGCACCTTTAATCTGGGCTGTAGCTGAAGGTGCGGAATCGCCACATGTTGAACTGGCGCAACAAAGAGCGGGGGCAAGCCCACCTTCCCAACCTTGAGAGTTTTCAGACGCACTCGGTAGCTTTCGGTCCTGTAGCCTACGGCTTTGTGCGTCCTGTAATCGTGTAATCAGTCAGCGAAGTTTTGTCTCCGAGGACTGAACCCTCGCCAACAAACGCAGAACGGCCGATATGGCAGCCACGTCCGATCACAGCGCCTGCGACTTCTGCAGCGGTGCCGATTCGTGTGTGCGGCCAGATGACGGAGTTTTCGACGCGCGCGCGTTCCTCCACAAAGCAACCCGGGCCTAACACGGAATTGATGATTTGAGCGCCCGGCTTGATTTGGCACCCATCTCCGATCATAGACAACTCATCGATTTCCGCCGCGGTCGCCGAATCAAAGTCTCCACGCCGCTCCTTGATGTGAATGCGCCCCACGCGGTTTCCCAACAAATCAAGGTGCGCCTGCAGGTAACGCTCCGGAGTTCCAATATCAATCCAGTAAGTTCTGGCCGGCGTGTGCGCGAAGAAGGGTTCTTTTCTCTTCAACAGCTCCGGAAAGAGTCCATATTCGAACGAATGGTTTTCCCCCGTGGGCACAAGGTCCAACACGCCAGGCTCAAGTATGTATGTCCCTGCGTTAATGGTGTTGCAGGTGATCTCGTCGGCCTTTGGCTTTTCCAGAAATCGTCGGATGCGCCCGTCATCCTCGGTTTCCACCAGTCCATAGACTGACGGATTCTCGACCGGCGCCAGGACGATCGTCGCTATCGCCTTGTGTTCGTTGTGCTCGCGAATAACAGCCTTGAGATCCAGGTCGGTAAGAACATCGCCATTGAACACCACTGTGGGTTCGCGAATCAGGTCCTCGGCGAATTTGTAAGCGCCGGCAGTGCCCATTGGCTGCGGTTCGACCGTGTATTTAAGTTTCACGCCGTAATCTGAGCCGTCGCCGAGTAGTTGCTCGATCTTATTTGGTTGATACGAGAGCGAGAGCGTGATGTCGGTGATACCGGCACGTCGCAGCGTGTCGATCTGGTAAAGGAGAAAAGGACGATTGCAAATGGGAACGATCGGTTTGGGGGTATAGACCGTTAGCGGGCGGAGGCGCGTGCCTTTACCACCCGCAAGAATGAGAGCTTGCATGTTTGATATTTGGAAAAGTGTTTTGAAGGTTTAATTGCAAAGCGGGAGTCTAACATTCGATTGTGGGCTTATCAATTGAGGTCACCAGCCGCAAAGACGCCAAGACGCCAAGCTGAAAACGGAAGGAAGATGAACAAAGCCGTTTCCAAGCTGAATTGAGCGATCAACTCTCGATCTCTTCACACTTGGCGGTCTTGGCGTCTTGGCGGCTGCATTCGAAATTGAGTTTATCGCTTGGTGCACCTTCCTTGACACCCCTTCGGGTAAATAGTAAATCGTTGACAGTAATAAATCTTGAAAGACAATCGGGAGTTGTATGAAGGAAACGCGAGAAGCGGTAATTGTTAGCGCCGTCAGGACACCAGTCGGAAAGTTTTTAGGCTCGTTAAAGGGATTTAAGGCAACAGAGCTGGGGGCCATCGTGGTGCGCGAAAGTGTGCGGCGCGCCGGCGTGGCGGTTGAGGATGTCGACGAAGTGATCATGGGTTGCGTGATTCAAGCGGGCCTGGGCCAGAATCCCGCGCGCCAGGCTGCACTCGGTGGTGGTTTATTGCCGGCGGTGTCTGCCGTGACGGTGAATAAGGTTTGCGGCTCCGGTTTGAAGGCAGTGATGATGGCGGCGCAGGGCATTCAGCTCGGAGATACAGACATCGTTGTCGCCGGCGGCATGGAGTCCATGTCCAACGCCCCCTATCTCGTTCCCAAAGCGCGCGAAGGTTATCGCCTGGGCAATGGTGTGCTGGTCGATGCGATGATTCATGACGGGTTGTGGGACGTGTATAACGACTACCACATGGGATGCACCGGTGAGGTGGTTTCCGAAGAGTTTGATGTCAGCCGCGCGGCACAAGACGAGTATGCGTTGAACTCACATCGCAAAGCTGCTGAGGCAATCAAGGCCGGCTTCTTCAAAGACGAGATTGTACCGGTGGAGATTCCGCAGAAAAAAGGGCCACCGATTGTTTTCGACACCGATGAGACTGTCCGCGAAGACACTTCGCTAGAGGCCCTCGCTCAACTGAAGCCGGCCTTCAAAAAAGAAGGAGGTACGGTCACCGCGGGTAACGCGCCTGGCGTTAATGATGGAGCCTCGGCCGTTGTCGTCACGTCGAGCGAGAGAGCGAAAGCTTTGGGAGTCGAGCCAATGGCACGGATCGTTGCCCAAGCAACGTCGGGTGTGGAACCGGCGATGGTGATGATGGCTCCTGTTGAAGCAATCAGAAAAGTCCTGCGCAAAGCGGGTTGGTCGCTCGCGGATGTGGATCTAATCGAGTTGAATGAAGCCTTCTCCGTTCAGGCGGTGGCGATAACGAAGGAACTTGGTTTGGATCCGGCGCGCATCAATGTCAACGGGGGCGCGGTTGCGTTGGGCCACGCTATCGGCCAATCAGGTTCACGACTGTTGACCACGATGCTTTACGAGTTGAAACGCCGCGATGCGCACCGTGGAGTTATTTCATTGTGTCTCGGCGGCGGCAACGCGGTGGCGATGGCGGTGGAAAGATAACTTTGAGCGGCTGTGCCGCCTTCGGTGCGGAAAGGCTCTGCCTTTCCGTGGAGTAATCCTTAAAACTTCGCGAGGCTACGCCTCGCGAATGGTTTTAAGAAGGCGTGCCGGAAAGGCAGAGCCTTTCCGCACGGAAGGCGGCACAGCCGCTGAAACGGGATAGCCATAGGTAACCATGACTGAGATCATTGGAGTGGTTGGATCAGGCACGATGGGCAATGGCATCGCACAAGTGGCCGCGCGCGCAGGCTACGAAGTCGTTATGCGTGATATCTCGGACGACTTCCTGCAGCGTGGGCTGGGCGCGATCGACAAGAGCCTGCAGCGTGACGTTGATAAGGAACGATTGAGCCAGGAGGAAAAAGGTTCGATCATTGCGCGCATAAAAACGACGAAAGAACTTGATGCATTGAGTAAAGCGTCGTTTGTGATCGAGGCTGTCACGGAAGATCTAAACGTCAAGACGGAGGTTTTCAAAGCGCTCGATCGGATCACGCCTCCGGAAACGATTCTCGCTTCAAACACGTCCTCGATTTCGATCACAAAGCTGGCGGCAGTCACCAGCCGGCCGGACAAAGTCGTCGGCATGCATTTCATGAATCCGGTCCCCGTCATGAAGCTGGTCGAAGTTATCCGTGGAATTGCCACCTCCGATGAGACCTACGAGAAAGTCCGTGTGCTAACTGAAAAGATGGGTAAGACCGCATTGGACTGCAACGATTCGCCCGGATTTGTCTCCAACCGCGTTTTGATGCCAATGATCAATGAGGCCATCTTCACGCTGTATGAGGGTGTTGCCACGCGCGAAAGTATTGATGGAATCATGAAGCTGGGAATGAACCATCCGATGGGACCGCTGCAGCTTGCTGACTTCATAGGCCTGGACGTCTGTCTGGCGATACTCAATGTGTTGTACGATGGGTTCGGCGATCCCAAGTATCGTGCCTGCCCCTTGCTCACGCGTTACGTTGACGCTGGTTGGCTGGGGAAGAAAAGCGGGCGAGGGTTTTACGAGTACTCGTAACGCAAACTGTTATTGGCGGATCCAGCGGAAGAAACGGCCAGGCGAACAAAGGGTCGCAAGCTAAAGATATCCTTAGCAAACGTTTCGCAAACTAACAGTTTGCTCTACACAAGACATGTCGCAGGTATCGCACTATTGCCAAAAGTGCTTAGCAGCTAATCCGCTGGGCCAGGAATTCTGTGCCCGGTGCGGGACGCGGCTGATGATAATCGTCGAGCCGGCCGGAGCCCGTTTTGAAACTGCTGATTCTGGTGAGTTAAGCGAAGAACACTTGTTGGAACGAATCTCGACCCTCGAGAACCGGCAGGCGCGGCTCGCGGAAAAACTCGAGCGCGCACTCGATCTCCTCCTTCGCCAGGCGCAGGACGCACATTTCGACCGCGGGCTCGTGAAGGCCCTGGTTGGTCTTTTGACAGACGATGGGCTCATTCAGAATGACCAGCTTGAGCGACTCTGGATCGAGCGCTGTCAAAAAGACGCCGAGGAGCAGCACGAGAGCGAGCGACGCGAAGAGCTAAGGCTGAAGATACTTGCGAGCTACCAGGGTCCAGAACGAGTTGCCTTTGAGCAGTGCGTCAACGAAGGATTTCTGTTCATTGACGATGCGCAACTAAGCCGCGGCATGCGTTCGCTTCAGCGGGCAGCGGAGATGCCTGCCCCGAACGGTCCATTGCTCTATTTCGTCGGCGAGCATTTCTTCAGGAAAGGTAAGACCGGAAGGGCCCGCGATTATCTTGCGCGCGCGTACGCGATTTCGCCGGGCGACAGACGCGTTTCTTTGCTCCTGGGATTGACCTGCGCCGATGAGGGTGACACCGAGCAAGCCAAACAGCTTTTGAGCAGCGCGACACGTCTGGGCGGCTCCTCGTTTGCTGCGCATTACGGATTGGGCCGTTTGTTTGTGGCGGAAGAAAAATGGCGGATGGCTCTGCATGAATTCAAATTGGCCCTTGCCAGCAAGGCTTCTCCTGAAGCCCACTACGTCCTCGGGTGTCTTTACTATCAACTCAGTCGCGATGCTCTGGCCGCGCGCCACCTGCGCAAGGCGCTCGAGATGGACGAAGCCTATGGCGAAGCGTTTTACGTGCTCGGCTTGATATCAGAGCGGGCCGGCCGAAAGGAACTGGCCGAAGAGTACTTTGCCAAAGGCGGAGGTCGAGCATTCGGTAAAGCCAAAACAACTATCAGGAACAAAAGAACTGGCGAGGCAGGTGTGGCCCCGCTATTTAACCTGGCCGCCGGCAGTTCCCTAAAGCTGATTACCGGTGGAGATCGGCGAGTGGCCGAAGCCCTGCGGGAGGATGCGCTAAACGCTTACGACTTGTAGGCGCGTTCCTCTGTGGGCTTGCCACGCGACGTTTGTAAAACAAACTGTTAGTTTGTTTACCGGGCCGCACCAAGCCCGTTGAAATCAACCGTCAATGTGTGGAATGCTCCGCAAACTAACAGTTTGCGTTACACCGGACACGTTGACAGTAGGCTGCCCGTCATTATAATGACCCTTTGCGCATTAGCGGCAGATTTAGCCTATTCGCAGTAGGTGGTTGAGGTGCGAATCGAACTCGCAAGTTTGGAAGGCGGAAAAGGCCAGTTTGCCCACAACTATGCTGGGGGCGAGCTTGTCCTGGAAGACGGCCGGGTTCGCCTGCTGTCTCCCCCGCAAGTGTCGGGCGAACTCCGCACTAAAGAGCGCAGGGTCAGGGCTAATGGTCGTGTTGTCGCTCAAGTACAGGTCGAATGCGACCGTTGTTTGAAACCAATTGAGTTACCTGTAGATTCCAGGTTCAAGCTCGAATATATCAGCGTCGAGGATTACAAATCGCAGCAGGAAGACGAGTTATCGGTTGACGATTTGGATCTTACCGTTTTTGATGGCGAAGTCATCGATGTGGACGAACTGGTAGCCGAAGAGTTGCTGCTGGCCGTGCCGGATCACTTGCTCTGTAAGGACGATTGCAAGGGTCTCT
This sequence comes from Acidobacteriota bacterium, assembly GCA_038040525.1. Taxonomy (GTDB): domain Bacteria; phylum Acidobacteriota; class Blastocatellia; order Pyrinomonadales; family Pyrinomonadaceae; genus PSRF01. The sequence continues at coordinate 450 of JBBPIC010000007.1, read as the reverse complement.
GTCCAGTTTGTGGAGTAGACCGGAACACTTCCGAATGTGGTTGCGACACCGCGGAAGTCGATCCCCGCTGGGCGGGACTGAAAGAACTGGTAAATCGTGAATAGTAAATTGTAAATCGTTAATAGAGAACACCCGTTCTGACTATTTACGATTTACTATTCACGATTTACGACTGGGAGATATTATGCCAAATCCTAAAAGACGACATTCAAAAGCACGTCGCGGCAAGCGGCGCGCTCACGACGCCCTGCGGGCGCCGCAGACCACTCTTTGTCCTAATTGCCAGGAACCCCGCCTGCAACATCGTGTCTGCCCGAAGTGTGGATACTACAAGGGCCGTCAGATCGTGCAGGTCGAGCAAGCTTAATCCCCGCTTCAGCGACCGTTTGTGCGAAATCAGTCGAAGAATGAGACCCGTCTGACGGGAAAAGTCGTTCTCGACGCGATGGG
>JBBPIC010000069.1:0-28351 GCA_038040525.1 Acidobacteriota bacterium | reverse complement strand
GAGTGTCGGTTCCCGGCTGGACCGGAAAGATCGACGCCAAAGAGGAGGCAGCCGGCATGACCCTCAACAGTGCCAGGTTGGTCAAAGACGGCAATGCTTTGCGCGTTACCACGGGTCCGGCAGTGACCTACTGGAATCCGAAAAACAAAGCAAAGGGAGACTACACAGTAAAAGCGACCTTCAATGAACCGAAGTACATGAACCTGAATAACCACCCGCACCCTTACGGGCTCGTAATTGCGGGTAATGATTTGGGGACAGACCAGCAGAGTTACTTGTACTGTGCTGCTTATGGTACCGGCAATTTCATCGTTCGCGGTTTTGGGCCAACTCCATTTCAAATGAATGGGCCGCGTGGTGCTGCAGATCCGGCCGTGAATAAGGCGGCTGGCAAGGGCGAACCGGTAACTCAGGAGATTGCCATTTCAGTGAAGGGTAACAAGGTCGAGTGCGCGATCAACAACAAAGTTGTAGCCAGCTACGACAAATCGGCGCTGGTGACTCCAGGTAAGCTCAAGTCAACAGACGGCGTGTACGGCATCCGCTTCGCACACAACACTGAGGCCCTCGTGACCGGCCTCACGATCACGAAGCCTTAGCTCGAACTGCTCGACGAGAGATTCTTACGGTGGTACTGACTTCATGCCACTATGTTTATGCAATCGAATAATCACGAACGTTTCTATGCGTAAACTATTCCTGCTACTCCTTCTTGCGGCTTGTGTGATGAACGCTGCTCCTCAGTCTGGAAGAAGAATCAGCCCTTCCAGGACCCCTGCGGCGCCAATTCAACCATCACTCAACCCCGAACCGGAACCTAAGCCTGCAATCGTGGTTGGGCCGTTGCTTTTCCTGCCGGAGACTCTCCGCGAGCGGCAAATCGAAGCGCTCGACAGCGGCAGCTTTCGCTTCGCGGACTTCCTCGGCAAAGTTGTGGTAGTAAACCTCTGGGCCTCCTGGTGTGGTCCATGCCGGAGAGAAGTTCCGGAGTATGAGAAGGTACGGAAGGCTTATGCAGGACGCGACATCGAGTTTATAGGATTGACGACGGAGGATCCGCGTACTTCCTCCGGCCGTGTGAAAAGGTTCTTGCGAGATCTCAGGTTTACCTTCCGCATCGGCTGGGCTGATCGTGAGACCGCGCGCACATTGATGAACGGCGAGGACGCGATCCCTCAGACATTGGTGATCGACGCTGACGGACGTGTCATCAACCATTGGACCGGCTACGTGCCTGGACGCAGTGGCGACAGGTTAAAGCAGGCGATTGATCAGGCACTGCAGCCGTCGGAGTGAATATGAGTGGAGTCTCTCATTAGCGGTAAGTGGTGAATGTGTCATGAAGGCAGGATCACCACGCGGTAGAGGCTTGTGTGAAAAGTCTGTTGGCGGATTTCAGCCTGAAGGGCTGGCAGAAAGTAGCCGGTTGGTCGTAGCGAAGCGTAGACCACCGGACGACAGACGAAAATGATTTACCACCCTGAAGGGGCGGCAGAAAACGCTGGCACCCCTCCAGGGTGCGGACGAACGGTTCACTTCTTTCCGGTGGTCTACGCTTCGCTGCGACCACCGGCTACTATCTGACAGCCCTTCAGGCTGAAATCATCTCGACTCTATTTTGGGTTCACGAACCGGGATCTGTTTTTTTAGCTCGCTCCGCGGGCTGGGATTCAAAGCACATGGGAGAATTCTTAACGCGCAGCACGATCTGGGTTTCCATCGTTGGCTATGCCGTGGGGAGTGTTATCTTCGCGTTCTCCCGGAGACGATCAAGGTGGAACTCGGGAGTACGAGTTGTATGGAGCATTGCCTGCGTCAGCCTGATTGCTCATTTCATTAGCGCATTTCAGTTTTATCACGGTTGGAGCCACGCGGCCGCTTATGGCGACACTGCTCGGCAAACAGAAGAACTGTTTGGTCTGAACTGGGGCGGTGGCCTCTTCATCAACTATGCTCTGCTGATCGGCTGGATTGTAGACATCCTCTGGTGGTGGCGCAGTGGTCTTGATTCTTACCGTAACCGACCCTGGCCGCTGGTTGTCGGATGGCACGCTCTCTTGGTCTTTATCATCTTCAACGCAACGGTTGTCTTTGGTGATGGCATTGTGCGTTGGGTGGGATTGGTCATTGGCGTTCTCTTAACGCTTACCTGGTGGCGCATCGCCAGAGAGGGTTCTGCTTCCCAGCGCCAACGGCGCGAAATGTAACAGCCTGGGGCAACGCCCCAGGGTAGCCCGGGTCCACATCTTCGGAGCGCTGAAGGCGCGAAAATGACCTTTTATCTCGCGCCTTCAGGGCTTCGAGGATTGTGCGTTGCCCCAGGCCGTTACATTTCGCGCCGATGGCCTTCCGGTCCCACTCGCTCACGCGACGTGGTCCTGGACTGCAAAGGGATGGGTGGTGCTGGGGCGATGCGTCTGCTAATGTCGAAAATAACTAAACCTGCTTTGCCCGAAAAGTTAGTTTGACGAGATCTTGAAGTCCTCGGGATGCGGCTCTGCCGCCGCACACTGCTGAAAGGCTCTGCCTTTCCGCTGGTTACCTTTTCCCCCTTTTTCGAGGCTGTGCCTCGAAATCGGAGGCATAGCCTCCAGGATTTCAAATTGCCGTTTCCGGAAAGGCAGAGCCTTTCCGCGATGTGCGGCGGCTAAGCCGCGGAACCCGGACTCTTCTTTGACTTCTCGGGCAAGGCTAGCTGAAGCATGAACACCGAGATTCGCCGTCCGTTGGTTGGACCAATAACCCTCCCGTTTTACTACGGCTGGGTCAACGTCTTTGTGGCGGCGCTTGCAATGGTGGGAACTCTGCCGGGCCGGACCCAGGGCCTGGGACTGATCACCGAACCGTTAATTGCAGACCTGCAAATCGATCGCGTTGTCTTCGCCCGCATAAACCTGTGGGCAACGTTGATTGGCGCCCTTTTTTGTCTTGGCGTGGGACGATTGATCGATCGGTTTGGCAGCCGGATCGTGTTGACCATCGTGACTCTCGCACTTGCTACAGTAGTACTGTTAATGAGTGGGGCACGCACTGTTTTTACGTTGGCTATCCTGATCACACTGACGCGTGGACTGGGACAGAGCGCTCTCTCGGTCGTCAGTATCACCATGGTTGGCAAGTGGTTTGTGCGCCGTCTTAACCTGGCGATGGCCGCTTACACATTGGCCCTCAGCATTGGTTTTATGCTGGCCTTTCCACTAATAGGCGCAATGGTGATCGAGAGTGGTTGGCGTAAAACCTGGTGGATGGTCGGCCTGGTGTTGATGTTTGGGCTGGCGCCACTCTCCTTGCTTCTCGTGCGAAAGTCGCCCGAATCGTGTTCGCTTCAGCCTGACGCCGACGTCTCAGGAGAGCATGTCAACGACGAGGCTACTTTCAGTTTCACGCTCGGACAGGCGTTGCTAACCCCAGGCTTTTGGGTGTTTGGAATCGCCTCGGCCGTCTACGGACTGATTGCGTCAGGCATCGCCCTGTTTAATGAATCCATACTAGCGGAACGAGGTTTCGACGCGTCCACCTATCATCGCAGCCTTGTCGTCGTCGCTCTCACGGCGCTGGTTGGGAACTTTCTTGGAGGCTGGCTGATTTCGCGCGGACGAATGAACCGCTTGTTGGCGCTCGCGATGATCTTACTGGCCGGCTCGCTGCTGGCGCTTCCACACGTTAGGACACAAACCCATGTCGCTGCCTACGCGGTGGTGATGGGGCTGGCAGGCGGTTTTGTCATCGTGATTTTCTTCGCGTTCTGGAGTCGTGCCTATGGCCGTGCGCACCTGGGTAAGATTCAGGGTGCGGCGCAAGCCCTCACAGTTATCGCCTCGGCAATTGGACCTCTTCTGCTCGCTGAGTGTGTAGCGCGAACAGGTTCCTACGCAGCCATGTTCTACGCCTTAACGTTGATTGTGTTGCTGCTCGCAGTCGGTGCATGGTTCGTGAAGTTGCCTGGACCGATGAGGATGAGTGATGAGTGATGATCAAGCGAACTTGATCTCGGCGTATGTAGCTTCACATTAGCGACCGAAATTTTACGCTGTAGCCTGCTCCGCAGGCTGTTGGATATCGTGGCCGCGCGGCACCAACGGATCTGGATGTCTCTTCGCGCAAATGAAAAGGGCCGCTCAACTTGAGCGGCCCTTTATTAATAAACACGGCTGGTTTTGGTTTAGCGACCTGTAGTTGCAGTCGTGCTGGCATTGGCCTGTTTCGTCTGGAACTGCTGCCAGTAGTCCTTCACGAAGTCTTTCTGCTTTCCATGACCAAAGCCCGAATTGAAGTCGTATTGATTCATCTCGGCCTGCACCTGATCAAGGTTCCAACGATCATGATTGAAGCGATACACGGCGCCCATCACTCCGGTGCGATGCCGGCCCCCAGCGCAGTGCAGGAAAAACTTGCCGGTGGCCGGATCGTCAACCACCTTCAGAAATGCATTCACCTGTTCAATGCTGGGATAGCTTTTATCAACCATGGGGATGTTGACGTAGCGCAGTCCGGCAGCTTCAACGGCAGGTTTCTCATACTCTTTGGAGTTGTCCGTTAAATCAATCACGGTCTTAACCCCGAGAGCAGCGAGCGCTTTGTAGTCTGCATCTTTAGGCCTGGCGCCGCGATAAAAACGGTCATCCATTTGACCAAAGTTTTTGATCCGGATACCCGGGAAATTGCTCTCCTTTCCTTTGGCAAAGGAAAGTGCGGAAAACGCAAAAACGAGCAACAGTGTTGTAACAACGGTAAGGGAAGACTTTCTAATAGGTTTCATCTCACAACTCCTCCAAGGTTCTTCTTTCCACTCAACTTTCAATCCACGAAGTCAAACGAAGCGTCACGAAAGACACACCTTTTTTATACAGTTTCGTGTGCCCTCGCGAATAGTTCTTGTCGTCCTAACTGTTGGGGGATTACTTGATTTTCCCGAACTTCGGGGACCCAAAAAGCAACTAACAGGAAGGTATTAAGTCACAAATAAAACTCGCATCAAACAACCGATTATAAGATTCAAAAAGTGAGCCGGTCGTTGCACAGAATCGGTTCAATCTGCTGTACGATTTCGGTCGTTAAATGCAAGAGCCTCGTCGTCCTCATTGTAGGGGCGTCCCTCCGTGGGCGCCCCTTCGCCTGGGTACATTTTTGCCGCGAAAGCCGGGGCGCCCACGGAGGGACGCCCCTACAATCAGCCCCTTCGTGACAAGAGGGTGTATCCGGGCGAGTGCCTCTACCTTCAGCTGTGAGCGGGGCCGAAACGAAGCGGCGCCAGGCCGCCGCGGACCAAAGCGCCGCCGGGCCGGCGCACTCCAAGGAGACGCCCCGCTCCAAGGAGACCAATCGTTGGATTTGGCAACATTCATGACGGCTTTCTCGTACGCTCTTTAAGCGAAGAGGTTAATCGAGGCAAGCGCAGAAAACTCCGCTGAAGCGATCCGTGAATGAAAGTTTTTCGATTGGAGTTAACAGAATCCGGACTCAGCCGTCTTTATTATTAGATGACGCAACAAAATGAAACTGAACGACAGCATTCGCGTTAACTGAGTCAAGGGAGATACGGTTATGTTGAAAGTACACGCCAGAAATTTGGGGACTGCCGCTGTCCTGTGCCTGGAAGGGCAAATTGTAACCGGTGAAACGGAGATTCTGCGCAATGCAGTGCAGTCGCTGTCAAACGTCAGCGCCGTCAAACTCGATTTGGCTCGAGTGACTACGGTCGATGCCGGGGGTTTGGGCGTGATGTTGTCGCTGCGCGAGCAGGTTGAGTCAAAAGGAATCCGCTTCGAACTCATGAACGTAAACAAGCAGGTAGGCATGGTGCTGAAATTGACGCGCCTGGATTCGGTTTTCCATATTACGTCCGGGGTTGAATTCTTTCCGGCTGTTTCACGTAGACCAAAATCGGCGGCGCGGCTTGCGTCGTGCGCGTAGCTTCTGAAGGAAACGACGCCTTTAGAATCCGCCGCAATCCCACGCTGTCCTCGCTCCGAGGAGTGACCTGTAGGGGCGTCCCTCCGTGGGCGTCCCGTTCTTCGTCATAAAAGTGTACCGAGCGATGGGGCGGCCACGGAGTGCCGCCCCTACAATTTGAGCTCCGGTGATCGAGCAACGGCTTACATCCTCCGGTACACATCGGTGCTTAAGTACTTCAGACCCGAGTCGCCCATCAGCGTGACCACGCTGGCGTCCCGCCCCAGCCGTCTGGCCACTCGAATCGCGGCGACGACGTTTGCTCCTGATGAGGTACCTGCAAATAGCGCCTCCTCCCGCGCCAGACGCCGCGCCATCGCCTTCGCATCATCTGTGCTCACCGCCAGGATCTCATCCACGAGACCATGCTCCCAGAGTGGAGGAATATAGCCAATCCCAACTCCTTCGATCTTGTGAGGCCTTGGCCGACCTCCCAACAACACCGAAGCTTCTGCCGGTTCAACGGCGACTATCTTGATATTCGGTTTGTGTCGCTTCAGCACCGTGGCGACCCCACGAGAAGAAGCCGCCGTTCCCACGCAGTGAACGAAGGCGTCAATCTTCCCGTTCGTTTGACTCCAGATCTCCTCGCCCAGCCCGTAGTAACCCGCGATGCTGTCATGGTTCTTGAGCTGGTTGGTCCAGTAGGTATTAGGCTGCTGGCTCAAGCGACGGGCGGCTTCGATCATGTCGAGGATCAATTTCTTAGTCGTCAATCCCCCCTCGCTTGGGACGAGGGTTAGTTCCGCACCCAGCGCCGCCATGTGGTCCAGCTTCTCCTTGCTGAACGCATCCGAGCTGACAATATGAATCTTGTACCCTTTGGCGGCACAGACGAATGCAAGCGATGTCCCCGTGCTGCCACCCGTGTAGTCGACGACGGTGTCTCCGGGCTTTAGCCGACCGTCCTCCTCAGCCAGCGAAACCACGGCGTGGGCCATGCGGTCCTTGAAGCTGCCGGTAGGGTTCTCCCACTCGAGCTTCGCGAAGATGGTTGCACAATTGGGTGGCACGACCTTGTGAAGTCGAACCATCGATGTGTTTCCAATAGCATGGAGAATGTCCATGGCGGAGAAGACTATAAGGGGAATAGGGCAAAGGGCAAAGGGAGAAGCAGGGGGAAGGGGTAAAGGGGAAGGGGTAAAGGGGAAGGGGTAAAGCGGAAGGGGTAAAGGGGAAGGGATAAAGGGGAAGGGGGAAGGTGAAAGCACGGACGTAGCGCGGAAAAGGCTGTAATCAAACAGTCCCATTTGGATTAGAATAGGACTAATCGACACGCGAAGCGATTTCACTAGCACCGGCGCTTCATCCCGGTGACTTGAGGCGGAACGTAAAGAGAAACCGTTTGAACGGTTTTTGTTTGGATGATGAGAAACGTTAGAAACGGTTTGCGGGATCATCTCGCGGATTTTGGTCACCGGGCTAAAGCCGCGGTGCTAATGAAATCGCTCCGCGTGACTGCGATGTTGTTTCACTCGGATTGATTTTGAAAGTTTATTGGAGACTTAATGGATGACCGTCGGCTCTCAATTGTCTGACGATCCATGGCGCGGCTCAATTTTATCAACTGACCCACTACCCTGGTCTGAGGTTTTCTTGATGTTTTCCTCTTGAGGCCCTAAAAAGGAACACAAGCATCCTGATGAAGACAAAAATGGCAGTATTGTTCATTGCCCTGGGATTGATGATTGCTCAAGCCGCCAGTACCAGTGGCCAATCGCGGGACTTACCCGTCTATGAAGTGTCGCGCACGGCGACACCGATTAAGGTGGATGGAAAACTGGATGATGCGGTTTGGGCCAGGGCCCCCAGCTTTCGCGAGTTTCGCCTTAATCTGGATGGCTCTCCAGGCCCTTACAAAACCGAGGCCAAAGCACTGTATGACGACACTTTTCTTTACTTTTCCTTTCGAGCCCGCGACGACAATATTTGGGCCACCTTCAAGACGCGTGATCAGCATCTCTGGGAGGAAGAGGTGGTAGAAGTATTCCTGCAAGCCGATCCTCACCAGACTACTTATATTGAGTTGGAGGTAAATCCCCTGGGCACGATGCTCGATATTTATCTGCTCGATATTCGCAAGCCGCTGCGTTACGAGAGCTGGAACAGTCAGAAGCTCAAGTGGGGCGTAGAGATCTTCGGAACAGTGGACGGGAAGGATGGCGATCAGGAGTGGACTTGCGAGATAGCGATCCCGCTGGAAGATATTGTGACCGCGAAAAATCTTCCGCCTCAAGCCGGGGATCGATGGAGGTTGAATTTATACAGAGTGGAGCAGCGACCGCGACCTGCGTTACTGGCGTGGTCTCCAACTTTCAAAGATGACTTTCATCTGCCTGGGAAGTTTGGCGAAATCGTCTTTACCAACAATCTTGTGCGCTGACGAAAACACGATCCACGAAGTCACACGAAAGTGCACGAAAAAGACGTGGTTCGTGCTGTTTCGTGGATCCTGTGCAGATCATCGAACGAAAAAAGCTTCAATCTGATCCCTCGAGCCACTGTGCAACGTTGCTCACGTAAGCCTTCACATCTCCGAGTTTCTCAGGCTCTCTGCGGATTTGGTCACCAGGCGGCTCGCTCAGGAAAGTTGGGCACCCTTTCGAGATGTCCCAGTTGTAGTCAGCCAGGTGATGAAAGCTTGAATCAGCGATGGCTCGTCCCAGGCTATTACCGTGATCATCGGTCATACTTTCAAACGCAACGATCAGGTTGAAGGGTCGATGTGTAATCTGGCTGACACCGCTCGCAATTACCCGCGCATGCTTTTCTCCTTCGGGAACACCAACGCCGCCTTCGTGTGGGTGGGCGGGGAAATACTCGATCACACCGGAAGTGGAGTCAGGGTTACGCAGTAATTCGTGAATTGGATCGACCGCCGTAATGATCTGGTAGTCGCCGTTGCTGCCTGAATGATAGTTTGGCCACGAGATCGTCGGCGTGTCCCGATCGTCGCGCGTATGTCGCGACTCGTCCGGGTCCTGATGTCTACTGTGAAAGAAATGCGCCCGGCCCACGCCGCCCATGGTACAAAGCGACGAGCCCAAATCCTGATGATCGCGAGTGGTCATGATCCCGCTTCCTCTCTGGCGAAAGCGAGTAATACCCTCACAGTCGGCGACTGTTAGTCCATCGCCTGTGTCCACGGCGAACAGCCAGAGCTGATCGAAATCCGTATGGTCCAGCCTGCTCAACACCTTGTCGTTGCCGTCCATGTTGATTTCGCGATTGCGTGCGGTCACTTCGCACAAGACCTGACCCTGATCATCGGTGATCGAACTCAAATGTTCGCGTAGCAGAGAAAAGCGATCGATGTTCCAATCATCTTCAACCGCCGCGATCGTTGCTTGCATTAGAATCCGAATTGGCATGCTCATAGCTGGCTCACCTTCCCTGGGCTTGCTCACCTCGCAGAGTTAGACAAGGACGATCCACGAAATCACACCAAATGACACTAACAATGTTTTCGTGCTGTTTCGTGTGGTTTCGTGGATCGTATCTTATTCGATCAGACTCGGATTATTTGCTCTTTGTGCAAACCCGTCCTGGATTAGGAACCTGAGCTATTTGGAAATCACTCCGCAAGCAATCCGATCACCTGAGTTGCCGGATGGATCAGTTTTCATGTCATCTGCTTTCGCGTGGATCACCAGAGAAGTACCACCGTTCGCGAACAATGAATAACTGTTATCCCCTAGATTTACCCGCGGATCGGTTAATGTCGCGGTGGCGGTCCCGTTTGGCCGCGCAATAAAATTTTTCATATCGCCGGCGTGAGGCCCTTCTGGATTCTTTAATCCGTGTTGCCTGGTCGCAGGGTTGAAGTGGGGCCCGGCGGATTCGAATTTCGGCCCTTCACACTTGGGCATCTGATGAATATGAATCGCGTGGGGACCAGGGGCCAGGTTTTTTAAATCGAGCTTGATTCTAACTCCCTTGCCTGCCCTGGATACGACGGCTGTGCCAATGCTCTCGCCCTGGGCATCCCTAAGTTCCACCGTAACGCCACTTTTCTGAGCAATAGCATAAGACAACCAACAAGTTGTCGTGATGGCAACGACCAGTAATGCAAAAATTTGTTTCCTCATAATTCTCCTCTCGAGTTTTCGTTAGTCCTGAGTCACGGCGTGTTCCGTCCCCGTTTTCGCTTGCTTCTCATATCGTTCAACGACAGAGCAATTCCAAGACCACATTTATAGTGTGCATTCCGCGCGAAAGATTATAAGCGCGTATTGTAGACATACGAACGGCGACCGGGAAGGGAATAGCTTCGGTCGGTACTGATCCAGTTTGATTATTTCGGCTGAAACGCAGATCAGGTACAGAACCCAGCGCGGTAGCGCGGGATCCTTCAGGAACCTGAGTATTAACAAGCATTGCTGACCTTGTGGCGAAGTTGCCTCCGGGATCCCGCGCTACCGCGCTGGGTTCTGTAACTAGGTACATTTCTCCAAACTGCATCAGTACGCTTCCGTCCCTTTAGTTCCGACCATGATTCTGGCTGCCTTGGGAAAGGAGCTATGCGCAATTACGCAGATTGGCAATCGAAATAAATCCTACGAGATTAAGAATCCATCACCACAGTTACCTTGCGCTTCAACTCAAAGGACCACCATGTTCGCCTACCTGGACGGACGATGACGCGAACAGAAGCGTCTTGCGGGTATCATAGTCTCTCGCGGCTCACCGAGCCTTACTGCGTAGCGAGGACTATTAGGCCTATTAAAGATGGCAGAAATCATAAAACTCCATCCAATTAAGCTCGTCAGCTGGGATATTGATGGCACGCTGTATTCCATCAGACACATGAAATCGCATCTCATACGTATGTTTCTGAGGGAGCTAGGCCGGGGCAGAGGAGTAGCGGCCCGTAGAGAATTGGCGGCGCTCAGACGTTATGGGGCACGAATTAATGCTGCTCGTTCCGCTGGCGGCGCTCTCGCTGAATTCTTTCTGATGCAGAACCGCCGGGAGGCACTTCTGGACATGGAGAAACGTTGGTACGGGCCGGCGATTAAGAAAACCGGACCGCGAGCAGGCGTTACCAATGTCATCTCGTTTCTGGCGGCGAGAGAAATTCCCCAGGTTGTGCTTTCGGACTTCGAGGCGGGATACAAGCTTGATGCTCTGGGCCTGGCAGGTCGCTTTGCATCGATCTATGTAGGAGAACGTCTGGGATTCGTAAAGCCTAGCCCCACGGTGTTTCAACGTGCCGCCGCCGACTTCGGAATCTCAACGGCAAGTCTCCTTCACATTGGTGATCGAGCCGAACGAGATGAGGCAGCGGCCCGTGCTGCCGGATGCCAGTGTTTGATTCTTGGCCGGGATTTTCGGAGCTTTGATACTCTCCTGGACTCGCTTCGAGCAACGTTAAATGGTGAATGGTAAATGGTGAATGGTCGATCAGTGGTCGCTTGGCACCGAGAATCCGGTTCGTGTTTGTTCGTGTGGTTTCGTGGATCGTATTACCGGCTTACCTTCTTGAAAGCGGCGGGTCGCTCAAACTTTCCCAAGTTTGGCGATAGAGTGGTAGAAACTTAAACTGCGCTTCCCATGTTCTGCCCTGTTGCGAGCCACTTATTCGATCGATGAAGTCCGCCTGCGATAAAAACATGAACCTGACCTGTCCCAGTCGTCCACTCTCATACTTATTCTTGTATTCGCGGTTGACCTCACTGAGAAGTTCATTACAATGGGTAGCGAGTTCATCAACCGGTACTCCCACGTTTTTGTCATGTCCATTGACCAAAACGATTTTGTAGTGGGGAATCGGTTCGTCGACTGGGTGAGATGGGATGCAGGTTAAGAATCTATCAGCCCCCAGTTGAGAATATTCCGCGCGCAAACTCTGGAACACAGTCATCACATGCTCCCCTGTAAGTTTCTCCCCGGTAAAAGAGTATTCAAGATCACGGCGGCGTGTGAAAGTCAGATCCGGCAGTCCGGCAACGAATCCTCTGCAAAGGAAAAGGTCTCCAGTTTGATAGCGGCGCAACCCATACGGGTCGCTTACCACCATCGAATAAGTCTTCCCCGCTTTGAGCTGTTCTGCAGTCAATAGATTTTCAGGCTTATCCTGCGCTCCCTCCTCGATAAACTCATAGAGCACGTGGCTCGCTAAAGGCAGGAACGATAATTTATCGGCAGCGAAATGGCCCACCGTTTCCGGAGTCTCGGTGGACATGGCATACATGGGGATAAGCCGGTAACGGTCAGGCGAAAGATCAGTCGCTAAGCGATCGAGGAACGACTTAACATAACCACCCACCCAGCAGGCGTATGCCTGGACCGCCGGCGCGCAAACATGTAGCGCGAGCGGCGCATCGCTCATCGCAATGCGTTGGAGACGGTTTTTACTGCCAGTTGATTCGAGCCGTTTTGCGACCATGTGAACGGCACGATCAAAAACCTCGGGCTTTCTGCACCAGTCCTGAATCAACCTCGTGTGGTATTGCCATTCTGTGGCAAGCTCGTCAAGGAACGTTGAAATGGTTGAGGGGTTCGTACTGTAGAGAATTCCTGGATTCGCGATCGCCAGAATCCACAGGCGTACGGCTGTCGCTTCATAATCGGAGACCAGCGACTGGATCGCCGGATGGAAATGAACGCGATACGGCGCCTGCAGCGAGGAAATATAAGGCGGCAAGCCTTTCTCCTCCAACAGCATCGAGGTGAGTGAGTCGTCCTGGCCGCCGTCTTTACCAATGGGGCTGAAGAGATAAAGACTGGTGCGCTTGATCCTGAGTGACCAGCAGCAGCGGGCGAAGAAGTCCACGTAAGCCAGTTTCACCCTACGCAGACGACCGTTTGTATAGAGGATGCGTTTGGATTTGGCGGTGGAGCCCGATGTCCATGCGAACCTCGCCCCCTTACCCGCTTTCGCGGCGGCTTTTTCAATTAATAGCTCAAGCTCGGGCCCGAAGGGCAATATCGGCGTATCCGCGGTAATTCCATACCTGCGGGTGAGGCGCTTCTGACTAAGGAAAAAGAGGCTGGTCCGGACTTTTTGCACGACGGTCAGCACCAGACCGAGACATCCAATACTGACGGCGATTAGCCGGCGCAGGCAGTCGTTGATCAAGCCTCTCATTCGAATTCTCGACGTGCCAGGGCGAGTTGCTCTTGATACATCTCGACCAGGCGTTGGATATCTTCAGGTGACAGTAAAGCGGGATCATAGGTGAAGGTGAGCCATGTCCTACCGTCGTGGGTCGCGCCATTGATCGCCACGGAGTAACGCGTGTGCAATTGGCCGATGCTTTCGATTTTTTCCACGTGCTGAAAGATTTGACCGCTTTCAGTGGTCCATCTTTCGGCGTGTGAGAAAACGCCGGTGCCCATGTCGACTCCGGGCCGATTGAGATAGCAGCGAAGAAGCGGAGTGATTGCCCACCCTGGCAAGTGTGTTAACGGAGGTCCTTGCGGAACGGCCCATTCGCCGTGCCGGTTGGACCAGGAGATTTGGTGGCGAATCTCGCGACACTTGTCTACCAGCGAGGCGCGATCGCCATATCGGGGATACAGTCGTATTCGACTGGTGCCATTCCCGAAACCCGCTCCGGACTGTTGCCGAATGTTAACCGGCAACCAGAGTCCAACTTTCTGTCTGCGGCCATTGCAGTGCTGGCGATTCCAGCGACTGAAGACCTCCAGGGCGCAGGTGGCGAGCAAGTCGTTGTAAGTGAAACCTCGAGTTTTGCGGCAACCTTCACGCAGGTCGGCGGCGGCGACCTCGATGGTACACCAGCGCCGGGCGCGCGATGGTTGAGCATGCCTGGTCCACAAACGGTGTGATGGGCCACGATAAGCGAACCGGCTCCTCCTGGACGCTGCCGGGTGGTTTCGTAAAGGCAAATCCTGAAAGGGGGAAACCTGCGTGACCGGTGCTTCTTTTTCATGAGCTACACGCAGTTGATGACTGAGCCACATCGCAGCGCTTAGACCGTCAGCCACGGCGTGATGAAAACGGGTCAGGAGTTTCACCTCGGCGTTGATGCTGTCATTGATCACCAGTTGCTGCACCGGCATCTGGAGGTGCAAGTCAAACGGACGATCGAGAAACTCTCCGATTGCCTTTGCCGGGTCTTCAGTTGAAGAGCCCGAGATGGCCGCGACGCCATCTGCCGGCTCGTTAAAGCGGATCCAGTGTTGCTTGTCAATGTGCGACCCGGTCGTAGGATAAAAGTTCCTCGCGCTTCTGGCGCCAGTGCGCAGCGCCTCAAGGGTCGGAGGGTCCTTAAGATGGAACAACAGCGCGAAGTCCAGGGGGCGACTTTGGCTATCCATGATAGAGAAAACGAGATCGATCGCCGATAGCCGGCCTTTGCTGGTTACACTTGACGTCATGCTGTTGGGGTTTCGAGCCGGATATCCCGTCGGGGCAGGAGTAGCAGCTTCCCAGAGACGCGAGGCGCGTCTTCCACGTATACCTTCAACTCAATCCAGGATAGCTTGGGCTGCAGGTGATGTTGTCGGTGCATTGCGAGACCTAAGGAGAACCAATACATGAAGCGGCCGTAGTAGTTGTGCGAGCGTAACTCAGCCGCTCCGGTGGAAAAGCCCGCGTGGGTTTGAACAGCGAAGGGATACCAAAGGAGAACTGAAACCAGGATCAGCGCAGGAGCCATCCCCCAAAACAGTCGGGACGTGCCCACGGCCGCCAGGATGACGCCATACACCGCGAAGATTACAGAGTAATTCAGGAGCAGCTCAATCAAATCCTCTTTCCTGATGCGGCCCCGCTTCCATAACCAGAAGAACCATTGATGAGGCATGGCCAGAGCGCGCAGCACGAGCTCAATCGAGTTGCGCGACTTCATAAAGTGATCGGGATCTTTACCGGGAATATTTGTGTAAGCATGATGCAAGTGATGTGTCTTACGGAAGTTCGTGTAGGGGACCATGGTGGGGAGCAAAGCGAGACGTCCCCACCTGAAGTTTACGGCTCGCGTGCGACCCAGGTGACCGTGAATGCCCTCATGCGCCATAACGGTGCCGATGAACATCAGATAGGTTCGCAGCAGGCTGTCGACTATGTATTCCAGTGGATTACCGGGCCGTAGGAAGAGCGTGCCTATTGAGATAAAGACGACCGCACATATGATCGACCGGCTGAGTAAATAGATCCTGGGCCGGGTCCAAAAGTTTCGAGTGACCTTACCTGATTGAGATTCAACAAACCTCATCGCGTCGGAGCCTCATAATGCACGAACGTGGCATGGTGTTACTTGATTACCATACAGCTAATCATTGCTGGACGCGGAGGGTTGGCGCAACCAGGCGTGTGACACTTCTTTTACTGTAACACCCTATCTAATGGGCGCCACCGGATGAGTTTTAATGGTGGGCCTTGGGGTGCACAAAAAGTCGGCGTAGCCGACTAAATCAGAACCGGAGCAGTAGCGACCGGTTCGTCGCTGTATACAAGGCGTTTTTAGTTAAAGTCTGTCGTGAGGTGCGCAAGAGGACACCGAATATCGAACTATTGTTCGGCATGCGGCTCTGCCGCCGCACACTGCGGAAAGGCTCTGCCTTTCCGCTGGTTGCCTTTTCCCTTTTTCGAGGCTATGCCTCGAAATCGGAGGCATAGCCTCCAAGATTTCAAATTGCCGTTTCCGGAAAGGCAGAGCCTTTCCGCGATGTGCGGCGGCTAAGCCGCGGACCGCGGACTCTTCTTTGACTTCTCGGGCAAGGCCACTTAGGGGTTAGGAATGGCTGCTCAAAAACAGATTATTCTCTTGCTCATTGTGCTGGCGATGTCCAGCGTCTCTCTCGCCCAGACACTCGAAAGCGTTCGCCCCGGCGATGCCGGTGAAGCACATTTCGATGATTTGCGAGTGCGGGGATATGAGGCCTTGTTCAGCCTCGACTACGAAACAGCGAATCGGCTGTTCAAAGAGATGGCGCGCCTTTACCCAGACCACCCCGCCGGCCCACAGTGTCTGGCCGCCACCCTTTGGTTGCAGGAGTTAAACAGAGCGCGTCACCGCCAGGCTTTGCTTTACAGTACAGAGTCTTTCAACTCCAGCGAAGACGAGGCTGATCCGCGGCTGGTTGAGCAATTTCGCTATTGGACGCGGACAGCGACGCGGCTAGCCGAAGCACGCTTGCGGCGCAATTCGCGTGATGTGGAGGCGCTCTATTTTCTCGGAGTAACCGACGGGCTGAGGGCTGTTTTTGCCGCCGCTGTCGAGCGACGATTTAGGGCTGCGTTGAGCGACAGCTCGCGCGCAGTGAATCGACACCGCGAAGTATTGAAGCTCGATCCCAACTTTCACGACGCGGAATTGAGTATTGGCATGCGAGACTTCATTGTGGGCTCGCTTCCGCTGCCGATCAAAATGCTTGCGCGCATTGCCGGCGTCCGTGGCTCAAAGAAGCGCGGGTTGGAAACACTGGAACGCGTTGCGAGAGAAGGACGGTGGGCTCGCGTGATTGCCCGCTTGTTGCTCATCGATCTCTACAAACGCGAAAAGCGATGGACTGAAGCGATTGCGGCGTCGCGTGAACTTGCTACGAGATACCCGCGCAACTACCTCTTCCAACTGCAGGCCGCAGATGGCCTTGTCGCGCGGGCCGCCACCTTGCGCCAGACGAAGGGTGCTACCGCGTCGGCAGCGAGCGCTGATCAGGACGAAGCTTTCCGCATCTTCGAATCATTACTTCAGGATAGAACCACACTGAGTGGCAGCGGGAGGGCAGTTGCGACCGACCTAATACATTTTCGATATGGCGAGGCCCTTCTGATGGCCGGACAACCGCAACGCGCCACTGAAGAGTTTAGGGCGGCTTCAAGGCAGGTTGGTGGCGAGCCCGCCCTGACAGCGATGGCCCGCTTGCGAGCCGCGCAATCGATGGACCTCTCCGGGAGAAGGCGCGAGGCTTTGGCTGAATACCGCGCAGTCCTGGCGGATCCAAAATCTCCCCGATCATACGACGCAGCTAAACGGGGGTTGCGCGAGCCGTATCGAATGACCGATTACTCTGATGACCGATGAGCTTTAGCTTGTCGTAACGCCGCGACAACGGAAGTTTATCGGGCATGGTTGTAACAGGAACAGAATTCGGTCCACTAAACCACACGAAACAACACTAATTTCTGTTCGTGCGATTTCGTGTCAGTTCGTGGATCGTGCTTCACTTAAAAAACTCGTCAACGTACGCGCGCAATTCGCCAACTGAGGAATCGGAGACGACGCGAAAGACTCGCGAGGCACAGCCTGCAGGAAGTTGGCTCGCCATCAGCGATTCGGTGATCACGACGGTCATCGAGTGCAGGCCCTTCTCCCAACCCTTCTCGCGCGCATCGCGGACGCTTAGAGCGTTGGGATCAACTCCGGCGGCGATGAGCATCGTGTGCGACCAGCGCAGAAACTCGGGCCAGCAAGAGACGATCGCGATCAGCGCGTCAGATGGGGGCAATTTTTCACCCCGCAACGACTCAGGTACTGAACGAGACCGAAGCGTGATCAGATATGTGTCGCGCGGGAGTGCGGCGCGAGCGACTTCGGCCTGGCCGAACATCGCGACTGGCGCGGCGCTAGTAAGCAGATCTGCGCGGGTGCATTCATCTGGCCCAACGCCAATAGTGCGCACTCCGGTGGCCTCTTCGATCTCATTCACAACAATTTTGCGCAGTTCGGGATCCGGTTCGACGACGATGAAGTGATCGGGCGGCGGCAGTGACAACCAGTGAGTTAAGCGCAATTGAATCTCACGCACTGACTGACCCTTGTCGAGGCCGATGTTCAAGAAAAACGAGATCAATCGATCGAGTGGAAGATTCCCCTCATGCGATCGTTCCGCTGCGCCTGCGCGTACGTACACGCCGCTGCCTTTGCGAAAATCAACCCACCCTTTACTGGCGAGTTGTCGATACGCCGCACTCACAGTGTTTGAATGGATCTTGTAGCGGCGTGCCAACTCGCGGGTGCTCGGTAAGCGCTGGCTTGCTTTTAGATCATTGCTGAGAATGCCCAGAATGATCTGCGCTTCCAACTGTACTCGAATCGGGACCTCACTGCTTTTTGAGAGCCAGAGCCGCATAACAGTTGTAAAAACCATCCACTAACGTACACGAAATCACACGAACAGCGGTTAGTGTTGTTTAGTGTGATTTAGCGGATCGCATTGTTTGTCCACTACCTTCTTAAACTACCTGCTGCCGTTGGCCCACTCAACAGCTGAGGCGCATCGGCGACTGTGTAGGCAACCACGGCCATTGTGGCCACACAAAGAGCGAGGTCCTTCGGATCGATCTTGTCGAGCGTGTCGGCGGCCGTGTGGTGAATATCGAAGTAGCGTGATCCTTCAACGTCGAGACTCGCTCCCACGACACCCTCGCGCATTATTGGGCCAATATCTGCGCCGCCGCCATTTTCGGCGATACGATCAGCACCGATCCCTGCCAGGAGTTTGACGATCGCTTGCAGATTGGCCCGCGCTTGCGCAGGAGCTGTGGCGGCAAGGCCGAAGCCCTCCGGACGATAGACGCCTGAATCAGACTCGATAGCAAGGATGTGTTTCGAAAGCTCCGCCCGATGTGCATCTCGATAAGCGTTGCCGCCGCGCAGACCGTTTTCCTCGTTAGTGTAGAGCACAACACGGATCGTGCGGCGAGGCCTTAAACGGAGTTCCTTGAGCAGTCTGGCTGCTTCCCAGGCAATGATGCAACCGCCGCCGTCGTCGTGTGCCCCCTGGCCCACATCCCAGGAATCAAAGTGGCCACTGATGAGTACGACTTCGTCAGGTCTCTCCGAACCCTTGATCTCCGCGATGACGTTTGCCGATTCGGCGTCAGGTAAGAATCTGGCTTCCATCTTGAGCCGCAAGGTCATGCGGTCGCCGCGAGCCTGCATTCGCTGCAACAACTCTGCGTCTTCGATGGTGATGGCGGCGGCCGGGATCTTCGGCTGGTTCTCGTCATAGCTTAGACCACCGGTATGCGGAGTCTGGAGGCTGACGGGAGTGACCGAGCGGACGAGTGTGGCTACAGCTCCGTAGCCGGCCGCGCGTGAAGCACCAGCAGAACGATAGCTTACGGTTGCGCCGTAGTTTGTAAAGGGCACGTTATAGACGACGATCTTTCCGCGTACTCGCTCACCCAATGCCTGAAGCTCATCGAAATTACGCACGACGACAGCCTCAGCTTCAATGCCATCCGTTGGCGTGGCGACGCTGTTGCCCAGTCCCAGCATCGTCAGTTTTCTCGAGACGGGCGTGATCATTTCAAGGCCCTCTGCGCCGCGCACCCAATGCGGCACCATCACTTTTTCCGCGCGCACGTTATCCAGGCCGTCCTTCTTCATCTCTGCGATGGCCCACTCAATTGCGCGTTCCAGCGCTTTCGAGCCACTGAGACGGTGGCCGATATGGTCGGTCAGATATCCAAGTCTGGAGTAGGCTTTGTCACTGGTCAGTGCTGCCCCGATTATTCGAGCGGCCGCCACGCGGTAGTCGTCAATCTTGATAGTCGGCGGCGGCAAGGGAATTGGTGTGGGAGATGGAGATGGCGACGGAGTAGGCGTTGGTGATGGCGATTGATATGCAGACCCCGCTCGTGATAGTTGCGGCGATGCGGCAGCCGGCCAATACCCAACACCCGACACCCAACACTCGACACCAGCGGGCACGCAAATCCCCGCCGTAATCACTGCGAGCAATTGTAATAGACGCACGTTTGAGAATTTTCCTCCGTAATGGCTTTGAGAGATCGTAATATCGGGTGGTACGCCACGCAGTTTAACTTAATGACGAGCGATTATGCATGCCAGCACTCGATGCCCAAGGTTAACGAGGCGGCCTGAGTTGATCGAACGAGTCTCTAAACTCATTTCAGCAGCGAAGCAACTCTGACGACGCAGCGCGGCCCAGGCCGCAACGAAGCGAAGACAAATACGATCCACGAAATCACACCAAAAGACACTAACAATCCTTTCGTGCTGTTTCGTGTGGTTTCGTGGATCGTATCTTATTCGATCAAAATCCTGCTCGGAAAACAAGAAGTTACCTGTTTGCTTCGTAGAGATGTCTAAATAAGCGACGATCGCTGAGGAGATTTGCGTTCACATCCGAGCAATTACTAACGTCAAACAGTTCGCGGTTGCATTCAAGTTTTTCCCTCCTTATCCTAGCTGATGATCCAGGATCAATATTTCCCCAGGAAACTTTAAGGACATGGTGTCAACCGAAACCGATCTCAACGCAGACATTATCGATAGCATTCGACGCGCAATCGCTGAAGATGTTGGCTCAGGTGATGTCACAACAAATAGCACGGTGCCGGCGGACGCCAGGGCCGAGGTTCAAATTGTCGCGAAACAGGGCGGAGTAATCGCAGGTCTCGAAGTGGCCCAAATGGTCTTTCGCCAATTCGCCGATGAGATTGTGTTTAGCGGGAATGTGAGCGACGGGGATCAAGTGGCTCAAGGACAGGTTCTTGCCGAAGTCTTTGGTTCCGTACGCGCGTTGCTCACCGGTGAGCGCACGGCCTTGAATTTCCTCGGCCGCATGTCAGGCATTGCCACGTTGACGCGCCAATTTGTAGATGCGGTCAAAGGGACAGGGGCGGTGATTCTCGACACGCGGAAGACGGCGCCAGGTCTGCGCACCACTGACAAGCGTGCGGTCATGTTGGGAGGAGGACAGAACCACCGGCATGGGCTCTTCGACATGGTCTTGATTAAGGACAACCACATCGACTTTGCGGGCTCGTTGGCTGAGGCAGTGCGTCGCGTGCGCGACTCGGGAACAAATTTAGAGATCGAAGTTGAAGCGAGAAGCATCAAAGAGGTGAGGGAAGCGTTGTCGATGAAGGTTGAGCGCATTTTGCTCGACAATATGACCCTCGAGATAATGAGCGAGGCCGTGAAGCTGAATGATGGCTTTGCCAAATTCGAAGCTTCAGGGAATGTGACCTTGGCCACCGTGCGCGAAATTGCCGAGACCGGAGTGAACTACATTTCAGTTGGCGCGCTGACCCACTCGCCTCGCGCATTTGACGTGAGCCTGAAATGGATTAAGAACTGAGCGGCTTGCACAAAAGTCGCGCAGAGCTTTATGAGTCTGGGCAACAGCGGCTTTGCACAATGTCGGCGGGGGCTTCATGAGTTGGGAATCAGCGGCTTTGCCGCCGCACACTGCGGAAAGGCTCTGCCTTTCCGTTGCGGTTTCCCTGAATCTGAGGCTATGCCTCAGGGGAATTGGAGGCCTAGCCTCCCGGTCAGTCGAATCAATCGTCGGTAAGGCACAGCCTTACCGCAGTGTGCGGCGGCAAGCCGCTAGTCTGCACCTATAAGGCTCACTTTTTCTGCAGAGCTGGAGCTCTGGATCAGGGAAGAATTAATGATTACAACATTCGGAACTGAAACTTCTGCCGACGTCTTGTACGTCAAGCTTAAAGAAATGCTTGCCGACGTGGTGCCTGACTTTGAGCTCAGGCTGAAGGCAGAGCTGGCGGCTGAGATCAATCGTCTCAAACAGGAAAGAAACGCAGTCATCCTCGGGCACAACTACATGGAGCCGGCGCTGTTTTATTCGATACCTGATTACGTCGGCGACTCGCTTGATTTAGCGCGCAAAGCCGCTGCGGCAGACAACGACATCATCGTCTTCTGCGGCGTGAGATTCATGGCGGAAACTGCCAAGCTTTTGAATCCCACGAAAATGGTGTTGCTGCCTTCGGACAAAGCCGGCTGCTCCCTGGCCGCCAGCATCACTGGCGAAGACGTGCGGGAATTGAAGCGGAGGTTTCCCGGAGTGCCGGTGGTGACCTACGTCAACACCTACGCAGATGTAAAAGCCGAGTCGGACATTTGTTGCACCTCCTCAAACGCTGTCGCGGTGGTGGAGTCGTTGAACGCCGAAACCGTCATCTTTCTTCCTGATGAGTTTTTGGCCGGCAACGTCGCCAAAGAGACTGGACGCCACATCATCTTTCCTAGTAAAGATCCGCGCCCAGGGTCCGAGTCGAAGTTGGATTACCAAATGATTGGCTGGCCGGGTCGCTGTGAAGTGCACGACAAGTTTACGGTCGAAGATATTGTCAACATCAGAAAGCAGTTTCCTGACGTAGTGATTCTGGCCCACCCGGAGTGCAGTCCGGAAGTCGTAGCTGCTTCGGATTTTTCGGCCAGCACTAACGCGATGATTCGATACGTCGAGCAAACCAAAGCGCCTCGCTACCTGCTGCTGACCGAATGTTCGATGGGTGAAAATATTGCCGCGGCAAATCCAGACAAGGAAATGCTGCGACTGTGCAGCATTCGTTGCCCGCATATGAATCAAATTACCCTCGAAGATACGCTCGCCTCACTTCAGAAGCTGCAATATCAAATCGAGATTCCGGAAGATATTCGCGCCCGCGCCGCACGTGCGGTGGAACGAATGATCGCGGTCGGCTAGCCACCCATGAGCCCAAACATCCATGACTCGCCTTCCTCCGTGAAACGATCTTTGCCTGCGGCTTGCCGCCGCACACTGCGGTAAGGCTCTGCCTTACCGGGGACGGCCCACCCGCACATCTTTCCTGAGGCTCAGCCTCAGGAAAAGATTCTTAATAGCCAGTCTCCGGAAAGGCAGAGCCTTTCCGCAGTGTGTGGCGGCAAAGCCGCAAGCGCTGCTTGAACCAGTAAACCAGAGGACACTGACAAGAGGATTTCAAATCCATGAGTCAAAAGAATTTTGACTTTCTAATCATCGGCAGCGGCATGGCCGGTCTGACGTTCGCGTTGAAGACTGCGCGCCTGGGCACCGTCGCCATCATCACCAAGAAGCAGCGGGCCGAAAGCAACACCAACTATGCACAAGGCGGCATTGCGGCTGTCATGGCCGAAGATGACTCTCTGGACCTTCACGTGAACGACACGCTGAACGCCGGCGCCGGACTTTGCAAGGAAGACGTAGTGCGGACGATTGTTGGCGAAGGCCCGGCACTGGTGAGGGAACTGATTGAACTAGGCGTGCGTTTTAGCGCCGGAGAAACGCCGGGCCAGCAATTCGATTTAGGCCGTGAGGGCGGACACAGCAAGCGCCGCATCCTGCACGCGGGCGACATAACCGGACGCGAGATCGAACGCGCTCTGCTCCACGCCGTTGCGTCTGAACCAAACATTACCGTGTTTGAGAATGTCCTGGCGGTAGATCTCATCACGTCGAATAAGCTGAAGGTCGACGGCCCCAATCGCTGCCTTGGTTGTTATGCCCTGAACGACGAGACAAAAGAGGTCGAGGTTTTTGCGGCGTCCAATACTCTTCTCGCCACCGGCGGTTGCGGCAAAGTTTATCTCTACACGAGTAATCCCGACATCGCGAGTGGCGACGGAGTGGCGATGGCCTATCGAGCCGGAGCGCGGATCGCCAATATGGAGTTCATGCAGTTTCATCCCACCTGTCTTTATCATCCGCGGGCCAAGTCGTTCCTGATCAGCGAAGCAGTTCGCGGCGAAGGTGCGTTGTTGCGAGGAGCAGACGGCGAGCGTTTCATGGATCGGTATGATGAGCAGGCCGAACTGGCGCCGCGCGACATTGTTGCCCGCGCGATCGACGCGGAAATGAAAAAGACTGGCGCCGATTCCGTGTGGTTGGACATATCGCATCGCGACGCTGATTTTATCAAAGAGCGTTTTCCCAATATCTATACGCGTTGCCTGGAGTTTGGTTTTGATATGACGCGTGAGCCGATTCCGGTGGTGCCGGCGGCGCACTATCAGTGCGGCGGCGTGGTGACCAACGTCGATGGTGAAACAGGTATTGCGGGATTGTTTGCCGCCGGAGAAGTGGGTTCGACCGGTCTTCATGGAGCCAACCGGCTGGCGAGTAACTCTTTGTTGGAGGCCCTGGTTCTAGCGCACCGCGCCGCCGTCAAAGTTCAGGCACAAATGACTAACAGATCGCAGTTGCCGCTTGATTTACCTGCCTGGGAGAGTGGTAATGCTGCCAACCTCGACGAGCTGGTTGTGATAACGCACAACTGGGACGAAATTCGCCGCTGCATGTGGGACTACGTAGGAATTGTGCGAACCAACAAACGACTGTTGCGCGCCCAGGCTCGCATTCAAAACCTGCAAAGTGAAATCAATCAATTTTACTGGGACTACAAGCTCACGCCCGACTTGGTCGAATTACGCAACCTCGCCCTCGTCGCGCAATTGATCATCGAGTGTGCCTTGCTGCGTAAGGAATCCCGCGGCCTGCACTACTCACTCGATTATCCGGGACTGCTCTCGACACCAATCGACTCGGAATTGCAAGCGTGAGGACAGGCTCGACCGTCCCGCGGAGCGTTTCTCATTAAGCCGGGTGGGTCCGCGTCGGTTCGTGTTACTTCGTGGATCGTATTTTGAACACTAAGATAAAACGATCCACGAATTACACGAACTGGCACGAAAAGCTTTAGTGTTCCCTTCGTGTGATTTCGTGGATCGTACGCTTACCTCAGCCAAAAAACGATCCACGAAGATCACATCGAAGGCATTTCAAAACTTCCATCTTCTTCTGGTTCGAACGTCAACACTCGCACGACTGACGCCAAATCTAAAGCCCCATACACATGAGGGTATTCCTCCTGCCCGCCTTCACAATTCTCATACCGGATTTCGGCTTTGACTTGACGAGTATCTATCTCGAGCAGCACTAACCCCGTCTGGCCAGCAAACAGTCGATTAGCTGTTCGAACTACTTGATCACCTCGTGAGCAATGGATAAAACCTTCAGATGCCAACGTCGGCGTGCGGAAGAGGCCTTCTTGTTTAGCTTTCTCCCATTCCGTGGGTTTTGTGATGTGAAATATAGTTGCCATACAATTCATGACCCAGAATAAGTTGGTTTTTCGTGCTGTTTCCGGTCATTTCGGGGATCGTATTTCTTGCGCCTACAGCTACTTCGCGCCATCAACGAACGAATACAACGAACCGCGCGTACGAATAAACAAACTGTTGCCGGCGATTGCCGGCGTGGCCCAGCACTCTTCGTCAAGGTCGTTCGTTGCCAGGACTTCCCATTGTGCGTCTGCTTTAAGCACCGTCACCTTGCAGCTCGCACTTACCATGAAGATCTTTCCATCGGCCGCTACCGGCGATGCATAGTATTCTTCGAGCGCCTCAGGCGTGCGGCCCATTTTCAAAACCTCCCCAGTCGCGGGATTTATGCTCGTGACTATGCCTCCTTCTTTCATTAAGTACATCACGTCACGATAGATCAGCGGCGCGGGAATATTCGGATAGGATTTCTTCAGTCTCCAGACAACGTTCGTCGGTGTCAGATCACCGCTGCCACCGATGTCACCCAGGCGAATAGCCGTAATGCCATGTCCGGAAGTGCTTGTGCCGGTGCGAACGAAGTCGTATTCCGCTCGATCGACATAGCCATCGCTGTTGGCGTCGAGCCATCCAAAATGTTCCTGCATCTGCGGCTCAACCTTCATCTCCTCATGTTGGATTCGTTGATCGTTGTCCTTGTCGTATTTCTTCAGGCTGTCTTCGTAAGCCGGTAAAAACGGTTGATCGGCGCCTTCGCCGTTTACGTAAACCATGTCGCCACTAAGGGCGGGCACTCCCTTCGGATATACCCCTACCTTCGTCACCCACCACAATCGCTCTCCTTTATCGAGCGAATAGGCATCCAGTGTATTTGAACCCAGCACCACGACTTGTGCCGGCGCGTTTTTGGGTGTGTAGATAGCCGGAGTGGACCAGCCTTCGTAATTCGTACGGTCTTTCTTCCAAAGAACTTTTCCGTTTCGCGCATCAACGGCAAGGATGAATGAGTTTGCCCGCTGGTCAGCCACCAGCACCAGCGTGTTTCCGGCGAGCACCGGCGAGCCAGCCATACCGTAGAAACTACTGAATGGTCCTAACGGTACGCGCCAACGCTCGCTTCCATCTGGTCCGTAACTGATGAGGCCTAACTCGGCAAAAAAGACGATGACGTTCTTCCCGTCGCTCACCGGAGTCGGTGAGGCAGCGTCGTTGGCCTTGTAGACGGGTGTGTGGCGCGCGCGGACAACGTCGCGCCGCCACAACAGCTTTCCGGTCTTTCGATCCAGCGCGAGCGTGACGAGTTTGTCGCCTTCGCTCGCCGTCAGGAAAACGCGATCAGCCGCGACCACCGGTGATGACCGCCCGAACGGTACCGATGCTTTCCAGGCGAGATTCTTCGTAGCGCCAAATTGCGCAGGCAGAGTGGAGCCGTCAGCTACGCCAGTGCCATTCGGGCCGCGGAATTGCAGCCAGTCATTGGTGGCCTTGGGGGAGCTCGCTGACGAAGCAGCGGGCGTCGATGTCGAACGTTTCGAATTCTGGCCGTAAGCCGGGAAGGAGACGACCAGAATCGCCAGGGCGACGATGGACCAGAGTTTTGCGACTTCGGTTGATGTGTTGGACCGCAGTTTTGCGACGTGGCTTGCGATGTCTGGTCTTGATAGTGATTTTGGGAGTGTCATTTCTTTGGTCTCGCAGCGGGAATGTTTGTTGGCGGCGCAGTGGCATGAAGTCAGTACCGTCCGCGGACCGGGGAGCGCCGCAGCCCGCGTGGGGTGGTGGTAGCGGATGGGTCTCGACATTGCCAACTGCCAATTATCGATTGTCGATTGGTTCTGCACCCATGACGTTGATCACGTGGTGGCAGTTTACCTCGCTTTGCAAGCCCGTGAACAGATCCGAAGACCAGCCCGCGGTAGCGGGCGACAGCGTAAAGCCTGGGGTGGAGCGCAGCGGAACCCCAGGTTGATGGTCCAAAAATAATTACAGCCCGCGGAGCGGGCGACAGAATTCTTACTCGCGGGTCACTGTCGCCGCTCCGCGGGCTGGGTCGTTTTCAAAAACGCGGTCCCTAAAACTGGGTCCAAAAGAGTCTTACGAGAGATTGGTCGCAACCCTGAAGGGGTTGCGACGCCGTCGCGATTCCGCAACCTTCGACGCAACCCCTTCAGAGTCTGTCGGGATAACCTTTAACTCTCTGTATAACAAGCGCTCAAGTTCTTGTTTTTTGAGCAAGAAAGTACGATCCACGAAATGACACGAACTGACGCGAAAGACGTTAGTGTTCCTTTCGTGTATGTTCGTGGATCGTCTCTCTCGTCGTTCTTTGCAGCGTCAGCCGCGCTGTGCGATCTCTGTGAACTCTGTGGTGGATTTACCAAGAAAACAGCCACCACAGAGACACAGAGAACACTGAGGATGCACAGAGAAAGCCGATTATCTATTTCCCGACAGACTCTTCAGGGTTGCGTCCTTTATTAAGTGGCACCTGTGAACCCAGGGTTTCAAAGCACAACCCTGGGCTGGAATTAGCGAACGCTTTCAGCGTTACTCGATTCTTAGACATTTTCCCAATTTCCCTTTTTTGCCTTATAAGTTGGCTATGCATAGCGTCGATTCGCGCGAGAGCAAATCCGTTCGAGTACGTATGGCTCAACGGCAGGATGCCGAAAAGATCACGACTGTGATCAACTCTGCCTTTCGCGGCGCCGAGGAGTTTTTTGTTGAGGGGGATCGTGTCGACGTTGGAGAGGTCTTGAACTTCCTCAGTAGTGGAAAGTTTCTATTAGCTGAAAGCGAACACACACTGCTCGGCTGCGTATACGTCGAACATCGTCATCGCCACCTCGATAGCAATCATTCGTCAGCTGAATCCGGAGGACGTGCCTATCTCGGACTGCTGGCCGTTGATCCTGCGCATCAGCAGTCGGGCCTGGGGACCATGCTCATGGAAGCAGCCGAAGACCATTGCCGTGCGCTCGGGCTGGGATTCATGGATATTAAGGTCGTCAATCTTCGTGAGGAACTGGCTGGCTTTTATGGCAAACGAGGATACGTCGAAACTGGGACTTCCGCCTTTCCAGCAGAGGTGGAGACGAAGCTACGCTGCCATTTCATCGATATGTCGAAACCTCTCGACGCAGATAAAGCCACGTGATATCCAGGACGCGATCAAGTGAATCCACAGATTGCTCAGATTATTTTCGTGCAGTTTCGTGTTACTTCGTGGATCGTGCTTTCAGTCGGTCGATAACTTCAAATGCGGGCTGGGCCGAGGAGGGGTTTTCGCGATAACGCCGCAAGCGTTCTTCCGCAAGTTGAAGATGGCTCTCAGGTACAGGAATCTCGTCCGGATGTTCCGAGATTTGATCCCAAAGCGCCTGAAGGTAGCGCACCTGTTCCGCCTTCGGAAGCTCGTCAAACCCCGGCGGCGTGTTTATGGAAGAATCGGACATAGCAGGATGATAACTGAGCGCTGTCGAGCAAACAACGATTCGCCGGACGGAACTTTGATCCTATTCTTGAAAGAAGTTCAGCATCACCCCGGGCCCACAGCCTGTGAATGTTTCGTGTTGTTTCGTGGATCGTATTTGCTGGGGCGGGAGGCGGCGGAACAAACAACGATGCACGAAAAAAAAAACAAA
>JBBPIC010000162.1:0-2210 GCA_038040525.1 Acidobacteriota bacterium | reverse complement strand
AGGAACAGAACGCCTACGAGGCCAGTGGCGCCGCGGCCTGTCGCCTCTACCACGCGCTCACGACATAAACCACTGGCGCCGCGGATGGGCAGACGTGTTGGGGATCCCTGGCCGGTAGCGTCGCCATCACCTTCACCTTCGCGGGCCGCAAGTGCCCCAGATGGAGAAAACTACTATCGCCACGAGGCGCGCGGGGTATCAACTCGGTGGGGCACGCCTTCCCACTCCCATCACGCCTCGCGGTCAACGACGACTACGACAGTTACGCCGCAAGGTGGTCCACCGGTTTTTACCGACGATCCCTTGGTTGCCGGAGCGACCACTATCAAAGCTGTGCACTTGACGGAACTGCGCGACGCGGTGAACCAGGCGCGGTCGCGGGCGGAACTGGTCGCCGCTAGCTGGACAGACCAGTCGCTATCGCTGGTGCTGATCAAGGCAGTGCACATCCGTGAATTGCGGACCAAGCTCGATGAGGCGCGATGGGCACTGGGCCTGTCGGTGGCTTCCTACACCGATGCCCAGCTAATTGAGGGCCATACGCTGGTCAAGGCCGCCCACATTCAGGAACTGCGAACACTGGTGACGGAGGCGATCACTGCTCCGCTCGGCAGCGATGGTTATCTGCTGAACTTTTACCAGTGGGCGTTGCTGCGCCAACCTAACGGCAACGAGTCGGCTTACTGGAACGATATCTTCCGCGCCGCTAACCAGAACGGGCAAGGTTCTCTGGCGCTCGCCGTGCGAGAATTTGGCAGGACCGCTTTCGAGTCGGCCGAGTATGAGTCGCGCAATCGCTCGGACCACGATTACGTATACGATCTTTATAAGAGCTATCTGAGGCGGGAACCTGACCAGCCGAGTTGGGACAATTGGACTGCGCTGGTGCCATTGTTTGGCCGCGAAGCAGTGCGGCGCGGCTTCGATGAAAGCACGGAGTTTCTGAATCTGGTTGCCACCATCACCGCCAGCGGCACGCCGTCCAATGCAGTCGCATCGCTGGCTACTGCGAGGGTCACGCCCCGCAACCAACCGGGCAGCGGACTATTGGCTCGCGCCGCGGAATGGAGTGTGCCGCTGCTGAGTCTGCCGGGGCGTGCAGGTCTCGATCTTGGCTTGAGTCTTTCTTACTCGTCCATGGTATGGACGCGTTCAGGCCCTTATCTTTACTTTGACGAAGATAGTGGCTGGCCCAGTCCCGGATTCCGTATGGGCTTTCCCACCATCCAGGAGAAGTTCTTCGACGCGCAGGTTGGAGAGAATGTCTACGTGATGATCATGTCGTCGGGCAAGAGAGTAGAACTGCGCCAGGCGGGTTCATCCAACATCTATGAAGCAGGCGACTCGTCCTATTTGCAACTAATCGAGGGCGACACGTTGCTGGTGCGCTCGACCGACGGTACTCAGCTTAGCTACGGGTGGTTCAACCATGAATTTCGCTGTATTCAGAGCAAAGACCGGAATGGCAATTATCTGACCGTCAACTACAACTGGCTTGGCGACATCACCACCATCACGGACACGCTTGGGCGTGTGATTACCTTTAACTACGACGCGAACGCGAACCCCATTTCGGTTACCCAGATTTGGAACGGGCAGACACACGAATGGGCCACGTTTGGCTGGGGTACGCACACTATGCAGTCGAGCTTTTCGGGGGTTTCAGTGGTAGGGGCAGCTAATGGATCAGTCATCCCTGTACTGACTCAAGTTGGCCTGCACGACAACACCAGATATACCTTTGAATATACGGCGGCAGGCCAGGTGGGCGTGATCAGAAGTTTTCGCTCTGACAACGTGCAGCGGGCGGCCACAACTTATGACTATGCGACCGCCGGGGATGACGGTCCGCGGCTGACAGCCACTCGTATTTCGGCGCTCAACTGGACGAGTTTGTACGGTGTGCCGGCTGAAGTCGTCACGCAATACAGCGAGCCGGTCGACGGCGCTCCGCAAGTAATTGCGCCGGACGGCACACTCTACAAAGAGATTTATGGGACCGCGGGCGGCTCGCCCGCCTGGCAGAGAGGCCTCCTGCTTCAGTCGGAAGTCTGGTCGGGAGGCGTGCGGCAGAAATGGACGTCGCTCAACTGGATGCAGGACAATACGGCGGTCAACTACCACACCAATCCACGCGTAACTGAATCAAATGTCCACGATGCAGCCGGCAATCGCCGCCGCACTACCGTAGATTATTCCGCAGTCTCACT
>JBBPIC010000114.1:0-7819 GCA_038040525.1 Acidobacteriota bacterium | reverse complement strand
GCTTCGCTCCGACCACCGGCTACTTTCTGCCAGCCCTCCAGGCTGATTGCAGAAACCATTACGGCGCTGCATTTCGAGCTTGAATTCGCAAACAACGAACTGTTGCACTTGTTACGTTGAATCTGCGAAATGCAAGCGTTTAATTGTCTTGCTAAAAGCGATCTCGCTCGCGGGCTGCGCACCCACCCGCTACCCGCGTGGTGGTACTGACTTCATTGCACCGCATCCGGAACTAGAGCGGTCGCGCGTTCTATGAATGTTTACGAGGTTCTACTTCACTTCTTCACTGACGATCTTGCCGTTGATCAGCACGCCGATGACATGAGAAGTGTATTCAAAAGGGTCGCCGTCGAATAGTGCGAGGTCTGCGTCTTTACCTTTTTCGAGCGAGCCGACTCGATTGCTAATGCCCAGGATCCGCGCCGGGTCGGTCGTTATTGACGCCAGGGCCTCTTCAAAAGTCGAACCGTTTGCCGCTGCAGCTGCAGCTTCAAATAACACGATTCGAGTTTTAGGGACGTAGGTTTCATAGCCGCTTTGAAGCGCCACCTGAATGCCGGCTTTCCGAAGCGTTGCCGCAGTTTCCATGCTCAGGTTTTCCATCTCACCGACCGAGCGATACATAGTTGGATGGACGATCACCGGCACATTTGCAGCCTTGATCTCATCGATTACCAGATACGCTTCCGCAGCGCCATCAAGAATAATCCGCAGATTAAACTCCTTCGCTAAACGCAGCGCGCTGATAATGTCCTGAGCCCGGTGTGCGTTGACAAGCAAGGGTATTTCGCGTTTGAGCAAGCGGGCCAGAGTTTCCTGGCGCAAGTCGCGTGCGGGCTTCTGGTCTTCTTTCGCAGTC
This sequence comes from Acidobacteriota bacterium, assembly GCA_038040525.1. GTDB lineage: Bacteria > Acidobacteriota > Blastocatellia > Pyrinomonadales > Pyrinomonadaceae > PSRF01. The sequence continues at coordinate 6,960 of JBBPIC010000114.1, read as the reverse complement.
GTGTGCTTTGCGTCGTACTCTTTAGCTTTCAGGAATTCCGCGCGCAGCAAGGACATTTGTTTGGCGCGCGTACCGGGTGATCGGCCGGCTTGGCCCATGCCGGCGCCGCCAAGCGTCGCCACCACGGCCGCTGAAGGCACGATGACCGCTTCGTCTACTTCATCGCCCACGGTTTTCACAATCATTGTCTGCCCGGATATAAGCGCGCCCGGTGCATGGCCAGTGTGAATCGTAGTCACGCCATAGCGTCTCAGCCATTCGACGAGCTTTTCGCGAGCGTCGTAGGCGTCGGTGGCGCGCAACTCCGGTTGCATTGAAGCTGACAGTTCCAGCTGCATCTGATCGTGAGGCTGATTGAGATAACCGGAAAGGCCCACCACTGAGCGCCCGTCTATTAATCCGGGCGTCACCACTTTCGCCCGGACCGTCTTATAACCCGAGGGAATTCGAACCTCGCTTGCACTACCCACGTTTTCGATCTTGCCGTCGCGAATCAGCACTACCCCGTCGCGAATCGACGGTCCGGCCATGGTATGGACGGTTTCGCCCCTGACGGCGATTTGCTGCGCGGAGATTGAGTGAGAAAGAAGGGCCAAACAAAAGCAAGCGATCCAGAAATTCACACTACTCAACATGACAGATTTCGTGCCACTCCGTTTCGGTTCGTGGAGCGTATTTACGTTCAATTGCCTGATTATATGTGTGCTCATTTCTCCTTCCCCCCTATCTGATCGAAACAGTCAAAATCCATCATGGAATCGCGCCCGGCCCCATAGCCGCCGACTGCAAACAGGCGATGCTCGGGATTGCTTCGGTCGAAAACTCTCACGCCTTCAATGTAGGTCTCGAGGACCTTCGTGTAGACGCTCAAAGGGTCGCCCGACAGAATGATGAAGTCGGCATCTTTGCCTGCCTCGAGAGAGCCGGTTCGATCCTGAAGATCGAGCATTCGCGCGCCCGCCATCGTCATCCCGTAGAGGGCCTTCTCCCGAGACATGCCTGCGCGCACAGCCAGACCTGCAGAGCGTAGGAAGAAGCGCGAATCGTTGATGAAATCGTCGGTGTGAAAGCCTACGACTACCCCCGCGCGATCCAGCGCCGCGGCTATTTGGTACGAAACGTCCACCGTCTCCAATTTGCCGCCCGGACTATCGATCATGATGATCGACGCCGGGGCCTTGGCCGCGTTAATCTCGTCGGCCACCTTCCATCCTTCGGTGACGTGTTGTAGGACTATGCGAAAGCCGAACTCCTTCGCCAGCCGTAGGGCAGTCAGGATGTCGTCGTGACGGTGTGTGTGAAAGTGTACGGTGCGTTTGCCATCCAGCGCTTCAATGAGTGTTTCCAACGCCAGGTCGCGTGCGGGCAGTTTGGAAGCATCGCCTTTGGCGCGACGAATCTTCTCGCGATACTCCTGCGCCTTGACAAATTGTTCGCGAACGAGCGAGGCGGATTTCGCGCGCGTTCCGGGAAATGGACCGCTCGAGCCTGGGCGGATCGGGTTAGTGCCGTTGGCCATCTTCAAACCACCCGCGATGTTGCCCTGCGCGTCTTTGATCAGAAGATCGTCAACGATCCCTCCGTTTCGAAGTTTCAGATAAAGCGTTTGGCCGCTGGAGAGATGGCCCGAGCCTGGCATCACGTTGACAGTCGTAATGCCGCCGGCACGCGCGCGCATCATACTGTTGTCGCGAACGTTGATGGAGTCGAGGATGCGCGTCTCAGGTTGAATTGGACCGGAACCGTCAGCACCCGAACCACCGCCGATGTGGCTGTGAGTGTCTACCAATCCCGGCATGATCACCCTGCCGGTGACATCGATGACTTGCGCACCCGCCGGAATAGTGACCGCGCCGCGCGATCCCACCGCCACGATTTTTCCGCGCGATACAACCATGACGCCATTTTGAATCGGCGCGCCATTGATTGAAATCAGTTGCGCGCCGACAAAAGCCTGGGAGTTTTCTCCCTGCGCGTGGACGGAGGGCGCTACGACACACAACAGCGCGCAGAAAAATGCGGCCAGCAGATATCTCATGAGAGCTCCTTGAAAAAGAAGTGCAGTTCGGTATTGCTTTGTGACTAAACATCTATGAAGCTTGCGCGCATGTCAAGAGGTGATTGGTTTGTTCAGATCCCTTGAATGCAGTAGCAGCCTGGAGCTGCCAGATAGTAGCGGGCGGTCGCAGCGAAGCGCAGACCACGGGAATGCTTTTCTGCAAAGAACCACGAGTAAAGACGATCCACGAACATACACAAGGAACGCTAACGTCTTTCGTGTTAGTTCGTTGTCGTTTCGTGGATCGTACTTTTTGCTCAAAAAACAAGAACTTGAGCATTTGTTCTAAAGAGAGTTAAAGGCTATTTTGTGCACGACTGTCGGTATTGGGCGGTTGCTGCAGGTGGCGAGGTAGAGGTGCGATGTTAACGCCAGCGATGCGAAAGGCTGCCGTGTTTTGGCAGCCCTCGGTTTCAGGTAAGTCCACAGTCACTCACTGCTTTGCGTCAGCGGCGTAATCCTCGAGCAGTTTTTGCGCCCTCATTCCCGGACTAATCATTGCGAGTTTCTGTAGCCGATCATAGCCACTAAAGACTCCCACGATTTCCGCCTTCTGGTTGTAAACCGGGCTGCCGGAGTAACCGTCACGCCCGTCTATTCTCGCCAGCGAGAATTCCTGGCTGCCAACCATCTGTGGTCCATGGAAGACGCCTTTCTTGACCACCCGACTGCCATGCTGCCTGGCGATCACCATCAGTTGCTCGTCCTTGATAAGACTGCCCTGGAATGCGGGAGCTTTCGCGCGTTTCTGTGACTGGCAGATGCGCAGCAACGCCAGATCTGCTTCTTCATCTATCTTAATTACCCGGGCGTGACACCCTTTTACATAGATCGCCACCTGCAATTCGTCGTTGGCGGCAAATCCCAGTTGCGCCTTCTTAGCCACGCTGAGTTTCCCGGAAACGGCGTGATAGGCCGTCATCACCAATCCATCGCCGACCACAAAACCCGTCGCGAAGCCATTCGGACCATAATCGAGAATGGAGAGGATGCGCTGGACCGCATTTGGCTTCTTCTTAGTAAACTTCAATTCAAGAGAAACCGTGTGATCGTCCGGTTTGGTAACCGTACCTGACGTCCCCTTTCCGAAACAGGTCGGCGCGAGCACAAGAATCGCCACTGCCAGAACAGCAGCGCCAAAGGAGTTTCTCTTCATCTTGGGATCTCCTGATGAATTAACGGGTTCCGAGTTCCGAGCGAACCTGAAACATGAGAGGGACGCGCGATGTTACCTGAGACAGCGCGCGGGTAGCAAGAAATTTTGGACGGGAGTCCGGAGTTTCGGAGCTAACTAATAATTCGTTTGTCGGCCATCTTTTTAACTGACTTTTTTACCAGTTCACGTAACACCCCACGGTCGACATCTTCCAGCTTCTTTATGTAGAGGCACGACTTGCCGGTTTTGAACTTGCCCAGACGCTTCATGATCTCTGGAAAGACGTCCAAACCTGGCATGATGTAGAGAGTCAAATCGCCTTTACGTGGCGAAAAGCCAGTGATCATCCACTCACCTTCACGGCCCGAGTCGTACTTATAGCGGTAGCGTCCGAACCCGACAATACTCGGGCCCCACATAGTTGGTTCCTCGCCGGTAACATCCTTCATGATGTCGAGCACGGCAAAGCAATCGTCGCGGCGGCCTTTGTCTGAAACTTTGTTGAGAAAGGCAGACACACTTTCGGTCGTAGGTTTAGTCTTCGCTTCTGCCATATGAGCTCCTTGAATTGCTGGGTTGAAAATAATTCGGTAGTGGTCCTGGTTTGGTGTTCGGTGCTCTCATCGGATTAAAAGCATCCACGAAGCCACACGAAATCTCACGAAGAAAAGTTAGTGTTGTTTCGTGTATTTTCGTGGATCGTATTTGCTTATGTTCTTAACCTCTGGAGTGGATTTAATGCAAACAACTTCAACTCCGGCTCATCTTCGGCCAGTTTAATCATCCCTTCGAAACACAGGCCAATTTTTTCCAACACTCTAATCGAGCCAATGTTATCCGGCTTAGTAATCGCCAGGATACGCTTTAGTCCCAGGAGATTTGTGGCATAAGTAATCACTGCTGCCGCCGACTCCAAGGCGTATCCTTTCGACCAAAACTTTGGAAGCAGCGCAAATCCAATATCTGCATCGGGCAATGAGTCTCGTTTCAGTACTCCACAGATACCAATTGGTTCGCCAGTCGCTTTTAACTCCACTGCATAGAGTCCGAAGCCGAAACGTTCGTAGCTTGCAACAGGTCCCTTCTCTATATACGCGGCGGCGTCTTCATCGCTCCTAACGCCCTTATCCCCGACGTTGCGCACAAATGAGGGGTCATTGAGCAGCTCCCGAATGAAAGGAGCATCACCGGTGCTGAGCTTGCGAAGAACTAATCGTTCGGTCTCGAGCACAAACAAAGATTGATCGTAGTTCATCTTGAAATTCTCATTGATATGAGCTACTCCGTGGAGTGCGCCGCCACGCGACCCCAGCGCGGCTGCCGCGCCGGGGACCCCGGTTGTCGGCGCTTTGGCCCGCTGCGACTTGTCGCAGCTTCGACAGGTCAAAGTCGCCTGTAAGCCCAAAGTTGAATCTGCCGCCAGGTCGCGGCGCCAGGCCGCCGTGGCCAAAGCGCCGCCGGGCCGGCGCACGCCAAAGAGTTACTTCTTATAAACGTAGTAAACGACACCTGCCGAATCGTCGGTCAAAAGGAAAGCATTTGATCCGAATGAAAGAATATCCACGGGCCGACCGTGCACCTTGTTCCCAACGAGGAAACCGGTAATGAAATCTTCGGGTTGGACCGATCCATCTTTTCCCCGGAGGCGTATGACACGATAACCTCGCTTAAGGCCCTTTTTCGTTGACCCATGGAGAGCGACCAGGAACGCATCGCTTAACTCAGCATCGCTGGAGGCGTCAAAGTGTTCCAACCCCAGCGGGGAACTATGCGCATCGAATGCCGCATAGGCTTTGGGAACGCTGCGGCAGTTTAGCTTTCGGCTGGCGGCATTAAACTTCGGATCCGGAAAGCGTCCTGCTCCGGATTGATAACAATATGGCCAACCATAATGCGTACCGTCTTTGAGCGAGTACATCGTGTCTGCAGGTTTGTGATTGCCAAGATGATCCGAACCCATATTGGTAGCAAATAGATTACCTTCGGCCCAACGCAACCCAACTGCATTCCGCAGACCTTTAGCAAAATGCTTTTTGTTCTTCCCGTCGGCATCCATCACCAAAACACTGGCGCGCACGTCCTCTTTTTCTTCACAAGCATTACAACTACTCCCCACTGACACGAAAAGTTTGCCCCGACTGTCAAAAGTGATCGTTCGGGTGAGATGCCAGCCACCGTATTTGTAGTCCAGACCATAATCCGGAAAAGTGGCTAAAACTTCAGGTTCACTACCTGGCGCGCTTTCTCCGGCGACGTACTTGTAACGCAACAAACGATCGGTCAGAACCAGATAAAACCAATCGACGCCCCGCTGATCGGTGTGAAACGCAAGGCTGTTTGGATTGCGCAGTCCAGTGAGATACGGCGTTACTTTCTTGAAGCTCCTGCTTGCAGGTTCGAATTCGTCGAGGATATATACAACGCCCTTGGTGTTATCGGCGAGGTTGTACATGTCTGTGACGAAGATTCGGCCATCAGGACTCCTGGCCATGAAGCGCACACGCTCAATCCCTGGGCCGCGGGCACAATGCCAAAACCGTCAGGAAGATATAGATCAAATGATCGATCGCCGGACAGGGAAACGCGCTGGGCCACCAGTTTTGGGCCGGCAGCGTGCATGGCGGAATTGCGATAGCCGAGCGCAGCGATAAGAGCGAACGCCGAAACTAGCAGTGTTATTCTTCTACGCACTGGTTCTGTGGAATTAAGTAAACCCTCGGAGTTTCGTTTCGAACAGACAGATAATAAAACGGACTAAGAACGATCCACGAAATCACACGAACCGGCTCGAAAAGGGCCTTTGTTCGCGTGATTTTGTGCACTTTCGTGGATCGTCTTTTCTTCCTTAGGACGTGGGGTCAATCATCGTCGGTAGCCGGCTAAGCACTCATTACAACGCCAAACTGTTCTTTCAAGACCGTGGCGTATTCTTCTTCACTCGAGAGTAGTTGCTCATGACGGTTCCCGTTTTCAGTTGTAATGAATCGTAGCTCACTTAGAGTTATGCGGCCCTGCGGCGTTGCCCGCGTGCAGACCCTCGCCCGGGTAAAGTGTGATTGGGGGGACGTTTGATGATAGCGACACATCTCGGCGTAATCGGGATACGTAAAGGGTTTCAGAGTGAAACTGTATTGCGCCTTCCAGTCGTCACCGTCTTCACGCTGCCACAGGACCCAACGATCATCGTCAGGCGCAATCTTATAAGCCCGATCCTTTTGCACTTGCTCCTCGCGCTCATCCATCAAGAGCGGCTCGCGAAAGGAGTCACCAAAACCGACATCCGCGAGCCAACGGTCGTCGAGTCTGACCATTAGAGTCATGTGATCGAAATCCGGACCAAACTCTCCCGCCGCATTAGCTACGCGCGCTGAAAGCATGTCTACTTCAAAACCCAGCCCTCGAAGCAAAGCAGCAAAAAGACCGTTTAGTTCATAACAAAAGCCGCCGCGCCGCTGCCCGACAACCTTGTCGAACAAAGCGTCGTCTCCCAGGATGATTGGTTGCCCACTATGAATGCTTAGATTTTCGAATGGCACAGCTAACAGATGGGCCACTTGTAACTCACGCAGTGTTTGCGCCGTGGGACCTTGCGAGCCTCGGTAGTTGATTCTTTCGAGATAAGCTGGAATGTCCAAACCGACTTTCCTTTACATGTGGATCTAAAAGCCTGAAGTTTAGAGTTCAAGCGGTCTTGCCCGAGAAGTCAAAGAAGAGTCCGGGTTCCGCGGCTTAGCCGCCGCACATC
>JBBPIC010000068.1:0-29433 GCA_038040525.1 Acidobacteriota bacterium | reverse complement strand
ACTGACAATGAATTTGGCTCCGGCCTCAATGCAGTCGCGCGCTGCCGTCGCATCGGGGTCCACATTTCGCGTGAACGATTGGCGCCAAATACCTTCTGGCCCTCATAGGTGCCGCGGCCCAGTTGAAGGCGAAGCCACTGGGCCATATCCAGCGCGGACGACTTAATACCCCCGGCAGGGCCGATGTTGTCCACATTCCCGTAGCGGATAGCGCGGGTATTTCCTTCCAGCGCATTATGTGGTGTGGCGACGTTCTCCGCCTTAAGCAAATCGGCATGGGCTGTGAGTGTCCGCTTCATGCGGAGCGGTGTAAAAAACCTCTCCTTCATGAATGTATCCCAACTCATACCGGAGACCTTCGCTGATATTTCTCCGGCGGCCATAAACAGAATGTTCTGGTAACCAAATCGGCTGCGAAAAGATGAAGTTGGCTTGAGGAAGCGGACGCGGTGAAGAATTTCATCACGGCTATAATTACTCTCATACCACAAGAGATCGCCGCCAAACGTTGCCAAGCCGCTGCGATGACTGAGCAGATCGCGGATCGTAAGTTCACGAGTTGCATATGGATCATACAACTCGAAGGATGGGAGATATTTTGTTACGGGGTCATCCCACTTGATCTTGCCTTCATCCACCAGTATGGCCAGCGCCGCCGCGGTGAAAGCTTTACTGTTCGAGGCGATGGCAAAAATCGTATGCTCATCAACTTCTCCCGACTTGGCTAATTCGCGTATGCCGAAGCCTTTGGCGAGTATCACCTTATCGTCTTTGACGATTGCGATTGAGAATCCCGGAACTTTCCAATCCCTGCCGGCCTTCTCCGCATACTGGTGAAATTCCTTAATCTGCGCTTCCGTGGGTTGCGTCTGAGCGGTTGCTACTGCGGGCGATAGCGGAAAAATGATCAGCAGCAGAAGCAGTGAGAGTTGAACACGGGGGTTCCGGCGTAGGAGCATATTTGGTTTGGCCTCCGACCAGGTTAGCTTTTTGAAGCAGGGTCGAGTTTGTATGAAGGTACAAGACTCCGCAAGGATGCCTGCTTACTACAGCAGGCCACGGTAGTTGACGATTACAGAACCGAGCGCGCTTTGGAGTGCGGCGGCCCGGCGCCGCTTTGGCCTTCTTCGGCATACATCAAGCCTGCTGGTGAATTGAATGGAATCATGGTCGCGCCTGGCCGCGACCGGACAAAGCGGCGCCGGGCCGCCGCACTCCACAGCCCTATTGCCCGCGACAGCGTTTGCGCTAGAATAGCGCCGTTTCATGAGAGTCGAATTCCTAACCCGCGCAGTCGATGAAAGACTGCGTTTTTTTCAAATGTAAAGATGACTGAAGAGCAAAAGCCAACTGCGAAAAAGAAGCGCGAAGAAGCGCTACCTGAGAGACTTCTGCGGCGTGTGCTGGAAAACGTGGGCGACGTCGTTGATCGTAAGTTTGGCCGCACCGTCGAGCCAAAAAGCGGGCTGACCACTTCGCAACTGATCGACCGCATGAAAAAATTGATTGATGAGCGGGTACGCGATGAAGGCCGCAGGGGTAGCATCGCTCCTCACCATTTCAAGCTCAAGGTAGAATGGGGCACACATTCAGAGGCTCCACCCGAGATCATCAAAGACCTGGAGCATGAAATTCTGGCAGCAGCCATTGACCACATCAATGATCATCGTTATCGCACCCTCGGTCAGGCGAAAGTCGAAACAGAGGTCGACATATTTACTACCGGTATCTCGGTCGATCCGACCTTTGGTGAGTTTGAAGCAGACCTGAAAGCCGAAGACGAAGCCAAGCGCCAGACAAAGATCGAGGCCCCAAAGCGGAGCCCATTCGAAAAGGTGCCGGAGGTCAAACTCATCGCCCGCATCACCATGCGCGGTGATGTCAGGGAGGTCGCGTTATTCTTGAAACTGGGCGGAAAACGAGTGAGTGTTGGACGCGTTGCCGACAACGAACTTTCGCTCAATGATTCAAGCGTTTCAAAAATTCATGCCGCTATCACATTGAACCAGCAAGGCACGCTGATGGTCGCTGACACGGGTTCGACAAACGGAACTTTTATAAACGGCCGCCGGATCTCCTACGGAGAAGCACGCCAGATTGAGGATGGCGACGTCGTGGGTTTTGGCGATGTAGAAGTTCGTTTTCGGAAGAGTGAATGAGATTCAGAAAAACTCTCTGTGCACCCTCTGTGTCTCTGTGGTGAATCTCTGGTGAGTTTGGTCACCACAGAGACCCAAAGAACACAGAGGATGCACAGAGCAAACCCGGAACTAACAAACCGTAAAAATGTCGCTACTCCTATTTCTTCAATCAGCAACTCCTGCAGCAACTCCAGTCCGTCACATACCAGAATGGTGGCCTGCACTCTCCACCCTGATTTACCTTGGTGGACTCCTGCTCATAGTTCTGTTCTTGCTCGTCTTCCTTCTCTTGCAACGGCGCCGGGGCATCCTGGTGGGCGCCGCGGTCCCTGACGACATCCCCGACGAAGTTAAGAAACGGCTCGGGTCTACTTCCACCAATCGCGGGCTGCGCGCGTTGCGTTGGACCTTCGTGCTTCTTTCTCTGGCGCTCGCCGGGTTTCATGTCTACTGGGCCCACTACGCGCAGGAGCGCAACGAGAAGTTTCAGCAGCTGAGCTACAAAGACCTACGCAACCGTCGTCTGTCAGAGTCAACCTTGCGCGGCTGGCTACTCGACCGTAGCGGCAAATTGGAAAACGCATTGGCGCTTTATAAACGTGATGCGAGCGGCAACATCACTCGCGAGTATCCGATGGATAGGCAGCTGGCCCACATCATGGGTTCAGACCGGGGCGACCCGGGCATCGAGCGGGCTTTGTTTGGCGTCCAGAGTGGCGCTCTTCCCGAAGCCCTGGAGGTGGTCCAGGGTAAGACCATACTCCAGCGCGGCACTTCAGACGTGCGCCTGACTATCGACCGCGACTTGCAGCAGGCCGCGGTCGATCAATTGAAAGGAAAGCACGGCGCCGTAGTTGTCTTGAATCCTCAAAATGGTGAAGTACTCGCCCTTTACAGTGAACCTTCATACAGCCTTAAAGACGTTGACGATGAAGCGACCTGGATCAAGCTGGAAGCGAATCAACGGGACCGCCCCCTGGTGAGCCGAGCCTTGGGCGCTTACTACATTCCAGGTTCCACATTCAAGACGGTGACCATGACCGCTGCTTTCATCGCCGGCGAGGGCGAAACAGAGTTCAACTGCAGTGGCGGTGGTTATTACGCAGCACCCGGAGCAAACGTTATCTACGATGACGGCGGGGCGGGTGAAGTTCATGGTCGCATAGGAATCGACACTGCGTTTGAAGTCTCGTGCAATCAATACTTCGCCCAGATGGGTGTGAAGCTCGGAGGAGAGCGTTTGAAGCAGGCAGCCCAACTGCTTGGGATCGGGGCCTACGATACTCCGACGGAGGCCTTGCGCGGCCGCAAGCAACCGGAAATCTGGAACGCATCCAATGACGCGGTTAAGCGCGCCCTGGCGCCACGCGAGGCCACGATAGTTACGGGCAAGCAAGTCACGAGATACGATCTGGCGCTGATTGGTTATGGACAGGGCTACGCGGGACAGATGACTCCTTTTCAAATGGCGCTGTCGGCTGCAGCAATCGCGAACATGGAAGGCAAGCTGATCAAACCGAAGATTGAGTTTGACCGCGCGCCCGAAGTCTTCAATCAGGTCTTAACGCCACCGGTGGCAGCCAGGTTGCGCTCGATCATGGGTCTGGTAACAGGAGGCCCGCACGGAACAGCCCGAGGCGTCTTCGGCCCGGTTAAGGCTGCCGGCATCAATACGGGTGGGAAGACGGGGACGGCGCAGAAAGTGGTGCCGGTCTATGATCCGAAGACAGGGGAACCTAAAACCAGGCTGCGCACCGAGCGTGACAACCGAGGCAACATCATCCGCCAGTATGAAGAGACGATCATGGATGAGGAACATCCGCGAATTGATGGATGGTTTTTGTGTATCGCGCCGCTCGAAAATCCGCAGCTGGCAATGGCCGTGGTCGTAGAAGGTGGTGGTTACGGCTCGAGGTCTGCGGCGCCCATCGCGGCGGCGCTGGTACTGAAGGCCCGCGACCTTGGCTACTTCAAAGGAGTCGGAACGGGGACTCCAACGGCTGCACCACGCGGTCAACCAAGAACGCGCCGGCGACGATAGCAGGCTACGAATTTAAGCGCGTCGCTGTGCCGTTTCAGAAAGAAACAAAACGATCCACGAAAGCACACTAAATACCGAACCAAGAACTCTTTTCGTGGCGCTTCGTGTAATTTCGTGGATCATTCTTAGTTTTTCAGCAACTGACAAATGAAAAACCGCGCGTCATCACATCTACTAATCATCCTGCTCATCGTGGGCCTCGAGATAGCCGGCTACTGGGCCATGCATCGTGCCGCGCTGCTCCGCGGTTACGAAACCTCCACCATCGGAGCCGTGCGCGATCTGTTTATGTTTGTCCCGCTGGTGACCTTGATGATCGGGTTTTCCCGAGTCCTTCGATACAGGGGTAGCTGGGTCCTGTTTACTACTGCAGTCCTGCTCTTCGCTATCGGTATGTTGATTCAATACCGGCTCTACAGCGATCCGGAGTACAACGCGCGCAACAAGGCAGCCGCGAGGCAGGAGAAAATGGAGGCGCTCCGGACACGTTACATCATCGAAAACTACGATCCGGTTAAGAAGCAGCTGATGGGTCTGCCGCCGACACCGGCCCAGGCCATCGACATTAACCAGCTTCCCAGGCGGCCATCGCTTTACTCGATCGGCGATGCCCTGACTTCCAGTTACACATGGATCCCGCTCTTCTCGTTCGCTGTTTTTGCAGGGGCGTTTGTTCTGTGCCTTCGCGATGGATTCCTGCTGTGGATTCAACGAAACAGTTTCCTGATCGTGTTGTTTACACTTATCCCACTGGCTGCGGCCGTTGTCACCTCCAGCGCCGGGAAAGCACTCGGTAATATGACGCCCTGGGAGCCGTCCAAAATTCCCTTCCTCCTCGGCTTCGCGGGGATTCTGACTGCCCGCTACAAGGACCTGGCGGAGACATACTGGGGTATACCTCGCGCACGCGATATTGTTCCACTGCTGGTGATGGGACTGATGCCTTTCGTGCCCTTCTTTGCTCTCAAAGACTTCGGCCAGATGCTGATTTTCAGCGGCGCTTACGCCACGCTTTACCTTGTCGCTGTGCGCCGTTGGCCCCAACTGCTTTTGTTTGTCGGTTCGCTCGTGCTGGGAATCAGCATTCTCGTCGTCGGAGCATTGCCGAGAAATGTGCAGGAGCAGGTACCGCTGCTGCCGACGATTTCACGGCCAATCCAGGCCGTGCTGCCGGCCCGCATCAAGCAACGCTTTCATCTGTGGCTGGCCGGTTTCGATCCGCCGTCGCCTGAAGTCTCATGGTGGAAGCCGGAATTTGATGAGGCACTGAACGAGAATCCGAGACTGAAAGAACTCGCCGAGCAGAGCCCGGCGATGCAAAAAATCGTCAATGTCGACATCTGGTTTGACAAGCTCGCTTTCCAGCCCGCGCAGGCGATTTTCGGAATCGCATCCGGCAAAAACACGGGCAGAGGGTTTGGCCTCGGCTTTCCCGAAGTTATACCCATCGCAGACTCCGATTACGTTTATGCAGCGATTGGGGAGGAGGCGGGTCTGGCTGGCGGAATTGTCGTGATCCTGGCGGTCATCATCTTTGTCATAGCCGGTGTTCGTACTTCCCTCGATGCGCGTGATATGTTTACTAAACTTTGCGCGGCGGGCTTGACTGCTTTTGTTGGCTTTCAGGCCCTGGTGAACATCGGAGGCATAGTGCGGGCACTGCCTATGACCGGAATCACTTTGCCGTTCGTCAGCCACGGAGGGTTTAGTCTGATCACCAGCTTTGCCATGCTGGGCATGCTGATGGCGTTTTCACATCGCAATGCACGCGACCAGGCGCTCGCGAAGAAGTTTCCGCAGGTCAGCGTGTCTTCGCTCAAGTTGGAGGCGGTCGAATGAGCCAGCCGAAGAATGGCGCCAATCAGGGCCTACCAATCAAATCCGCAGCCGTCACCGACCGGGGTCTAAACCCAAAACGTCCTCTCAACGAAGACTCATTTTTGGCTGACAGTAGTCGCGGCATCTTTTCTGTGGCTGACGGTGTTGGTGGAGCTGAAGCCGGTGAAGTCGCGTCCAAAACCGCCATCGAAGTCCTTGACGAAGCTTTTCGCCAACAAACGGACGGCGCCGACATCGAAGACTTGATGGAGCTGGCGATTCAGCGCGCCAATGCTTCGATTCACCAGATGGCCCAGGAGAACCCCAAGTTTTCCATGATGGCCACCACCATCGTCGGTCTTCATCTCCAGGGAAACCGCGCAACTATCGGCCACGTCGGCGATTCGCGTTTGTATCGGTTGACACCCGCGGGGCAACTTCTACGTGAGACAGAAGATCATTCCGTTGTCGAAGAAGAAGTACGTGCCGGGCGCATGACTGCCGAACAGGCGGCTAATCATCCCAGCAAGAATGTCATCAGCCGCGCGCTCGGCGCCGAGGATGCTGTCGAGGTTGACACTAAGGTTATCGAAGTTGACGAGGGCACCGAATTCCTTCTCTGTACCGACGGCATCACTCGACATATTCCCGATAACGAGCTGCGACAGGTGTTGGTTTCTCATGAGGATCTTACGGCTGCTTGTGCTGAGTTGAAGCAGCGCTGCTTCGATCGCGGCGCGGAAGACAATCTGACGGCAGTGCTTGTTTGCGTGGGAGCCCCTATATCCGTTCAGCAACGATACGACGATTCTGACAGGACAATTACCCCGGAAACGGAGATCGTACCGACAGTCTCTGCAGCCGCTGCAATCGTCGACGGTTCACAGACAATGATGGCTGCCCCGCAGACCACGCCTCTACTAACGCCGGCTTCGCGCAAAGCCTTTCCTGCTGCCGCGGCTCAAGACATAAGACTAGACCGCACTCTCGAAACGCCGCTCAATATCGGCGCACCATCCAGGACAAAAGGTGCAGGTGAACGCGCCATGACTCGTTTGTTTCTATTTGTATTTTTCATTTGCGCGGTCGCGGGAGCTTTCTATGCAGGCAGGAGATACAAAGGACCCATCCCCTATCTTGACCAGACTCAAACTCCAATAGCTGAGTCTACGCCCACCCCCGCCAACGTCGAAGATCGGTTACTAAAGTTTGAAAGAGCACGGCGCGCGGTGGACGCAAATCCTAACGCCTGGTTGAACCAACTTGTGAGTCAGGGCGTACAGAATCCTTTGGACTCTTCTGATCCGGAGTTTCTATATCTGTATGGTCGCGCTTCCCTGCTGACGGGCAATACTGAAGAAGCGTGGCGGGCCTTCGAGTCCGCGATTGCGAAAGCTGGCCCTAATCCCGACTACGCGACGCTGAGCAAGGAAGCGACGCTTGGGTTGGCAGCTGTGGCCCTGAAGTCAGATAAAGATAGACCGGCTGCCCTGACACGTTTTGACGAACTGATGAAAAGCCAACCCTCTCCCGCTAGTTCAAACTCGGTTTCGCCGGGCAGCTCACCGCGCAGTTCCCCTTTGGGTTTGCCGTAACTTCGATACCCTCTTCGTGTGCCTTACAGAACCGAGCGCGGTAGCGCCGGATGCCAGAGACAACGTCGTAGAGATCGTCGATGGAGGAGTCGCGAGAATACACAGCTCATTGTGAAATACGGCAAGAAAAGTCTATCCGATTTACATCAAGCATCCATTGGCTGTGAGGGCTCGGGTGGTAGCCGGGTTATCAACGTTCACTTTAGCATCCGGCGCTACCGCGCTCGGTTCTGTATTTGGACTAGGCTTCTCTAAGTAATACCCCCATCCAAAACGCGCACCAATGCCAGAACTCAAGCTACAACAAAGCAGACTCGACGGGAGGTACGACATCATTGAATGTCTGGGGCGCGGCAGCTTTGCGGAGATCTACGTTGCGCGCGACAACGCCGCCTCTGCAGGCGCGCCTTCGACGGTCGTCATCAAAGCCCTCAACATGTTCCTGGATGAATCGCCTGATGCCGACCTGGAACGGACCCTGGTTGAGAATTTTCAAAACGAGGCAGTGGCCCTGGACCGCGTGCGTCATCCCAACATTATCAGTCGTCTCGGTCACGGGACGGCAATCGACCTTTCCAGTACCACGTTTCACTACATCGTCCTCGAGTATCTCTCCGGCGGCGACCTGTCCGCCTTGACTCGCAAGCATCCCCTGCCGATCGACGAGGCAGTTTTCTATCTCGAGCAGGTCTGCTCAGGATTGGCCTATGCGCATGAGTGTGGCGTGATTCATCGCGACATCAAACCGCAGAACCTGCTGCTTAACGCCGACCGGCAAATCGTCAAGATTGCAGACTTTGGCGTGGCGCGTTTGGGGGCTTCGGAAGGCGCCATCACACGAGTGGGGACAAACATTTACTCGGCGCCGGAACATAACCCCCTGGTCCATACCGGTCAGTTGGATACCGGCGCGCTGCACATCCGTAGTGAGCAGTTAACTCCTGCAGCCGATATATATTCGCTGGCCAAGACGGCCTACACACTATTAGCTGGAGAATCCCCGCGGCGCTTTGCGCAACATGCGATCCGCGAGCTGCCTTCGTCGATTGCCAATGAATACTGGTCGCGGCCCGTCTTGCGCGTTTTTGAAAGAGCTACACAGACTCAGGCTGCCAAGCGCTATCAGACCGTGCGGGAATTTTGGGACGAACTGGCCGAGGCCACGTTGCCGCCGACTCAACCGCTCACCGATATCATTGCGCGAAGGAAACCAAGTGCCGACTTAAGCGTCGGGCCGGACGAGATTCCCAAAGCTCCCCCGCAAGCTCACTTCGAGCCTGTGACTGCGGTCGGCGCGAGTGCTCGGAATGAAGATTCGAAAGACGCGAAGACGGACGTCACCGGATATTCCAAAACGCCTGGGGCGCAGTTACCCGACTATCCTCCTCGGACCAGTAGCGTCGAGCCGGAGAAACGTCCCAAGATCGTGGTGAAAGTAAACGAAGCGGAGGCACGCGCGAATCAAGTATCGGTGCATCCAATGCCGGCAAAAGATAGAGGCGTTGCTGTTGAACCAAAGAGCGGCAGAACGCCCGCCTATCCGCGGGCTCCGGTTGGACCTCGCCGCGCTCGTCCTTTTGTAGTTGCTGCAATTCTGATTGTGGCGTTTACGGGCATGTTGTTAGCTACGCATCGGTACGTTACATCGCAATGGAATCCTTTTGTCGGCATCACAAAGGTAAGTGACGTTTTTGTAATTGGGCGCGAAGGTGTTACAACAACGGATGTGAGACTGCGACCGGACGCGAGTACCAACAACCCGCACGTCGGTTTGGCGGAAAACGGTTCGCGGGTGAAGATTTTGGCTACCGAGGATAGTTGGTACCAGGTGCAGGTGCTCGAGCACGGCCGGCCCAAGTCCGATCCCTTTACCGCCGACAAGGGCTGGATAAACAAAAGATTCGTTAAGTTCGATTGAATGACTGTAGCGCGGCGCAACCCGCAAAGGAAGAAAACATTCGTAACCTGGACCCGGCGTCGATCCACGAAACCACACGAATTAACACTAATTAGTTGTTAGTGTCATTTCGTGGAATTTCGTGGATCGTTGCGTGCGGGTGACTATTTACGATTTACCATTTACTATTCACCACTTATGGGCCTGCTTGAATCAATTAGAAGATGGATCGATGGCGAGACCGGCGAGGACTTGCTGGAGGCTGCGGACGACCACTCCAAACCGCGCCGCATTTGGGAAGAATTCCTGGTAAAGATCGCGCGTGAAGTTGAGGCGGTAATGCAACGCGAGATGTTTACGCCGCCGGGTGGACCAACATATATCCCGCGCGAATACGTCGTTTACCTCAGTGCTAACGACGACAAAGACTGGCAAGGTGACAAGCGCCGTGGCCTCGAGCAGGGTCTGTTCCATGTGCTCTCTGAACGAGCTAAGGAATTAAGCGGCTCAACTCAATTAGCTGCCAAGTCGTTTGCGGTGGAATTGCGCGTTGACGGCACCCTCGAGAAAGGCCAGTTTCGGGTCCAGGGTGTTTGGGATGAAACCGAAAGCGGCCACACCCAGGTGACGCCGCGGATGACGCCGCGGATGACGCCCCGGGTTTCACCCGAGGCACCGCCTCAAAACTTCAACGACACCATTCGTGAGCGCGCAGACCTCAGCACAGAAGACGATGAACCCGCGGAATCAGGCGAGCAGACCGTTGTGCGCCCGCGCATACAGGAACTCTACTCAGTTGAGCTGTGGAAAGATGGCGTGCGCGAAGCAGTCATTCCCATCACCAAGCCTGAAATCACAATCGGGCGAGGCTCTCGTTCGATAACGGTTGATCTGCCACTGAAGGGCGACCCGGAAGTGAGCCGCGTGCATGCCGTGTTGTCGCGCGAAAACGACGGTCGCTTTTGGTTAGTTTCCAAAGGTCGTAACCCCACCATGGTCGGCGGCCGCGAAATTAAGCGCGAAGAACGCGCCGAAGTTAAGCCAGATCAAAAGATCGCCATCTGCGACTTCATCATCCGAATCCAACCGAAGTAGCCACCCGGGCAGGCTTCTAAAAAGGATCGATTTTTTTAAGGGAGAATGAGACCATCCACGAAAGGAACACGAAATCACTCGAACAAAGGGATCTGTTTCGTGCCGTTTCGTGAATTTCGTGGATGGTACTTAGCTTGTCAGCATCCTGCCGAGATCAGAATCACCAACTCTCACTGAAAAACGTGCACCGGTCGGCCACTCGGTAATCTTTTCGGAATCAACTTGCGCAGGTTTTCCGGACTGGCGCGGGGATCCAGCAAACCGTTGCGAAGGAATGCGAGGCGTTAGCGAAATTCTTTTTCGGTCAGGGTTGTCGGTACCCCCACACGAAAGTCGAGACGTGCCAGGACCGGCTCAATCGGATCTTCTGAGCGGCCCTTCCGTTAGGGCGTCTCTCTTCGGCCTCTCGGCCGCACGGGGGAACGCTCCTTGAGCAAATCTTTATGTCTTGATCCGATGATGTACCCTAGCCCTTGATAGCTTACGCCTAAGAGCGAGGCGGCTCGGGTGAGTCTTCCGTTGGTGCGGGCCAAAGCATGCCTGATGAGTGTGCGCTCGTAGTTCAAAACCTGGGAGTGCAAATCAGGGGGAATGTTGCGCAAAGCTTCCATGGCTTGTTCAGCGTCGAGTTCTCCATGTAGCCTTGCAAAAACTTTTCTTGCCGCTTTATTTATTCGCCGCAATAAATCCTCACTCTGCGAGTCTTCGAGCCACTCGCTGGCACGATCAAACGCGAGACATAAAGCCTCGGTCGCAGCCTTGTCCAACTCCTCCATCAAGGTGAGCGCCGCAAGTCCGGCTTTGTTGAGTGCCCCAACCTGATGCGCCACGTCAACCGCGCGCTCAAGAACAGATTGGGCCCGCTCGGGTTGGCCCATCCGGGCCAGCGCAATACCGTGAGTAATTAACGTATCGGCCAGGAGACACTGCCTGCCGCTTTTCTCCAAACTCGAAACAGCGCTACGCGCGATGGTCTCAGCCTTCGCAAATTTCTTTTCGGCAATGAACACCTGCGCTCGAGTGTCATCGATTTGTGCCGTTCCGACCTTATCTTTGAGTCGGACCATAAGGCGGCGCGCTTCTTCGAGATACTTGTGTGCCTCTTTGAACCGCGAAATCTTATAGAGCAGCTCGCCCACGTTGTTTTTTACATTAGCCCCGAAGACGATGTTGCGAGCTAGTTTGAAATGAGCATCAGCCTCTTGGAATTCACAGATAGCTCGTCGAAGATAATCATCTCTGTTCTCGTGGGTTGCCAGCTTTCTAAGCACCATAGCGAGTTGATTATGATAGTTACCCCTAAGTGCTAGGTTGCTGATCTTCTTAAATAGCAAAGCATTCTCCGTGAGAAGTCTTAGGGCCTCACTGTATCGCGACGCTGACCACTCTAGAATTGCCAATCTTAGAATTGCGTGTGCTCTGGTGTTGCCTTCAGTAGTTAGTTCTTGCAGTGCTTCATTGAACATGATTCGTGCCTCATCCAAGGCACCCTCACGCCAATAGCAAATAGCGAGTTCTACTCGAGCAGCAGCAACTTTTTTTTTGTCACCCGCTGATTCATAAAAAGTGATGCTTTCGCCGATGAGGTTCTTAGCCGCCTCTTGCGCCTGCTCGATCCCTTCTTTGCTGCCAATCCATCCGGTAAAGATTCCAACAGAGAGCAGAACTTCCGCAGAAACCGCGGCGTGAAGTCCGCTAATTTCAGGGCGATCTCCCACACGGCTCCACAACGGGCGCATCACTTCTCGAATGCCCTCGTAATCGCTCTTATCCTTCAACTCTAAAGCTTTATGACAGCGGACAAGCGCCTCTTCATTGGCTGAAAGGTGGGAGGCTTCGATTTGAGGTGAGGTTATCTTCATGTGAGATAGACCCTTTCCTGTGAGTGTAAGAAATCTTGGTACGCGGCAGGATATTAGTCGCCTACCCCAATGCCTTGCAAGAAATTCGTGGAGTTGCTTTATTCTTCTGATGCAAGAAGTTTTGCATTCTCAAAACCTCAAAAAGGAGAACATCAATGAAACGCTTGACCATGGCAATAGCTCTTGCCTGTCTTCTCTCTGTCTCCGCCCTGGCGGGCCAGATACCGTGTGATTTGACCTCGCCCGGACCTGACGCGCCGACAAGCACGACCTCGCCCGGTGATACTCCAACTAGTGGCGTCGCGGGTGACATTCCATGCGACGGTTTTGCACAGCAGGCAGAAGATGCGGCGTTTGCCGGGTTTCTTGCCGTTGTGGGTTGGTTGATCTAAGCGAGCCCACGAAGCAAGCAATAAACGTGCTACTTTCATCCCAGACTCGCTAGTTGATTCTTATCGCTCGGGTCTGAGAGCCAAGTAGCAGGTATCTAGAAACGATGCTACCTCTCGGCAGCACGATGAAGGTGTGCCTGGGAAAGGAGAAGAACCAAAATCGCCACCTGCAACTTCCTCGTCTTCCTCGTCGCCATGCCTCACAGAAGCATGGTAGCCTCATCCTGGAAGGCTGTCAGATAGTAGCCGGTGGTCGCAGGTAGCGCAGACTACCGGAGACATAGAACGAAGAATTTAGCCCCCCGGAAAGGACTGCCAGAATCACGCTTAACATCTGTTGTGAAGGTTCTGGCACCCGTCGCCCAGTCTGTCGGAATAGGCTTTCTTACTCCTTCGCACAGCGCGGCCGGTGCCGCAACAGGTCACACTCTCGCTCCGGAGGAGCCGAACGTTTATAGATCCAACGATGAATACCAAGACCTGCGCTCCAGCAGAGGGCGATGTTTCCGGCAATGGGCTTTGCCTGATAAGTCGGTTTCGGAGGCGACTTTACGGTTCAACATTGCTGCTGATGCTGGGCGTCCCCTTTTGGGCAGGATTTTCTCCCGTCCTGACTGCTAAACGAGGGTGAGAGGCGTACGGGATAATAAAACACGTCAGGCTGCACTGGATAGCGCAGCCTGACGCGTATGCAGTTGAAATACCTCCGACCAGCTCGGGTTACGGGCCTCCTCGCTCTTACCCGCGAGGCCCGACGTTAACTTTCTTTCTCATAAAGTAACCCACTACGGCTGCCAAGGTGAGTACCAAAACCCCAAGGTTGATGTACCCAGAGGCATCAGGATAGTAGTAAGCTATCGCTGACATTGCTGCAATGCCAGCACCACCCACAACAAAGACAAAGATTGCTGTCGGTATTCTCTTCATGTTCTACCTCCTCACTAAGAACACGTCCCAAGCCCACCTTACCAAGTTGCGCGTCTCTCGTAAGAGCAACCGCGTTTAATTCACCGATTCGTAAAATTCTTACCGGCGATAACCCAGAGGATAAGCTTGCTTTGTATTTTAGGCTGGCAACCGATATGTCGCCGATAAGGGCTGCGTTCTACTTTGTCGGAGCAGGCCACTTTCACTCTCGTGAAAACAATCTAGTCACCTAAGCACGCCAGGTGGTAAATCCATGCGGCTTTTTTGTGTAAGTCTGGGAGTTCCTAAGGTGCCCTTAAAAGATTTCTTACTTGTCTTTGATGGCCGAAGCGACGAGGTGAGCAAATTCTTTGGCAATCTTACGCTGGTTGATTTCGTGCTTCCGAGCTTCAGCGAGGTCGAGCGTCGGTTCAGTGATAACTACACTCACATTTACCGTAAGGTTGCGCTTCCTGAAGGAGACTGTGCCGCGCCCCCAGGTAACGTCTTCCTCACCAAGCTGTTGATCTCCTCCTCTTTGGCCGCCGCGAGCCAAAACTTGCATCGCATCCACCGCATCCCTAACCGAAGCATGAGACACGACCGCTATTCTTACCGATTCGTTCTCAAAACTCCATTGTTGCAGGATTACATTATCGCTGCTCGACATAGGAGAGACGGACTCATACTTCCATTCGGATTTTTTGGCTTGGAGCGAACTTATGATCGTTTCACCAAAGCTATTGAGCTCGCTGGAAGTTTGAGATACGACTACTCGCGGTGCTGAAACCAATAGGAAAAAGAATAACGACGTGATCACTATCTTCATAAGTTTACCTCTAACTTTGGCGACGTTCTTAGAATTCAACCCTATTGAGGTTTAGTGTCCTGGACTTCAAAAGTGATCGCAGCGGATTCAACCCATTTTCCGCCCTGGACAAATCGATGTTGGGTGGACAGTACGTAATGACCCGGCCCAAGCGGCTCATACCAATCGGCCAAATCAAATGTTTCTAAAACTTTCGGCTCATTTGGGTTGAGTTCAACAAGACGAACCCTAATACCTCGCCACTCCGTTGTGTGCTTCGTTCTTATTAGTTCGGCCTTGTCCTTACGATATTCTAGTTCTTGATTGTCTCTAAACAGGCGAAGCTTGTTTTGTGAGTAAGGATCCAACCGCCGCACAGGCAAGGTGATTAAGGAGGTGTTGGTGCCCATGAGGTTGAATCTAATCGGATCCGTCGGCTTAAAAGGACCTGACATCTTTTCATATACATCGGCACTTACTCGCCGAGTGAGCGGAGCGAATTCAAGCATAATGACTTCGGGACTATGGAGGACAACCCGCTGCGCCTGCGTAAGTTCCCGAAACTGAATCGGCGCCGGCGTTTGAGACTCCGATGCTGAAACCCAGATGAAAAAAAATAACGGCGCGAGTAGTTTCTTCACCATCTACCTCAAATTATGGTGGGGTGTGAACTAATCCAAGTCACTTTTCAATATTCTTGACTTCAAAAGAAATTGCAGCGGATTCAACCCATTTTCCGCCCTGGATAAATCGATGTTGGGTGGACAGTACGTAATGACCCGGCCCAAGTGGCTCGTACCAATCGGCCAAATTGAGTTCTTGTAAAAATTTCGGCTCATTTGGGTTGAGCTTAATACCACGCACGCTAGTAGGCTCCCAATCGGAGTCTTTAGTGTGCCTCGCTTTTGTTAGTTCAGCCATGTCCTCACGGTATGGCAGTTCTTGATTGTCTCTCAACAGGCGAGGCTTGTTTTGCGCATAAGCGTCCCACCGTCGCACCACCAATTCTATTAACGAGGTGTTGGTGCCCATGAGGTGGAATTTTATCGTAGTCCCGGGCTTAAAAGGACCTGACATCTTCTCAAATACATCAGCACTTACTTGCCGTCTGAGAGGAGCGAATTCAAGCATAATGACTTCTGGATTATCGAGAACAACCCGTTGCGCCTGCGGAAGTTCCTGACTCGGATGAATCCTTGATGTCGTCGACAAGAGAGATAAGCTCACTAAGATTAAAATGGTTCCGACGGACAATGTTTCCCCAATTCACCCTTCAATGGGGCAGACTTCAAAAGAGATTGCAGCGGATTCAACCCATTTCCCGAACGGGACAAACCGATGCTGGGTAAACAGTACGTAATGACCCGGCCCAAGTGGCTCGTACCAATCGGCCAAACTAAGTGTTTGTAAAAATTTCGGCTCATTTGGGTTGAGCTTAATACCACGCACGCTAGTAGGTTCCCAGGCCGAGGCTTTTGTGTGCCTCGCTTTTATCAGTTCGGCCATGTCCTTACGGTATGCCAGTTCTTGATTGTCTCTCAACAAGCGAGGTTTGTTCTGTGCATAAGTATCCCACCCCCGCACCACTAAGGTAATTAAGGAGGTGTTAGTGCCCATGAGGTGGAATTTTATCGTTGTCCCGGGCTTAAACGGACCTGACATCTTCTCAAATACATCGGCACTTACTTGCCGAGTGAGGGGAGCAAATTCAAGCATAATGACTTCTGGATTATCGAGAACAACCCGCTGCGCTTGAGGAAGATCTTGAGTCGCTCGAAGGGGTAAAGGCAATGACAGCAAAAATAAAGTGACGAAAAGCAAAGCGGGTCTTATATTCATAATCTTTCTCCTGTCTCGTCGAGTGTCGATCTTCATTACGGCGTCCCAAATCTTCCTCGATACTCCGTGGAATTAATGAACCCCCCCACAAGATTACTATACTCTCCGGGATGAGTATTTATGTAGTGAGTCCAGTCATCCCAGTACGGCTGGTCCGGAGGCCTTCCCAGGAATTTGAGGTAGCAAAGCCGCACATATTCTCTGTTGTATTCATGGCTTCCGGGGTTGGCCAAAGCCGGATTATTGGCGAAGTTTTCTGGCGATTCCAGAAACCCTCTAGCAACCGCTAGGCGGTTACTATTAATGCACGCGGTATTGAAACCACAACTGGCAATTATCGTCGTCCAGCCATCCCAGCCGTTTTGATCAGCCGTACGTCCCAGTACGTCCCAATATAGTTGTAGCACGAAGAAACGAGTCCCATCTATAGGATTAGTAACATCGGGCGCACCTTGACAAAGCGAATACTGATTAGTTTGTTGGACACTGTACGATCTCACAGAGGGTCTTCTGGTCGCGGAAATGCTACCAACTGTGGAGTTGTCCATCACTAAACGATATTGGGAGTTTTGGATCGAAGAATCATAATGCACCTGGGGACCGAATCGCCAAGCAAGTAGATCCACACCACAGTCGAATCGATCCGCTGGACAGCCCGCGTCGGCGACATGAAGAGGTATCGAAAAGGAAGGATTTCCTGGATTTCCCGTAAAATAGTAAACATAGGTTTCAAATGGATCATCGGCGAGGAAGGCCTCGTACTCAAATGGTGCTCCTCCGTCGTTGTGGCGGCCTGAAACGGCTGAGCCCGGCAGGTCCGACTCTTCGTGCGTTATCGTGGTGGCATTGCTAAATGTGACCCCCGGACTATAAAACTGTCCTTCGATTGCGTCTATTTGCCAGCCTGTTGTGGGATCGGATTGGGGGTTTCGTGATGTAAGACACTCGAATCTTCCCTGATTGTTGCGCTTTCGATACCCGCTAAAGATTTGCTTAAATATTATCCCCGTATTCGCAGGATCCGAGAGATATGTAAGGTTCGGAATCGTCGCAGTGGCAGAGTAAACCATTCCGTCTTGCAGCAGTGAACAACCCATCGACACAGTTGTGCCGAAAGGTAGATACTGGCCATCAAATATAGCGCCGCAATTACTGCCTCGATTCACAACGGTATTCGACGCTATCCCGCTAAAACTAGTGAGCGTAGGCACCCGAACTTGAACATTCACAGTGCCGGATACGCTGAAGCCACTCCCAGAATATGTAACAGTTGCCGCATAGGTCCCAGGCTGAGTCCAGAAGATTGATCGGTATGAATTATCCTGGGCAGCGGAATGCTGTGTAAACGGTCCGGTGAAGCTCCATACGAAGTTTCCGCCTAACCCCGCAGGCGTCACAGTCGCTTGCAAACCAGCTGGAGAAGCGAGTAGTACATTTTGCGATGTCCCTTTAAGGTTCCCGCTTACTCTTGGGTTGGTTATTGAGAGGCTAGGCGGACTAACGGTTGATGTGTTTGTATTGCCCATCCAAATCCAGCTGTAGACGACGTTGGGATAACACGTCTGATATTGACCGGGATTGCAACCATAGATTGTCTGCGTGGAGCCGAACTCACTTTGATTCCACGGGTAGGCAGAGGGGCTTGAATAATAATAGTTGTAGTAGTCAAGGTAGTAGGAACAATAGGCCTCACAATATAGAGGGTGCAGGAAGTGTTCAGTTTTCAAATTGTAAGTGGTATATGGCGAAGCGGTAGCCTGAGTTTGAGCCGAAACTACTGATTGCCCAGGCGTTCCGATCCTGTCAGACACCGCAAGCGGCGAGTTTAAGTTCTGAGTGTAGATGTAACCTTTTGCTCTGGCCTGGTAATATAGATTCGTTCTGTAATCCATCGACGTCTGAGAGATGCCGTTTACCTTGTTAGTTGCCGCGTCGTATGTGATGGAAGAGCTGACGACGATGTACACATTCTGCGCTTGGACGGAGTGCTGTGCCTGGAGGAGAAGGAAGGCGATGAATAAAGCGGTTAGCAGATAAGATCGGTCGGAACTCATCCGAAGTCCTTTCATGGTGCTACGATATAGGTTCTAAAGTTACATTAACGATGCTTTTGGCGGCCTCAGCGAAGCGTCTAAAGGCATCCTCACCCAAAGCCCTCCGAAGGCGATCGCGATGGCGAAGAACTATCGCATCTCTAGCTTCCTGAAATTCTGTAAGTTCAGCCGGCACAGGCAGCGGTCGATTAGCCGGCTTCGATTTCGGCAACTTCTGTCGGAATGCTTCGCTAAATGCTTCTGCTTTTCTGTCCTGCTCAGTCACGTCGCTTTCACATTCGCGAGCGATTCTTTCCAAAAGCGCTACTTCTTCGTCACTAAGTGCGGCTCGCCTTCCATAGTCGCCAGTATTCTTCAGTTTGGTTAAGAGGCTAAAGACCTCCCCGTAAAAAATATGCTCCGGAATTTCGCTGGGCCTTGGTTCAGAAGGTCGGCTTCGCGGCTTTTGCGGACCGGTTAAGCCTTCGCTTGTCGCGGGGTTCACAGCCCACAATAAAAAACCTGCTACGAAGCTCAAAAGAAAACTGCTTGTAACGATTTGTTTCTTGGTCATCTTAAACATGCCTCCCATGGCGGAAGAGTTGAACCGAAAGCAAATATGCCGGAACATTCATGCGTCTAGCTGAACTAGAGCACAACGCTCTTTTCGTGAGCAATTGCCTTGCGGTACTGATATCTATTTATTGTCGAGCGTCAAGTCTGGGGTGCCAGGAATGAGGCTCGATTAGGAGCGCAGTTTCTTTGTGAGAATACTACACTAGGAGTAAATCGGCTGAGAACGCGTGCAGATTAATCGTGCCGCAAGTTTGTTGTCAAGAAGAAACTTCGGACACAGTTAATTACAGAGATACAAGAACTTTTGCATCCTCATTGTAACGGCAACATTTCCTCTAGTGGGGGTTTGGTTCTTAGCTTCGTGGCTTATTTCAGAGAAGAAAACTAGATGACGATTTTACATTTCCGTATCCCATCTGCAACATAAATTCTGCTTACTAAACTCCGCCTACTTTCTGCTAACCCTCCGGGTTAATTCACACGTCGACCCGATTGAAATCCACAACTCACTGAAAAACGTGCACCGGCCGGCCACTCGGTAATTTCTTCGGAATCAACTTGCGCAGGTTTTCGGGACTGGCGCGGGGATCCAGCAATCCATTGCGAAGAAATGCGAGGAGTTGGCGAAATTCCTTTTTGGTGACGGTCGTCGGTACCGCTACACGATAGTCGAGACGTGCCAGGACGGGCTCAATCGGGCCTAAAGGACCGGCCAGGTCCGCATCGACCCCAGCCGCGGCGGGATTATAATTGGTGGCTTCTTCGACCACGTTCAGATGAAAACGCAACGCGTCTTCCAGTCTCGTGAATGCGCCGTTGTGAAAAAAAGTTGGCTGGAGCGCCAGGTTCCTGAGCGGCGAAGTGCGGAATCCATAGCGATCATTTGAATTGCCGGTAACCTGTTCCAGTCCAAAGTCTTCGTTAGCTCCCGGCCCATCGAAGGTGACATTTCCAACCGCCGGAGCGATTTGCGGGACACCGATGACGTGTTGTTGGAAGTTGCTGAACATCTCATTCGACTGGCCCGATACCGCATGACAAGCGACGCAGTTTGCCCGCCCGAAGAAGAGTAACGCGCCGCGTTTCTCGCTATCGCTCATCGCGTTCCTGTGACCGCGGGCGAACTTGTCAATCGGTGCGTCGGCGAAGGCGAGCGTAAACTCAAACTCAGCTATTGCCCGCGCGAGCATCTCGTAAGATATCAATCCACCATCTCTTACTTCGCGGAAACTCTTGCCAAACAACTTTCGATACTCAGACGACGCGTTCAGACGATTGATGACAGCCTGACGAATGCCATCGTTTGTACCGGGCACGTGTGCTCCAAATCCCGACATCTCAGGCTTCTCCGTGACCGGAATGAAAGCCTGGGCCGTAAGCAAGTGGGGCAAGCCCGAAAGGGAGAAACCTTCCGGCAGCGGAAATTGAAAACCAGCGCCATTGTCAAACGCGTCACCGGAGAGCGCCGCGAAGCGTGAGTTCCACATCAGGGCTGGAAAGAAGATGTTGTTGATTATCATCGGCGTACGCCGCTGGTTGCGCGGCCCGGTGCGGTCGGGGCCAACGATATTATTGTTCTGAACGCCAATCGCGATTGACTGTGAGTCGCCAAATCCGGCGGGCGCCGCGTGGCATCCCGCGCACGAGTTGTCATCGTTCAAGCCCAGAAGGCTGTCATGAAACGCGAGCCTGCCGAGATCGGCTAGTTTTAAATCTATTCTGCGGCCCAGCTTCCGCTCGAGTGTTTGTTCGACACGACCCGTAAACCCATGTGCCGCCAGGGCGTCAGCCAGTTCCTGGTCGAGAGGGTCATCTTGCCCATGCGCCGAGCTACTTGGGGCCAGGACAAATACCGTCGCGGCGTAGGCGAACAATGCCAACGTCAGTAAACGTAGAAAGCGAATCTTCATCACTCTATTCCATCCGGAATCTGAGATTTTCACATGTCAAGCAAAACGCAGAGGATCCACGAAATAACGCGAAATAACACGAAGATTGGTGTTAGTTCGTGTGATTTCGTGGATCGTTTTACCTACGAACACTGCTAATCGGGTTGGGTTTTCAGTGAAGACCTACCAAATCACCGTTCCGCTGGTTTTAGCCTGGACGGCATTCGTTCTGACCCTCAGGGTTAGCTCCCAGCGGCGGCGGCGGCCCGGGTATTGGGATCGAGTTCAGCAAGTAGTTCTTTCAGGAGCGGAACGTCCGTTTCCGCGGTCAGGTAATTCTTTCCCAGCATCTTCGAGAAGCGGCGTTCTTTCGTTTCGCCGTTCAACTCCTTCAGCAATGCACGACAGAGAGCAACTACGACGGTGGGCTCGAACTGCGTCCCGGTGTTGCGGCGGAAGTCTTTAATAACTTCGTCAAATGAGCGACGCGTTTTGTAAGGCCGGTCCGTAGTCATTGCATCAAAGGAATCGGCCAGACTGACTATCTTGGCGCCAAGTGGAATTTCTTTGTCAGTCAGTCCATCCGGATAACCGCGCCCGTCAAGCCGCTCGTGATGATACTTAGCCATCAAGGGAATGTCGGCATAGGGGTGATGAATCGGCGAAAGTATATCGAAGCCCGCCGCGGGATGGCGGTTGAGCTCGCTCGACTGCTTCGCATCGATCCTGTAAGGAGCGTTAATGATATCGCGCTCGACTACAAGTTTGCCGACGTCGTGAAGATAGCCGGCGATGGCCATCCCCTCGACTTCATCCTCGCCCCAGCCCATCTCGCGGGCAATGATCTCGCTATACTTTCCTACGCGCTCTGAATGGCCCTGCGTATATTTATCTTTGATGTCGATGGCCGCAGCAAACGCACGCACCGTGTCGCGGTAGATGGCGCGTAAGTCGTCGTAGAGCCGGCGGTTTTCTTCTGCCTGGCTTTTCACCGCGCCGATCAGACGATGTTGGTGAATGCCCACACCGATATGGCGAACCATCGCACGAATGACTTCCAGGTCGTCGCTGGTAAACGGTTCGCCGCTGGCTTTACCGCCCAGGATCACCAAACCAGCCAGGGACTGGTGAACAATCATTGGGATGAGGAGTTCGAGTTGCTGGGCGCGGAGCTCGTCCGCGTGACGGTTGATAAAGGCTTGTGCTCCATCCCGTTCGCTGCTTGTTGACTCCTCGATTCCGCTACCTGGACTTTGGGCTTTGGACTTTGGACTTTGGACATTGCCCGCAATTTGCAGCGCTCCCTGGTCAGAATTCAGCAGTGCTTGTTTGTCTGACTCATCGATTGCAAATTGGGGTTGGTAGTTTTCATCCACGCCCCAAATGGCCAGACAGACTGTGCTGGATTTCTCCGGTAAATACTCAATCACTGCCCCGCGACGTATAGCGAGCGTGCCAAGCAGTAGATGGAGCGACGTGCGTACCATCTCGTTGAAGTCGCCGGTCGAGGCGACCTCTTCACCCAGGTCGGCGAGCGCACCGAATGAGTGGATTAGCTTTTGTGTGATTGGCTCCATACTTAATGCAGACGAACGAACGTTATCAATGCCCCTGCGCCCGCGGCTGTGGTGTAAGCGTGGAGAGATTGGAGATCGCTTCCTGTTCGTTCTGCGCGAGGACTACATGGCGAGTCAAGCCCAGCATCTCAAACAACTGGACCGTCTCGTTATTCACATCGGAGAATACGACCCTGGCGCCGCTCTTTTCGGCGATGTCTATGATTCCCAAAAGGATTGAGATGCCGATGCTGTTGACCAGTTCAGTGTCGCTGAAGTCAATGACCAGCGCGCGGCATCCTGAATCAAGCTGCTTCTTACATTCGCGCTCGATCTTTTCGCCGGTCAGCTTGTTGAGATAGTCGCTGGCATAAACTACTGCCGTGGTACCGACAGTATGCGAACGAATGTTTGACCTTATCGCTTCCCCCACTAATGTAGTTCCCTTTCGTAGAGCACAAATCAATTAACGAGCAGTGTACCGCGCAGCAACGCATTTAATAGAATGAACTCGGCGTTATGTGCGAACCCTGGGCGTTCTCCGGGTAACTAATCCGTAACTTCTTGTCTGTACCTTCGACCACGCGGAGCGATCTCATTAACACCGTGGCTTCAGCCCGGTGACTAAGACCGCCCGATGTTCCTGAACCGTTTCTAACGGTTTCTTCTGAAACAACGCGAAGATAAACCGTTAAAACGGTTCCCTCGTTTTATTGCCTCTCCCTGATCACCGGGCTGAAGCCACGGTGTTAATGAGATCGCTCCGCGTGGTCGAAGGTACTGCCTTTAGCGAGCGTCATTGGTTAGCTGAAACTCCCGTTACCCGGGGCTGTTGCGCACGTATTTAGCCATGCGCAGGCTGGTTCCTTCATCTACGCGTTCAAACTCAACTTCGTCCATCAGAGTCTTGATGAGTTTGAGTCCCCAACCGCGTCGCTGTTCGACCGCGTCGCCAAAACCCTCGCCGCTCACGTCTACACCACGAGCGTTCAAATTTGCAGGCACGATGCCTCGACTCGAAATAGTGATGACCAATTTATCATTTTCGACTCGGAACCGTTGATAAATCTTTCGGTCGGGACTGAGACTATGTTCCGAAGCATTGATGCAGGCTTCAACGATTGCGGTTTTGATTTGATTGATTGCCTCAGGACGAAACTTCAGACGCCGGGCTATCTGTTCCACTGTATTTGCTGCCAGCAACTCGTAGTCAGACCCCATCGGCAAGACTAACTCGATCTCCTCATTCGTGCTCGCAAGTATCAAGGCGCCTTCTGTTCCACCCAGGCGATCAGCCAGGATCTCAAACTGTTGTTGACTCGAACTGAAGGACCCGTGTTCGCGCAGCAAATCAGACGCATCTTCCGAGAACCCTTCGTTTGCAATTAGCCAGAATTGGGTTCGCACGAGGGCAGCATTCCGTGCCAATCCCGTCAACCGGCCACACCAAGCGTCGGCTACTGAACGATCAACTTCAAGCTTGCTATCGATCTTAGCTACCAGCCAAACAATCTCATTTTCGTCCGTGTAAGTTGCGCCATCGAATCCGTGGGCCACAACGGAGACTTCTTCTCCAAACTTTCGCAACTCAGAACTAAAAGAAACGCCACTGGCCGTGTGAAACACCTGGGGGAGACGGAGCAAGTCAGTTTCTACGTCAAGCCCAACAGCAATTTCCTCCGGCGTCGCGCCCTTGTAGTTCTGCGCAAACTGGTCGTAATAAAACAGCCGTCGCGGCACGAGTTGAAAGTTGAATCTGTCGAGCAACTCCCGCAGGCGAAGATTTGCGACGCGCCGATAGTGTCGGGCAATCGTCTGCGGCGCGCGCTTCAAAGCACTCGCCATGACGTCCGCAACGACCAGGGCTCTTGGTTCACGCAGCGAATCCAACCGGAATCGGCTTCGTAAATAATCCTTCCACGGGCCCGGACCACCCTCCGCATCGATAGCCTCGCCATCCCAGTTAATAAGTTCCTCGGCATGCAGCCTGGCAACGATTCTTTCAACACTCTCGGAGCCGGCGCCTAGTCGTTTGCTCCATGCGTCGAAAGAGGCCGTATGGCGGCCAGCAGGCACCGCTGCGCAAAGCAGACCAACTACTGCGCGTCTGAGTTCGGGATCAGCAGCAATGCTCTCGAGCAGGAATGAGAAATGCCGATTCAGCCGACCACCTAACAACTCGTCTACATACAACCGTTCGCAAGCCAGATATGAATCCAGTGGCAAATGTTTTTCATGCGCCGCGTTGAGCATGGCAGTTATGAAAAAGGGACTGCCTTCGAGTTGTTGGACCAGCAAATCGCGTGTTTCCTCATTTATCGTAACTTGTAGACGGTGAGCCGCGCTGACGACCAGATTGCGAGCATCCTCATCCTTGAGTCTTTGCAAATGAAGCTTCACATAATTACTGGCGTCACCACCGGCGCGCTCTACTGCTCCCACCACCTCGCGGCGTAATCCTGCCAGCGCAAAAGGCCGCCTGCCAAGCGTAAGGGCCCGGAGAATCTCGGTTTCCAGCGACACGTCTGAGTCTGCGTCAGCCGCCATATGCTCAGCGTCAAACATGACAAAAGCGCGGCCATTGGCGGCGGGAATACGTCTTGGCGCAGTCGAACACAAACGAACCAACTCGCGGTCATCTTCGGCGAAGCGCTGCCCGTTGTAGTTGTCGACTAGTTCGTCGATCCAGTCGAGGTCAGCCGCTGGAGCGAGCTGGACCAGCTCGGTCAATGTCAACGCAAGATCGCAAAGAGCCGGCTCATCTCGGCGGAAGGCCACATACTGGCGCAGGAATGCATTAAGGAACTCAATCGCCGCGCTAACAGCCGTAGCATCGCTCTGCGGAAGCATAAAATAGATGGGAACGGTATGACCCTGAAGGTTAAACAGTTCGTCGTAAGCCTGGCGAAATAACTCAGACGCTCCGGCGTGGGGGGCCGATAGAATGAGGAGTCCGCGGCTCTCGACGGGTTGGGTGGCGGCGGCAACGAGCCGCTCTAACTCCAGAGTTCTGCCGACAAACTCATCCCGCTGCACTCGGCCCAGGATCTGCCGCATCTCCTCATGACTGTTTACGTTCATTTGCTGCTGGGTGTACCAGTAAGATTATCGACGTAAAACTCGAGACGGTTCTTGCCTTTACGTTTGGCGTTGTAAAGGGCTCGGTCGGCCGCCGCGATTACGCTCTCTGCCGTGTCAATATTTCTGCCAAAGGTCGAAATCCCAATGCTGATGCTGACCGTACCCGTCGGCTGCGACTTGCCATACGGATAATCCGTTTCCGTCACCTTCTGCCTCATGCGTTCTGCGATCACTCCGGCCTCGGTCACCGAAGTTTGTGGCAGCAGAATGCAAAACTCTTCGCCACCATAACGGCAGGCAATGTCTGCCGAACGAAGCGCGGCTTTGAGGCTATGGGCAGTGATCTTCAGCGCCAGGTCGCCGGCTTGATGACCATTGCGATCGTTGTAGTTTTTGAAATCATCGATATCGATCATCAGGCAGCTCATGGAATAGTTGTAACGCTTCGACCGGTTTAACTCTTCAGTCAACCGTTCCTCAAGATAGCGGCGATTCAGTAAGCCGGTAAGCGGATCAGTGATCGACATCAGTTGGAACTGCGTAGCTCGTTCCTGCCATTCCGCGCGTTCCAAAGCAACAGCGATTTGTGGGCCGATAATTTCGAGCAAGCTGAGATCGACGTCGTTGAAGCTTTCGCCGCTGGATTTGTCAGTCAGGTTTAGCAACCCGATTTTCCGTACACCAATCGTCAGGGGATAACTAATGAAAGACTTTGTTCGGTAGTTTCGTTCCGCGGGAGCTGGAGTCAGTTTAGTATCATCAACGTTTTCCACCACGAGCGCGCGTCCGGATTCCAACACTGTTCCAGCGATGCTTTCTGTCAAGCCCGTCCTGGCATCAGGGCCCACCTCAGCGGAGAGTCCGGATCCTGCCCTCAAGATCATTTCGTTTGCACCTTCGTCAAGGACCCAAAGGGACGCGCGTTCCGCCTGAAGCAGTTCTCTGGAATGCGTCAGGATGGATTCGTAAGTTTTATGAGGATCGGTAGAGCTTATTCGTTCAAGGAAACTATGCAGCGATTCGTCCAGATGAGTTCTGTATTCGAGCTCACCGCGAAGACGATCGACTTCGCGCTGAAGATCAGCGGTTGGTTCATTCGCCAGCGGCCGCTCGTCACCTGCATCCGATGAGTCCTGCTCCGCATTTGAGGCGTTGCCTGCGACCCGGTCGCTGCCGGCATCGGGCTGGCCTATTGGAGACCCGAGTCCGCCTCCGGTGCTGAGACCGGAGCTAGCTTTTCCGATTGCGAGATCGGCGCCAATGTTTTGATTTTCAACTTCAATCTTCGCACTTTGAGCTTCGGTTGCACTCCCGGCCTTTTCGAGCTTCCGAGCGAGTTGTTCCAGTCTCTGTGGCTCGGCGAAGATTACATTTTCGAATGGGTTTCGACTAAGCAGTTCATTCAGTTCACCGGCGCGGAACCGTTCCACAAGAGAGCGGTAGTCTGCTCCAGACACAAAAGCACGTCCCCCGATAACCGCAAGATCTTGTCGCTTTCCAATCTGTACCGGCATGGTGAAGCAATGAAGTCCGGCGTGGCACTTGTAATCCACCCTTGACCCGGCGCCTACGGCCCGGCGGTGAGCATCCCCACAAAACGGATCACAAAGACCGACGTGTTCGGGCGACGACTGAAACGCATGGCAAATGGAATTATTATTAGAAACAACCAGGGCGGGAGGTTGATATCCATCAACAAGCAAAACGGCCAAGCCAGCATCTGCTGCAATCCTGTCCTGAACTTCAGCCCAACCCACAGGTGCGTCTTCTGGACGCTCCTGAAGAATCTCGCTCGGCCCCTCAGACAAATCTCGAACTGATCTTGCGGAGGCACTCGTCATCGCTCTCTCGTCGCGAGACGACTTGTTTGGACGGCTTTTAGGCGGCATCGACTGTGGCAGTAAACTTTCGTCGCGGCTGAAAACTAACAGTTTGTGTTGCAAATCTCCAAACAACCCCCGCATAGATGCATGCGATTGAACAATCTGGTGGACAAAAGACAAGTCACCCTATTGGTAAACGACCAATAGTGTGCGCTTTTCATGCGAGGGAGGCGGCAATCGCGGGTACTAATGCAGTTGATTATTTCGGCGAAACGCAATCAGGTACAGAACCCACCGCGGTAGCGCAGGATCCTTCAGGAAACTGAGTAGGAAGAAGAAGTATTGCCGACCTTACTGCTAAGTCGCCTCCGGGATCCCGCGCTACCGCGCTGGGTTCTGTAACTAAGGTAGATTGCTCCAAACTACATCAGTACTGCCTCATGAACGGTCACGCCCGAAACGTGGTGGGTGACCTATACTGCGTTATATGGCTGAAACACTCACCGGGCTTGGGGAAATAATCGCTGGGCTTCTCATCGCCATCTACAGCGGGCCTTTGGCACGGATGAGCATGCGAATGCACAAGCGAACTCTTGGCGTGGAATTCCCTTTTGAGTGGTGCCGTGCGGCCACGGTGCTGGTCGGTGGGGTTCTATCATTCTCTGGTCTGCTGACATTGTTACGCCTCCCTCCCTTATAGCCAAATACCCGCAGCCGTCAAAGCGCCTGCGATAGACCGCCCGCCGGGGTTTCAGATTAGGACACCTACCGCGAGGTTCTGTTTGGGATTTAGAGGGGGGCTCAGTGGGGATGTTCGTTTGCAGCTTCCTGAGCCGCAACCAGACCGGGGGCTTCGTTGGGGGCCACTTTGGCGATGTCAGGTTGCTCAGGGCTAATGCGAATGCATGCAGCGAAGTGGTTCGGCTTTATCTCAACCAGCGGAGGGACGACTTCTTTACAGGCATCAATTACATAAGGGCAGCGCGTGTGGAAGCGGCAACCAAGCGGAGGTCTGATCGGCGAAGGGACGTCGCCTTCCAGAACGATCCGCTGCCGAGTCGCCTCGATAGTCGGGTCCGGAACCGGCACTGCTGAGATCAGCGCCTTCGTATACGGCATCAACGGATCCAGATAGATCGTCTTCGCTTCTGCGACCTCTACCAGCTTGCCGAGATACATCACTGCGACGCGATCGGAGGCATGGCGAATCGCGCGAAGGTCATGCGAGATAAAGAGGTATGTTAGGTGTTTCTCGCGACGTAACTTCTCCAACAAGTTGAGGATCTGCGCCTGGATGGAAACATCGAGTGCCGATATTGGTTCGTCGGCCACGATAAAGTCCGGATCAACCGCGAGCGCGCGAGCGATGCCGACGCGTTGGCGTTGACCTCCGGAAAATTCATGCGGATACCGATTAATGAAACGCCTGCTTAGGCCAACGGTTTCAAGGAGTTCCTGGACCCGTTGCTCCGCTTCCCTTCCCCTGGCAATGTGAAAGGTGTTTAACGGCTCGCCGACAATCTGACCCACGGTCATTCGCGGATTCAGCGACGCATACGGATCCTGAAAGATCACCTGTAGATGGCGGCGGTGCTTCCTTAGCTCGCGTGCGGACAAATGGGCCATGTCGCGATTGCGAAAAAACACCTTACCCCCGGTCGGTTCGGTGAGACGCAATATTGCGCGCCCCAGAGTCGATTTGCCGCAGCCTGATTCGCCGACAAGTCCGAGAGTCTCTCCGGGAAAGATGTCCAGCGTGACACCGTCCACAGCTCTGACGACACCACTCCCTCGGCCCGCATGTTTGAAATGAACTCTTAAATCGCGGAGAGCGATCAACGGTTGGGGGGGGCCGGCGTTCACTTCCGGTAGTTGTGGGACTTTGCCTAAGCTCTTTTCCTGCGTGCTCATCGTTCTACTCAAGTTACTCCTTGCCCGCGTTCAAAAGTTCAAATCTCCTTGGCTTTACACAAAAACGACAAACCGAGTCCGCGAAGCGGTATCAGAACGGGGAGCGGCAGGCGACTGGGTGCGCCGCCCGCGAGCGAGATCGCTTTTAGCAAGACAATTAAACGCTGGCA
>JBBPIC010000113.1:0-7957 GCA_038040525.1 Acidobacteriota bacterium | reverse complement strand
AAGGAAGGATTGTTCGAACAGGCAGAAGGCGGCACGATTTTTCTGGATGAGATTGGCGAACTGGAACTGAGTCTGCAGGCTAAGCTATTGCGGGTGCTGGAAGAAGGATCGTTTCGTCGCGTCGGCGGTCTGAAGGACTTGCCCCTGGACGTACGCGTGATTGCGGCGTCGAATCGGGATCTTAAAACGGAGAGTGAAGCGGGGCGCTTTCGTGCCGATCTGTTTTATCGTCTCTCGGTGATTCAAATAGACATTCCGCCGCTACGCGAGCGTGGCGACGACGTGAAGCTGCTGGCTGAACACTACATAACCAGCTTCAGAAGCCGGATGCGCAAAAGCATTGATGGTATCGCACCTGAGGCGCTGGCTGCTTTCCGCAGCTACGAATGGCCGGGCAATGTTCGCGAGCTACGGAATGTGATCGAGCGGGCCATGATTCTGGAAGACGACGAAACGATCACGACCAGATATCTGCCGCGAGGTTTAGCGGGTGAATCGCGAACGGGAAGCGAAGCAGGCCTCGAGGGCTTCAAGTCGGGGGATCATTTTCGCTTGCCGGCCGACGGAGTCTCGCTCGACGAGGTCGAAATGTCTCTGGTACGGCAGGCTCTGAAACGCAGCGGCGGAAACCAGACCAAGGCCGCCGAGCTATTGGCCATCTCTCGCGATCAGCTTCGCTACCGTATGAAGAAGCTGGAAGAAGTCGGCGAGCCTGCGTAGGAGTCTGTCGGGAAAGGGATATCCACAGATTACGCAGATGACACAGATTAAACAGAAGAGCCAGGAACAAAACCCGCTGTAGGCTGTCGTGGTTGAATCCGTGTAATCTTCTTAATCTGTGGATGTTGGTTTTCGCAAGCGTTGACCTTTTCGTCTCAAATTGATGTCCAACCTCTCAGTGAAAAATCCAGGTCGCGATCGGATCGAGGCACACAACTCTGAAAGTCTAGAGCGTTCACTCAAGGAGCTTGCCGAAATCAAGTTCGCTCTCGATCAATCTACGATCGTGGCCATCACCGATCCGCGCGGCACCATCAACTATGTGAACGATCAGTTCTGCCGCATCTCCAAATACTCGCGTGACGAGTTGCTCGGCCAGGATCATCGCATCATCAATTCGGGTTATCACCCGAAAGAGTTCATCCGCAGTCTGTGGACCACAATTGCCGGCGGCAAGGTCTGGAAAGGCGAACTAAGAAACAGCGCGAAGGACAAGAGCATCTACTGGGTTGATACCACCATCGTGCCCTTCCTGGACGGCTCCGGGAGGCCCTACCAGTACGTAGCTATTCGTCACGACATCACCCGACTCAAGCTGGCGGAGGAGCAGATACGACAACAGGCGGCTGACCTGATGCGCGCCGCGCAACTTTCGTTCGTTGGCGAGCTGGCAGCAGGTCTGGCTCATGAGATTAAGAATCCGCTCGCCGGCATCCAGGGCGCCGTGGATATCCTTATTCGCCGCCGCGACCCTAATGACCCCGAGCTGGAAGCGCTGGAGGGCGTGCGGCATCAGGTGGAACGAATCGATGGCACCGTACGGGCGCTGCTTGATCGAGCACGACCGCGTCCCCTCAACCGGACGCATACATCACTAACAGAATTGACGCAGAGAGCAGTTAATGTGGCCAGAGCACAACTCACCGGTGGAGCTACGTTCAGACACCGAACGCGGATTGAATTTGAGCCTCCTATGGCTGACATTGAGCTCTTGGCGGACGCCGGTCAGGTGGAAGATGCGGTGCTGAATCTTATTATCAATGCTCTCGAAGCTATTGAAGCTGAAGGTGAAGTCAAAGTCAGCATCAGCCGCGCTGAGAGCGATAGTGAGGTCGAAACCGAGGAGGAAGCCATCATTGATGTCTCCGATAATGGACGTGGCATTGGCGAACAGGATCTAGCCAGCATTTTCAATCCCTTCGTCACTACCACGCAAGGAGGCACTGGCCTCGGGCTGCCGGCAGTGCGTCGCATCGCGCGGGCACATGGCGGCCGTGTCGAGGTCCGATCTACGTTAGGCAAGGGTTCGACGTTTACATTCCACCTTCCGATGAACCCGCCTAAGTGAATTTACCTCTTCGCAGTAGTTCCCGGGACAGCGTTGCGCAAGATTTCCCAAACGATTGCGCGAAAGCCCGCAGCCTGCCTGGATTCGGCAATTCAGTGGCGCTATTCGACCATCTCTTGTTGGCACAAGCGTTGCTCGTCTGAGGTCAAGAGTCGGAGGGATACATCTGTGATGAGAGCACTTCTTGAGGAGGAAGCACGAGCGTTGCTGAGCGTCTGCAGGATCGGGCGTCTCGGCTGCGTCGATAAGGGAGACCCGTATGTTGTGCCAATCAATTATGTGTTTGAAGAGGGGTCAATCTACAGCCACTCTTTGCCTGGTCGAAAAATTGAGGTGCTGCGCGCGCATCCACGGGCCTGCCTACAAGTGGATGAAATTGAGAATGACTTTGAGTGGCGGAGCGTGATTGCAAATGGCACCTTCGAGGAGTTTCGCGTCCCGAGCGATCGGAGAGCGATCCTCAGCAAGCTAATTGCTCGGTTTCCGCTGCTGACTCCAGTGGAGTCGGCGATGGCACAAGACGCCGGTGCGCCAGACAGCGTTGTGTTTCGGATCGTCGTCGATAGCATCACTGGCGTGGCAGAGGGATGAGCGGTTTTGTCAGGACCACCTGCGGACCGGCGAGACCCGCAACCCGGCGTGAGTGGCGGCAGTAGGTCAGTTGAAGCCCAGAGAAGAGGAGATAAGATTATGAAAGACAACCTTGAACGAGAGGCGTGGGCCCCCTATCTAACCAAATTCAGTGAGCGCAACAAATCGCGGCCGACCTGGCTTCAGGTGTTTGGCGAGGCTGGGGCGCAATCAGAGGAGCAAGGGCTTCCGCTTGTAGGCATCAGCATCGAGGAGAAAGGCGCTGATGCGCCACGTGTCCAGATCATGTTGGGTGGGCACGATGCGATTGAGCAGCGGCACCTAACGCATATGATTTCCAATGTCGAGCGCGTGACGCGGCGCATCGGGACGGATGGACGTGATGACGCAATTGAGTTTGTTGACAAGCAAGGAGAAGCCAGCCTGCTGATCTTCACACATCGAGCAAGCATGGCGGCGCACGCGTAGCTAAAGGTCGTTAGTTTGAGTTTTTGGGTATTTGCCAACGCTATGAAACCAGATGCCGCCGAAGGGTTGAGGGAGTCGTTGGTGGTCCGTACTCTCCGTGGTCCCCTTCGGCAACGAAAGGACAGGAGACTGGCGTCAGACTAATAGGAAACTGGAAAGGAAGACATGCTATGAAAAGGATAAGGCTCGGTAGTAGCTTTACAGTGTTTGTGCTTTTCTTTGGAGTTGCGATGCTTGAGACGTTTCAAACACGAAATTGGCTCAAAGCTGCGTTCTGGTTAGCTATTGGGTTAGTGTTCCTGGTAGCAGACAATCTAAGAGGGGAAGATGAGCAAGTAGTGCACTGATCTCGCGAAATGCCTCATGGTCGCAAATGGACCAATTCATACGGACGCTACGCCTCGAACGTAACTTGGTCAGAGCTTTCTTAAGTTTATTAAACACCTTCATCGAAACTGACCCACTACCTCTTCTTTGAGTAATGCGCGAAAAACTGATTGCCGAGTATCACGAGAAACTCGCCGCAGATGAGGGCCTGACGTCAGAGTTCTTCACGCACCTCAAGGCCGTGATGCGCGCGCGCCGGCTGCTTTACGGCGGGCGCGAAATTGGCGTGGCCCTCCGACCTCACCTGCTCATGCGAGCGCAGTACGACACCCTAACCCACGCATCTGAAGTTCTCGCTGGAGTGTTCGAGAAGGTGGCTGCGGCGTTCCTCAGCGAACCGTCGAGAATGAAAACTGTCGGACTCACAGAGCGCGAGATCAGACTCGCGCTCGTCAACCCGAAGTATTCGGCGCCGGCGGTGACAACGCGCCTCGATGCTTTCGTTCACGGCGACGAAATCAAGTT
Organism: Acidobacteriota bacterium; assembly: GCA_038040525.1. GTDB lineage: Bacteria > Acidobacteriota > Blastocatellia > Pyrinomonadales > Pyrinomonadaceae > PSRF01. The sequence continues at coordinate 3,978 of JBBPIC010000113.1, read as the reverse complement.
CGTCGAATACAACGCCGAAAATCCTTCCAGTCTCACAGACCAAACGGGACTCAACGATGTGCTCCTCGAAGTTGCCGCCATGCGGGCCACGGCGGAGCGCTACATTCTGCGGCAGTTCTCCCCTGTCGAGTCTCTACTCAACGTGCTCCTCGACACTTTCCACGAGTGGGGCGGCGCCGGCGCGCCGAATGTAGCAATAGTTGACTGGGAGGGACTTCCGACTGCGGACGAGTTTGTCTTGTTGCAAGATTTTTTCGCCAGTCACGACGTGCCGACCATCGTTTGCGCGCCCGAGCAACTTGAATACGAGCAGGGAAGGCTGCGTTGCGGCTCGTTTCCGATAGATCTCGTCTACAAGCGGGTCATCATCCACGAATTACTGTCGCGTTGCGACGATTCGCATCCGCTCATACGCGCCTATCTCCGGGGCGACGTCTGCCTCGTGAATTCCTTTCGTTGCAAGATGCTCCACAAGAAGGCGGTGTTCGAATTGTTGACTGAAGAATCGAACGCGAGCTGGTTCACTCCCGGCGAAAGGGAGGTGATCCGGCGCACAGTGCCCTGGACGAGGCGTGTCGCTCAGAGGAAGGCGCACTGCCGCGGACGGGAAGTGGATCTAGTTGAACACATCCGGAAGAACCGCCGGTTGTTCGTCTTGAAGCCCAACGACGACTACGGCGGGCGCGGCATCTTGTTGGGCGAACGCGCGACCGCATCGGAGTGGGAGGCGGCCCTGGCGGAGGCGCTCGCCGGCGACTACGTGGTGCAGGAGAAGATTGAACTCCAAACGGAGGTCTTCCCCATCTTCAGCGAAAGCGGGTGGGCGTCGCAGCCGATGTATGTTGACACGAATCCGTTTCTCTTCGCCGGGCGGGTTGAGGGCGCGATGGTACGTCTGTCAGATTCGCCAGTCGTCAACGTCAGCTCGGGTGGCGGCGAGACGGGCTTCTTTGTCATCGAAGGCGAAGCAACCAAGTAAACGCGAATTAACGCGGGCCGAGTCTGAACCATTCAAGATGAAGAAACTACATCTTTATTCTCTTCAATTTCGTATGGTGCATGGCGTTGTTCGGTGCGGCGTTGGCGTATTATTTCAACATCTTATCCAAACCTGTGATTAGCCCAACGTGATCTCTTACTTTACGAATTGCTAAAAGAGTACCCTGGATGTACGGCTCTGCTCTCATAATTTCAACCTTTTAGCAACTTATAGACTCACTCGCTCGCACCTAACGGATGAGTTCAGGTGGCCGCGCGGCGACTCTCAACGGGACTGCGATCCTTTCAGCGTTGAGAGACACGCCATTACCTGCAACGATTTGTTCGGCGCGGTGTTTGGTTGAACAAAACTCTTCTAGACCTTGCGTCTGATCGTCGCATAAGCTAGCGGACCATCCTCACCCAGGACATGAATATCATAATCCAATGAAAGACGCGGTATGTCCTCTTTACGAAGGATTATCCGCTTGGTTGAAGCCCGTGTTACCTCCGCCAAATTTTCGTAGTTGACATAACGCCTGGCATCTTCACTTGCGGGCTCGGACGATGTGTAGGTTTGCTGTACGGGGCGGTTACTGTAAAACAAGGGTGCCTGTGCATAAAACGGCTCAACACCAGAGAGCAACACGAGAGAATCTTTATCATCAGGACTTGTGCTTTGAGCAAGGCGAGATAATTTAGCAACAGGCTCTTCCGGTTTGTGATTGAAGTAGAGAGAAACGAAACTGTATGAGCCGCCAACGATAATCAAAACGGCACATGCGGCAGTTATGGCGCGTCGGTAGATAGGACGCGATTGATGATCTCGATAAAGGTTCCTGATAAAAACCGCAATGAGAATAGCTAATGCTGGATAAAGAGGGACGATGTACCAGGGACGCCTGGTGGGAATCACCGTGTACAGTCCAAAGACCAGCGCACTGAGAAGCAGAAGAACCCAGGAGCGAGATTGATCTATAAGAGTTCTCCTGATGATTGAGACGACGGCAAACGGCACCAGCAAACACCAGGGAAAGAACCCATCCACCAACTTTCCAAGATAGTAGAAATAGCCAGAAGCATGTCCTTCCAGCGTCCTTGTTGAGCGGGCGATGACATGATAGCCGATGTACTCGGCTATGAAAGGACGCCCATACCAAACGTACATCAGGATGTGCCAGGGTGCGACTAACAGGAACGCCAGCAAAACGCCTTGCCAAAAATGTCTTGACCGAATAGCGTCACTGAATCGCTTATCGAATACCAGGGCCAGGACAATCGCGGCGGGTGCGATAATGCCGCCCGCGCCTTTGACCATCAACGCCAGCGCGCACGAAGACCAAACCACATACCACCAATTCTGGTTCTCATTATTCAGGTTCAGGCGCAAGTAGGCGTAAAAAGCTAGATAGGTAAAAAGCGCCAGCATCACATCCATCGTGCCGAAACGAGAAAAGGATAGAAAGTGGTAGCAGGTTAATAAAATTACAGCCGCCAGGAAACCAACCCGCTTGCCATATGTAAATTTACCGACTAAGTACGTTACTCCGATGAGCGCAATGCCGGAGAGCGCTGAAGGCACGCGCGCCCATAGCTCGCTAACGCCAAACAGCCGAGAAAAGAGCGCAGTAATCCACATGAACAATGGCGGCTTCTCAAACCAGGGTTGGTATTCCCAATGTAGCGTGAGCCAGTCTCCACTCCGCACGATCTCCTTGGAAACTTGGGCATAGATGGCTTCATCCCAAGCCGCTAAACTGCCTGTGCCTAATTTCCACAGGAGCGCGAAAGCTGATATCAAGACTAATAAAAATATGGGCGGGAAGTTTGAGAAAAACCGCTCCTGACTGGGCGGCTTTGTTGTGGCCATTATTCGTTGCTCATCTCATGCGGAGATTTTAGTCACTACTCGAATGACGTTAGACACCCCGCTCGCTTGGAATGTTCCGTATTATTACTAGCTCACAAGCTGGTTGTAGAGTCATGAGCGTGTTCCTGTTTAGACGACTAATCTCTCATTCTTCACGAGATCAGAAAGGCAGTCCTGTCCACACTGGTTTTTCAGTGGCCAGCGCGAGCAGCTTTCCAGTCGAATATCAGGACGGCCCACGACCGAAGTTAACGACGCGTGCAACGCGTCAACTTCTGCGAGTGCGGGCCTTCCTGTTTCCGGACAAGCGACTACCCTGGTGCCGTGATATTTGGAACAGGCTCTAACAAGCCAACGGATGCCGAAGTAGAGGGACGCAGCGAGTATCATTGTTACTATGAAGTAAGCTGCGGTGTTCATGTTTAACCTCTGTTCATCGGGAATCAAACGATGGCTTGTTTTGAGCGCTCCTCCTCGATCTCGTGAATCCTGGTATGAAGCCAATCTTTAACTCTTCGCTCGAGTTTCGCTTCGTTGTCCTGAAGCTCCAGGCTTTCGATAGTCTCGCCAGCATCATTCAAAGGAATGAAGTGACAAGGTATTTCTTCGGTCTGATGTTCGGGGCTGACAAAATCCAGCAAATGGCATTCATTGCAGGGGTGGGCCCGGTAGGGATAACCGTAGTTGATGCAGGTCAGGGAGTCCTGGAACGCTGATTTTGGTTGCCATGGCGTGCGGACCGAACGACCGTATCCGCCTTTCCCGATGAAATCGAGTTCATCTTTAAGCAGTCCTAGAATGTCGCGATCGTCATTAGCCATGACAGCAACCTCCAATTCCTCCCGACCTAACTTATGCAGCCTGCCGCTGCTTTTGCTGAACCAATCTCGGTATCCAACTGCCTTCCCTAGTGCAATGCATATGCCGAGCGCATCATGGACGGAATTGCCAGTAAGTTTAGGCTGCGGATGGATAATGCTGCGCAAACTTCCCCCGGCTCTTGCGCGAAAGTGCGCACTCGGGTGGTCTTTAGTGAGAGTGGTCTTACTGGCCTTGCCCGAGAAGTCAAAGAAGAAGTCCGGGTTCCGCGGCTTAGCCGCCGCACATCGCGGAAAGGCTCTGCCTTTCCG
>JBBPIC010000067.1:15130-29875 GCA_038040525.1 Acidobacteriota bacterium | reverse complement strand
GAGGATGCACAGAGAAAGACGATTATCTATTTTCCCGACAGACTCGCTGGGGTGGTGGATGCGCCCGATCCTTCAGGAAACTGAGTATTAAGAAGCATTGCCGACCTTACAGCTAAGTTGCCTCCGGGATCCCGCGCTACCGCGCAGGGTTCTGTAATTAGGTAAATTGCTCCAAACTGCATCAGTACCCAAAGCTGCATCCCCTGGTTCCCTTTGCCCCTTTCAATCGCACTCGCAGGTGCGGCTTCGCTAACAAGAGGACACATGACCAAATACATTGCTCGCGCCGTGACGCTTTTGGCTGTCGCGATCATTTTTTGCTGCAACGTGGACGAAGCCTTCGGCGCCGCACCGCAAACGATGCGTCTGGACTACTACCACACCGGTAATGCGAAGCAGGAACACTTCAGTCTCGATCGGATCGTCATTGAACCGCTGCCCTGGCCTGGGGACATGTCTAAAACCCTCGACGACACCAATCTGGGTAAATACTTTTTCGAGGTTCGCGATCAAAAGACGAAGCGGGTCCTTTATTCACGCGGTTTCGCTTCCATCTATGGCGAATGGGAAACTACGGACGAAGCGAACACGATGATGCGCACGTTCAGCGAGTCGCTACGCTTTCCAGCACAGACTGCCCCAATTGAAATCGTCCTCAAGAAGCGCGACGCCAAAAACACCTGGATCAATATCTGGACGATTGCGGTGGACCCTAAAAGCATTTTCATCGACCGTGCCCGGTCCAGACCGCCCGCCCGCTTGATTCCCGTTCAAAGGATGGGAGATCCATCTACCAAGGTTGATTTTCTCATCATCGGCGATGGCTACACCGCTCGTGAGCTGCCGAAGTTTGAACGGGACGCCCGAAGGCTTACTGAAACGCTGTTCTCGACGTCTCCCTTCAAGGAGCATCGCAAAGACTTCAACGTGTGGGCCCTGTGTCCGCCGGCTTTAGAAAGCGGCATCTCGCGGCCTTCAACCGGCGTCTACCGCGACTCACCGGTCGGTTCAACCTACGATGCTTTTGGATCCGAGCGCTACGTGCTGACTTTCGACAATCACGCTTTGCGCAGAGTGGCACAGTTTGCTCCTTACGAATTCATCGAGATACTGGCCAACAATCGCACCTACGGCGGAGGCGGAATTTTCAACCTCTACAGCACGGTGGCTGCCGATAACGGCTTTGCGGATTACGTTTTTGTTCACGAGTTTGGTCATCATTTTGCTGCCCTGGCTGATGAGTACTACACCTCCCCAGTGGCCTATGCGCCCGCCACGACTCGCATTGAACCCTGGGAACCTAACGCTACGGCCCTCCTCGATCCGGCGGGGTTAAAATGGAAAGACCTCGTTTTGCCCGACACGCCAATCCCGACTCCCTGGAACAAAGAAGCCTATGAGCAGGCATCTCGCGAGTATCAAAAACGGCGCATGCAAATTAGAAAAGACAACCGACCCGAGAGCGAGATGGAAGCACTCTTTCGCGAAAACCTGAAGTTTGAACAGGGAATGTTTAGACGTGAGAAGTATTGGGGACGCGTAGGAGCTTTCGAAGGCGCGAACTATGAAGCCAAGGGATACTACCGGCCACAAATCGACTGCATCATGTTTTCACGCACCGACTATTTCTGCGCCGTTTGTACTCGTGGTATTAAGCGGGTGATTGATCTCTATGCGCGGTAGGCGGCTGAAGCCCACCAGCGGGTAAACGATCCGCCGCCTTAGCAACCGATGTTTCCCTGGAGTTCGTATGCTCTTCTTAGCAAAGTGCTTAATCCTGGCTTCGCTCCTCCCGCATGGTCTAACTCAAAAGCCCTCGGGCGAAACCCGACAGTTACTCGACGTCAAGGAACTTACCCGTCTCGAGACTGTTTGGAACGATGCCCACTTGCGCGGCGACGCTGCGGCGCTCGATAAATTGTGGGCGGAGGATCTGTTCGTGACGGTCCCCGACATGCCGGTGATGAATAAAGAAGATTCCCTGGCTATATGGAAATCCGGCAAGGTGAAGTTTGATATCTATAAGACATCCGACCTTCGGATTCGGGTCTACCGAGACTCTGCAGTAGTGACCGGCCAACTCGAAAGGATACGCGACGCCAACAGCAAGAAATTTGAGGACGATTGGCGCTTCACGAAGGTTTACGTTCGCCGCGCTGGGCGTTGGCAAGTGGTAGCATGGCATGGTTCGCACGTCGGATCGCAGTAGACTCATGTAGGACAGGCATTCCTGCCTGTCCCGTGTTGGCAAAGTTGCTTGTGCAACCAGACGAGCTTCTTGAGAATCTCTGACAGGCAGGAATGCCTGTCCTACCCAATGCAGGTCAAAATAGCTGATCTTGCCCGCCCGCAATTCAAAGCCAACCCGTATCCGTTTTATGCTCAGATGCGTTCCCAGTCCCCTGTCTGTCGCACCCGGTTTCTGGGCAAGACCACCTGGCTGTTGACGCGCTATGCAGATGTTTTTGGGGCGCTCAAGGACGAGCGATTTGTGAAAGACTGGTGGCCCACAACCAAATGGCTTCATCGTTTTTCCGGGCCCACGACGCAGCACATGCTGAACAAGGACGGGCCCGAACACACCCGCCTCCGCGCGCTCGTACACAAGGCCTTCGCGCCGCACTTGATGGAGCGCTTGCGGCAACGCATTCAAGATCGTTGTGACGAACTGCTTGATCAACTGCAACGACAAGGCCCCGCCGACCTGATGAGTGGATATGCACTCCCGCTTCCGCTCGACGTTATTTCTGTGTTACTTGGAATTCCCGCCACTGAGCGTCAGCGCATGCACAATCTGTCGCGCAGCAGTCTTTCCGTCGCCAGTTTGTTAGGAGTCTTGCGGTCTCTGCCAGATCAAAAGCTTCTGATCAGACGTATTCGTAAGCTGATCGCTGAACGCCGTGTGGAGCCGCGGGACGACTTGATTACTGCGTTGGTCCAGGCTGAAGAAGCGGGCGACAGGCTGACTGAAGCAGAGCTGGTGGGCACCATCACGCTGCTGTTAATTGCTGGTTATGAAACGACAGTGAATCTCATCAGCAATGGTGCACTGACACTGATTGAAGACCGCGCGGCCCGCGAACAGTTTCAGCAGAATCCCGATCTTGCAGGTCCAGCCGTCGAGGAGATACTTCGATATACAAGTCCGCTGGACGTGGCTTCCCAGCGCTTTGCCGCAGAGGATGTCAAAATTGACTCGTCAACAATCAGGCGGGGTGACATAGTTATCGCAATACTTGGGTCGGCGAACCACGATGAAAGCCAGTTTCCTGATCCGGAAAGGTTCGACATCCGGCGAGAACCAAACAAGCACTTGTCGTTTGGACAGGGTCCGCACTTCTGTATCGGTGCGCCGCTCGCGCGGCTCGAAGGCAGAATCGCTTTGACCACTTTATTCCGTCGCTTTCCTGAAGTGCGGCTTGCTCAACCAGCAGCAACGTTGCGCTGGCGGAGCAGTTTGATCGTTCGTGGTCTGGAGGAGTTGCCCGTAATGCTTCAGTAATCATTGACGCCAAACAACGGCGGGTTCAGCCCGGGGCTTGAGTAGTGACCTAAATTAAGATGATAAGCAAATACGATCCACGAAGACACACGAAACAACACTAACTTTTCTTCGTGAGATTTCGTGTGGCTTCGTGGATCGTTCTAATCCGGCGAGAGCGCTGAACGCCAAACTAGGACACTATCCCGGGCTTCCGACGCTTGACTAGCGTTACAATTAACTCTCAGGCTTCATTCACTTAACCTTGATGCAGACCAGTCTTCTTAAACGCCTCTGTGGGGCTCTCTTCAAACCCGTAGATATATCTTTTCTCGTTTACTTCCGCATCGCCTTCGGCGCGATCATGCTATGGGAGGTTTACCGTTTCTTCACCTCCGGCTGGATTACGCGTTATTACGTGGAACCCGCCATCCACTTTACCTACTACGGATTCAGTTGGATAAAGCCCTGGCCCGGACAAGGCATGTACGTGCACTTTTACGTGCTCGGCGCGGCCGCCACCTGTATTCTTATTGGTTTCTGCTACCGGGCTGCGGCCGCAGTTTTTTTTCTCGGCTTCACCTACGTTTTCCTTCTGGATCAAGCGCGATACCTAAACCACTTCTATCTTATTTGTCTTATAAGCTTTCTGCTCATTTTTCTTCCCGCTAACCGCGCAGTTTCTGTCGATGCGCTGTTACGCGAGAAGATTCGTTCAGACACAGTTCCGGCGTGGGTTCTTTGGGTGCTCCGCGCTCAAGTGGGGATCGCCTATTTCTTTGGAGGTATTGCGAAGCTCAATAGCGATTGGTTGCTGGGTGGTGAACCAATGCGGATCTGGTTGAGTCCATTTACTAAACTGGAGTTGTTTGGTCCTATCCTGCAAAACGAGCGGGTTGTTTACGCTTTCGTTTATGGGGGTTTGCTGCTCGACCTGCTGATTGTTCCCCTGCTCTTGTGGCGGAAGACTCGACCGTTTGCATTCGTCGCGGCGATCCTCTTTAACTTGATGAATGCAATCATGTTCAATATCGGAATCTTTCCCTGGTTCATGCTGGCCGCTTCGCTAATCTTCTTCCCTCCGGATTTGATGAGACGTTTCGTGCGCGCTTTGAAGTCGCCTGGTTATTCCGGGCTCGAACCCCCGCCGGAAATCCCCGTGAGTCAAAATTCACCTGCGCCTGATGTCGATACTTGTAACGCATTATCAACACGTCAGAAAAGGATCGTCTGGTTGCTGGCAGCTTATATGGGAATACATTTCATTCTGCCGCTTCGCCACTATGCTTATCCGGGAAACGTTAGTTGGACCGAAGAAGGTCACAATTTTTCATGGCACATGAAGCTGCGTACCAAAAGGGCCGAAGCAATATTCACAGTTACTCATCCGCCAAGCGGTCAAAACTGGACGATTGATCCAAAACAATATTTGCCAGACTGGCAACTCCGAAAGATGACAGCCAAGCCTGATCTGATTGTGCAGTTCGCACATCACCTCGCTGCAGAGAAGCGACGCGAGGGTTACGATAATGTTGAAGTAAGGGCGCGCGTGATGGCTGCACTAAATGGTCGTAAAGCCCAGTTAATGGTGGATCCGACTGTGGATCTCGCTAAGGAAAGGGTCAGTTTGCTTCCGGCGCGTTGGGTCCTTCCACTTACAACTCCATTAGAGGACCGAGGTTTAGCAACGCAAGGAGACGATGAGGCTGAGAATTAAGCCGGTTTGAATTAGTACATTTCGCAGAGACGATCCACGAAAACACACGAATCACACGAATCTCGTTAGTGTAGTTTGGTGTTATTTCGTGGATCGTAACTTCGTTTCAAAATTAACGCTTGCTGTTTGCCGCCTGCTTTTTATCCTCAAGCGTAGCGCGCGCGATTGCAATAGCCACGAGGGCCCGAGGCGCGTCGCCGCTAAAATTCCTCCCGACATCCACGGCTTGATAGAAATCGTCCTGGGCCAGTGCCGCGAACGACTCCGACAAGTCCGCCGGATCTGCCAACTCGGTCCCCATCTGGATGCTAAACTTGCCCTCCAACATCCACTGTGCCATCCCATTCTCACCGGTAAAGTTTGGAACAGCATTTCCCGCCTTGACCGTTTCTCCAACAAGCTCCCAGGCGCGAACTCGATTGAGTTTGGCAAACTGGGCCAACAAAGAGACCAATGCATACGCGCGCTCCGGAGTGCTCGCATCGATTCGTCGGGCCTCTCCGAGGGCCTCTTCAAGGAGCTCGTTCGCGCGAACCGGTTCAGTTTTTGCCAGCATCTTCGCAGCCTCTGTCAGCACACGCGCGCGGAACGTGTGTGGGATGTCACTCTTTCGGGCCAGCTTAATCGCGTCGTCAACTTTTTTCTTTCCCAGGTAGCCTCGGATAAGACTGTAGTCAATAAAACTGCGAATGCCTTTACGCGTTTCGAGGTCTTCAATCTTGTCCACGAAATCGAGCGCGCCTAAGTCGCCCGCCTCCGCAGCTCCCATCGCGGCGAAGGCGTACGCCCGGTCACGCTCATCTGCATTTCGCGCACGGTCCAGACGATCCGTCAAATCGTCAGCGACGTTTATGCCTGCTGTTTCGGCACTCATACCGCGAGTCAGTGAGCGATCGCCCGCGCTACCGGCCGCCGTTGCCGCTTCAGGTCCCAGCGCGGTAAGTTGCGCGCTGATCGCCGGCGCCAGCTCAGGTGCGTATTGTTGAAACAAAGGCAACAAGCGAGCGGCGATGAAGTAAGTACCTGCGCGTCCTGCCGAAGATTGGTCCAATTGGGCAAACGGCCGAAGCAGAACGTTCGCCGCCGCTTTGAGAAAGGCTGAGCGAATTGCCGGGGGCAGATCAGGTGCGGGCCGTGAAAGATTTATATTACTTGAGGGCATTCCACTTGGGGAGACAACAAGATACATCCATGGCGTGAAAGCATATGTGGTCAGCATCGAGACCGTGTTAGCGTCTGAATCGGGGTCCGCAGACGCACGCGTAAGCAACCCCGCGAAGCGCTGGTCAGCAGCGACGGGATTCTTACCGCGCAGGGCTATCAAGAAACTGATTGTGGTTCCGGTGACCTGGACGAGCGCGGGATCGGCAAACTGCAAGGCGCGCTGAACATCATCAGTTTCCAGAAACTCCTTAGCTAACCTTATTCGCTCGCGGATTTCAGCTTCGGATAGTACAGAGTTGCGCGGCGATGGTTCTATCTCCTGGTCTTTCATACCCGCGGTCATTCTCCGAAGGAATTCTTCGCCAAGTGCGTGGTCACGTCCAGCAGCCAGCTTGAGAACCTCCGCGCGCAAGTTGGTGCGCGGGCGTCCGCCTGGGAGTGTACGGCTCGCAGTGAATCTTTCGGGACCGGAAACTTTCGTGGCCAACGGCTGCGTCTCAAAAGCCTCAGCCGCGTCCCAGGCTCTACGAAAAAGGCTGCGCGCGTTTTCCTGCTCCTGCTCCCAGAGCGCATCGGCAATACGTGCCTGAACTCTTGCGCGCAAAGCTTCATCCCGATAACTGCGCGCCTCGATTGCTAAAGTCGTCAGGGAGCCGACAGCGATCGAACGCCTCTGAACAACTTCAGGATCTGTGTGCTTCCTGCCGAGCTTGGATGCCGTTGTGGGTTTGGACTTCTGACCTTCTGCGCTCGCGGGAGCTGCCTGAGGTTTCTGAGGATTCGCGATGGAGTGACCCTGCTGGGCCGGGGCTAATGCAGGAAAAGTGAAGATGCAGATAGCAGCCAAGCGGATGAATGTCATCGCCTTCTCTCCTTTGCTAAGGACGGGGATGGGGAGCTGGCGGCGCCTACTCTATCACGTTCTACCGGCACTTAATGAGTCTTAGCGGCAGAAGGTAGGGGTCAGTGAATTCCAAGTGAGTTTACAGCACCGAGCCTGACTTTCGACAACCATCATGCCGCACCTTTGCAAAGATTCAGGTACGGCGTGGGTGAACGAAGATAGCGAGGCTTGCATTTACAGAACCGAGCGCGGTAGCGCCGGATGCCACAGTCAACTTTCGATACCCATCCTGCCCAGGGGAGTGCTTATCACCAGGTGTCATCCGGCGCTACCGCGCTCGGTTCTGTAACGGCCTCCGCTTACCCAACACAGACCCAAGATCGCGGCAAACCAGTTTTTCACAGTTCAACCTTCAGTTTTCGCGGTTTAACTCAACACGCATGTTTCGACTGGAGGCTGCCAATTGTTTCTGACAGAATAAAGCACCTCGAATTCTCGTAGAAAGTGGGGACCTATCATGCGACGCAAATTTGTTGGACTGGGACTGCTGCTTTTACTGTCCGCTGTTTCGGTTCTTGCGCAAACTCAACCGGCACCGACGCCAACATCAACGCCGACGCCAACGCCAACTTCCGCGGTGGTCGAGAAGAAGAGTTACGATCTGCTATTGGAGCGGGCGAAGAAGGGCGACCCCGCGCTCGATTTCACCGCCCTGCGTCTCGCCTTTTATGAGTCGCCTCATTACAACCCGAATGTGCCCATGATGACCTACAGGCCACTCTGGGGCGCCGTGGCCCAGAAGAATTATCCGGAAGCCATCAAGATAGCCCAGTCTGTCCTGGAGAAGAATTTTGTCGAAGTGAATGCACACATGGTCGCGCAGATTGCCTATCGTGAGACGGGCGATGTGGAGCGCGCGCAGTTTCACAAATATGTTGCCGACGGATTGCTAAACTCCATTAAAGCGAAGGGTGATGGCAAGAATATTGAAACTGCCTACGAGGTCATTTCGATCAACGAGGAGTATGGTCTGATGCGTTCAATGGAGCTCCGACCCATTAAGCAGGCGCTGATACCGGACAAAGAGCATTTCTTCGACGCTATTACAGTTATCGATCCTCAAACAAACCAACAGCGCCTCATCTACTTTAATGTTGATAAGGTGTTTGCGTTCGCGGCGCGCAAGAAGAATTGAGGAGCAGCCCGCACCGCAAGCTTGCATTCGTACCTGGACGAGCAGGCAACGTTGAGAAACGTAAAGGCTGTGTCAGGTTTGGCTTTAGTGCTCGCGGGGTTAGAAGCGATCCAGGAAGGTACACGAAGCTCACGAAGGAAAATTAGTGTGCTTCGGTGCTGATGCAGATTGATTATTGCGGCTGAAGCGCAAATCACGTACAGAACCCTGCGCGGTAGCGCGGGATTCTTCAGGAAACTGAGTATTAACAAGCATTGCCGAACTTGCGGTGAAGTGCTTCCGGGATCCCGCGCTACCGCGCTGGGTTCTGTAATTAGGTACATTGCTCCAAACTGCCTCAGTACGGACACTACCAACGTAAACCGATAGAAAACTTCTGTGACTCGAAGAAAGGGGAAGTTATGAGGCGAACAGTTATTTTGTTTCTCCTGCTGGTTGTTCCTGTTTTTGCTGCCGTCGTGAGGACGACCGGGCAAGACGGAGGTTCTCCCGAAGATAAGGCTGGAGCTAGATGGGAGTATCTTGCGGTCGCCGGCCCCAGCAGTACAAATTTTTCTCCGACAAATAATCCGCGTATGCGAAAAGAAGAAGGCGGTTTCGGACGCGAGGGATTTGTCCTGGAACAACATCTGGACAAGCTCGGGGCCAAGGGCTGGGAGCTTGTGTCGGTTGCCGGGCCTGCGGCTGACCCTGTTTATTATTTCAAGCGCCGGAAGTAGCTGTCACTTTTGAACAGCTCAAGGTCCTGGAACAGTTCGAGGTCGGGAAGGGTGGTTTACCCCCGCTCGTTGAATGCCACGATCCGGAGCGGGGGCAAGTCCGCCTTCCCGACCTCGAACTATTCCACGAGCCATTCGTTGACGCTCAATATCAACTGTAATATCGTCGATTCGATTAACGGTCATCGAGGAAGGAACAATAAGTGAACCTGAAACGCCAAACTTTTCTGGGAATAATTACAGCGGCCGTGCTCTGCCTGGGCCTGGGGTCGCCAGCGTTGGCCCAACCCCAGGCGTCCGGCGGCAAGGCTACTGCCGAAGCCGCATCGCCAACTAAAACGGCCACCAAGTCGAGTGCCAAACCACCAGCTAAAACAGCGTCCAGTAATTCATCAGTGGTGAAAACCAAAGCTCGAGGCGGTTCGAATCCCGCCACCAGCGCTCCGGCAAATATCGATGGCAAGTGGTGGACAACGGGGAATGGTTTTGGCGATGCCGAAGTTGTATTTACACAAATCGGCTCCCGGGTATCCGGGATCATCAGGTATGCCGACGGTCGCACAGGCTCAGTTTCCGGCACAATGCTTGGCAAGAAGCTACAACACTCCTGGACCAACTCTGCGGGCGATGGCGGCGCCGGCTGGTTGGAATTGAGTTGGAATAATTTCCTGGGTGGCCCATGGCGCAACCAAAGAACCAATGATGGTTCATGGACGCTCAGTCGGATCGAAGGAAATTGGTGTTTTGGCGGCAGCCGCAATCGGATTCGCAGGGTTACTCACGATGCACAGGGCCGGATCTCGATGGTGACGGAAGACGGCTCTCGGGAGGAGGGACGCCTTGAAGGACCGTGGCTGTTTCTGGATTCAGACATGGGAAGTATCAAAGGGACCATGAACTTTAGAGCTAATCGCGTCGAATGGTCCACCGGGTTTTATTGGACATGGTGTGGCAGGTGAGGAAGAGTCATTTTTTGGAGAATAAGTCGATCGCTTTACGGGGCAGTAGCCCGACCGTTAAGGAGGGCGTTCCGATGCGAGGAAACGCCCTTCCTAACGGTCGGGCTACTGCCCCGACACTAGACTTACTTGTTCACATCCACGAAAGCACACGAAATGACTCGAACTTTCGGATCTTTTCGTGCTGCTTCGTGTGATTTCGTGGACCGGTACTGGTTTTCCGCAGCCTCCAGTAGGTAATCATGAAAAAAGTCCTGTTGTGGATCGTCTTACTCCTGATAATAATCCTGCCGCCGCTGATCCTGATCGGACTTTTCATGTCCCTGTAACGATCTTCGCGCCTGCAGCGCTCCCCAAGCTAGAGAAGTTTACCCAGGGCGTTGCCCTGGGCTATCACATTTCGCGCCTTTGGCGCTGAGACAAATGATCTGGGAATCCTTACCTACAATCGACGCCGATCGCATCCGGCTTCGATTGGTTACTGAAAACGACGTCGATGCCATCTATCGCATATTCTCGCACCCGGAAGTCATGCGGTACTGGAGCACACCCCCGCTCGCAAATAGATATGGCGCCGTGAAGCTGGTCGAGGAAATCCATGAGGGGTTTGAGCGGAAAACTGCTTTGAAGTGGGGAATAGCTCGTCGCACGGATGACGAAATCATTGGCACCACAACTTTGTTCAATCTGAGTTTTGACCACCGCAGGTGCGAGCTCGGCTATGGACTGGACCGCGCCGAATGGGGAAAGGGTTACATGCAGGAAGCGCTTCACGCGCTGCTTGACTACGCTTTTAACGTTCTCGATCTACATCGCATAGAGGCTGATGTTGATCCCCGGAATATGAATTCCATTCGAACCGTCGAGAAGTTGGGATTTGAGCGCGAGGGATATCTTCGCGAGCGATGGCAGGTTGCCGGCGAGATTCAGGATGCGCTCTTCTTTGGTTTGCTCCGACCTGAGTGGGAAAGGCTTCACGGTAAAGGGAACAGCGCGGTCAATAAGCCATGACCACTCCCACACCCGCCATTTTCTTTGGACACGGCAATCCCCTAAACGCGCTGTTGCGGAATGCCTACACTGAAGGCTGGGCGGCAATCGGTAATTCCCTTCCTCGACCTCGGGCAGTGCTTTGCATTTCCGCTCATTGGTACCTCCCTGCTACGGCAGTCACGGCGATGACAGCGCCGCGCACCATCCATGATTTCGGCGGCTTTCCGCGAGAGCTTTACGATAGCCGGCTCCCGGTAGTCCGCAGCTTGCGGCTCGTGTGCGAGACCTTCTAGCGCCGGTGCCAGTCGAGCTCGACGAACGAAACTGGGGACGGGTACGATCCACGAAATTACACTAACGAACACGAAATATTAGTGCCAGTTCGTGTGTTTTAGTGGATCGTCCCTCAGTTTGCGACTGAAAGTCGCGCTGTACACAGAGAGGCTAAAACTATCGACGCGGCATCCGGAGAGAATCATGATAACGAAGAATTTGCGAATAATGCTGCTGTCGGGTCTGCTGATCTGCGGTGGGGTGTCAGCCGCTCGCAGCCAACCTCGTTATCTCACCGAGGACCATCGTATGCATAAATTTCATTCGAAGTTTCTGCCGAAAGATCGCGACGTAATTGTTTGGCTGCCCTCAGGATACAGCGATAACCCTACAAAGCGATATCCGGTGCTCTACATGCATGACGGGGGAGCTGTGTTCGTAATCTGGCGACTTGATGAAACCGCGCACGCACTTATTTCCAACAAGCAGATTGAGCCCCTGATTATTGTTTGTGTGCCGAACGGGGGTACGTCTGAAGATCGCTTCGACGAATATACACCCACTAAAGATCCCTCACTTGGTAAAGGCGGACAAGCCAATCAGTACGGACGGATGCTGGTCGAGGAACTCAAGCCATTTATCGATTCTGAGTATCGGACTTTAACAGATGCCTCCAATACTGGTTTAGGTGGCGCATCACTAGGCGGCCTGGTAACCCTCTATCTTGGACTCAAATATCCTGCAACATTTGGGCGACTGGCTGTCATGTCACCTTCCGTATGGTGGGACAAAGGCATGATCCTTCGCGAAGTAAAAAGCCTCACTTCAAAGCCTGCGTTGCGCGTCTGGCTGGACACTGGGACGCAGGAAGGACCAACTGACGGAGTAAAACATTTGAGAGACGCACTCAAAACAAAAGGATGGGTTCTCAACTCTGACTTAGTCTACTTTGAAGCGGAGGGCGCAAGACATAACGATGAAGCATTTGGGCGTCGCGCCTCACGTTTTCTTAAGTATCTTTTTCCAGCACAGTCAAACGTCATCGCAGAATGAGCTAGTGCCCCAACTTCCTCAAGTTAAGACACACCGCAAAATAGGGTTGTCTCATGGTTTCGTGTTCAGTGTTATCGCCGGGTTAGAACGATCCACGAAGCCACACGAAATCTCACGAAAAGTTAGTGTTGTTTCGTGTGCTTTCGTGGATCGTGTTTGTTTATCTTATAAATTAGGCCACTACTCAAAATAAGCATCAAGATCGCAGGGCGAATATAGTGGTATACTCCCCACCGCCCCAGGCAGTTAGAAAACCTTCTTAAGCCCCACTCTTCGGATTCGATGAATCGGAACGCCCAAGGCCTCATTTGATAAGGCAGCCAGTGGTTTTCCGCTCGAACGTGTTAGTCGAAGCTGTTTCTTCAGATGTTACTGGTAACTAACCTCGCGCGCTTTGCTTCCTATCTTGCAGTCTGCCTGGCTGCTTTGGGTTGGTGTTACTCAGTCGAAGCGGCCACTCTTCCTTCCGGTTTTACCGAAACACAAATCAGTGGCCTGGCAGGCCCGACCGCAATGGACATCGCGCCTGATGGCAGGATATTCGTCTGCCAACAAGGGGGCCAGTTGCGCGTGATAAAGAATGGCGTGCTGTTACCAACCCCATTTGTGTCTTTGACCGTCGATGCCGCCGGCGAACGCGGCCTTCTGGGTGTAGCGTTTGACCCCGGCTTCCAAAGCAACAATTTTGTTTATGTTTATTACACGGCCACCACCACACCCAGGCACAACCGTGTCAGTCGTTTCACGGCCAACGGCGACGTTGCGGTCGCAGGCAGCGAAGTAGCAATCCTGGATCTCGAGAATCTGAGTAGCGCGTCTAACCATAACGGCGGCGCTATTCACTTCGGACAGGACGGCAAACTTTATGTGGCCGTCGGCGACAACGCGAACGCACCGAATTCTCAAACGCTGAACAACCGTCTGGGGAAGATGCTGCGTATCAATTCAGACGGTTCAATCCCCTCAGACAATCCATTCTTCAATTCGGCCACCGGGCTCAACCGGAGTATTTGGGCACTGGGGTTGCGGAATCCGTTCACGTTTGCCATCCAACCCGGTACCGGTCGAATGTTCATTAACGACGTAGGACAAGTCACCTGGGAAGAGATTAACGACGGCATTGCGGGCTCTAACTATGGTTGGCCAAATACCGAAGGCCCAACAAACGATCCAAACTTTCGCAGTCCTCTTTTCAGTTATGGCCATGGCGCCAGCCCGACCCTCGGTTGCGCGATCGCGGGTGGGACGTTTTACAACCCGGCAAACAATCAGTTTCCGAGCACCTACACCGGGAAATATTTCTTTGCAGACCTTTGCGGCGGATGGATTCGAGTGCTCGATCCTTCGAATCACACTGCGTCCGATTTTGCAGCTGGTATCTCAGCACCTGTAGATCTGAAAGTGGGCGCAGACGGCAGCCTTTACTACATATCGCTGGGCTTCGGGTCGGTTTTCAGGATTCAGTTCCCTGCTAACCAGACGCCCAGCATCACAACTCAGCCTTCAAATCAGACCGTGGCGGAAGGACAACCGGCGACATTCCAGGTGGGCGCGAGCGGCAGCCCGCCTTTGAGTTATCAGTGGCAACGAAATAACGTCAACATTGCCGGCGCAAATTCACCGACCTACACAATTTCAAGTGCGACGTTGGCAGATAACGGCGCCAGGTTTCGTTGTCTGGTATCAAATAGCTTCGACACCGCGACCAGCAATGAAGCAATACTCACTGTAGCCGCCCCGCCACGCATTACCTCTCAGCCCTCCAACCAGACCATAACGGCGGGACAATCGGCGACATTCCAGGTTGGGGCGGCCGGCAGCACACCACTTAATTATCAGTGGCAGCGCAATACCGTCGACATTGGCGCGGCAACCTCGCCGACTTACACCATTTCCAATGCAAAACTTGCAGACAACGATGCCGAGTTTCGTTGCGTGGTATCAAATGCTTTTGGAACTGTGGTTAGCAATGAAGCGATACTGACTGTAACCGCCCAGCCAAGCATCACTGCTCAGCCGTCAGATCGGACCGTGGCGGAAGGACAACCGGCGACATTCCAGGTGGCGGCCGCCGGTAGCACACCGCTCGCTTATCAGTGGCAACGCAATAACGTCAACATCCCCGGCGCAACTTCGCCGGCCTACACCATTGCAAACGCAACGTTGGCGGATAACGGCGCCAAGTTTCGTTGCGTGGTCACCAATGCCTTCGGCACGGCAACCAGCAACGAAGCGACTCTGACCGTAACTGCCCCACCAAGCATCACCACCCAGCCGTCAGATCAGACCGTTGCGGAAGGACAACCGGCGACATTCCAGGTGGCGGCCGCCGGTAGCACACCGCTCG
>JBBPIC010000067.1:0-15030 GCA_038040525.1 Acidobacteriota bacterium | reverse complement strand
AACGCAATAACGTCAACATCCCCGGCGCAACTTCGCCGGCCTACACCATTGCAAATGCGACGCTGGCAGATAACGGCGCTAAGTTTCGTTCCGTGGTGTCCAATCCGTTTGGAAGCGTAACCAGCAATGAAGCGACTCTGACTGTAAACGCCCCCCCAACTATCACCACACAGCCTTCGAATCAAAGCGCAGCGGAAGGACAACCCGCGACCTTCAGCGTCGTAGCGAGCGGAACTGCACCTTTGAGTTATCAATGGCAGAGAAATTCCGTCGATATCTCTGGAGCAAATTCATCAACCTACACCATTGCAAGTGCGACGCTGGCAGATAACGACGCCAGGTTCCGCTGCATCGTATCGAATCCATTTGGCAGCGTGCCAAGCAATGAAGCGACATTGACGGTCATAGCGAAAACGCCAATGCTCCTGGTCCAGGACAATAGTGATCTGGCGTTGGCGCTCGACTCGGTAACGATGATGCGTGAGCCGTTTCCACTCACCGCGCTGCATAATTTCAGCTCAGACCAACGCACCCGTCTTATGCTGTTCGCCATTGATACGGATCTGCAGCCCGGAGAGAACGTTTCCGCAGTAACGGCCAGGGCTGAAGATTCGTTGCAGGTGGTCCATCCACTCACAGTCGAGTTTGTCGGCAAAGTCGCCGGTTTCGATTGGCTCACACAAATAGTAATGAAGCTACCTGATGGGTTGCCGGCTAACACGGACGTGCTGGTAAGCATTACTTTGCATGGTAAGACCAGCAACAAGGTGCGTGTTCGTATTCAGTAGCGGCGGCTTTAAGTCGCAAACCAGGGGAACGATCCACTAAAAAACACGAACCGACACGAACATTTCGTGTTCGTTCGTGTGATTTCGTGGATCGTGGCCTGTCAAAACCAAAGTGAGACTTTGAATTACAGAGGTCGCGCTGACTACAATTCCGGTTGGCAAATCTAGTATTGCTTTTCAGTCGCAGGGAGAAGATACTGCCGCAACGTTTCACGATCCGATCTTGGTCCATATGTTCCAATCGCAGCTTGATAAGAATCCAGTGGAGGCTAAAACGATGAAGAAAATCCCGACTGTAGTTTTGGTAGCCGTGGCGATATTTGGTTTGCTGCTGGTCTCGCTCACTTCGGCGCAGGCACAGGGGACACATCGCGGTCAGTTTTACACCAAGGCAGACGTTGAACGAATCATTAAGCGCGTGGAAGATCGCAGCGACGACTTCCGCAAGGTGATAAATCGTTCTCTGGATCGCAGCGCTCTGGACGGCACCGATCGCGAGGACAACATTAATCAACAGGTAAAGGAACTTGAGAATGCGATCGACAAGCTGCGTTCAGATTTCGACCGCGCGCAAACCTGGGAGGAGACACGTTCGCAGGTCCAGCGCGTACTGAATGAAGCGGATGAAGTCAACGCTATGGTGCGCCGGGGACGATGGCGGCGAGGCGGCCCAGTAAAGGCCTCGTGGGCCCAGGTGCGCGCCGATCTCAACAAGCTTGCCGGCGTTTACAATTTACGACTACTGATTGCGTAGTTCCGGTTCCGCCGGAGCCTGGGACAATCCAAGTGAATAAGATCATTCCGCGGACGCTGCTTCTTTTAGGCTTATTGAGCGCGCAGTCTGTCCTCGCCACGGCGCAGCACGGCGGCAAGGCCGAGGGCCGGCGAGTTAGATTCAAGCCGGGCGCTACGTCGGCAGTCTTCACTGACACGGTGAGCGGATCGCTCGAGATTGAATATGAGCTGGCGGCGCGAGCCGGCCAGGAGTTAATCGTCCGCGTGGTCTCCGATCCGCCGGGCTCAGCACAAATCACAGTCTACGGTCCCAACGCGAAAGAACTGCAGATGAGCTGCCTCGCTGCAAAGGTCCTGGAGTCGAAGAAGCTGGGCCTTCCGACTCCGTCGCATTGTTATGAAGACACCCCACAACTACTACGGCGAGAGGGAAAGACGTGGTCATCAACTTTGCCGGAAACAGGCAATTACCTGCTTTCGGTGGTTAGGCCGGATGGTAAGCCGGGAGTTTCCACCTACTCCCTCCTGCTTATTGTTCCTCCTGCCCAGGTGTATTCAACAAATCAAACGCTACCACCTGCCGACGTGACTGCTCTGGAAACCGCAATGCGGAAGTTCATTGCTGCCTTTAAGAAGCCGGATGTAAACGCGTTTCTGTCTCTCTTCTCGCGCAGCGGTTTCTTCTACGCCAATAATCCACTCAACGTGGTCCGATATGCCGTACCCTACTCCGAACTCGAGGGGGACTTGATTCGGAAAGGTGGATTGTATTGTAGCTATCTAAAACGCTGCGATGAACTTGACGCCTTTGTTGACCACATCGGCGACGGAAAGATGTGGCCTCGTGTCGGTGGCGCCAGGTTTGTCCCGCCCGGCTATGAGGATGGGAGTCTCACATTCGTCCAATGGAGAAAAGAAAACGGCCGTTGGGTTATTGCTGAGATTGGCTATCCCCAGGCGTGATTAATATCAGGTGTTTGGAGTACAACCTTCAGGTTGCCTCTTCGCCGCCACTCAAGCTCCTTCCACCCACCACGCAAGCTAAAGCCTGATGTACTCTGTACGCCTCTTTCGGCGCGGCTGGAGCATTACAGAACCGTGCGCGGTAGCGCCGGATGCTGGAGTCAACGTTCGTACAAGTTGTATTGCGTGGGCTTATTAACAAATAGCCTCTGGCATCCGGCGCTACCGCGCTCGGTTCTGTAATATCATCGGATTGTTGCGATTGTTGTCTGGCTTGATCTGCATCTCGATCGACACTCACCTCCCACTACCGCAGTTGTGTAAAGACGCCGAGGTCTTTAGCGCCTTTGGCGCTAAGAACGGGATCTCTACCCCCACTATCGGTTCTGGGAGGACGCAAGTTTTCCTTCTCAGCTCGTTCATTTGGCAATGCAGGATACAAACCACATCAATTGACGCAAAGTGAGGCTAAGTAAACCCATGAAGACCATCTTCCTAATCGCGATCCAAACGGTTCTCCTCATTTCAGCTTTCCAGGGTTGTGCCGGAGTTACCGCCGACAGCATTCCGCCCGCGCTGGCAAATGGCTGGAACACGCCGGCCAGGAAAACAATGCGTCCTTTTCGTTCCGAGCAGGAGCTCGTCAGCTATTTAAAAGAACTCGCGGAAAAACAGAAGCGAGAGCAGGTTAGAGCGAAATTGGAATCGGCTGACACCGCATACAATGTAGCGCCGCAGGCCGCATCTCCTGCTAAGGATAAGTCTGGGGCGGACGAGTCGGTGACTAACGTTCAGCATGCCGGCGTCGACGAAGGTGGAATCGTCAAGTTGCACGGCGATCACCTGGTGGTACTACGACGCGGCCGGCTTTTCACGGTGAAGCTGGGGGGCGGCACGCTGCGCCCAATTTCGGCGGTCGACGCCTTTGGGCCTGAGATTGATCCAAACTCTACGTGGTATGACGAGATGTTGATCTCCGACAATACCGTCGTGGTGATTGGCTACAGCTACCAGCGTGGCGGCACCGAAGTTGGCCTGTTCAATATTGATCGCGCCGGTCAACTTGCCTATCGTTCGACTTACCATCTGCGTTCCAACGACTACTACTCCTCGCGGAATTACGCCAGTCGCCTGATTGGCAGCAAACTGATTTTCTACACACCGCTTTATCTAAACCCCGGAGCGGAAGATCCATTTCAGCATTTTCCCGCCGTTAGGAAATGGCATAAAGGAGCAACTAAAGACGAGTTTCGCCGAATAGTCACGGCAACAAATGTCTACCGTTCCGAACAGCCGATCACCTCGCCTCACCTCCTGGCGATGCACACGGTAACAGTTTGCGATCTGGCTGATGGCGGCTTCGCATGCAAAGCAACCGGGGTTCTTGGACCAGCCGGACGCGTATTCTACGTCTCTCCTGAGTCAGTCTACGTTTGGGTCAGTGATTGGGCGCGAAGCGGCGATAGAACGCGGGCGCAGTCGTTAGTGTATCGAATGCCGCTCGACGCATCTGGACCGAGTGCGCTGGGCGTGTCGGGCACTCCTATCGATCAGTTCTCTTTCCTGGAAAGCCAGGATGCACACCTCAATGTGCTCGTCCGTTCCAATTCTATGGGGGAGGCAATGTGGAGCTCGGAGGTTGCGGCCGGTGATGTGGCGCTCATGCGCGTACCGCTGACGAGCTTTTCGGACGGCAGCGAGTTTGCGCCGGCGTCAAGTTATCGACGCCTGCCCAAGCCTGAAGGCTACACATTCCAGAATCGATTCGTGATCGACTACTTGCTATATGGAACAGGAAGTGGCTGGGGTTATCCGCAGAAGGGAGACAAAGTTAACTTGAACGCGGTGCGTTGGGCAGACGACGCAGGCGAGATTACTACGGAGCTTTCGCTTCCTCATGGCGTTGACCGGATCGAGCAGTTAGGTACGGATGCGGTCGTGGTGGGTACGGACGGGAAAGACCTGCATTTTACTTCTATTAGTTTGGGAGCAACGCCGGAGATTGCGGGCCGTTATCGTCGCCCGGGCGCTTCGCAGGGCGAGTTGCGTAGCCACGGGTTCTTCTACAAGCCCGATGGTCCAAACTCAGGAACATTGGGGTTACCCATCAGCACACCCGGCCGGCCTGGTTACCGCCACCTGTTTGAGTCGTCAGCGGCTATCCTGTTTCTGCGCAATGACTCGTTGCAGTTCAGGGAAGTCGGCGAACTTGCTGCGCGACCGGAAAGGGCCACGGACGATGCTTGTCGCGCATCCTGCGTTGATTGGTATGGGAACGCGCGACCACTCTTTGTGCGCGGACGCGTCCTCGCTCTGCTGGGCTATGAGATCGTTGAGGGCTTTCTCGACGACGGACGGATACATGAAATGCGACGGACGAGTTATGCGCCGAGGCGGACGGAAGTGACGCAACGGTGATGAGCGCTTCAAGTTGAAAAGTAGCTCTGTCAACACTACGGCTTCATTGGTCGAGGAGGAGCGGGGGCAAGCCACCCTCCTTGGAGTGCGCCGCCTTGTCGGCGCTTTGTCCGGTTGCGACTTGTCGCAACCACGGTTCGCTACAAAGCCTTCTATCATCCAGCGAGATCTGATCGGCCACAAAGTGGCGCCAAGCCGCCCCGGGACAAAGCGCCGACAAGGCGGCGCACTCCAAGGAGGGGCGCTTGCCCCCGCTCTCCCTTCGGTGATCACAACCGATAGTCCTTAACCAGGGTGGTACGGCCGCACAAAGTTCTCATTCCCGGTTTGACTCCCACTATCTAAACCGTATCCTACATCAGCAAATGTCAATGGACTCTTCGCGCTTAAACTACGATGCGATCCTGTTAGTTTCTTTCGGCGGGCCTGAAGGAATGGACGACGTCATGCCATTCCTGGAAAACGTTCTAAAGGGGCGCAATGTGCCGCATGAACGGATGCTCGAGGTGGCGAAGCATTACGAGCTATTCGGTGGGGTCAGTCCAATAAATGAACAGAATCGAACTCTTATTTCCGCGCTCAAACAGGAGTTGGAAGCCAATGGTCCTCAACTCCCAGTCTATTTCGGCAATCGCAATTGGCCTCCTCTACTTCCAGACACACTCGGGACGATGCGCGACGATGGAATCAAAAAAGCGCTGGCGTTTGTGACTTCGGCGTTCAGCTCCTATTCAAGTTGCCGGCAATACCTCGAAAATGTTGCGCAGGCGCAGGATGCGGTTGGACCAGGCGCCCCGGAAGTTGAAAAGCTGCGAGCGTTTTTCAATCACCCTGGATTCATTCAAGCAAATGTCGAACACATTCGGAAAGAATTGGCCCATTTCCCGGGAGATCCGGAATCCGTTCACATTGTCTTTACCGCCCATAGTATCCCGGAATCTATGGCGCAAAATTGCGAGTACGAGGTTCAGCTCAGGGAAGCCGGCGGGATTGTCGCAAAAGAGTTGGCCATAAAAAATTGGCATCTCGCTTTTCAGAGTCGGAGCGGTTCGCCCATGCAGCCATGGCTGGGCCCGGATGTTTGCGATTTTCTGAAGGAGCTGGAAGCGCAGGGTATCCGTGACGTGGTGGTAGCTCCCATTGGGTTCATCTCCGACCACATGGAAGTCCTTTACGATCTGGATTTGCAAGCTCGGCAAGTGTGCGAACACATCGGAATGAATATGCGTCGCGCGGCCACCGCTGGCACGCATCCGGCGTTCGTGAAAATGATTCGAGAATTGATTTTGGAACGGGTGGATCCTACAACACCGCGACGATTCCTCGGGAGTCATGAACCAGGCGGCAACGTTTGCCGGCCGGGTTGCTGCCCGCTCGGGTGACGGTCTGCGGCGGCACATGTAAAGCAAACTGTTAGTTTGCTGACGGTCGCTAATCCTTTTAAGCTGCGCAGTAACAAACCATAAGCAAACTAACAGTTTGCTTTACAAGTGCGGCGGCAAGCGGCAAGGATGTCCGCTGAAGTACGCAGTCACTCACGGAAAAAGATTCGGTCGGAACCAATCCCAGCATGAAGCACATTGTAGTTATCGGCGGCGGCATTAGTGGCCTGGCAGCGGCGCACAGAATACTGGAGCGCAACCAGGAGCTGGGACCTGAATTGAATGTAACGCTGCTGGAGGCGGATCCCAGAGTTGGTGGCACCGTGCAAACTGAGAAGCGTGACGGTTTTCTTTTGGAACGCGGGCCTGATTCCTTCATTTCAGAAAAGCCTGAAGCACTTAACCTTGCCAAACGCCTCGGCCTCGAAACGCACCTGATCCAAACCAATCCGAGCCATCGCCGCGCGTTCATTGCAAGGAACGCACAATTGCTGCCCGTGCCCGATGGATTTCATCTGCTCGCGCCGGGGCGCCTCTTACCCTTCTTGAGCAGCGACATTTTTAGCTGGCGTGGCAAAGCTCGAATAGCAATGGACCTATTGCTTCCGCGCCGGCGGGACAATGGAGATGCCGATGAAAGTCTGGCGCAGTTTGTGCGACGTCGACTGGGACGTGAAGCACTCGCGCGCATGGCCCAACCAATGGTCGGTGGCATCTATACGGCGGATCCCGAGACTCTCAGCCTGCGAGCGACGATGCCTCGATTTCTTGAGATGGAGCGCCAACACCGAAGCCTGATCCTTGCTCTGCGTCAGCGAGGCCCGGCCCATTTAACCTACCACCCGGATACTGGAACGAGTGGGGCGCGCTACAGCTTGTTTCTTGCCTTCGATCAAGGCATGCAGTTGTTGACCGACACGCTCGCCGGAAAGATTTCCGCTCTGAGCAATGCGTCTCCAGGGCAGGGCCCCATCCGTTTAAATACGCGTGTCGAGTCCCTTGCATTCTCGCGAGAAAACAGTGAAGGCGCGAAATGGAGGGTAAGAACCAGCGCTAATGAAACCCTCTTCGCCGATGCTGTGTGCCTGGCGCTGCCTGCTCATGCCGGTGCGCGACTAATGCGCGATGTGGACGCCCCGCTTGCGTCAGAACTCGAGGGAATTCCTTATGCGTCGAGCGCCACCATCAACCTGGCCTACAAGCGGTCCGATATTCCTCATCTGCTCGACGGCTTTGGATTCGTTGTTCCATTTATCGAAAACCGAACGATCATGGCCTGCACCTTCAGCAGTGTGAAGTTTTCGGGGCGCGCGCCAAAGGACTGTGCATTGATGAGGGTCTTTGTCGGCGGCGCGCTACAGCCTGGCATGCTTGAACTAACTGAAGCTGAATTGATTTCACGTGTCGAGTCGGATTTGCGTGACCTGATCGGGGTTGAGAGTGCGCCAATCTTTAGTGAAATTTCGAGGTGGGAGAATTCGATGCCGCAGTATTGCCTGGGGCATATCGAAAGAGTTCAGCGAATCCGGGATCGAAGCGCTTTGCTTCAGGGGTTTGCCCTTGCGGGTAATGCCTACATTGGACCAGGCATTCCCGATTGCATTCGCAGCGGCGAAGAGGCTGCCGATGCGTTGATCGGCAAATGAGATCGCGTCGTGATCAGTAACGCATAGCGCGTCCACACCCTGGAGAGCCTGTCGGGATAACCTTTAATTCTCTGTGAAGCAAACGTTCAACTTCTTGTTTTGCGAGCAAGATTTTGATCGAATGAATACGATCCACGAAACCACACGAAACAGCACGAAAAGATTCTTAGTGCCTTTTGGTGTGATTTCGTGGATCGTGTTTTATCTTCGCTTCGGTTGCGGCCTAGGCCGCGCGGTGCAACAAACTGACAACTTCTCGTTTTTTGACCAAGAAAGCACGATCCACGAAAAGACACGAAGTGAGGCGAAAGACGTTAGTGTTCCTTTCGTGTGTGTTCGTGGATCGTCTCTCTCGTCGTTCTTTGCACCGTCGGCCGCGCTGTGAAATCTTGTCGGACCCGGCCGCCCGCCCATTGACTGTGCGCTTGGTTTAGAATAGAACTCGTCTACGCAGGCCAGGTAAAGGAGTCATCGTCATGTCGGAACAATCCGCCGCCCCTCTCTCAAAAGTTGGAGTTGAGCAACTTTTACGGCAGATGAATGATGAATGGGTGAAGGCGCTCGTGAGAGGCGACGGCGAGACGCTGAAACGCATCATGGCGGAAGACTTTTTCTTTGCCTATCCCATGGAAGGCGATGACAAGGAACAATTCGTAAGTGACGTGGTGTCGGGTGAGGTGCGGGTGGAGTATCTCAACCGCGAGAACGTGGCCGTCCGGGTTTGGGGCAACACCGCCGTCCTCACTGGAAAAGATTCAGCGAAGTGGTATTACAAAGGCAGAGATTTTAGCGGCCACTACAAAATCATTCACGTCTATTCCTACCGCGACAATCAGTGGCAACTCTGTTCAGTGCAAGCCTGCCCGATCGCCTAACCGGGGCTTATCCGCCGATTACGCAGATTTCGCAGATTAGAGTTTCAGATAGACCGCTCGCGGAGATAGTCCGGATGGTTTGGGCATAATCGGTAATCTGCGTAATCTGCGGATAGGCTTTATTTCTTTGCCAGCCGTTCAATCCAGGCAGCGTTTGATTGCATCAACGGACGAAACGCTTCTCGCGGCACCGTTGTCTCCACATGCATGTTGTCGTCGGTGTTGATGACGGCTCCCGCCACCGCCGGCGACAATTGCGACTGGTCGCATACATACCAGGCACGCACGTCGGCTTCGGTTTTCATGTTAACTCGCGCCAGTTCTGTCGCAACTCGCGGGTCCCGAGTGCGCTCGTTTACTCGATCCAAAGTCAGCGGTGTCCGGCTCCCAATCAGTATCAAGTCCTTTCCTTTGGTCGCGCCCTCAACTCTAAAAACCTGCACGTAAGGAAATACATCGTGAAAGGTGGCCAGCACGGAACGCAAGCTGTCGGTCGATAACTGGTAAATCTGAACCCACTGCACAAACACACCATCTTCGCTAAGCCGATCACGGCCGAGCGTGAAAAACTCTTTCGTGAACAAGTTTGCGACTCCCGGCACCCATGGATGGCTCGGCTCACTGACGATCATGTCGTAGCGAGTTGGTGTCACTCGGAGATATGTCCTGGCATCGTCGATTATCAAACGCATTCGGGGATCGTTAAGTGGCCGGTTGTTTACATGTTCAAAGAAGCGCGAGCCGTTGACTGTTGCCGGTTCCAGTTCCACGCATTCGAGCGATTGAATTGGTGATTGAAGAATTGATCCGACACTGACGCCGGAAGCAAATCCTACGACCAGACCGTTCCTTAGGTTCGGCGCTATTAAAACCGGCAACTGGCCCACCATCACCTGGGTCGGCATGTCCTCGCGGTCGGACGCGTTGATACGACCATTAATCGCCAGGGAGATAACATCCCAGTCCTTGCGCACAGAGACGGTTGAGGTCGGACCTTCTTCATACATCAGGAGACTGTGCTCTCCCGGACCGCTTCGCTCACTTGCGCTTTCGGCCACGCTTCCACGCGTCCGGGCTATCGTGCGCACAAGGCTGTCGTAAGCTCCCACCGACAGATTCGCCAGGTGCAAACGCGGCGCAAAGGTAAAGATCATGATGAGCAAGGCGAGAGTAGTGACCACGTGAAAGGCGAGTTTGCGATTGCGCTCGCGTAATTCACCTTCAGGCTGGTACGCCAGTCCTGCGACCATAACGCAAAGCGCCGCGGCAAACAGGATTGTGAAACGCGTGCTGGTCTTAGGAATCAAAAGGAAGCCGGCGCTGAACGCTCCTACGATTGCGCCGATCGTATTCACTGCATAACTTCTGCCCACAAGCTGGACTGAGCTGGCGCCGGACGAGGCGCCTGCCCAAACGAGTACGAGCGGCA
Source organism: Acidobacteriota bacterium (assembly GCA_038040525.1). GTDB lineage: Bacteria > Acidobacteriota > Blastocatellia > Pyrinomonadales > Pyrinomonadaceae > PSRF01. The sequence goes on along the minus strand of JBBPIC010000067.1, from coordinate 4,794 downwards.
TCACCATTCCCATCAGCAATGCCGGAAGCAGGATTAGGAGAGCAACGGATAGTATTTGCAGAGACAGCAAGCCGCCCCAGCTACTGATGTTAAGACTCAGGCCGGTCGCGACCAGCCCCCCAGGAATTCGGTTGACAATAAAAAGGCTGAAAACAAGACTGACCGCGGTAAGCAACTCAACTGTCATCACCGTCTTCCGCAACTTACCGGAGACCTTCCTGCGGGCGATGAAAAAAGCGCCCGCCGATAGCCCCACAAGGAAAAGCGCGACGGTAATGCTGAAGGCATAGGTGCTCGAACCAATGATCATCGAGAGCATCCTCGCCCAGGCCACCTGCGTGCTAATAGTGACGAATCCGGAAACAAACGCGGCGAGCAACCAGAACTTTGTTCCCGCGGGTTGGGCCAGTGTTTGCACGGCATCTGCAGGCCGTTCTTCGACACGCTCGCGCTTTTGTTCTCGAACAGCGACTGAGTCCTCAGAAGGACCCCGGTCCGCGAGAATGGCCGCGATGCCGATGAAGATGTTGATTAGTGAAGCCGTATAGATTGTGGCGCGGACACCGAAAGCCGGGAGCAGGAAAAAGCCGGCGGCCACGCAACCGCAGATTGCGCCAACAAGGTTACGGGTGTAGAGCCTGGTAATCGAGGTTGAAGTCGCGTCCGATGAACGCAGCAAGGCTGAAGTCAGCAGGGGCAGCGTAGCTCCCATCAGCGTGGTTGGAATGAGCAACATCAACGCGGACAGCAGGAACCGCAACAAGCTAAAAACAAAGAAACTCAGATGAAAGTGCTGCCAGAGAACAGCGTACAGATCATCAACCACATAAAAGAGAAAAGGCACGGCAAGCGCATAAAGCGCGATGCCTATCTCGAGCAGACCATAAGCACGAATGGGTCGTTTTATCCTGAAAGCAAGCCGGCCTGCCAGCGCGCTGCCAAGGGCCAGGCCACCCATGAATGCAGCCAAAACAGTGCTGATGGCAAGAGTCGTAGCACCAAAGACGAGGCCCAGCATTCGTGCCCAAAGCACTTCGTAGATGAGGCCGGTGGCCCCGGACAGTATGAAGCAGGCTGCTACTAGTTTTATGCTTTTCGTCGCATAGCGCTGCATGAAAATTGATGGAGTAGCTGAAATGACTTCGGTCGCCAAGGGAGTCTCACCTCGCAGATGTATTCGGAAGTTGATCTCAGTGAGATGAGAAGGCAAGGCGGGTACTATAACACATCTATTTGGACCGCAATCCTGAAAATGAGTGCGAGATGTCATGCCGATCCACAAACTCACAAAAACGAACTTTTGAGAGTTTTGTCTCGGAGTTGAGGCGCGAAGTTCAGAGTTCAAGCTTTAGCTTGCGTCGTGGCGCAGAGGCAGCCTCAAGGCTGAACTCTGAACTACAGGCTTGAAGTTCAGAAGATCTTTCTAAGGATATTTTTGTCACGTGGATCGTCCTTGCGAGGCCCTAGACATGGATTACATGGGATGCTCGCCAGATTTTTGCTGGTATGGAGCCTAAAGGAGCGGTGGTAAGCACGATCGCATAGTCTTCACCGAAGAGATCTTTGTCCTTGGCGCCTCTCCCATCGGAGACACGGATTTCTCCAGTCTTCTGCGGGCTGACAACCGCAAGCCTGCGGAGACAGTCGTAGAGATGCCCGAGTCCGCTGCCATACGGTCCCGCTTCATCATGGAGAATCAAACGCACTTCTGCTCGCTCGTCAATAAAGTGTTTTAAAAGAGAAGCTGTCTGGACCACTCCGCCTTCGAATCTCTGCAAAAAGCTTTTCGGGTCGAAATCATTCAAGTCACTCGTGTCCAATACAATCGTGATGCGGCGTTCATCTTCGGCTGTGAATTCACGCACCATCAGGTTTCTGGATCGTGCAGTTGCTTTCCAGTCAATGTGTCTTAGGTCATCCTGTGGCTGGTATTCGCGCAGAGAAAAAAGGTCCTGGCCAATTCCTCGCCGCATTGAAGGGATGTGTCCAGAGTAGGCTGGCAAAAGATGGAGTTCATCGCTGACTGGTTCAGGTTTTGGATATACAACGATATCCACATCTCGCGCTCGCAGTCGCCGGCGGAACCGGAAAAATCCAAAGGGAAACCGGGTCGACAATTGAAATCCGGTTATGAGCACGTGACCACGGACAGCAAACAGCTGCTCGACTCGCTGTTCAGCAGCCGCATGATGTGGAACGTAAGTGAAGTAGGCCAGCGGTCGTTTTTCAAAACGGCGAAGCCGGTGTTTATTATTGTCGACGGCTGATGAGTCGATTGGCCCGCGCGCCTCTACCAGAATCGAGAATGAAGGCAGCACACGTTTGGCATTACGAAGTGTGACGATTACCGGCGCCGCTTCTCCGGCGAAAATGTGATCCGGAAAACGGGCAGATACGATCAAGTCGCGCAGCGATGCTCTGGCGGCCACGCCGCCTACAAAGAGGGTGGAACAAAGCAGCGAAAAGACCATGAACAGAAGATTGTTTCCGGTGTTCCAGGCGGCAAAGCCAACCACCATCAAAATGAGCAGGAAGATGACGCCACCGCTGGTTACTTCGACCGGCAAGTCAAAACGATTGACTTCAAGCCGCGCTGAGCGCGCCAGCGGCGGGACGATGAAGATCAGCATCAGCGCGGCGCTGAGCAAGGACAAGATCGCGGCGGCCGCCGCCACGACATAGTTATCTGTCTGACGAGCAAGTACGGTGACCAACGCGGCTGAAAGGCCGATCAGGACCAGCAACGTTCCCAGGACAACGTTGCGCCACTTAGCGAGGAATGAGGGAGGAGGGAGGAGGGATGAAGGCTTACTCTGATGACGCTTGTCAAAATTCTGGTTCATGTTGGAAACGAATCAATCGGTAACACACCTGATTTCATCCCTCATCCCTCCTAGATCCCTCATCCCTACTAGAGCGGCACGCTAACGGTCTTCAGGATCTCCTTTAACACGGCTTCGGCCTCTTCACTTCGACGCATTGAAGATGAAAAGCGTGTACTGACCAGGATTCGGTGGGCAAAGACTGGGACCACAAGGCGTTTGATATCGTCCGGAATGCAATAGGATCTTTCCTCCGTGAGCGCAAGGGCCTGCGCGGCGCGGAAGAGCGAGAGGCTGGCACGAGGACTCACGCCCAGATCAAGCATTTCAGAACTTCGCGTAGCAGCAACAATTCGCATCAAATAGTCAACCAGGGCGTCGTCGACAGAAACATCCGCCACGCTGCGTTGCAGCTCGAGTATCTCCCCGGCCGTCATCACCGGTCGAAGGCCGTCGAGGGGATCATTCAGTTCCCGGTCACGAAGAATCTGTCGTTCGTCATCGACACTTGGATAACCAATGCGTAGCCGCAACATGAAACGATCCAATTGCGATTCCGGCAATGGATACGTGCCATGATGCTCAATGGGGTTTTGCGTCGCTATAACAATGAAAGGCGCGGGCAGCGGATGAGTTACGCCTTCAGCAGTAACGTGGCGCTCGGCCATCGCTTCCAGCAACGCCGACTGCGTTTTCGGAGTAGTGCGATTGATTTCATCAGCCAGCACGACGTTGGCAAACACAGGACCAGGCTTCCACTCAAAAACGCCGGTGTGCTGGTTGTAGATTGAGAGGCCAATTACGTCCGAGGGCAGCAGGTCAGACGTGAACTGGATTCGCTGAAAACTGCAACGAAGCGCACGCGCGAGGGCGTGCGCGAGAGTGGTTTTGCCCACCCCGGGAACATCTTCGACCAGCAGGTGTCCGCCGGCGATCAGGGTTACTATTCCCAGCCTTACAGCTTCAGGCTTGCCCTTAATCACGGTCTCGATTGCCTGCTGTAGACGCTCAATCTGCTCCGTCGCCGCGGAGCGAACCAGTTCGTCTTTCCCTTTCACTGTATCGAAGCGTCGCATCAATCAATACCCCGGTGGACCTTAGTTTCCGCCATTCTACATTTTAAAACTCGCTCTGGCACGCCCAACCTGCCGATACCTGCCAGGACCACCTGCGCCTAACGTCCAGACATGACGTTCCCAAATCACTGTAGTAGACTACGTTTCAGCCAGATGACACAGCCCCTTCCTCCGGGTCTGGACAAACGGGGAACCCAGAAACGGTTCAGACGTGTAATCAGGTGCAAGGAGAGTTATTTATGAGACCTAACAGAAATCATCGCAGTGCAGAGCGCGGCTTTTCACTTATTGAGCTGATGATCGTAATCGCGATTATCGGCATTTTGATCGCGGTTGGTGTGACCGGCTGGAAAGCCGCGGTCAGATCGGCGAATGAAGCTGCTGCTATCAAGACCTTAAAAACCATCGCCGAGCAGCAAATGCTGTACTACAACTCGCATCAGCGCAGCTCCTTCGGGACGTTTGATGAGATGCTAAAGGAAGGCCTGCTTGACACTCGTTTTGCAGGCACCACGCCGGTGGTGGATGGTTACGTTTACACCATGCGCATAATCCCGAAATCAACTACCACCCAACCGGGTTGGGCCATCAATTCCGATCCCCAGATCACGGAAGGAGTGGGCCGCACCGGAACAAATCACTACTACCTGGATTCAGACAGCAACACAATCCACGTCAACGCAACTCAGCAAGCTACCGTTGCCGATCCACCAATTGGGCAATAGTCTGTAATTTAATCGTCAGCCTCAGATAGCGAGAGCGCCCATTTCGGGCGCTCTCTTTTTCGTTTAGGGCAAAGTCGCAGGTTGAACTTTACAAAGTTAGAGGTTGGGAAGGGTGGCTTGCCCGAGAAGTCAAAGAAGAGTCCGGGTTCCGCGGCTTAGCCGCCGCACATC
>JBBPIC010000161.1:0-2283 GCA_038040525.1 Acidobacteriota bacterium | reverse complement strand
CAGGGGTTCCGCATCTAACATTCCTTGTCTAACCTAAGTCTAATAACTATCACACTTTTGGCTTGTCGAACGCGGTAGAGCAGATTCGCGTTTGCTTTTGGGGTTGACAAGAGGCGTAGTTCTTGTATAAGCTTGCTATACAAGAAGGGAGAAGCCTTTGAAAAGAGCTGCCATTGTGCCGGCGAGCCGGCAGCGGCGTTCGCGGTTGGCCCAGATGGCCACCAGCAAGCGGTTGGTACGCGGCACTATATCGGTGCGGAATGTGACTTGTGGCAAGCCTGGCTGTTGCTGCGCCCAGGGTGAGACGCACTTGGCGGTTTATCTGGTCCAGAGTCGGCAGGGAAAGCTGCGGCAGTTGTACATTCCCAAGCATCTGGAGGAGCGCGTGCGGCAGGCGGTAGCGGACTACCAGCAGTTGCAGCGCTTGCTGGAGGAGCTGTCCGAAGAGGAGTGGAAACTGCTGCAGGAGCGGAAGGAATAACAGGGGCGGCGGGGAGCAGTGGTTGGCTGGCTCGTTGCCCGGGACGAGAGAACGCTAGTGACCGGAGACTAACGACAGGAGAAGTAGCCTCTGTTACGTCGCTTGGCCGGCTATCTGGAGAAGCGGTACCAGTTCCGTCAACGGGTGGCGCAGTTGCGGGACGGGCGGCAGCGACAGCAGATACCGACAGCCAACGTCTGGCTTTCGGTCTTCGGGATGTTTTTGCTCCGGCTGGGCAGTTTCAATGCCCTGGAGCAGGAGTTGCGACGCTGCAAACGGTGGGAGAGCTGGGTGGGCTGTCGCAAGCCGAGCGCTGATACCATCGGGCGCGTCTACTCACAAATGTCGCTCGCTGATGCTCGCCAATTATTAGTGGAGATCAATCGCATCTCTTGGCGTAGCAAAGCTATCCATTTACAACCTCAGGAGTCCTATCGGGTGGTAGCTATCGATGGCCATGAACTGTCGGCCAGCCGCGCCCGCTGCTGTGATCGCTGTTCGCAGAGGGAGATAAAGGTTGGTGAGAAGACAGTCTTGGAGTACTACCACCGGGTGGTGGTGGCCCAGTGGGTGGGAGTCAGTCCCGCCGCGATCTTGGACTTGGAATTGATCGCGCCGCAGGAAGGGGAGGTCACGGCAGCACGGCGCCTATTGGAAAGAATTCTTGTCCACTATCCGCGGCTGATCGATGTCATTACCGCTGATGCCCTTTATCTCGAGGCTCCATTCATCCGGCTGACGCTCAACTCTGGCAAGCATGTAGTCATCGTCATGAAGCAGGAGAACCGGGAACTCTTCCGGGACGCGGACCAACTCCGAGCTGTGACTCAACCTTGCGTCCTTCACCAGGGCCACCGTACTACTCGCCTCTGGGACATTTCTCAACTCTCCTCCTTCAGCACGCTGGGGCTAGCTGTGCGGGTGGTCTGGGCCGAAGAGTCCACCGTTACCCGAAAGTTGGTGGGCGGCAAACCTCAGGAAGAGTTATCTCAAAGCAGGTGGGTTTGGGTCACTGATCTGCCAGCGGCAACCGTTCCAGCCAGCAAGATTCAGAAGTGGGGTCACGCCAGATGGGATCTAGAGAACAGAGGCTTCAACGAACTAGTAAACCTTTGGCATATGGACCACTGCTTCATCCACAACCCCAACGCCATTGAAGTTCTGCTCCTCACCCTGGCCTTGGCGTTCCTCGTCAGTTATCTCTTTTACCAGCGTAATCTCAAGCCAGCAGCCCGTCGCTATCTCACTCGCTTGGCTTTGGCTGGCCGCTTTACTGAAGACTTTTCCGCACTGGATGGAGCCACTCTCTGGGCCTCGCAGCAGCAACCAGGCTAGTCATCTCCTTGTGTCAAAGCTTGGCGCTCCCTCCTTCGATGTCGCTAACCACGACACCTTACGCCCCTGTCCCTGCCATGCTCGCGACGGCCAAATTACCTGCCTCAAACCACAACGGATTCTCTGAAAACTCCAAAACTAGCCTTCCATGCCACAAATCCCAATTGCCACGTCTCTCTTAACCGTTTTTGACTCCATGCAACTGTCATGCTGCGGAATCGTTGTATCTAACCGGACAGTAGTGATTTAGACACCAGAATTGTGCTAGTGTTTTGCCCCACTTGTTGGGTCGAACATGTTAGATTGCTATGTGGCTATCCACAGCGGGAGGAGGAAGCATGATTAGCACACCTAAGCGGCTTACGACTTTAAAACGAATACCGTCAACTCGGAAAGTTTCTAGACTTATACTTTTTAATCTAGTTCTTACTATTATCCTATTTCTTATTATTGAAGGTTTATCCAGC
>JBBPIC010000160.1:0-2294 GCA_038040525.1 Acidobacteriota bacterium | reverse complement strand
CAAGATCTCGTCAAACTAACTTTTCGGGCAAAGCAAGTTCAAGCTTTAGCTTGCGTGCGGCCAGCCGAAAGGCTGAACCCTGACCTACGGGCTTCAACCGCCACAATACCTTAATTACATCAGCAGTGTCTCCACGCGGTGGGCGTGGACCATCTCCTCACATGGCGACCAGGCGAAGACTGTGAAGCCGCCGTCCTGGGATGCAACGAGCGTAATCGAGTCATGCTGATCGTATACAAACTGCGCCGCCGAAAGGTGTCGGGTGCCGCCGAGTTCCAGTGGCTGAACCACTGAGGCCACGTTGCCTACGATGGGTTCCGTCACCACGACATTCTCAACCCGTCCGCCGCCGTCGCGCCGACCTATCTTTGCGCCGAACGCGAGTAGTTCATACTGATCGCTGATTAGCGCCGCGCCATCGACAGCCGTTAGACCAGCAATCGCGTCCACCGCATCTATAAAAGCCTCCTGCCAAATCTGTTTGCTCCTGTCGACCGCATCCTGTCTCATCAGTTCCGCGAGTTCGGAATAGGAAGGCGCTACCGCGTAAGGTACATGTTGGAGGATCGACTCACGCCATGCCTCGGATCCCTGAGGAACTACAAGCAGAGATCCACCTCGACCGTGCGCCCGCATGGACGCAGCCAGTTGTACTAAGACGTTCAAGGAGTCAGCGGTGGAGCCGGGGGCGCCGAAGCCGAGCAGGGCAGTGACAAGGGCTGGGCAGTCAGGCAGGCTCGTACCCTGTTCATCCACGACTTTGATTTCGTCGCCTTTAAGGACCACCACGTTGACATACTTGCCCGTTTCCCGTCCGCGCCGATACTTAACCACGAGCAAACCCGGCTGGATGACCTCCAGGACGAAGCAGAGCTTGGGAATCATCCTGGTGATTCCCCAGACACGCAGTTCGCCTCCCTGCGCCTCATGGCGCCAAACGCCGAGATGGATGCCGGGCCGCTCGACGGCAGGCGCCAGACGTGAGAGCACCGGTGGCGTAAGCTCAAGCGGTCGTTCAAACGTCATTGGCTGTGCTGAGGCCTCGGGCGGTAGAAATGCGAGCGAGATCTTTGGCGAATAACCTTCCTCCCGTCGCAAACTGGCCCAGAAGGTAGCGTTTATGATTGCCTCAACCGCGGCCGCATCAGGCTGCGGCGCCAAATCCTGAGGCCGGCTCCGAGCAACCGCAAGGTGACGGGCGAAGTAGTCTTGTATGGTAAGGGCGACGGAGCGCGCTGCGGGATATGCTGGTCCTGGCATCTGTAAAAAGAGTTCAGCTCAATTCAAGGTTAATCTGCAAACGGTTAATGAAGACTTCGTACGATACTTCACGTCGACAAATTCGCCAACACGTCGCATGTTGGGCAGTGGATCAGCTTGAAGTTTACGGGCCCGTTACAGAACCGAGCGCGGTAGCGCCGGATGTTAAAAACGACTTTAATGATAATTGGAGGCATGCGAGAAACCACTTGTGGCTGAAGTTGCTTTTCGGATCCGGCGCTACCGCGCTCGGTTCTGTAACGCTACTCGAAACTCACTACCCATGTTCGCCAAAACGCCACCCTTCGGATTTAGGGCATCGATTTCTGGTTGGTCGGGTGGTTCGGCCGACGGTACTCAGATTTATTTCTTCGTGCGTAGGAACTGGGGGATGTACCGTTTGAGAGCTGAATACTCGATCAACTCATTTAGTCGCTTGAGTCGGGTCTCTTCTTTTTTCGCGCTGAGTATCCACCAGTTTGCAGCTTTACGGTAGGAAGGTGGTTGGACCCCGAAAAACTTCCACGCCGTTTTGTGCTTCTTGAACAGGTTTTGATATTGATCCGGCAGCTCTGCAGTGCGCTGTTCATACGAATATATGCCGGAGCGGCTTTCCCTTCGCAGTTCAAACGCAGTGAGACCGGTCGGCTGCATTAAGCCTTTCTCTTTCAGCTCACCGACGCGCTTGATGTTCACGGCGCTCCAGGTGCTGCTGGTTTTGCGAGGAGTGAACCGAATTGTGTAGCTGATGTCATCAACCCTTTTCCTGATGCCATCAATCCAGCCAAAACAAAGCGCCTCATCGACTGACTCCGGCCAGGTGATACTGGGCTTGCCCGAGTCTTTCTTATAAAAGCCGATCAACAACTCTTTCTCGTCGGCGTGATGCTGCTTCAGCCACTTCCGAAACTCCGCCGGTGATTTAAAAAATACGATCGGCATCTATTACTCCTTCAGGTCGCGAGAAGGCCGTTGGGAGAGTGCGTCTCCTTGGAGTGCGCCGCCACGCCACCCCAGCGCGGCTGCCGCGCCGG
>JBBPIC010000159.1:0-2309 GCA_038040525.1 Acidobacteriota bacterium | reverse complement strand
TTTTTTGCGGAGAGTTTGATCCTGGCTCAGGATGAACGCTGGCGGCGTGCCTAATACATGCAAGTCGAACGAGGTGCTTTTGTAGCAATACGAGAGTATCCTAGTGGCGAACGGGTGAGTAACGCGTTGGTGACCTACCCCAAAGTGTGGGATAACAGTCCGAAAGGATTGCTAATACCGCATGTGGTTATCGGGCTTAGAAACTGATAACTAAAGGAGCAATTCGCTTTGGGAGGGACCTGCGTCCCATCAGCTAGTTGGTGAGGTAATGGCTCACCAAGGCTACGACGGGTAGGGGACCTGAGAGGGTGACCCCCCACAATGGAACTGAAACACGGTCCATACACCTACGGGTGGCAGCAGTAGGGAATATTGCACAATGGGCGAAAGCCTGATGCAGCAACGCCGCGTGCACGATGAAGGCCTTCGGGTCGTAAAGTGCTTTTCTGGGAGATGAGAAAGGACAGTATCCCAGGAATAAGTCTCGGCTAACTACGTGCCAGCAGCCGCGGTAAAACGTAGGAGGCGAGCGTTATCCGGATTCACTGGGCGTAAAGCGCGTGCAGGTGGCTTGGTAAGTTAGGCGTGAAATCTCCCGGCTCAACTGGGAGAGGTCGTCTAATACTACCGGGCTAGAGAACAGAAGAGGAAGATGGAATTCCCGGTGTAGTGGTGAAATGCGTAGATATCGGGAGGAACACCAGTGGCGAAGGCGATCTTCTGGTCTGTTTCTGACACTCAGACGCGACAGCTAGGGTAGTAAACGGGATTAGAGACCCCGGTAATCCTAGCCGTAAACGATGTGAACTTGGCGTTGGTGGGTTAAACTCCATCAGTGCCGAAGCAAACGCGATAAGTTCACCGCCTGGGGACTACGGCCGCAAGGTTAAAACTCAAAGGAATTGACGGGGGCCCGCACAAGCAGCGGAGCGTGTGGTTTAATTCGATGCTACACGAAGAACCTTACCCAGGCTTGACATACAGGTGGTAGGGATCCGAAAGGTGACCGACCCGCAAGGGAGCCTGAACAGGTGTTGCATGGCTGTCGTCAGCTCGTGTCGTGAGATGTTCGGTTAAGTCCGCTAACGAGCGCAACCCTCGTCGCGTGTTACATGTGTCACGCGGGACCGCCGGTATTAAGCCGGAGGAAGGTGGGGATGACGTCAAGTCAGCATGGCCTTTATGCCTGGGGCTACACACACGCTACAATGGCCAGTACAACGGGTTGCTAAGCCGCGAGGTGGAGCCAATCCCCCAAAGCTGGCCTCAGTTCAGATTGCAGGCTGCAACTCGCCTGCATGAAGCCGGAGTTGCTAGTAAACGCGCGTCAGCTATAGTGCGTTGAATACGTTCTCGGGCCTTGTACACACCGCCCGTCACGTCATGGGAGCTGGTAACACCTGAAGCCGGTAGCCTAACCGCAAGGAGGGCGCCGTCGAAGGTGGGGCTGGTGACTGGGACGAAGTCGTAACAAGGTAGGTGTACCGGAAGGTGCGCCTGGATCACCTCCTTTCTAGAGTAATTGAGCGATCTCCCTCACGAGAGATTTGCTCCACTCATTTTATGTGCCTTACGGTGATGAGGCGCTGGACATAGAGAAGAAGTTTCCTGTCACTATTCAGTTGTTAAAGGTAAATCACGGGCTTGTAGCTCAGTTGGTTAGAGCACTGTGCTGATAACGCAGGGGTCACAGGTTCGAATCCTGTCAAGCCCACTAACCCAAGGTGCAAGTCCTGGGGATGTAGCTCAGTGGGAGAGCAGCGCCTTTGCAAGGCGAAGGTCGCGGGTTCAAATCCCGCCATCTCCACTGAGTTCGCAGGTACGTACGTTTTGGAGTAACAGAAAATTTGTTAAACGGCAAACAGACATAAAATCTAAAGTCCACCGCAATTGAATGGGTTGTCCATGTGACCCGGCGGTGTCTGCCGGGTCGTATTGTGTCTATCGCTGGGCAGTATTTGATAAAACAGAATATGTTGAAGGGTGACCGATGCCCTGGATCAGAAGTATCAAGAGCATCGGTCACTGGTCAACCCGGTGAGTTTGTACCTTAATAACTGAATAGTAACTGAAAGATAATATTCTCAAATATCTAAAGAAATATTTGTAGGCCGAAGAGTAATAAATTCTCCGCATCACGTGGAGAAGCTACTAAGGGCTTTCGGTGAATGCCTTGGCGCCAAGTGCCGATGAAGGACGTGGGACACTGCGATAAGCCTCGGGGAGCCGTGTACAGGCTTTGATCCGGGGATGTCCGAATGAGGAAACTCGTTGCGGCGAACCCGCAACATCCTCCTACTGAACACATA
>JBBPIC010000006.1:19629-156218 GCA_038040525.1 Acidobacteriota bacterium | reverse complement strand
CATATTCGTGGTCACTGTCCTCACCCCAGCAACCACTTGAGACGGAGGATTCACCAACCGTCTCTCTTGCCCCACAATATACATCGCAAGCCTCATGCCTCGCAAGAGAGTTCTTGTTAACGATTTCGGAGCGTCGAGTTTCCCGCAACTCCTGTTAAAAGAATGGTTAAACTTAAGAAAGACGAAACAAAGTTCCCAATAGCTGGGTGTAATTGTTTCAACTTTAATCGTGAAATTTCTACTCCAAACTGACTTAACTTCCAAGAGTGTTTCTGATGATCTCGGCGAGCTCATCTGCGTGCTCCTCAATGTCGGCCTGGCTTTCGCCTTCAAGCATTACGCGCGCGAGAGGTTCTGTTCCGGAGTAGCGCAATAACAATCTCCCGTGAGAACCCAGTTCGGTTTCTATTCTATGCGATGCCCTTTGAATCTCTTCAACTTCACCAAAGGGTCTTTTCTTGTTCACTTGGACGTTGACAAGGACCTGTGGAAAATTTTGAAACCCAGCGGTGAGCTCGTGAAGTGGGCTGTTTTCTTCCTGAATGGCACGCAACAGGCAGAGTGTGGTAATCATTCCGTCCCCGGCCAAGCTTAGTCGCGGAAAAATAATGTGTCCCGACTGTTCACCACCAAGACTTGCCCCTAAACTCAGTAGTTCCTCCAGCACAAATTTGTCGCCTACATCCGTCCGAACAAGACGTATTCCCTGTGATTGAAATGCGATCTCCAGACCAACGTTGCTCATGACGGTCGCCACGACAGTATCGTGATGCAATTGGCCGCGAGACTTTAGGTAGTTGGCGAGCACCCACAGCGTTGCGTCGCCGTTTACCAAACGCCCGTCAGCGTCAACAAATAAAGATCGGTCTGCATCACCATCGAATGCGACCCCGAGATCCGCCTTCTGTTCTCGCACAGCGTGCTGCAGACTGTCCATGTGTAGCGAACCACAGTCGAGATTAATATTCCTCCCATCAGGACTGTCATTGATCGAGGTCACCGATGCGCCAAGCCGTTCAAGCAACTCAGGGGCGAAGTGTGATGCTGCCCCATTCGCGCAATCAACGATGAGGCGAACGTCACACAGAGAGAGCCCACCACCAATCTCGCTGGCCAGGAAATTCAGGTATTGCGCCCTAAGCGCAACTGCCTGGTCGCTCTCGAACCTTAAAGAAGAGCGATCCGCAGTTACAGAGCCTAGAGTCTCTCGCTCCGCAAAGACATCCTGTTCGATGAGTCGCTCGATTTCTTCGTCGAGTTTTCGTCCTGAAGGGGCAAAAACCTTAAGCCCGTTATCCTTGTAGGGGTTGTGCGAAGCACTTATGACTACACCGGCATCTCCGGGCATCGTGCGGGTAAGGAACGCCACTCCCGGCGTCGTAATGATGCCTGCCGATTTGGATTGAGCACCGGCCCTGTTAAGACCGGCCACCAACGCTGACTCGATCCAGTCGCCTGACTCACGTGTGTCTCTACCGATAACTATCACCGGCGCGCGCCCAAGATTCTTTTTTAGGTGAGTCGCGAGAGAGGCACCCACCGATTCCACGGTGGGGGCGTCGAGAGGAAATACCCCGGCTTCGCCGCGCATTCCATCCGTGCCAAAGAGTTTCATCATCGGTAATTGTTAACGTGATCTAGCTGGAGCTACCGGAGGAATCGAATTGACATGAGTTGGGCGATGTAAGGAAATCCTTCGCCATTAACAAATCCGAGATTCATTTCGGCGCGCTTCTTCGGGATGATTTCCACGCGAATGTCGACAGTAGGATCCAGAATTTCAATCTTCGGATCAGGAACGTTCACGGCAACACCTGGAAGCGTAAACGTCTCCGTTTTCCCATCCAACCACACGGTTTCCGTCAGCGCTTTTCGGATGGCATTCATCCGATCAGAAGGGCCTCGCAATCTGACCTTGGACGGACTAGTGCTGACACTTGCTACCTCATAGCCATCAGCTAACTTGCCTTCGAATTTGACCTCGACGTCAACCTGCGCTTCAACGATGGGTTCAAGTCGAATGCTGGTCGTGGCCGGTTTGAAGCCCTGAATAGTAACTCCCGAAGGGAGTTTTATTTGTGCACGGTCGTTCAAACGAACTACTCGTTCTCCGGGTTTTTGATCGGTGACGTCAACGGTAGCCGCTAAGCGTGGTCCCATTTCGGCAAGTTTGCCAAGGCTTCCTGTAAGAATAACCTCGACACTGTCCGGCGGGTCGTTGCTTATTTCCATGCCCGCTGGCCGGAGATAATTGAGTTGAACGCCGTAACGCTGGGTAACGGGTGTGTTTTGACCGGTGACTGCCAACCACAGAACAACTGTTACAGCCAGGGCAAGGAGTTTGAGGCCCCAGTCGTCAACCAGGATCCTGCGGAGCCACCTCTCCAGTGCTGAAGGAGTGCGGTGGATCGGGGTCGTTTCCTCGTCTTCGATGTCCAGGAAAGGCATTCGCTATATCAACGTCAAGGTTTGGTTTTGGCCGCTCAATCCGAAACCGAGCCGCAATTAGACTGATGCTACTTCTTCAGTTTCAGCCTCGGGCTCGTCGCGTTTTTCCTGCTGTTTGGGTCTTTCACGTTTGCGCGGAACTTCAAGCGCCTCAGTGATGGCGGCTCGAAGCTTGGGCGCATCTAGTCCACGCTTTATTTCACCGCGTTGCACGACTGAGATCAGTCCTGATTCTTCTGAGATGACTACTGCCACAGCGTCAGTGTCTTCTGTTACACCAAGCGCGGCGCGATGCCGCGTACCAAGATCTCTGGAAAGCCGCGGATTCAGCGTTAACGGCAGAAAACATGAAGCCGCCGCTACACGATGCCGGCGAACCACGACGGCCCCGTCATGAAGCGGCGACTCTGTATTGAAGATGCTGACCAGCAAGTCGTAGCTGAGTTCGGCATCCAACTTCACACCACCGTCAATTATGTTCTTAAGCCCGATGTTACGTTCGATAACTATTAAGGCACCTGTCTTGGTGGACGATAGAGTGGTGGCGGCGAGGATCACCTCGTCATATACGCCCTCACCAAATTGGCCGAGGTGCCCTCGCGTAAAAGGCATGCGGAAACGATTGCCAAAAGTAATCAGCGCCTGGCGAATCTCGTTTTGAAACAGAACGATGATGGCGACGCCGATATAAAGCAGCGCACCTCGCAGGATGAATTCTAAAGTAGCAAGGTTTCGTTGAGCGGCAATCCAATAAAGGAGGGCAAAAACCCCGATCGCGGCGGCCATGGGAGCGGCGCGAGTTCCACGAACGAGTTTCAAAACTGCATACACAAGCAAGAAGACCAGAATCAGGTCCGCGATGTTACGCGGTTCCCTAAGCCTTCCCAGGTACTCCGTGTATGGCAGTAGTAACAGCATTTCTCAGGTCAAAAGCTCGAATTGGCGATTTGCGATTCAAAGGCTGCAATTTAGTTTCACCAAACCGTAATCGGAAAAATCCCAAGCTCGCTTTCAGGCAATTTGCTCAACCGGCTAGTGTTCCGGCTCGAGCACGCACTCCAAAAAAGATGGATCGTTCCCTGTACTGTCGCGCTCATAAACTTGGAAAGGAAAGCTCCGCTGGGATTATCGCGAAAAACGAGCACGGAGGCAATGGCAATGCGGCCGGCGACTGACAGTCAGGGCTGTTTCGATTTAGAGAATCGCTTGATCTTCCCGCTTTGGAGGAAACCCACTAATTCTCCTCGAAAATTGATTACGGCGAGCGAGCCTACACCATTCGTTTTCATCAGCGCGAGTGCGGATTCGTGAGTGGTAGACGACTCAACAAATAGTCCCGGTTTGATCGCGTGCATAACGCTGCGAACGGTCGTCCTGGCCCAGCGATCACGAGGGACAGACTTCACATCTTCCAGCTTGAAGATTCCGTGCAGACGTCCGTTGACCGCCACAGGAAAACTCGTTTGCCGATGGAGCGGAAGAACTTCGTCGACTAGTCTGGTAACCGTGAGGGCCGGATCGAGAGCTATTGGCGGCGACATCACATCGCTAACCGAAATCAACCGGGCTCCCTGCGAGGCCTTGACTACCTTCGCTGCAGCGTCGAGCAAGAATAACCCTACTACGATGGACCATCCGCCCATGAAGTAGGGCTGTGTCGCCCTCCAGTTGGGGGCAATCATTATGTAAATTCCAAAAAGGATCAGCACACCACCGATCAAGATGCCGCACAGTCCGGCTTTTCGGGTCGCGTCCTGCATGTTACCGCTTCGGCGCCACAGTATGGCGCGCAAAACGCGGCCGCCATCTAGTGGATAGCCGGGGAATAAATTGAAGAGGGCGAGCAGGAGGTTTCCCGAAGCTATCAAGAAGAAAACCACAACTGTCGCAACGTAATCTTGCATCGCGGCAATACGGGCAGCACCAAAAGCCAGTAAGGCAAATAAGAAACTGGCTGCTGGTCCAGCCACCGCAATCCGAAACTCTGCACGTGGGTTTTGCGGCTCCGTTCTTAACCTGGCCAACCCCCCAAACGGATGCAGGACGATCTCGTCAATCTCGATGCCTTCGGCTCTGGCCATCAAAGCATGTGAAAGCTCATGTCCGAAAACTGAAAGAAAAAGCCCGGCGGTCGTGATACAGCCAAGGATCCAGGCATTGGCAGGAGCTAGAGGTGGCAAACGCACATTTCCGAGAACGATGATGTGGCTTTGCAGATTGCTCGCGATTAACCAGACGCTAACCGCGACCACAGCAAACCAGCGGTAGTCAATGCGTACGGGGATGCCATATACGCGAGCAATTGTTAATTGTCGTTTGAATAACTGCGGTAAACCCATGGCATTCCACAAAAAATGGTGAACACAATCGAGGGTGCTGTTCCCTTGTGTTCACCACCAGATCAGACCACTGTGATTCCTCTAACGGGCGGCGCTTTTTGGTCTGCTGAAATTACAACGCACCGCTGGCGCGTTGCCAGTCCACTTCCCACAACATAACCGGCTGTTCGCGATTCTTTACCGTGATTGGCTCACGAGGTTTGAGCTTATAACGACTTCGAGCTGCCTTTGCCGTAGCATCACTGACCAGAATCTCGCCGCCTTTCGCGTTTGATTCAAGCCGCGCCGCCGTGTTTACCGTATCGCCAATGGCCGTGTATTCAGAGCGGCGTTCCGAACCGATGTAGCCAACGGTCGCTTCACCTGTGTGCATTCCGATTCCAACCCTTATTTCCGAAAGCCCTTCCTGTTGCAACTCCAGGTTGATTCCAAGAATTCGTCGCTGCATGGCCACGGCGGCGTTGAGTGCGTTTGATGCATCCTCAGGAGTGGTCGTCGGGGCGCCAAAGAGCGACATCAAGCCGTCGCCGAGATACTTATCGAGCGTACCGCCGTGGGCAAAAATAATGTCGGTCATAGCCGAGAAATACCTGTTGAGAAGACCGACAATTTTCTCTGGTGGCGCATGTTCTGAGAGGGTGGTAAATCCGCGGATGTCAGCGAAAAGAACGGTGATCGTTTGGTTAGTGCCCCCCAGCCTAAACGACTCGGGATTCTCGAGCATTTGCTTTACGACGTATTCGGGCAGGAACCGACTGTAATTTGCTCGCGCCACTTCTTCACGCGCCAGGCGCTGGTGCGCCCGGGCGTTTTCGACAGCAATTGCCGTTTGGGCCGCGACTGCGCTGATCAATTCCAGGTCGTCGGGTTTGAAGGCGGCGAATGGGTCTAGTCGATCGGCGTAGATTGCTCCATGCACTCTCGACTCGCCAACCAGAGGCGCGCAGATGGTTGAGCGAACTCCCTGAGAAACAATCGAATCGACGCCGGCAAACTGTTCGTCGGAAGCGGCGTCCTGCGAAAGCAGCGCGACTCGATCCTTCATCACCTTTCTTGTGATGGTGCGGCCTATTGTCAGCCTGCGTGCATGATTGTTGAGGCTCTCGTCGCGGGCCCTCATGGCTATCGGATTCAGCTTCACATCTTCTGGGTTCTCAAGACCAGAACCTTCAGCCAACAGCGCCACCACTCGATCTGCCGGGGTGGAGCGAAAGATAATGTCAGTCGCTTTAGCGAATATGGCGTCAAGATCAAAAACTGAACCAAGTGTCTTGCTCATCTCGTAAAGCGCTGTAAGAATGTTTGCCTTTCTTTGCAACGCTTCCAGGACCTTGTCCCGGGCCGGCGAACTCACGGCCGACTCGGCAGTCTTCCCGTGCAACACCGTCGACATGACGTCGTTTGCCGAGATTAACAGTTGGGTATGGCCCAGCGGTTTGTCGTCATAACGTACGTCCGTTGTTCGTTCTTCCGGTTGTTGCTCGAAACGCAGCGTGCTGGCGCCAATGGTGATCCGATCGCCGTTCGTCAAGGTGTGTTCGGTTTGAGGACCCCCATTGATAAATACTTTGTTTGCGCTGCGCCGGAGTTGCCCACTAATTACGGCACCATCCACGAGCATAAACGAACCTTCGTCCGCGGAGTTAATATGCGCGTGATAGCGGGACGCGCGCGGATCATCAAGGACAACGTCATTGTCTGGGGCGCGCCCGATTGTGCACTTAGCCTGGGCAACAAGGCCGTATTGCCATTGGCGCCCGCTTGCATCGGTTATTTTAAGGACTGCCATGGATGAAATCGTCGTCGGCCTGTCGAGAGAAGCTCTCCTCAGAAGCCCGCGAAGTAGATACCGGAGAAACCAACAGTTGAAGTATACACTTCGATCCTAGCAGCATGGTTGATAGGTGACAACTGCACACGAAGATAGAGACAACGGCAATGAGATTAAGTATTATCTGGCTCTCCCCGGGACTTCGGAATTCAGGATTGTCGAATGAATAGCCTCACAAGCTCCGCAATTGTCTTGGCGCTTAGCTTAAGCTGTATAGGTTTGCACTCCACAATCGGGCAAACAACTTCATTATCGACTCCCCAAACGAAAGGAGCCCGGAAGGCCCCTGGCGCCAGCGTGTCAGGCCGCGTAACCGTCCAGGGAAAGGGAAAGGGAGGAATAGTTGTGGGGTTACGGACCACTGAATTTGGGCCTCAGATTGGGCCTGCATTCAAGGCCACCACAGATCCTGACGGCAACTATCGCGTCACCGATGTCCCGGCGGGAAACTATCAAGTCGTCCCTATGGCCCCAGCCTATGTAGTTTCCGACTCCAGTTCTTTTGGAAACCCAGGTAAAGCGTTGATATTGCCCGAAGGTGAGCGAGTGGAGGGCATTGATTTTTCGATTATTCGCGGCAGCGTGATAACGGGCAAAGTCACGCAGTCGGATGGCAAGCCCGTTATTGAAGAACGCGTTTATGTCGTTCCGGCAGAGCAACCTAACCAGCGGGGGACCAACTACGGCGGTTCTTCATTTCAAACGGATGATCGAGGCGTGTATCGAATGTTCGGCCTTCGGCCCGGACGATATAAGGTTTCCATAGGATTACCGGACGACGCCTTAGCACCAAACCGACTTCGTCAAACTTATCCGCGGGTTTTCTATCCCGGTGTTACTGACTTCGACGAGGCTAAAATCGTAGAACTTGGAGAGGGCGCTGAAGTATCAAATATCGATATCACTGTCGGCCAAACTATGCAGGGTTTTGCGGCAAGCGGAGTTGTAGTCGATGGGGAAACGAACCAGCCAATCGCGGATGTGAGATTTGGACTACAAAGAATCCTCGAGGCTAATAACGCTCCTTTCATGGGAACAAGTGCGACTTCAAATAGCCGGGGGGAGTTTCGCGTCGAAAACATAACGCCGGGGAAGTATGCGATATTTGTCATGCCGCAACAGAACAGCGACATTCGCGTCGACCCCTTACGCTTTGAAATAGTGAACCAGGACGTAACCGGACTCATGCTGAGAACTTCAAAAGGAGCCGTGGTGTCGGGGGTTGTTGTGCTGGAAGGGACTCAGGACAAGGGGGTGTATTCCAGACTGGCTAAGCTGCGGCTTTTCGCATATGTGCGTGGCGGTGATGGTGTCGACTCGATAGGATTCGGACAAACATCAACGATTGAACCCGATGGCAGTTTTCGTTTGGGCGGTTTGCAGGCGGGTTCTGCAAGTTTTCAATTGAGTTCTCCGGGCGCACGATCGCAAACCGGCTTCGTCATTTCAAGGATCGAGCGAGATGGAGTAGTGCAGCCTCGCAGCGGCGTGGAGATCAAGAGCGCAGAACAAATCGCAGGTTTGAGAA
Source organism: Acidobacteriota bacterium (assembly GCA_038040525.1). GTDB lineage: Bacteria > Acidobacteriota > Blastocatellia > Pyrinomonadales > Pyrinomonadaceae > PSRF01. The sequence continues at coordinate 148,072 of JBBPIC010000006.1, read as the reverse complement.
TTATCGTAGTTTACGGCAGTGGGACAGTGCGCGGTTCAGTAAAATGGGACACCGGGTCAACCCCAACTGGGGCTCGTCTAATGGTTAGACTGACCAAGCCTGGAGACAACTCGTATGCAATACGACCTCAAGCGGTTGACGCGCGCGGACACTTCGTTTTCCAGGGAGTCCCGGCCGGCAGTTATGAAGTGAATCTCAATGTCTTCATCCCGCAATCGCGCGCTCGCCAACCTTCTGCCCGCCAGGCTGTGACAGTGACTGATGGCGTTGTGACGGAAGTGGAGTTAGTAGTCGATCCAAATGTAAATGTCCCTCCCACGCCCTAAGGACCCGGAAATTGTTATCGTTTGTATGCTCTTGTCGCAAGTCAAAACTTACCTTTACCTACTCGCTGGTCCGGCGATGGTGTGCGCTGTTTCGATAACCACAGCAGCCCAGGGCCATCGAGACGAGGCTCAAACTCCAACGACGACGGGGACAATCACTGGCCGTGTAGTGACAGATAGCGGTCAACCGTTGCCGAACGCGTCAATTTCTCTCCGCGGATCGCAGCCATCATTTCAACCCCGTACAACAACAACTGACAGCGAAGGAAACTTTCAAGTTGGCAATCTCGATCCTGTCCTCTATGGCGTGGCTGCTTCGGCCCCCGCATACGTCATGCCTGCTCGCGATCCAGACAGTCAACCAAACTACTATCGAGTAGGAGATACAGTAACCGTAAGCCTGGTAAAGGGTGGAGTCATCACCGGCTCGGTCCAATCGTCCACGGGCGAGCCTGTCGTTCAAATAGCTGTCAAGGCCGTTATGGTTCGGGATGCGAACGGACAGCGGCCGAAATATTCGGCGTTCCAGATGCAAAGGACCACAGACGACCGGGGGATTTACCGGATCTACGGTTTGTTGCCTGGTGCCTACGTAGTATCCACAGGTGGTCGGGGCGTATTCAATGCGTTTTTCGATGCTTACGAAAACGATGCTCCAACTTATGCACCTTCTTCGACTCGCGACACCGCTGCGGAGATCGTAGTCAGAGGTGGCGAGGAGATTAGCAGTGTGGACATTCGCTATCGCGGCGAGCCTGGCCACACTATTAGTGGGTTTGTAAGTGGAACGCTCGAATCAAACTCGGTTATGCCGAGCAATGTCACTCTGCTTCAGATTTCCAACGGTGCGCCAATGTCCAGTTCGTTCTCGTTTCAGCCGCCGAACAGCAAAGGCTTTGCGTTTTACGGAGTTGGCGACGGTGAATATGATCTGGTTGCGCAGTCGTCCATTGGCCCAGGTGAATCAGCAATATCGGAACCGCGTCGCATCACGGTGAAAGGCGCTGACATCACCGGCATTGAACTGCTCGTCAAACCTCTGGGTTCGATTGGTGGACGCGTTGTTTTGGAGAAGTCTGACGCAGCGGAGTGCAAGAACAAGCGGCAACCCTTGTTTTCTGAGACTCTGGTTGTTGCTCGACGAAATGAGAAGGACTCACCCAAGGAGCAGCCGCGGCTACTCAGCTTTTTTGCGGCACAGGGATCACCTACCAAAGCCGGAGAGTTTCAGCTTCGCAACATGGCGCCGGGACCATATAGTCTTGTCACACGCTTCTTTGCGAAGTATTGGTATCTGCGTTCTATCGCACGCGAAGCAGCCGCGCCGGCATCGGCAATCGCAGGTAAGACCGGAACACCCAAGCGACTTGTGGACCTTGCGCGCGAGGGAATCAATCTGAGATTTGGCGAACGCCACAAAGACGTAACATTCACACTGACCGAAGGGGCAGCGTCGCTTCGCGGAGCGGTAAAGCCAATATCCGGTGAACCGGTTCCGCCGAAACTTTATGTTCACTTGATCCCAGCTGAGAGGGAAAACCTTGAGGACGTGCTGCGGTTCTTTGCCGATGAAGTTCAGGCGGACGGCACCTTTGCTCTTAATAATCTCCCTCCGGGGCGATACTGGATAGTGACTCGAGTGGCCGGCGTTAATGAATCGCAGTTACAAACAAGAGTTCGCGCGCCAGGGGAGATGCCACTGCGAGCACAACTTCGGCGCTTGGCAGAAGCGGCGAAGACTGAAATTGAATTTAGGCCTTGCAAGAATGTGATTGATTACTCGCTTCCACTGAAGACAAATTAGTCCCCCAGAGTTTGCGCTCCTAGCAAGTTACCGCTGCCTGGCCTCCGAAGTTGGCGATTACCTTCCCCATAAACCGTAGAAAGTCAAGGCGGAGAATCCAAAATACTTTGTTCCGCTTTTCACGTGCCGGCCGTTGTACCTCAAACCCTTGACGCTGTGCGAGACCGCTTGCTAGACTCCAAATCACTTACCAATTAGGGCCCCGGCGCTTTTACTGCGTCGCTCGGATTTCCCCCAGACCCGCGCGTGCGGCGCAGTCTGATTTTTCAAAACCGATGGAGGTGTCACGGTGGGCTTCAAAGTCGGCCAGAAAGTCGTTTACCCCAATCACGGTATCGGGACCATCGAGCAGATTGAACAGAAGCAAATAGGAGCAAACTCACTCCCTTTCTATACGCTTCGTCTCGCTGCCAATAACTCGTTAGTACTCGTCCCTGTTTCAAATGCCAGAGAAGTCGGCCTTCGTTCGCCAATTTCTTCTGGCGAGTGTGAAATGCTTTTTAAGACGTTAGCGGATGATTTCTCCTTCCCCGCCAACGATTGGAAGGATCGCTTTAAGGATTTCTCCGAGAAAATGCGTACCGGCGATGTCTTTGAGGCGGCGGATGTGTTGAAGCATTTGACCTATCTGAGTCATCTCAAGCCTCTGTCATTTCGCGAGCAGCGAATGCTGGAGCGAGCCCGCTACCTGGTGATTTCGGAATTAGCAGCGGTTTGTCGCCAGCCGGAATGCAACATCGAGCCTCGTGTGGAACAAGCTCTGACCCGAGCTTGCGCCAAGCACGATCGTCGACCCGCCAGGGCAAGAGCTGCGGGCGCCGCGGCCGGGCATTAAAAAGAAATCCTCCAAAAACTCCAGTGCGGCGGGCCTTTGAACTAACCCCCGCCCGACACTATTCGTCTGCCTTGGCGCGGACCAGCGCAGGCAGACGCATGGTATAATCCAACTACCATAGCAATCGGCCGATAATCCGTTCATCGATCCCGTTCCTAGCATGTCAGAACCGCCAAGTTATCTTCTCAGTTTTATGCTCGCACAGGATGACGCTGCGCCAGCCATAGAATGGGTTATGGTTCTGTTGAAGTTAGGCTTGGTGATCTTTTTAGTTGCTGCGAACGGGTTCTTCGTAGCAGCCGAATTCGCCCTGGTGGGAGTACGGCGGTCTCGTATTGAAACTCTGGCCGCTGCGGGAAAAGGTACAGCCAGACGTTTACTGAGGCTGCTTAACAACCTCAACGCTTATCTTTCTGCCTCACAGCTGGGAATTACACTCGCATCTCTGGGCTTGGGCTGGGTCGGTGAACCGGTAATTGCGCGGCTCCTTGAACGCCCTTTCTCAGGTCTCTCCGATGGATGGCGCCACGGATTATCCTTTTTTATCGCATTTTCGATCATCACAATCTTACATATCGTACTTGGAGAGCAGGCGCCGAAACTATTCGGACTTGCGCGGGCGGAGAGAGTCGCCCTCGCCGTCTCGCTTCCGATGGAAATCTTCTATCGTGTATTTCAATGGCCCATACGTGCTCTCGACTGGGCCAGCGTGCGTACGGTAAGACTTCTCGGTCTCCAACCGACGCCCGAACACGCCTCCAGTTACACGGAAGCCGAGCTACGTCAGCTTATCGATATTTCTCGTGAGAGTGGCCACCTTCGGGCTGAAGAAAGGCGATTGATTCACCGGGTTTTCGAGTTCTCCGATACGCTCGTGCGCGAAGCGATGGTGCCGCGAACTGCAATCGCAGCAGTCTCCAGCGATTGCTCCTTGCAGGAACTAACCGAAGCATTTGAACAACATCGATACTCGCGACTGCCTGTTTACCGGGAATCAATTGATGATGTAATTGGCTTTGTGCACAGCAAAGATGTCATGCCGTATATCCTTCACCCTGAGACCTTTCGGCTTGAAGATGTCTTGCAACCTCCTCTATTTGTCGTAGATACAGCGCGGCTGGAGGATGTCCTGCGGCAGATGCAAAAGGCAAAAATGCACTTCGGGTTTGTAGTTGACGAGCATGGCGGACTCGAGGGAATCATCACGCTTGAGGACTTGCTCGAAGAAATTGTCGGGGAAATCTCTGACGAACACGACGAAGAAGTGAATGAACAAATAAAACCAGCCGGAGAAAACGAATACATTCTGGCTGGCGGATTAGCGGTGCGGGATCTGAACCGACGGCTGAAACTTTCCTTGCCTGAGTCTGAAAGCTACACAACCATTGCCGGTTTCCTGATGACCGAGGCAGGCCACATCCTGCAGCCTGGTGACATCGTTAAATACAACGGTCTTGAGTTTCAGGTAGACCGCGTGGAAAAGCGGCGCGTTATAAGCGTGCGTTTGAAACTTTCTGGGGATTCCACTTCTCCAACTGGCGAAAGCACGCGGGAAGACGCCCGCGCAGCCCGGTCATAAGCCGGATGTGAGGGCCAAACTTCCGGTCACAACCGGCGTGATGCTAAAGTTTCTTCATTGGAATTGAGCTTTGTCTGAAACAGATTCCATAGCTGGAGCCCAAACGAGATGAGCTGGATTGAAAGCATTGTCGCCCGCGAAATTCTGGACTCACGAGGCAATCCAACAGTCGAAACCGAAGTCACGTTGGCTGATGGCGCAACGGGCCGCGCTGCTGTTCCATCAGGCGCGTCAACCGGCGAACATGAAGCTGTTGAGCTCCGTGACGGTGACTCTAATCGTTATGGCGGCAAAGGTGTCTTGAAAGCTGTTGGTAACGTTAACGATGTGATTGGGCCCGTGATCTCGGGTCTCGACGCACTCGATCAAGCCGCCGTGGACAGAACGCTCATTGAACTGGATGGCACGCCCACAAAATCCAAGCTCGGCGCAAACGCACTGCTTGCGGTTTCGCTGGCCACAGCACGTGCGGCAGCAAGCTACCTGGAGATGCCACTTTATCGATACCTCGGCGGTCCAAACGCGCGTACGCTGCCAGTGCCGATGATGAACATCATCAACGGTGGGGCACACGCCGATAACAACGTCGACTTCCAGGAGTTCATGATCGTACCAGTTGGCGCCGAACGTTTTAGCGAGAGCTTGCGCATAGGCGCAGAGATCTTTCACACTCTGAAAACCGTCCTGAAGAAGAAAGGCTATGCCACCAGCGTGGGCGATGAAGGCGGATTCGCGCCAAACCTGCGATCGAATGAGGAAGCAATCGAGACGATACTTGAAGCAGTTTCTCAGGCTGGATACTCAGCCGGTAAGGATTGTCTACTCGCGCTTGACCCGGCAGCGAGCGAGTATTATGACGGCAAGTCATATATCTTTAAGAAGAGTGACGGGCGAAAACTCTCGAGCGACCAGATGGTCGAGTTCTGGAACAGCTGGGTCGACCAGTACCCCATTATCTCGATCGAAGATGGAATGGCTGAGAATGATTGGACCGGCTGGAAGACCCTGACAGATGCACTGGGCCAGCGCGTACAACTAGTCGGTGACGATCTTTTTGTGACCAACACCGAATTCCTGCGCAAGGGGATCGCGCTCGGTGTCGCAAATTCCATTCTGATCAAAGTCAATCAGATTGGTACGCTTACAGAAACGTTGGATTGCATTGAGCTTGCCAAGATGAACAAACGGACCGCGGTCATCTCGCATCGTTCAGGTGAGACTGAAGATCCGTTCATTGCCGACCTGGCAGTAGCTACCAATGCGGGTCAAATCAAGACTGGTTCGCTTTCCCGCACGGACCGTGTTGCCAAATATAATCAACTTCTGCGTATCGAAGAAGATTTGCAGGGTGCTGCGCGCTATCCAGGCCGGGCCGCCTTCTATCAGCTCGAAGCAAGCGATCATAATCAGACCGGCCGCGCCGCGAAAAGCTGAGGGGAGCACTAGCTTCAAATGACAGAAGGCGGCGGCCGCGAATGGCATCGAGGCGAATATACGATCAGCACCGACAACGAGCGTCTCGAAATTCACACTATCCACCATTTCCTCTCCAATGAGTCCTACTGGGCCCAGGGACGAAGTGTGGAAACTGTTCAGCGATCGCTCGACAATTCGATTAACTTCGGCCTCTATCAGAACAGTAAGCAAATTGGTTTCGCGCGGGTTGTGACAGACTATGCAACGTTTGCATGGATTGCAGATGTTTTTGTTCTGCCCGAACATCGCGGTCAGTCCCTTGCGAAGTGGCTTATGGAAGTGATTCTGACCCATCCGCAGTTGCAAGGCTTTCGTCGCTGGGTTCTGGCAACCAAAGACGCGCACACCTTATATGAGCGCTTCGGTTTCATTCCCTTGCACAAACCCGATCGCTGGATGGAGAGGCCCGATCCGAATATGCAGGAGAGTCCTGACTATTGGAAGAAAGATAATTCAAGTTGAGACTTCATCAGAGGTTAGCAGTTGAATAGCAAACGCGGTCCCCTGGCACTGATCATGATTGACGGTTGGGGCTACTCGCCGCAACGCGAAGGCAATGCAATCGCCCTGGCGGCGACACCTTACTATGATGAACTGTGTGAACGATATCCGCGGACGTTACTGGAGGCTTCCGGTACACGTGTGGGCTTGCCCGCTGATGTTATGGGAAATTCAGAAGTGGGTCACCTAAACATTGGGGCCGGGCGCGTAATTCGCATGGATGTTTCAAGAGTGGATTACGATATTGCGACCGGAGCGTTTTTCCGAAGTGAAGTCTTGAGTGCGGCCATGGATAGCGTCAAAAGAAAAGGAACCGCGCTCCACCTTATGGGACTTCTTTCCGACGGCCAGGTGCATTCATCCATCAATCATCTGTTTGCGTTGCTACGGATGGCCCGTGACCGGGGAGTGGAGCGAGTCTATATTCATTGTTTTCTTGACGGGCGCGATACCTCGCCAACTTCAGCAATCTTTTACGTCGAATCTCTTGAGAAAATGATCGAGGAAATTGGTTGCGGCAAAATCGCCACTCTAATTGGCCGCTACTACGCGATGGATCGAGATAAACGCTGGGAGAGGACGCAGCGTGCCTACGATCTGTTGGTGCATGGAAAGGGCGAACCTGCCCAAGACCCAATCGCCGCAATCAAACATTCTTACGCGCGTGGAATCACCGACGAGTTTGTCGAACCCATCGTCATCGTCGGCTCCGATGGCGAGCCGGTGGGAACTATCAAAGACGGCGATACCGTTATCTGTTTCAACTTTAGGCCGGACCGGGCTCGACAACTCACGCGCGCCCTGGGGGTCCCAGGGTTCGAGGAATTTGACGTCACGGGACGTCCCAGAATCGACTTTGTTTGTTTCACCGTTTACGACCGAACTCTTCCGCTACCAATAGCTTTTCCTCCTTACGATCACAAAAACGTCTTAGCTGAGGTTTGGGACAACGTTCGCGTTCGCAACTACCGTTTGGCGGAAACGGAGAAGTACGCGCACGTTACCTATTTTTTCAATGGTGGTGTGGAGAAGGAACACCAGTTTGAGCGGCGGCTGTTAGTGCCGTCGCCAAAAATCGCCACCTACGATTTGCAACCTGAAATGTCAGCTTTCAACGTGACAGATAAAGTGCTGAGAGCTATAGAGGAGGCCGAAACAGACATCTTCGTTGTGAATTTCGCGAATCCTGATATGGTTGGTCATACGGGCAAACTGGATAAGACGATTGAGGCTTGTCAGTATGTTGACACCTGCCTTGGCTGGATCACCAGGGGAATAAGGCAAGCGCGAGGTATCACGATGATCACTGCCGATCACGGCAATGCGGAGCAGATGATCAATCCCAGGTCTGGTGGTCCACACACTGCGCATACTACCAACCCAGTGCCGCTTCACCTGATCGATGAAGAGGCGTTGGGAATGAAACTACGTGAAGGCGGTGCTTTGGAAGATGTGGCGCCGACAATTCTTGGTCTGATGGGAACTGAACAGCCCCTGGAAATGACCGGACGTGACCTTCGCAGTTTGGATTAATTATGCTTAGGCAACTCTCGAACAATCCGAAGAGTGAGATCGCATAAGGCGGGAAGAATTAGGTGTTTGATCCGCGTAATATTCTGGTGATTGATTTCGGGCAACTCGGTGATGTCGTACTCAGTTTGCCGGCATTGAGAGCCATTCGGGAACGGTTTCCTAGTGCCCGGATCACGGTCGCAGTCGGAAAACCCGGAGCCGAAGTAATTGAACTATCCGGCTATGCGAATTCAATCCTTGTGGTGGATCGCGTAGCATTGCGAGATGGACCTAAGCTTGTTTCTCTCGTGCGGATCTTTCAAGTGGTCAAGAAAGTCAGGCGGTCGCGTTTTGATTTCGTGATCGATCTTCATAGTCTTTCCGAGACGAATCTGTTGGGCTTTCTTTCCGGGGCTCCGAAACGACTCTACTCACGGCGGCCCGGCAGGTCCTTAAACTACCTGGCCAATTTCTCCCCGTCTCCGCCAGTCGAAGACAGTTCAAAACATTCAGCCGAGCGATATCTTGATGTCCTTTTGCCATTGGGAATTAAGGATGTGATACCGGTTCCGCGGCTGGCGACTCGCGCGTCGGATGATCGCACCGTTGAAAAGCTGCTCAAGAAAGAAAAGGCCGATACAGGCGCGCCTCTGGTTGGACTATTCCCAGGGTCAGGTCACCCGGGGCGCCGCTGGCCTTTGGAACGATTTGCAAAACTGGCGGATCACTTAACGCGGAATGAGGGAGCGCGCGTTCTGATTTTTGTCGGTCCCGAAGAGGGTGCCTTAGGACGGCAAATGCGGAACCTATTTCCTTCATCTGCAGTCATTTTTGACAAGCTCACGATTTCACAGCTGGCCTCGGCCCAGGCCCGGGTCTCGGTTTTCGTTTCCAACGACACCGGTCCAATGCACATCGCTGCTGCCGTGGGCACAGCGGTCGTGATGCTGAGCGATCGTCCAACGCCTAACAGCTTCGTTCCGAAAGAGCAGCATCATCGCGTTGTTTACGGCGGCAGTGTGGGCGAGTTAACAGTCGAAGAGGTTTATACAGTGACCTGTGAGGTGCTCGCCAGTCGGCGCACTGAGGCATTGTTTTCCAGATAACCTCAGGAGCGATGATGCCACTTAAGCAGAATTTGGATTTCATGGAGTGTCCGTTTAAAGACAAGGGGCTTAAAGGTTGAAGCGAACTGGGTTCATTGCCGTTTTCCTGGGGATACTGTTCTTAGTATTAGTTGTATCGCGCACAACCGTCGTCGATCTTCGATCGGCCTCCGCCGTCGAGGACACCGCCAAATCGCGGCCCGAAAAATCCTCTCCGGCCGTTCCAATCTCAGCTTCCGACCTCGCAACCAGGATCGATCGACTGATCGAAGAAAGCGGTTTTGCTTCAGCGCGCTGGGGAATCAGCGTTATGTCGCTTTCTGACGGGGCCCCGCTCTACAGTCGAAACGCCGATAAACTCTTTACTCCAGCGTCCAACATGAAAATCTACACTACTGCAGTAGCGTTAGACCTGCTTGGCGCAGACTATCGTTGGCGTACTTCTGTCTACGCGGAGATCCAGCCAGACGCAAGCGGGACAGTTCAAGGAGACCTCATATTGTACGGCCGCGGCGCGCCCGATCTAGTTTCGCGTAGTGCAAACAACAATGAATCTTCATTGGCTAACCTGGCTGACCAACTCTATGTGCGTGGGATCCGGCGAATTAAAGGTAACGTTATCGGAGATGAAAGTTACTTTCGCGGCAACTCTTTGGGCGATGGCTGGCAATGGACAGATATCCAATGGTATTTCGGAGCCGAAGCGAGCGCGCTCTCAATTGATGGGAATGAGATCGACGTCAATGTTAGTCCTTCGACAAGTGCTAAAGCGCAACCAACTATCAAGTCAAGCGACGGCGGAAGCTATGTGACCCTTCAGAATCGCATGGCTGCCGGGAATTCCGTGCGTCCTACCATTGGCCTGAATCGAGGCCTTTCGGATAACAACGTCGCGGTATGGGGAGAGTTGCCTCCTGGCAGCAAAGGGTTTGGAGCCCGGCTGTCGGTTCACAAGCCGTCTCTTTGGGCGGCCAACCTATTTCTGGATGCGCTGAAGGCTCGAGGAATATCCATCGATGGAGAAGCCCAGGCTCGTGATTCGCGCGTGGCTCCGAGTCAAAGATTTAATCCTTCTCAAGCCGTGGAACTCGCACACGTCGCTAGCCAGCCCTTGAGCGAGATTGCAAGAATCACTAACAAGGAAAGCAACAACCTCTTTGCTGAGCTGATTCTGCGTACGCTCGGAAGAGAGCGGGCACCGATGCTGGAAACACCTGAACCTCCAGGACGTGAGCGTGGAGATGATGAAGCAGGCGTAGCTATTATCCGCCTGTGGCTTGCGCGCGCCACTATCTCCACAACCGGGCTCGCTCTTCACGATGGATCGGGCCTATCCAGACTGAATCTAGTGACACCCGACTCCACGGCTCGCCTCTTAATCGCTATTTCCAGAACCGGCGCCGCCGAAGTGTTCAAGCAGTCGTTGCCCATCTCTGGCAAAGATGGAACGCTGGCTGGTCGACTAAAAAGAGTGAGCGACCGCGTGATTGGGAAGACGGGTTCCCTAACCTACGACAACTCATTGTCCGGTTATGTGACGACCTCGGATGGACATGTTTTCGCCTTCTCAATCCTCTGTAATGACCACACCGGACGCGGCAGTAGCATCCGTCTGATCGACGACATCACCACCCTAATCGCCTCGTTTCCCAATCTTCCCAATAAAAAGGTGCCATAACCTCAATAAATCGTTCTCTTTCAAGACAACGTTGGCTCTAGACAAACAGCGTTAAACCAAGTATTATTGCGATGCCTTTTTTGCGGGTAGTCCGCCACAGGCACCCCCGACACAGTCTAAGGTCCCACCATCAAGCTCGGAGTGAAACCAAATGCTAAGACGAATAATCTGTATTACTTCTATTGCGCTTGCATTGACAGCGTTCGGCGCGACCGCGATGGCGCAGTCGAATCTTACCGCCAAGGCCAATGCCTTTGAGATGCCGTCTTCGGCCGCCCCAGTTGAAAGTGATCGCACCCGAGACGGCTTGGTCGGACCGGTGCGAAGAGTCAGAACCGAGATTGCTAAACTCTCAAACGAATCCGGACGGCTCCTCGAAGGCAAACATGCTGTCCTTGAAATCGTTGCTTACGACCTCAAAGGGGCCAAAACCGAAAACCAGTACTTTCCGGTTGCTGGAGCGAACCTCACAGGAAAAGAAGTTTATAAGTATGACGACAAGGGCAACATCAGTGAAATGACCCTCGTAAACGACGACGGATCGCTGGTAAGCAAAGAAGTATACAAATACGAGTTTGATTTCGCGGGCAACTGGAACAAGATGACAACGTCGGTTGCGGTGATCGAAAGCGGCAGGATGTCGTTTGAGCCAACGGAAATCACTTATCGTTCGATCATGTATTACCTTGACGAAAACATGATGAAGATGGCCCAGTCGGCAGCTGCTAAATCGTCTCCGTCCCCGGCGCCTGCAAACAGTGCAGCGAATGCAAGTTTGGATACGAAGGCCTCGCCAAACACCGCGCAACCTTCCGGCACCAACTCCGCGAGGAAAACCTCACCGTCGTTACCGGTCTCAGTGATGACTTCCGATAAACTAAAGAGTCTGGGCTCGATTGAAGGCGCCACCGCCAAGACAAGTGCTGGAGTGCAAACTTCGGCAGTCCAAATCGAATCCGAACCCCCGCCACCCGCTGCTCCAGGAAGGATTTTGAAACCAGTCTCCGGTGGGGTGCTCAACGGTACTGCACTGAGTTTGCCGGCTCCATCCTATCCCGAAACGGCTCGCCGCTTTAGAGTATCAGGAATAGTTACAGTCGAAGTCGTTGTGGATGAAACAGGTAAAGTAATCGCAGCATTGGCAACGAGTGGCCCGATCGCGTTGCGCGATGGTGCTACACAAGCGGCTCTGAAAGCACGGTTTTCCCCAACCAAACTTTCTGGGCAACCTGTAAAGGTCTCCGGCACGATCAACTACAAATTCGCGCTCTCCCAGTAAACTGACGGCAGAGACGCCATAACCTAATGGCGTCTCTGCAGTTCCCACCTAGTATTTCCCTCTTAACAGGAGTTAATCTGATGCCGTTAACAGGTCACCTGAGCGATCTTTCGCTTTCCGAATTGATTGAATTCTTTTGCAACCAACGTAAGACCGGACAGCTAAAGGTTCTCTATCCACAAGGCCAAGGGTATTTCTATCTTCAGAGCGGCTCGGTGGTTGATGCTCGCATCGGTGTGCTGCGGGGAATTGATGCGGTCTACTACTCATTGACTTTGCCCAGTGCGAAGTTTGAGTTTAGTGGATCTTCCGAAGCGACGGAGCGCACAATCAATCAACCCTGGACACAAGTGGTCCTGGAAGGCTTGCGCCGGCTGGATGAAGGTGTAGTGCCCTCTGCAGCATTTCCCTCGGACTATGAAGGAGATGATGAAAATGAGGAGCGCCTCTCAGAGAAGGAAGAGTCTTTTGCAGACCTCGAGCACCTGCGCGTTCCGTCATTTCTTACTTTCATCAACAAAGAGTCCATGGGCAAGCGCAGATACCTGGTGGCAGGAGCAGTGACAGCAGCTGTTCTAATGAGCGTTGCGGCGATCGGAGTTCCGGCGGGTTGGTACGGTCGCAAAGCTAGCTCAGCGGCAATCAGCCAACCAGTGAGTCCTGCGGTGGATGTTGCTCCAGAGTCATCGGTTGTTACCGAAGTAATTGAACCCGAGCCTACAGAAGTGACCGAGAACGCCGCCGACCCTTCGGCCAAGCGTCAACGCGACAGGGAACGAGCTGCGGCGCGACAAGAGCGGATAGAGGCACAAAATCAGCTGGCGAATGGAACGCCTCTTACGCCCGCTCCCTCTACATCGGCACCCGCAACATTGAATCCTGTCGTGCGACCGGAGAAGCCGGGCGCTAGGAAGGTTACCGTGACGGTTAGCTATGACGAATCGGGTCGCGTTACGCAGGCTTCTGGTGGAGATGCGAGTGCGGTGCGGATCGCAAGGCAGAAAAGGTTCCCGGCAGGAAAAGCTGGTTCAGCCACGGTTACAATTCCGATAAACTAAGAATTGATTGAAGCCAAAGTAAGGGGGAAAGGAAACTCGTCGTTCCTTTCCCCCTTAAACTTTTTCTTGCCTCTGCACTCCCACGGTACCCAATATTACAAGCAACGCGCGCTTCAGCCCGTCGTCACGACCGCGTGGGTCATACCATTCCTCAAGAGTGTGCGCGTTTGCAGACTGTCCGCCTCCACCTAAGGTTACCGCGGGAATGCCGAGGGAAATTGGAAAGTTTGAATCTGTTGAGGCTTGGTTAAGGTGGGGAACAAATCCCAAAACCGCAGTTGCCTGGCAAGCGAGTTTGACTAATGGTGTGTCCGCCGGTGTTTCACCGCTTGGCCGTTCGCCGATCAATTCAACCTTGACCTCCAAAGGCCGACCACCATTGCGACGGAGAATATTCTCATCGTCGGCTGCTTCACGCACCGCCCGACGAAAAAAAGCGTCAAGTTTGAGCAATTCTTCCGCACTGACCGAGCGTAAATCTACGTCCATTGTTGCTTCCTGCGGAATTGCATTGACGCTATTTCCGCCATCTACTCGTCCAACGTTGAAAGTAGTACGCGGCTCCTGCGGGACAGGGTAAGAAGCAAGTTTTGTAATTGCACGGCCCAGAGCGTGGACGGGATTGGCAACGCCGAAATCACCCCAGGAGTGTCCTCCCGTTCCCCGTAAGACCACACGATAACGACGCGAACCGAGAGCTTTGTTTGTGATGCGATCAATCTCGGCGCCGTCGAAGCTTAGAAATGCATCGATGCGATTGGCCCACTCGCCTTTTGCCAGCAGATACTTTACACCCCGCAGATTTCCTTCACCTTCTTCACCCACAGTGCCTACAAAGAGTATTGACCCTTCAGTCTCAATCGCACTTTTCTTCAAGGCCTCAGCGACTGCCAACAACGCCACCAGACCACAACCATCGTCTGAAATACCAGGCGCCAGCAGCTTGCCGCCGACACGTCGAACGGTAAAGTCCGTACCCTCGTGAAAAACCGTATCGAGGTGTGCGCTGACTACGAGCAGCGGCGCAGTCGCTTTCCCCTTTCGCAACGCCAGGCAATTTCCTTCGGCGTCCAGGTAGGCGTCTGTAAGACCGAGCGCGGCAAATCTCTCTCGCAGATACTCGGCCCGAGCCCTTTCCCCAAAGGGAAACGCGGGAATCGTGCATATGCGAATGTGCTCTTCCGTGATTTTGTCGAGGTGAGAGTTTATAAATTCAAACGCTTGCTGCACCTGCGGGAAGCCCAGCAACTCGTTTACTGTTACGGATGGCGAAAATGCTTGTGCGGTCGACATAAATTTCTGGACGCCGGCTGGGCCGGCCTAGTAACTGTTCGCGTTTCAAACCAACTGCATTATTTCATCCTCTGCCAAAACTGAGGAGGCTTGCTTGGCCCGATCGTAAATCCGCCCTACGCGCTCCACGCTGGCTTCTATTCCTCGCTTTTCGAGCCAGTAAATAACATTCGACTTTCCGCTCATCGGTCCTATTTCAACGACCTGTTCCAGGCCAAACAATCCGGCGGGAACACCTGAATAAACCATGTCCGCGAGTTGATGGTCACCTTTTTTGTAACTCTTGATCACGGCGGCTGCGTGCACGCCTGTGGCGGTCCGGAAAGCATCTCGACCAAAAACCGGGTAATTCACAGGGATAGTCCAGCCGCAAGACCGCGCAGCAGACTGACAGTATTCTCCCAAACGCGATAGATCGTTCTGAATCCAGCCCATCAACTTTAGATTTACCAGCAGCTGATCGATTGGGGTATTCCCAACTCGCTCGCCCATACCGAGCGCCGAACCGTGCACTTGATCGGCGCCGCCCAGGATCGCGGCGACTGAATTGATTACACCCAGGCCTCTATCCTGGTGCCCGTGCCAGTCGAGCCGGATACCGCCACCTTGCTCGTCTATAATGTTTTTCACAAAGCTAATAACGGAGCGCGCACCGTCCGGAGTTGAGTGGCCCACAGTGTCGCAGACACAAACTGCTTTAGCCCCACACTGAATCGCGGTGGTGTAAAGTGCTCGAATTGTTTCAGGATGCGCCCGGGTTGTGTCTTCGGTGACATACATCACCGGAATGCCTTCACCCACGGCAAACGTCACCGCCTCTTCCGTTAGTTTGAGCAGTTTGTCCAGCGTCCAATCTTCCGCGAAAAACCTGATCGCAGAGGACCCGATGAAAGTGCAGGCTTCAATGGGAATTCCCACGCGCTGGGAGATTTCGACAATGGGCAAAATGTCGTTGCGATGCGTGCGGGCCGCACAGTTAGGGCGAATCTTCAGTTTTTGCTCGACTATCTCGCGGGCCATCATCTCGACGCCGGCTGCATGAGTTCCGCCGGCTCCCGGTAAGCCGATGTCAGCGGTGTCGATTCCCAGAGCATCCATTAGGTGGAGCAGCTCAATTTTCTGTTCAACAGGAGGCTCGCACACAGAGGGTGACTGCAAGCCATCACGTAAGGTTTCGTCGTCGAACCCGATGTGTCGCTCAGGAGAAACCAAAGCAGGATCGATTGTGTTCCAATCGTAAACCAATTCATCGACAGACACTCGTAACAACCTCCACCAATCGACTTGGCCCTTAATTTTAGATTCCAAACTGGTGTTTAGAGTTCAAAACTTTAGTTCGGCACCTTCGAGACTCATCAGTTTGAACCGGAAAGAAATTCGATTACAGCAACGGCTATAGTTAATGTCAAGCGACGTATTTCACAGCGCAGTTACAGACTGGAGGTTCAGAGTTCAGCCTTAGGCTGTCGTTGCGCCACGCAAGCCAAAGCTTGAATTTCAAACTGCCTCTGTGTGCATCTGTGCACACTTTTGACGCCAACCGTCAGTGTGTTATAGCCTCTGACGCGTTCACCCGACTGAAGATTCGCTCCTGTTGTCAATCTTGACGAAGCAAACTCCGACTAAGGCCAAAACCATTGCGTTGGGATCGGATCGAGCGGCGAAGATTATGGCCGTTCGGGCGAGCATTGCGCGGGTTGCAACGATCGATTCTTCCTGGGCGGACGCGACTGTCCTGGCCCGGCGAGTCGAGACCCAGGTGCCTGCGATGCCCATGAATGATTGGGAGTTAATGCAGGGCGCACGTGAACGAGCACTGGCTGTGCGCGATTTACTTCATCAGCAACGGCGAGACGCGGATATTTTTGTTGGACTCGAGGGTGGATTTCATTCGATGTCCATTGAAGGCGAGTGGCATATTTTCTTGCGAGGCTGGGCCTACGCGACTGACGGAAAGAGCGGAACGTTTGGTGCCACTCCTTCGATCAGTGTTCCTGATGAGCTCGCCAGAAAGGTCATCGAGGGACGCCGCGAGCTCGGGCTCGTGATTGATGAAGTGGCGGGTATGCCGGATGTGCGCAGCCGTCAGGGTGCCTGGGGACTTCTTTCGCGGGATTTAGTCACACGGTCGATGAGCTTTGAAATGGCCCTGATTGCCGCATTTGCGCCATTCTATAACAAGAGGATGTATGCTGCAGAGGCAACTTATTAGCGAGTGTGGTAAAGCAAACTGTTAGTTTGCTTCCGAAGCTTGCAGGCGACACTGAATACCTTCGAGTTGGGAGATCATAGTAGCCCGATTTGACAGACACGCGGCCGAGATCTTATTGCTCTAGCCTGCTATTAAACATGGAAGAACTTATCGCACAAGTTAACGACAGCGAACCGAGCCCGCACCCGCGCGCTACTGCGGGTTGGATTGAAGTGATCGCCGGTTCAATGTTTTCGGGAAAATCAGAAGAGTTAATCCGACGTCTGCGTCGTGCGAAGATCGCTCGCCAGAAGGTCCAGGTATTTAAACCGGACATTGATTCGCGATATTCAAGTGATCACATCGTGTCACACTCTGAGATGCGTCACGAGTCGGCCAACATACGCAGTGCAACCGAAGTGCTGGCCAAAGTGGAACCTGACACAGAAGTCGTCGGCATTGATGAAGGACAATTTTTCGACAACGACTTAGTCGCCGTCGCCAATACTTTGGCTCAACGCGGCGTTCGGGTCATCATCGCCGGTCTCGATCAGGACTACACCGGCAAACCCTGGGAGCCCATGCCCCAACTCCTCGCCGTGGCCGAATACATCACCAAGACCCACGCCATCTGCATGAAGTGTGGCCAACCCGCCAACTACTCCCAACGCACCTTCGAATCCGAAGAACGCGTCGCCGTCGGCGCCACCGGCATGTACGAAGCCCGCTGCCGCAACTGCTTCGTCCCGCATCCAGACGCACCTACCGTTCATCCCGAATAAGAAAACCCGAGCTATGGGGTGATTGACGTAAACGCCTCGCCGTGGGGGGTGAGGAGTTGTCTTACATTAATGGAGCAGATGTGAAGTGTCTCAAGCAACCGTGAGGGTTTCTATCTGGTATGACAAGCTCAAGCGATCCATTTCGGACAAAGTCCTAACTCGTGTAGTTGTGACCTGCTTTTTAAGATAGTAAAGATTCGTGCAGGTCAGAAAAGACGACCCAACAGATGGCAACGGGAGTACATATGTTTGACAGGGGAAATCAGTTTTTCTTTAACCAGCTCGAAAGGGACAATATCAATGAAAAACACTTCCCGCCGCAGTTTCGGAAAACAACTAACGAGTGCGCTGGTGCTTGGATCCACTGTCGTCGCGTTGAATAGGACTTAAGCCCTGGTTCAAATCATGGATGACAGTTCAAGCACAATAGGTCTTGAATCATCTGTAGCGCATTGATCGTTTGGGCCTAGATTAAGACTAATCTCAACGACAGCGACAGCATCATTTGAGGTGCGCGGGGGGTCGAGGGTGACGTTAAAGCCCAGCACAGCCTGTCTCCGCGGTTGATCATCATCCAATAATCGATCGGAGAGAGAACGCTCCAGAAGCATGCGAAGATTGAAGATCTGATAAGTCAGGTTCACTTGATCGCTCAGCAGATCGGAAGGGTTTGTCCCAAAAGTGGGGCTAAACCCGGAAAAGGCGGGAGGGTTATCAAAACCAGGCGCTTAGGAGTAAATCCTGAGCGTTCAGCTGTCGTGGTCTGTGTCGACGAATCCGGCAACGCCGTGCCATCAGCTGTCACATTGCCTGAAGTGTTGATGCTTTCTTGTTTGAGACTTGGGATCGGAAGCGTACTAATCGAAAGGCTTCTAACAACCTCGCTGGAGCGTGAGCCCTGAAGGAAATTAAACGCCGCCGCGAGAGCCTTTTGATCAATAAATTGTGATTGTACATTGCGGAGGCTCTCGCTAAGACTTTCCAGCATGATCGTAAGTGTGCGGTTATCAAAGACTTTAGGTCGGCCCACGCTGATGCCATTTGGAGTCTGATCGCTTCGTCGGACCTGACGAATCTGAGCCGGGGTGAGTCCCACTGAAGATAGCAACAGGGACAAAATCATTATGCCGCTCAATGGAAGTCGTCGAAATAGGGTCATCATCATTGAGTTACTCCTTTTCGTTCGTGCAACTAGCGAGCACTGAGGTCACATGACTAGGCAGCTTCAAGCCTCTGATCGACAAGACTCAGAAAATGTATGGCCGGACTAAACAAGTAGATTCGATAGCTTTGAAGACTGAGAAGTACCGCTTCAATTGATATGTCGGTTCTGCTAAAACATTTCAAGCTTCAGGTCCCGGCTCTTTTTCGTTGACACTACTCCCACGATGGATTTAGTCTGCGCCCGTATTCCTGGTTAGCGTCGCTCCCTCGGATTTTAAAGAAGGTTAACCGACCCTGTTCCATTCAGGGAGACCTCCGCGTCGCGGGTTCGGTACCACTGATGTCGTGAGTCGCCTCTTTCCTCAGGAATCTCAATAGGAAAATCTGTGTGCCTGACGACTAAGTTTCGGCGCTTAACCGTTCCGATTTTCGAAAGTAAGCTGTTTTTTAACGTCGTGCCGGAGAGTTTCAGGAGTCTGATTCACGAGATGAATAAAAAGTCACCGACACAGGAAGCCTTCGATGAGTTGCTTGCGTGGCTCGATCCTGACCGGGAAAAGGCAGCGGAGAAATACGAGAGAATTCGCCTGCGGTTAATAAAGATCTTTGCTTGCCATGGTTGCTCTGAACCGGAGAGGTTAGCCGACGAGACGATTGACCGTGTAATGTCGAAAACGGAGTGGCTCGTGGAAAACTACGTTGGTGATCCAACGCTTTACTTTTGCGGGGTTGCGCGAAACGTTGTCAAAGAAGACGTGAGGGGAAGGGTTAACCCAGCCACTCCTCCGCCAATGCCGGAAGTCGTGGAGGGTAATGGAGGGCAACGGGAATATGACTGTCTAGATCAATGTATGCAGAAACTCCCCGAGAACCATCGCCACATCGTGCTGGCTTATTATCAGGACGAAGGCCGCGCCAAAATCGTTGGCCGCAGCAAACTGGCGGCAGAATTGGGAATCACGCTTCGCGCCCTTCGGTTAAGGACTTATCACATACGTTTGCAGTTGAGGGCCTGCATGGAGGTCTGTCTTAGGCAAAGTCCAACAGCTTGAAACGCTTTGGTCCCGCTTTTCATATAGACTGAAAGGTCTCCTTGCGACCGGAAAGTATTTAGTTAATGGCGCTTAGCAATCATGACCCTGAAACAATCAGACGATATCTGTTGGGGCAACTCACGGATGACGAGCAATCGACAATTGAGCAACGGCTCCTGACGGAAGATGAGTTTTTTGAGGAGATGGAGGTCACCAAGGACGAACTCGTTGAAGACTATCTGGCGAAGCAGTTGACTAAAGAAGAGGCCGGGTGGTTTGAGCAGAATTTTCTGGTTTCGCCAGAAGGCAAACAAAGGCAAGGGTTCGCGAAAGCACTTAATCGCTATGTCATCGACCATCGCCTCCCAGCTCAACAAAAGCTGACTTTGGCCCAGCGATTCGTCGCGTTCTGGAACAGCCAGCCGGGCTTACTTCGGGCTGCGGGAGCCATGGCGATAGTAGTAATCGTCGTGGGCATCTTTTGGTTCTCACGAGTACCTTCGCCGAAAAGTTTCGCGACCCTGACCCTCCAGAACAGCCCGAGCACCCGCTCCGCTGGGATCGAATCCTCGAAGGTAAAACTCAGAGAAGACGTGCTAACACTGACTTTGAGTCTACCGGCACCCGCGACACCCGGGGTCAGCTATCGTATCGAACTGATGAACGACAAAGGTGAGACCAAAACGTACGAGGTCCCTGGTCCGAATGCGCAATCGGTTTCCGTAGAAATTCCTGCTGCGCACCTCCCCCGCGGTCAATACGCGATTACAATGTCTGCAATAAGAGCCAACGGCACGGTGCAAAGAATTCCCGGCAGTTACTACTTCACGATTGAATAATCATTCGGCTCGTGTCGCCCGACGAGCACGACGATTGAAATACCACCAAAAGGCAATTGCGACTATCCCCGCCAAAGCCGCTACTGAAAGAACCTTTGAGTAAGTTTGCCAGGCGCCTCGCTGCTTAGGTTTGATAACCCGTTGGTACTCCCCCTGCAGGGTGAAGGCTGCCCAGTAGTAAGGTGCGCTCCACTGCGGTTGCTCACGAATACTGTTTTGTGCCGCACGAAGAGCTGTGGACGGCGGCATATGGCCCTGCAACATATTTGTATAGAACCGCTTCATCAACTCCGCCGTCGCCTCGTCGTCCACCTTCCACAAACTTGCAACTACACTGGACGCGCCGGCGTACATAAATCCGCGAGTCAGTCCGATTAGACCTTCGCCCCGAACGTCTTTTCCCAGACCCGTGCGACACGCGCTTAACACCACCAAATCTACGGGCGCGTTTAGACGATAGATATCTTCCAGTCCTAAGAAACCGTTTTGGGCCTGCCCATCGCGATTGACCATCGAGAGGAATAGCCCGGAATTCTGAGGTCGTTTAGGATCGAGTATACCGTGAGTGGCGATGTGTAGAATCGCATACTTCGCGAGATCGGCTTCTGCCAGCTTCTCACGCGTCGCGTCAAATCCTGTGGCAATGAGACTATCTGGGCCGGCTACCTCACGCAGATTACTTAATTCAAGCGTGGAATAAAAGAGCGGCTGAATGACCGAGGGATCGACAGTGTCTCCCACAGGTTCGATATCGCGTAAGGCATGATGCCAGGTTGCCTTGGGAACCTGGTGAGCGGCGATCTGCTGGCGCGCATTTGCCCCTTTGCGTTGGTTATAGTTCGAAGCAAAGATTGGATCACCAAACGCTGCTAGCACTTTCGTTGGCGCTCGACGGTGCGCGGTTTCCAGTCGCAACTGTCCCAAAATAGAAGCTGAAGGCACATTAATGACCTCGTAACTCGCGACGAGCGGTTCGGCGCGGGCAGAGGACACTGGCAAGAATTGAAATGGAATGTAATTGAGGGCGCCATCGGCCGCAACTATGATTCGCCGCTTGTTCAATTCCGGGGCCATCGGTGACAAAACCTTCTCGCTTAATTCCTGAGCAGCTCGCGCTAATGCATTGCCAGTTGCCTCGCCAGGCGCCGTAGTCAGCAATTCATAAACTTTATGCGCCGCCTCAGTTATTACCGCCTTCGCGGGTATTTCGTAATTCGTAATTTCGTTCTGGGTAATCGCCCATACGTAGCTCCGCTCTGCTCCGAGGCTGTATTCCAAAAGTACCGTCTCATCGTCGACTATAACTTTCTCCTGAATTTCTCTTAAGGTCCAACCGGTCGGATGGGTAATCTGTTGGTAAGCAGGATAGTGTTTTTGTATCGTCTCGCTGACTTGTTCATACGCTGTTTCCAAGCGCGTGACATCTG
The DNA here is from genome assembly GCA_038040525.1 of Acidobacteriota bacterium. Taxonomy (GTDB): domain Bacteria; phylum Acidobacteriota; class Blastocatellia; order Pyrinomonadales; family Pyrinomonadaceae; genus PSRF01. The sequence continues at coordinate 126,188 of JBBPIC010000006.1, read as the reverse complement.
CCTCTAAGGCGTCAAGCTCTTCTTTCTTGTAGGCCTTTCCCAACAGAGTGATCTTGTAGTCCTCCTTCACCCGCAGTGCCTGTCGCAATGACCTTTCCTGCTCAGCCAGCTTCGGATCAAGGCCCGGGGTGAAGTTTGTTTTGGTCGCTCGCAGCAATTCAGTCAGTGAACGAGCCCGCGCCAATTCACTTGTTTCAAAAGCCCGTACAGCGAAGCCCTGGTTTGGCTGCGACTGATGTTTTCTCATTAGACATTCGATATAGCTTTGGTAACGTTCATGCACAGTGGCTGAGAAAGCCGTCGTAAGGTCGCTGCTGGAGGAAAGTCGCCGTATGTTTTCAGTGAGATCGATGGATTGACGTAAGTACTCTTCCGAAACGTCGAGGTTTCCCTTCTTCAACTCCAGCTGGCCCAACGCGTAATAAACTGTTGCCTGATTTACACGGTCCGACAGTTTTGTGAATGTCTCCAACGCATCCTTGAAAAATCGCCGAGCACCTTCGGTACGCCCTTGCCGGTCATAGACCTGCCCTATTAAAGCGCGAACCTGTGCTGCCTCCTTTGGATTCACCGATCTTTCATATATATCGAGAGCGGAGTTCAGATAGCCCAGAGCAGCATCATAATCATCAAGTTCAATTTGAACTCGTCCCAGGTATTGCAGACTAAGAGCAGCAGTCAAGCTGTTAAGATCGACGCCTTTTAGGGACTGCTGCAGGTATTTCAGCGCCTGGGGAAAGTCTCCTAAAAAATAATGCGTTCGACCCAGCGCGGAGGTGGCGTAGGTTATGGCGTTTGCGTCCTGGGTTCGCTGATAATACTCCAACGCGCGTTGGTACTGAATGACGCCGTTTTCCGGCAATCCATTTTCGTTAAATGCCGCTCCTAATCCTGAAGCAAGGCGCCCCATTTTTAGTGGTTCGGAATTCTCATCAAGCATGGCATTGGCTTGAGTGTAATAGGAGATGGAACTCTGCCAGTCGCCTTTGCGGTATTCGATATAACCCAACTTGATCAGTGCTTCGGCTTGCTCGGGGGGATTATTCAAAACCCTCCAAAGTTCTAACGCCTGCTCAAAGCTTAGCGTCGCTTCGGTCAGCAAGTTCTGCGCTAAGTAACAGATGCCAACTTGAGAGCGGGTGCGAGCGAGACCCTGCTTGTTACCCGAACTTTCCCAGAGTCCAAGGGCTTTTTGCGCCGTTTCTAATGCGACCGCATGATTGTCCTGGTTTTGTCTATCACTAAGCGTCAACAGAGCCTGAGCCAGACCAAGAGTGTACTGAGAGCGTTCGCTGAGATTAATGGACTTAGCCAGGGCCTCCTCTGCCAGATCGTTCGCTCGCAGGTGCAGGTAGGCCTCCGCAATCCCATTTAAGTTATCAACTTCGACTTCGAGGACAGGAGACTGCTGGAGTAGGCGTAGAGCTTTCTCGTGATTTTTTATAGCAGCTTGGGGGTTATTTAGCTTTAGATGGAGATGGCCCACGCGATTAAGGAGGCGTGCGGCCTCAACTGTCTGACCTTCGTTCAGCAAGAGGCGGACCGACTCTTCCAGTTTCTTTAAGGCCTTTTCCCGATCCTCTACACTTCGTGGTTCGTCGGTCACCTCAGCCGCACTCTGCCACATCACCTTTTTGATGTCCGAGTTCTTTAGTGGCTGTTCTGATGGCGTGAAACAAAGCAATACTGTGAGAAACAGGAAGAGACCGGTAGTCACTTTCACTGCGGTCATATTTGAAAGAGGCTCCAAGCTCTCACGGCGAACCCAATCTACTCAATACCAAACTGTTCAAAGAACGTTGGACTTACTGGGATTTTCTGCCGCGTCTCAGGTATCCCCTTTTCGTCGTCACCAACATCCTCATTACGTGAGCGCGTAAAGAGCGGATAATTCTTAATCGTCGGGCAATTACAGTTTCCACCAGTCGGGTCATCAGGGCCATTCTTGCCCAGCGGATCGTCTGGCCCATCGCGCCCTAGTTGCCCTTCGTCGTTAAAGACACGGGCACTAATTTCCTCGACAAGCGCAAGAACATCAGAACTCAAGGACCTGTTAACCACCGGCTGATCTTTTGGATCATCTTCCTCAAGATTTGTTGGACGCCTCGTTTCCACGAAAGATTTCTTCAAAAACTTTTGCCAGCCGGTCTTTTTATTTAGCTTGTACTCCGCATATTGCTCATCCCATAACTCGCTGCCGACTGGCTCAGCCCAAGGGAACAAAATTGAGAGGCCGTGGGAATACTGAAATGCCGGGCCGGCAAACGCTGAACGCACGATTAGCTGGTCGGGACGGTCTTTGGAGCCTCTCCGCAGTACGTGCATTACGATTTCACATGCACTCCAGATGCCTTTAAAGGGCTGACGTATTTCTGGAGCCTGACGAATCTCATCCGTGGGTTCGGGCTTTGGAACGTTAAAAAGCTCGTTGCATCTGCGCTGGAGACGGAAACAGAAATCGTATAGATCGGCGTAGCCCTCCTGCCAAAAGCTTTGGGCATCCCAGTGGGCCAAGAGGATTAGTTGCCGTACCACTGGATCTGTTAAGCCTTCAGTTAGCGTGTCTGATAGTGTTTTAAGCGGGACTTTTATCTCTGGCACCTTATTTAAGTCACACAAACAGAGGTCGAAAGAATAACCTGCTAGCTGGAAGTCGTAGCTGTTGTATAAACAGTAGTAGAAGATCTTCGTCAGCATGCCTTTGACGGTTGGTTTTTCTTTATCCTTGATTTCCGGGTAGTTGTCCCTTAGCAACATCCGGTTTAACCATTTCCCGGCTGTTCCACGCGGACGTTGGCCGAGGAGTTGTTTAGTCTCCTCTGACAATTGTCCTGCTCTAAGTTGCTCGTTCTCACGCAGCTCAGGATCCTCCAGTAGGATGTTTAACTCATCAAGTAAAGCGTAAAGAAGTGATCGGTCGGGTGCTGTCGAGTCATCATACAGATTCAATAACTCCCTTGTTTTATCACCAAAGCGGCGGACCAGAGATTCTGAGACGGGATCCGCTGCGGCCTTGAATCTCCTGGCCAGGTTTTCCTTATGCTGAATCTCCCGTGCTTTGATCTGGTAAGACTTCAGATCATTGAACACACGGATCAATATCTGTTTGTAGGGCCAACTTCCCACATACGCGGGACCCTGCGAGGCGAGCATGTAGTTGGCAGTGCCTTTCAGCTCGTAGGCGGCTTCAATTGAGCTCATCGAACAACTGTGAAAGCCGACCAGCTCAAATTGACCGGGTTGTTCATCATCTGCAATATTGCACTTGAAGGTACGCAAAACCTCGCCAAGCTCTGTCAACAACAGTGAGTGTTGAATCGCATTTTCGTCAAAGAGGAAATAATCATCGCCCACCGCCTCACCATGCCCCAGTATAAAAAGTGCGTAGTGGCGGGCTGGATAAGATTCCCGGCAGAAATTTAGGAAATTGGACAAGGACTCCCTGGGGTTCTGTTCGCCTGACATTGCGGCCGATGGCCGAGGCGGGTCGTAGACAATTTTTCTGGATTCGTCAGGTTCCATTTCACCGGAATTGTCTTTACCACGAGTTTCCAGAAATCTTTTGACACGCTCTCTAATGCTTTCTTCTTTTTCTCCCCACAGTTTGTCGAGCACGAGGTTTCTCACGTAAGGATCATTTGCGCCAAAGCCGACATCTGAATGATCTGGGTCATTGAGCTTTTCCACGAGGTTGATATCGAACACGTGGGCTGGCGTATTCAACGTGTGTGGATCAAATTGGGCTATAACGTTGGCTTCGGGATGAAATCCCGCGTCTTTGATGGCCTTGAGTTGCGAAACAATAGTGGGAGCGAGCGGATTATCACTCGCAAAATAGAACATTACTGTCCATTCTTTTGTTTCGCTCATTTGTAAGATCCTCCGCGATTGGATAATGGCCAAGGTTACTCGCCGAAAGCCCTTGAGGTTCGGTTCGATTCGATCGACGAAAGGACATCGAAGATCGTGACTGAGAACACTACTCGATCACTAGTCAACTTCCTCCTTACAAGGCGGTCTAACTGCTGGATGCTTAAAGGTGGTGCGAGGCCTGGATACTGCGAAGTTTATACAGCAATTCGAGTTCTAAAGAAACATTTTTGAGCGAATAGATCATGACGACTTCCTACGCCTTGTTTCGCCATCAATTGATTAAAGAGAACTTCTCGGTCTCCTGGATTTCCGGATAGAACGAAGCGCCAGCCACGCCAGCGCGCTTCAAAGACTCGTTGATGCAAAAGACCTCATTGTGGTTCACCGCTTTGCGTTCTGCGTAAGGCGACGTGAAGGGTGAGGTCTGTCACGCGCGTGGAGTGAGGGAAGGTAATCCTAATCATGGCCGCGCACTAACCTCGATGGAGGCAGAGCTCAGGAATTTCCGGATCTAAAACTCACAATCGAAGCGCCGCTTCCTGGATCTCCGAGAACTAAGTCGTTTAGGCCTTTGGGGGCGCTTCCTGGTTTGCGCTGGTTATAGGCCTGGAATTTCTGCTCCTTTTTGCGCTCTCAATTTATATGAAAGAAAGCGCCAAAACATTTCCGCAGCAAGTTAAGATTTTGTTTTGGAATCGACATGTCGGTATGCATTGGAGTGACTCTATTGGCTTTGCACAAAAAGTAAGTAAACCGAACCGCGTAAACGGCCTTTTTTGTGCAAAGCCACTCTGTTCAAACAGCGAACGAAAAAGCTGTGAGATGGGACAACCTTATCATTTGGCTGAATCGTCCTAGCGCAAGAAGTCTCCCCTTCCTCGTTCTACCAACCAGTTAGTCGCTTTCCTGTCTCCCCGAAGGACCAAAGGGTGAACTATTGAACCGTCAAGGGGGTCTCCCCGAGTTGGTTTCCCCGTTTGAGAATTGGCTACAGCTTTAGGTGATATCGAGTTGGAGATTAGTGTCATGGCTGGCTCAAGCAACTCTCTTAACTGCGTCAGCGTAATGGAAGTCGTCTTCGCCGGCGGATGAGGCGCGCTCGGCTAAGGATGCACAAGCTGAGGCGGCACGAACGCGGCAGTCAAACCTGAGGATTTAAGTCCAAAACGTCGCGTACGGGTGACCACGGACCACGGGAACGCCTTGGGACCCAGCGAAACGACCCGGACCAGAATTCAACGTTGGACCACGACTTCAACATTAGACGCGACTTCAAGACTCGTTACACCCGAAGCTCACTTAAAAGGAGACAAGACAATGAAGAGGCAAGCGTTTGTATTAACACTCGGGGTGGTTCTGTTGTCGGTGGTTGCGGGGTTAGGGATGTTGATTAATGCGCAGGGGCTCGGGGCGTCGGCTGGTGTGCGAAGGGGACATGGTAGCGGCGTTGGAAATGGATTGGAGGGAGGAACAGGCCGGGGTTTGGGCCGCATCCCGGGAACAGGCAACGGAGTTGGGACAGAAAATACTGTTCGAGCAGCCAATGGCGTCGGTACAGGCAGTTCCGCAGGCGCAGGGAATGGTGTGGGCGAGGGTACGGGTGGAGGAATGGGACAGGGAACTACAGTCCAGGCGGGCGACTATCGTCTTTCGGGCCCGTACACACACAAGAACCTGACGATTTTTCTAGTGCATGGCAAGAATGTTTTTGAGGGAAAGACCTTCATCACTTTGCAGGAGGCCATGACACAGAAGAAGGTTGTCGTCTATGAGACCAAGACTGTCAACGAACTGTCCATTGAGAATCTTTCCAATGAAGACATTTATGTGCAGGCGGGCGAGATCGTCAAAGGTGGACAGCAGGATCGAATGATCGGGGTGGATCTGATAGTGCCGGGTAAGTCAGGGAAAATGCCCATCTCCGCGTTCTGCGTCGAACACGGAAGATGGAGTGGACGTGGTAACGAACGCACAACAGTGTTTGGCAGTTCGTCGGACTCGGTCTCTACCAAAAGCATTAAGTTGGCGGCGAAGAGATCTAATTCGCAAGGAGATGTTTGGAAGAGTGTCACCGTGGCCCAGGACAAGCTCAGCCAAAATGTTGGTGTGCGGGTTAACTCAGCCGTGTCAGACTCGAGTCTCCAGCTCGCAGTTGAAAATGGCAAGGTACAGGAAACTGCTGACGGCTACATCAAGGCACTATCAAACATCGTCAACGGAAGCAGCGATGTTATCGGTTATGTGTTCGCGATCAACGGCAAGGTAAACAGCGCAGACGTCTACGGCTCCAGTTCGCTCTTCAAGAAGCTCTGGCCCAAGCTGCTGAAAGCGAATGCAGTTGAAGCGATTGCCGAGCTTCAGACAGAAAAGTTTGCACCAGCCAAAACGGAACAGGCGAAAACGTTCCTCTCGGACAGTGAAAAAACCAGGCCAACCAAGAGGGACGTAAGCAAGCGAGTGGGACTGGTAACCGGGGAGGACGAGGAGAACGTCTTCTTTGAAACGCGCGACCGCGATCAGAAAGACGCCTGGGTACACCGGAACTACATAAAGAAGAACTAGGGGAAGCGCGAAGCGCGTAGGGGCAAGGGGTAAAAGGGGAAGGGGGAAGGGGTAAAAGGGGAAGGGGGAAGGGGGAAGGGGTAAAGGTGAAGGCGAAAAGCGAAAGAGGCTAAAGCAGAAAGCTGCGATTGCACCTGGCGTGGCCCTTTACCCCTTCCCCTTGACCCCTTTCCCCCTTGACCCTTTCCCCCCTTCCCCCTTTCCCCCAAAACGTTTTTAGTGGACCAGCTTCGTCGAATAAAGAACCCCGTACATGGCATCCTGATGTTTTGGGAATCCTCTACCGTTGCTCGAAAGCATCAGGTTCACCATCTGAACTTGTCCGGCATATTTTCGATAGGCCAGCCATTGCAGTCGTCTAAAGTCATCGGGTTTTTCCGGGTTGGCCTCGCGAAACTGCACGCCCTTCAGGCCATCGATCTCCACCCATTTCACTTCGTCAACTTCGCCGTTTTTGGCCCGGCTCTTGGCAGCGTCATAGAAAGCCTTGATGCTTATTTCTGTGGGAAAGTTTTCATCCAAGGTCGATATGTTAACGATTAAATTAGCCGCATCAGACCCGCCCGGCGATCGCCATACAATCATCTTCGACTCGTTACTGGCCTCTTTCCACTTTGCCGGAACAGTCCAGGACATACCCTGCTGGTCCCACTTAACATCTTGTCCGCCCGCCAGCGCCTCCAGTTGGGCGGCAGTTGCCGTCGGGCGTTCAACTTCAGCACCGGTATCAGTTGAACTCGATGGCGACTTGCCAGGGTCGGCTGATTTCGCAGTTTCTTTGAGCTTGTTGGTTAAGTTACAAAGCGAAAGCGCAAATCCCAAAACGACTAAGGCTAGAATCGGTTTCATCGGCCACACTCACAAGATGGAGCTAAAAGAGCACTGCGGTTCTTAATCGAAAACAAGGGCCAAGTCAATCCTGGAGGACAACTTCGTTTTACCCCCACTGCCTTTCCGTGAGTTCAAAGAACGATCCACCAAGTAACACGAAATTTCACAAAACGGGCTTAGTGTGGCTTAGTGTAATTTAGTGGATCGTTTGCTTGTCTTCGGGATCACGGCACCAACTCTCTGGTGCGTCTTTTTGTCTCTGGTCCGTCACGTGCTATCCTACCGCTTCCCCTTCAATCCCCTTTCTTGTAACCGAGCCCAGGCGCTCTCTTTTGGGAGACCATGTCATGAAACCTGACGCCATAAGAACACCCACTTCGCTCTGTGTGTTAATGATCGTGCTATCGATGCTTGCCGGCAGTGGTTGTCGGTCCGACACAAATACAAACGTTAACGTGGCCGTAAATACAAACACGGCTCCTGCAAACGTCAATGCGAACTTATCGACGGCACCCACTTCATCGATCGCTGCGCGTGAGCCGGAGAAGTATCGCGCCACGTTGGTTTTCAGCGCTGAGACCGAGGGCGGACAGAAGACCATTGGCATTCCAACGTTATCGGCCGAAGTCGCGCGCAGTGGCGCGGATCGCCGCGTGTCGTTCAAGCTTCCCGATGGCTCCAATCTGATTTACCTGGAACAGGGTGGGAAACATATCGTGGTGGCGCCTGGACGCAAGCAGTATGCGGAGTTGACTCCGGAGGCTACCGGCTTTCAACTGCAACGGTTAATGACGCCCGGACAGATCGTTTCTCATATCGAGAAACTGAAAGGCGTAGAGAGAGTTGGCGAGGAGACTATCAACGGCCGCCTGGCTGACAAGTATCGTTATGCGACCACCACCAACACCTCAACCGCTGCCGGTCAGGTTAGTAGTGAAGCATTCGTCTTCGTCGACAAAGAGACCGGCTTGCCACTAAAAACCGAGTTATATTCGGAAGCGACCGGCAACGTGCAGGGCGTAAAAGGCGCGAAGATAGTTGCCGAAATGCGCGACATCAGCACCACTGTCGACGACTCCTTGTTTCAAGTCCCTCCAGGCCTGACCAAAGTTCCACCAGAGCAGGTCCGTTCTCAGATCGATGCAATTACTAACACAGTCGCCGCGGTAATAAAGGCGCTGCTCAGCAACATGACTTCGTCGCCGCCAACGAGTGCGTCGCCATCGACGACACCAACCGCGACGACTGCTTCTCCAAAACCCACTTCGTGAGAAACCGATGAAATACCTGATCACATTTCTGCTGGGCCTGGTCATTGGAGGTGGGGCGGCCATCTTCCTGCTTGGCGTGCCCAGAGCGAAGGCGTTGCCCGGCAACCCAGTTCAAGCGCCTTCGGGCGCAACCCCGCCGAGTACGGTAGTGGTATCGTTAAGCGATAGTTTCGTAAACGAGCTGCTGGCTACAGTCTTCCGTGATCTTAATCCCCCGACGTTCAATCTGGCGTCGACAAACCCAGCCGCTAACGCAGGTGGTACCGACAACACGACAACGTTCACGACCATCGCGTTTCAGGGAGGATGCACAAACAGTGTGACTTTGGCGCCCGCGAGCGGGAACGCAAAAACGCAGGTGCAGTTTGCGAATGGAAACATCACGGCGCCGCTGGTCTTCAGTGGCAACTACAACCTTCTGGGCAATTGCATGCAGTTCAAAGGATGGGCGCAGACAAGCATTCAACTATCCTTCGATCAACCCTCTCAAACTCTCTACGGACGGGTGAATGTTGAAGGAGTCAATCTTGAAGGTGTGAACCCGTTAGCAAACAACTTCGTGACCGTATTTGTGCGAAACGCAATCGACAGCCGGGTCAATCCGCTGGAGGTCCTTCGTCCATCGCAGGTTCAGTTGATGATTCCGATAAAGGCGAGCAATGGGTCAGTGAAGGCGCAGGTGAAAGACGTGAAGTCGGAAGCGAAGGATGGCTCATTGCTCCTACACATCACCTATGAGTTCGCAGGCTCGAAGGGCGATCAGCCCACAGGCTGAGCTAGGGAGCTTTGAATTGGTTTTATTGCGGCCGCTTGCCTGGAAGGATCAGCTTCACAGAGCCTGGGCCATGGAGTGCAGGAACTGCTATCCAGGGGCTCTGTGCCTCAGCGCCGGTAGCCCTATCCGGGTAAGCGCTCACCTGGTATTGCAATCCTTCATAAACCTTCAGCTTGAAGAGTCCCTGTGCGTCAGCGCGAAGTGAAGAAAACTCTGACATCTCTCCCTCTTCCGTCAACGAGAGATAAATGCTCACTCCCGCTGCGGGTTTCCCATCTGACCAAACTACCCGGCCCTCCACTTCATAAGGCTGCCGCGTCGGCGGCATTAGGAATTCAAGATCCTGCAGACGTGCTCCTTCCTTTACCGTGATGACCTGGGCCGCCGCTTTAGTTAAGACACCGGGAAAGTAGGTGCGGGGATACGGGACATTCATCGTTAATTGGGAGTTAAGAATCCGGAACCCCAGCCGATAGTCACCGGGTGCAATTACCTTGAACTCAAAAAAACCGTCCTGATTGGTTTGAGCACTCAGAAACACGTTGTTGTTGCTGTTGTCTCCGTTGGCTCCGCGCATCTCGAGACGTAAATTCGTCACAGGTTGACCTGCCGCATCTATTACTTTTCCTGTGACACGGGTATCTGATTCCAGATAGAAGTCAGTCTGTGCGCAGCCACGGGCAACGACGTTTATTTCATTCTCCACGACGCGCGCACCCTCATCCTTGACGTAGGCGTTTCGCAAAAGCCCCGGTGGTAATTTCAGGAAAGCTTTGTAAGAGCCCGGCGGTAATCCGTCCACCCGAAAGCTACCTTCCTGGTCCGACTTCATTTCCCGTTTCTCACCCTCACCTTCAATGGTGACTTCGGCCTCGGAAACAGGTTGGTACCATTTGTCGCCCTCTTTCCAATGATAATTACGCTTGACTACCTGGCCGAAGATAACGGCGCCAGGCTCAGCGCCGGCCAGGGAATTTATAAAGGCAATATCGTCGGCGGATTCTGTGATTGGTCGAGTGCGCGTGCAAATACTCGTGTAGAGCTTGCCGTCTTTCTTGCCGCGGTGTGCGTAGATGAGATACGTTTTGCCAAGCTCGAATTCATAGCCGCAATCCCCCCCGCCTAAACCAGTCAGCACTTCGGTTTGACTACCCTCTATGCCACGAAACGCTTGTTTGATTGCGATGCGAACCAGACGTTGGGTTCTTTCATATGCATCATCCTTAACTTTGATCGAAGAACTCCCGATAATGCTTCCCGAGAACACGGCATCGGTCTGCCAGTATTCCTGGCATGGAGCACCGCCGCCGAACGCACAGCTGCACGCCTCAACCTCGCCGGTAAAACAAAAAAGAAGCGGAAGCACAAAGGTAAAGAGGAAGGCTGATCGTCTTGTCATTATTCTTATGTTAAGTGGTGCACAGCAATATGAGCTTTGCCTCAAACCCGGTAATAGGCGAGTTTAGCTGTTATTGGTTAGAGGCCTCAATCTTTGGTACTGATGCATTTTCGGCGCAATGCACCTAATTACAGAACCCAGCGCTGTAGCGTGATCCCGGAGGCAACTTAGCCGCAAGGTCGGCAATCCTTCCAATACTCAGGTTCCTGAAGCATCCCGCGCAACCGCGCTGGATTCTGTATCTGATTGCGTTTCAGGCCAAATAACCAACTGCATTAGTACCCAATCTTTAAGTGCCTGCCGGCTCAAAAAAAAGGCCTGCTGCATCGCTCCGGTGGGGGTGGCGCGTCCAGCTTTTTGTGCACAGAAAACCCCCGCAGGTCAGAAATGAACTACAGCGGGGTCCTAATTAGACGACCAGATACTTCGAGTTTAGTGGAAGACGATGCCCGCTCCAATGCGGAAATTATGTTGCGTGGCATCGAATACTCGTGTGGGGTTGTAATCCAATTGGACGGCGCGAATGGCTACCCGGTTATTCAGCCGGATGTCGATCCCGCCGCCGATTACGCCGGCCAGCCCAGTATCACTCTCGTTAAAGTTCGGACATGGCGAGGGAACGATAGCGATGCAAGCGCCGTTGAACGTTCCTTTATTTCGAGCACGTGCTGCCCCAACAAGGGCATGAGCGAAAGGCTTGAAGTTGCCTTCCTTTGCGTTGTCCTTAAACTGCACTCCGCCTAGCACATTGAATACCGACGAGTCGAGATCCAGACTCGATCCTCCGAAGCCGAACGACTTCTTTTTGAAGTGGCCGGCTACGTCAAACTTCAAACCTACGTAGCGCGTAATGTTGCCGGTAACTGAAGCATTGAAGCCATTAAAACCTTCGCGCTCGTTAACGATGTCGCTAAGTTCAGGATCCGAATCATCGATCCCAGTGTCCACGCGATTGTGTGAATAGCCGCCGTAGACCTCGACCTTGCTGTAATCGTCCGACTGCGCAAAACCTACTGCGGAGCTGGCGACCACCAGAATTGCTAAAAAGATGAACCTACCCATGATCTGTATTTCTCCTGTTTTGTTGTGATGTATCCGGGAGGAGACGCGGAATTATTTCCCACTGACTTCATGGCACGTAAAATCGATGCCGAAGGAACCGATTAAGAGGCGACCGCGCTGAACTTGGTTGCCCCGCTCCTCACGTGATGCCGTGGCAAGGTTAATGCCAGCGGAAAGTGCGGAATTTCAACAGTTTATTAGACGAATGTGCCTAACAATTCCGACACATGCCGCCCGGAAATGATCCGAAAAACCGACGATCGATCCGGCTGCATGTAGATTGGACCAACCCTACGGAGTCTGTCGGGAAATAATAATCGGCTTTCTCTGTGCATCCTCAGTGTTCTCTGTGGTGGCTGTTTTCTTGGTAACCACAGAGACACAGAGTTCACAGAGATCGCACAGAGAGTTAAAGGTTATCCCGACAGACTCTACGCGGCTGAGGAGACGTGTGGAAACGTGGTTTGCGGCTATGTTTGCGATGCTTAGTTTATCTGATCTGATTCCACAATGAGGCTATCGGCAGTTTGGGCCGCCACCTGGGAAAGACTCCGCTGGCGAGCAAAATGGTCCACAATTTCGTGCGCGGTCTTCTGGCCCACGAATGGCGTCAGCTCCGACTCCGTGGCCTCGCTGATTCGATGGATGGAACCGAAGTGTCTTAGCAAGCGTCCCTTGCGTTTCTCGCCGACGCCCGGGATAGCGGAGAGCTCGGAGGTGAAGTCACGGAGCTCACGTCGTTTGCGGTGGTAACTCAGCGCATAGCGATGTGTTTCGTCGCGAATCATTTGCAGCAGACGCAGAATCAGCGAGTGTGGATCCAGATAGATGGGCTCGTTTTCACGTCCCTTTACCAGCAGATAAGAGACCTGATTGTGCTTCAACGGTGGCTTTACCACGCCCACCATGGGAATGGCTTCAAGATCGAGTTCACGCATCGCGTCGGCCGCCGCTGCAAGTTGACCTTTGCCTCCATCGATCATGATTAGATCCGGCAAAGACTTGCCCTCTGCCAGTCTCCGGCGATAACGACGGAGGACCACTTCTCGCATTGACGCTGTGTCGTTCACGCCTTCAACCGTCTTGATGCGAAACTTGCGATACTCAGAGCGGTTCATCTTTCCGTTATCACTAACCACCATGCCGCCTACATTCTCCGCGCCCTGAATGTGGGAAATATCAAAGGACTCGATACGCGCCGGAAAGCGTGGCAGCTCGAGCGTTTCCTGCAACTCTTCAAGTACCAATTTCATGTCGGGCTTGAGCACGCGAAAGCGCTGCTCAAACGCGAGCTTCGCGTTCTTCTCGCCCAGGTCAATCAAATCGCGCTTTTCGCCGCGCTGGCTGTAGTGAATACGCACGCGCCGACGTTTACGCGCCGTCAAGGCCTTTTCAAGTAACTCGCGATCTTCGAAGTCAACGGGAACATGAATTTCTTTGGGCACATAATCACTCGAATAATACTGAGCCAGCACCTCGCTCAAAAACGATGCAGGATCGAAATCATCTTCCGGCAGGTCTTCCCAGAAGAATTCGCGCCGTCCTACGATATGACCCTCGCGCATGGTGAAGAGTTGCAAGGCAAGCAGACGCCCCTCCCGGTAATAAGCGAAAATATCAACGTCGCGCTCAGGCGAAGTAGCCATCTTCTGCTGCTCAGAAAGCTTGATAACCGTCTTACGCAAATCGCGATACTTCGCCGCCATCTCATAACGCTGTTCTTCCGATGCCTGGCCCATGCGACCTTCAAGGGTGTCGGCCAGCTCGGTATTCCTGCCTTCCAGAAGGAGCCGCACATCCCGCACAGCCTCCTGATACTGTTCCGTCGTGCACAGTCCCTTGACGCAAGGGCCAAGGCAGCGTTTGATGTGATACTCGAGACAGGGTCGCGGCGCTTTGCCGTCGATCTCAATGTCACACGTCCGCAATTGAAAAGTACGGTTAATTACATCGATCGTTTTCCGGGCCATACTGGCCGGCAGAAATGGACCAAAATAAAGTGCACCGTCTTTTTGAATACGTCGGGTGATAACCGCTTTCGGAAAAGGCTCGCTGATCGTGAGTTTCAGATGTGGGTACGACTTGTCATCCTTTAGATTGACGTTATAACGGGGCTTATGCTTCTTGGTGAGTGTGGCTTCGAGTATCAGCGCTTCCACTTCATTGTCGGTGACAATAAACTCCACGTCGGCGATCTGTTTCACGAGTGCGTCGGTCTTGCGGTCGAAAGGCCGAGCCTGGAAATAGGAGCGCACACGGCTGCGCAGACGCTTGGCCTTGCCGATATAGATGATTTTGCCGGCGCTGTCCTTGTAAAGGTAAACGCCGGCAGAAGTTGGGATTTCCTTAAGTTTTTCTTCGAGATTCACTGCTTTATTACTATCGACGAACCCGGATTACAGTGACATTCTAACGCACGGGCTCAATGAAGGCCACGAGGCGGAAACAAATGAAGCGAAGATACGATCCACGAACTTACACGAAATTACACCAAGATATTTCGTGTTAGTTCGTGTGATTTCGTGGATCGTTTGCTTTTGGCCAACTTCTTTTCGATGAACTTTCCTTTCCATCTCGCAACCAATCGCGAGTTCGACGCTGTCGGATTCGGACTCAATGCGGTCGATCATCTGATCGTCGTTCCGGAATATCCAGCCTTCGATACCAAGACTCGACTGGTTGAGCATAAACAGGCGGCGGGGGGGCAAACTGCGACTGCAATGATCGCCTTGCAGCGATTGGGTTTGAAAACTGCTTACGCTGGGCGCTTCGGCTCGGACCCGGAAGGACGGTTTGGCTTTGAGGCTGTAAAAACCGAAGGCGTCAACATCGAATATGCGGAAGTGGTTGAGGGGGCCCGCACTCAGATTGCCTTTATTATCATTGACGCACGCAACGGAGAGCGCACCATCATCTGGGATCGTGACGACCGTGTCGCCTACCGCGCCGATGAAGCTCCGTTAGAGCTAGCGCCTCGCGGACGGGTATTGCACATTGATGCGCACGACCCACCCGCGTGCGTTCGCATGGCCCAGGCTGCTCGCGCGAAAGGCACTATTGTTTCGGCAGATATCGACAACATCTACGACGGTATCCTGGACCTTTTGCCGCTAATCGACCTCCTCGTTACGTCGCGTGAGTTTCCACACCGGCTGACAGGCATTGCCGATGAACGGGCTTCTCTCGTTGAGTTGAAGGCGCGGTACGGTTGCGGAATTGTGGGCCTGACTAAAGGTGCGCAGGGCGCGGTGGTTTATTGCGATGGACAGTTTATCGAATCGCCTGCTTATGAAGTACCCGGAGAATGCCGTGACACCACCGGGTCAGGAGATGCGTTTCACGGCGGGCTGCTTTATGGCTTACTGACCGGAGAGGACCTCGAAACGAGTTTGAAGATGGCAAACGCAGTGGCGGCTTTGAAGTGTCGCGACCTGGGGGCGCGAACTGCACTACCTCTTCTCCCGGAATTGAGTAACTTTTTGCGCAGCTTGTAGCGGTCTTCGCAGATACAGATTCCAAAAAGCCAGCGTAATCTGTATAACAAAACGTTCAATTTCGGGTTTTGGACAAGAAAGTACGATCCACGAAACAACACGAACCGACACGAAATACGTTAGTGTTCCTTTCGTGTGTGTTCGTGGATCGTCAGGCCCCGGTCGGCACAGCGACGGCCAGGTGTTTCCTGAATAGATCTAACACGCGCCGCCACGCATCAGCCGCGGCTTCGGCATCATAAACTTCCGGCCGAGTGTTATTGAAGAAGGCATGGTCTGCGTCGTAGACCATCACCTCGACAGGAAGGTCATATTTCTCAGCCGCTTCCTTTAAAGCGTTGACCTTGCCGGCATTTATCCAGTTGTCTCGTTTGCCGGCGATGAAAAGCGTAGGCGCCTTCAGATTCTTCAACATGTCTTCAAGCGGAATGTCGCCATAAAACGGAGCGGCGGCCGCCAGCTCATCAATCTCGCACGCAGCGCGCAGCGCGAAGGTCCCGCCCATGCAGTATCCGGTAATTCCGATCTTCTGCACTTTGTAAGCCAGCTTCGCTTCAGCTATCGCTTCCTGAATCGTTTCCATGCCGTCTTCGATTGCCAGGTCGTTCATGAGCTTCGAAGCCTCATCGGCATTTGTGGCCACCTTGCCTCGAAACAGATCCGGCGCCAGGCAAAGATAGCCTTCATTGGCATAACGGCCGGCGATATCGCGGATATGGTCGTTAATGCCCCACCATTCGTGAATCAAAATCACGGCTGCCGCGGTGTCCGTTTCCGGGCGCGCTACATGAACGGTAGTAGCTCCGCGAGAAGTGTTTATGTTGAGCGTCTCGGTTTTCATGGCAAAGTTCTCCGAAGATGTTTTGTGATTGAGAAGTCGGATTATAACGCAACCCAAAGCGAACAGAACAAACCAGAAAGAAAATGCGATCCACGAACCTACACGAAGCCACCCGAAAAAGAGTTAGTGCATTTTCGTGTAGTTTCGTGGATCGTTTCGTCGCGTTCACATGTTCAAAACCTTGGCGGAACACTACA
Organism: Acidobacteriota bacterium; assembly: GCA_038040525.1. GTDB lineage: Bacteria > Acidobacteriota > Blastocatellia > Pyrinomonadales > Pyrinomonadaceae > PSRF01. The sequence goes on along the minus strand of JBBPIC010000006.1, from coordinate 109,883 downwards.
ACTCCCGCTCGGCAAGTGGTATAAGACCTTCGCTCTGCACACATCCTGCGCGGTTTAGTTGAAAACAAATGAAAGTCTTAGTCCCTATTCCATTGGCCCTGATTCTTGCATTCCTGCTGATTCCGCAATCACCAAAGCTAGATCCGGCGGATCTCGTGCTCAAGAATGGCAACATCTACACAGTGGCTGATGGGCAAGCAAAAGCGGAAGCTGTCGCGGTTAAACGCGATCGGATTGTGTTTGTCGGATCAAATCGCGAAGCACAGAAATACGTGGGGAAGACTACGCGCGTTATCGATCTGATGGGTAAGACTGTCGTGCCAGGCATGACGGACTCGCATCAGCATCTCTCGGGCGTCGGCTTTCGCGAGATGACGCTCAACCTCGAGGGCACCACTAGTCTCGAAGACTTTTTGGCAAAAGTTAAGGCGCGTGTAGATCTAGCAAAGCCCGGAGAATGGGTGACCGGGCGCGGCTGGATCGAAACGTTTTGGAAGCCGCCGGTGTTTCCGACGCGCGCCCAACTCGATGGCATTGCCCCTAACAACCCTGTCATTCTCACCCGCGCAGACGGTCACGCTTCCGTGGTCAACAGTGCGGCGCTGAAGCTTGCTTTCGTCGACAACAACACTCCGAATCCATTCGGCGGCGAGATTTCTAAAGGTCCGGACGGTGAACCAAACGGCATGCTAATTGACGCTGCTCAAGGCCTCGTGCGACGTCACATTCCCGCCACGACACCGCAGGATGCGGAGCGCGCGGTAATACTCGGTGTGAAGCGAAACATTGAGTTGGGTTGGACCCAAATCCAGGATGCGGGCGGCAGTTATGCTGAAGCCGAGCTGTTTAAAAGGTTATACGGCGAGGGCAAGATCAAGTTGCGGATCTACAAAGCGGTCCATGGTCCAGGACCGAGTGCGGCACAATTGCTGGCTGCGGGGCCCATCATCGGCGCTTTCGATCATCGTTTTACCTTTCGCACGATCAAAGTGGTATCAGATGGCGCGCTGGGTTCGCGAGGCGCCGCGCTGCTCCAGCCCTATGCCGACGCTCCCAACACCACTGGTTTAATGACTGTGAAACAGGAGGAGCTGGCGCCGATGCTGGCGCTGGCCTTGGAAAACGGCATTCAAGTGGAGACGCATGCCATCGGTGACCGCGCCAACCGGTTCACGCTCGATGAATATGATAAAGCGTTCAAAGCGGTACCACGGGCGCAGCGCAAAGTGGCAGACCCACGCTGGCGTGTCGAACATTCGCAGATTGTTGATTTGGTGGACCTGCCACGGTTTGCTAAGTTGGGCGTCATTCCTTCCATGCAACCTTCGCATGCGATTGGTGACCTGCATTTCGCGCCCAGCCGGGTGGGAATAGCGCGTCTGAATGGCGCCTACGCATGGCAGAGCTTTATCAAGTCGGGAGCGATCATCTCGGGTGGATCCGATGCACCTGTGGAGCGAGGCGAGCCAATGATCGAGTTTTATGCAGCCGTCGCTCGTAAGGATATGAAAGGTTTCTCAGGCGAGGGTTGGCACCCGGAAGAAGCTGTCACGCGCGAACAGGCCCTGAAGATGTTTACCATCTGGCCGGCTTACGCAGCCTTTGAAGAGAAGTTGCGCGGCTCAATTGTCGCTGGAAAGCTTGCTGACTTTACCATCTTGTCCGCCGACATCATGAAGATTTCCGAGGCGGAGATTCTGAAAACGCGCTGCATGATGACGGTGATTGGCGGGGAAGTAGTCTACGAAGCGAAAGGCTAAGACGATCCACGAACGTGCACGAAACTGCGCGAGAGCAGAGTTAGTGTTGATTCGTGTGTTTTAGTGGATCATCCTCTTAGATTCTAATTTTAGCTACTCATTCGAATCGCACGCTCAGCTAACTCCAAACCAATGACACACTCAGCCACGAATCGAAGAAACTTCCTAGATCTTGCCGGTAAGGGCCTCGGACTAGCCGCGCTTTCTTCATTTGCCGTAGCAGAGCTGATGAAAGAAGTTGAAGCAGCAGGCAAGAGCGTCGCGCATCTGAGTCCTCAACAGGCGGCGATGGATGAAGACTACTGGTCCGTAATTCAAAATTCCTTTTCCGTAACGCGCGGCATCATCAACTTGAACAATGGCGGCGTTTCGCCCAGCCCGCGCATCGTCACCGAAGCCCTCGTCCGTTACATCTGGCAACAGGAAGATGCAACGGCCTATACGATGTGGCAGATTCTCGAACCACAATCAGAGACGATTCGTACCGGGCTGGCGGAATTGTTTGGCTGCGACCGCGAAGAGATCGCTATTACCCGAAACGCTTCGGAGTCGCTTGAAATTCTGTTGATGGGAATGGATTTCAAGTCGGGAGATGAGATTCTTACCACTACACAGGACTACCCACGGATGCTGACGACGTTGCGCCAGCGGGAACAACGTGAAGGGCTCGTTCTCAAGTTAATCAAAATCCCGATTCCGCCAAAGAACCTGGGCGAGATCGTTAGAGCCTTCGAGAAGGGAATTACTCAGCGTACTCGAGTGATCCTGATTGCCCACCAGGTAAATATCACCGGCCAGATTACCCCTGTGAAAGCTGTGTGTGAGATGGCCCGTGCAAGAGGCATTGAGACGATCGTGGACGGCGCCCATTCCTTCGCGCAGTTTGATTTCAAACAAAAGGACCTCGGCTGCGACTACTTCGGCACCTCTCTGCATAAATGGCTTTATGCCCCCAAAGGAACGGGCCTGCTTTACGTGAAGCGAGAAAAGATTGCCAGGATCTGGCCGCTGATGGCCGCGGAGTCGAAACAAGCGAATGACATCAGAAAGTTCGAAGAAGTTGGAACTCACTCTGCCGCTCCCAGACTGGCCATCGGCGAAGCATTGCTTTTCCATAACGGCATTGGCGGAAAGCGAAAAGAGGCGCGGCTGAGATATCTCTCGCGTTACTGGATGAACCGTCTGAAAGATGTGCCGAAAGTTCGGTTTAATACCTCCTTCGATCCAGCGCAATCCTGTGCCATCGCTAATGTGAATATTGAGGGTGTAGACCCGACCGCCATCGGCAGTTACCTGTTCAACAAGCATCGAATCTTTACCACCCCGATCATTCACGAAGAATTTCAGGGAATACGAATCACACCCAACGTTTACACCACGCTGAACGAGCTGGATCGGTTCTGCGGTGTAATGGAGAGCATCGCGCGCAACGGCTTGCCTGCTCGCGGCTAAAGCAAACTGTTAGTTTGCGGGCCTCGCATGAAATTCAGCGTAGTGGACGAAGAGGCGCAAACTAACATTTGGCGTTACGAGGAACTTTCAATGTCCCAGATCATCAGCCGAAGACAACTAATGGCTAACGCCCTCAAAGCCGGTGTCGGCCTGGCAGTAATGAAGAGCGTGAGTGGTGCGCATCCGCTCCTCATCGCCGACGAGTCTCGTTCGCAAGCTGATCGGTTCCAGCCCGCCTTCAAACGTCTCGATGAGTTTATTGCACGCCACATGACAGAAATGGGCGCGCCGGGAATGACGCTGGCCCTCGCCGATCGCAGCGGCCTTTTGCGCAGTTCCCAATACGGGTTTGCGGACGTGAAGGCGGGAGTTAAAGTCAGTCCGCAAACACTTTTCGAGATTGGCTCCGTTTCAAAATCGTTTGTCGCACTCGCGATTCTTCAACTCGCTGAAGAAGGCAAGCTCGATTTACATAAACCAGTTATTGCTTATCTGCCGTGGCTCAAAGTCGAATCCAGCTTTGCGCCGTTTACCACTCATCATCTATTGAGTCACACCTCAGGCCTCTCGGGCATGCCTTTACTAATGCGCGTGGCGGCAACTACTTTGAGGACCGGCTTCGAACCGGGAGCCCGGTTTGTCTATTGCAACATCGGCTATGTGCTGCTTGGTTTCATCCTCGAAGCGATCGACAAACGGCCCTTTGCCGAGATCATGCGACAGCGCGTGCTGGTGCCCCTCGGTATGACTTCCAGTGCGCCCATCATCTCCAACGAAATTCGTGAGCGGGTGGCCCTCGGTTATTGGCCGCTCAAACCGGATCGCCCGTTCCCGCTGAGGGGAGAACTCGGAGAAGCGCCCTGGATTGAAGTGCCGGAAGCGGCCGGCAGCGTCGCGGCGACGGCCAAAGAAATGGGCAACTACTTGCTCATGCTTTTGAACCGCGGAGCTGGGGCAAAAAGTCGAGTGGTTGCCGAGAAAACTTTCGACTTGTTTATTAAGCCGGTGATCAAGTCGCCATTTCGTGGAGAGGACGCCAGCTACGCGTATGGCCTGTGGGTTAGCGATACGAATGGACGAAGGCTCTTACGGCATACGGGCGGAATGGTCGCTTTCAGTTCCGCAATGTACGCCGATGTCACCGACGGCTTCGCAGCTTTTGCGTCAGTGAACGCGAGGCTCGCAGGCGGGTACAGGCCGGTGGCCGTTACGAAATACGCGCTTGAGTTGTTAAGCGCGGCCTCCCGCGGACAGGATTTACCTGCGCTGCCGCCACCACCGCCCCCGCCCGTAAAGGTCACCAATGCGGCCGACTACGCTGGAACGTTCACATCTTCCGATGGCAAAAAACTTGTGCTTACCAGCGAAGCTGAACAACTAGTCCTGCAACACGCCGGTTCGCGGGTCGTGTTGGAACAAACAGGGAGAGATCGGTTTCTGGTGAAGCATCCGGATTTCGATTTGTTTGCGCTTAGTTTTGGACGTGAAAAAGACGTGGTGGTGGAAGCCTTTCATGGCGCTAGTTGGTGGACGAACGAACGCTATTCAGGTCCAAAGAAGTTTGAATATCCAAGAGAGTGGGACGCCTACACGGGCCATTTTCATTCTGATAGCCCGTGGTATGGGAGCGGACGGATGGTCATTCGCAAGGGGCGATTGCTGATGAATGGCGAACAGCCACTCATCGCGGTTGAGCCGAATGTGTTTCGCCCGGCCGGCGACGGCAACGACGCGGACCGAATTGTTTTCGATATGTTCGCAGGTGGTCAGGCGACGCGGATAAACTACTCAGGCATTGAGTTTTTTCGGACGTTCACACCATAGCTAACAAGTAAAGCAAACTGTTAGTTTGCTAAACGACACAATACTCTAATCTGAGTGGTAACTAACGGCCGCAAACTAACAGTTTGCTTTACCTAAAACGATCTCGCATTAATCAAACTAAAGGAGCCTGAATCATGTCTACTTCCCCATCACAACAGCCATCACCACAACTTTTTTTTCAAACCATAAATGCATACCAGCGAACGGAGGCTTTGAAAGCAGCAATCCAGCTCGAGACCTTTACAGCCATCGGCGAGGGAAAAACCACAGCGGCCGAGATTGCACAAAGATGCGAAGCCTCCGAACGAGGTACGCGAATCCTTTGCGACTTTCTCTGCATCATGGGTTTCCTGAACAAGGAAGGAAATCGGTATAGCCTCACCCAGGACTCCGCTGTTTTTCTCGACCAGCGTTCGCCGGCATACCTTGGAGGCTCGATCGAGTTTATGTCCACTGAAAAGCTAATCGATAACTTCAAGAACTTTGCCGAGGTCGTTCGCAAGGGAGGCAGCCTTGATGAAGAAGGCGGCACCGTCGCCCCTGATAATCCTATTTGGGTGAAATTTGCTCGCGCAATGGTCCCATTGATCGCAATGCCGGCGCAGTTAATGGCAAAACTGGTCGACACAACTGCTGATCAAAAGTTGAAGATTCTTGATATTGCAGCCGGGCACGGCCTTTTCGGAATATCCTTCGCCAAAAACAACGCCCAGGCCGAGATTGTCGCGCTCGACTGGCCCAAGGTACTGGAAGTTGCAAAGGAGAATGCAGAAAAGGCCGGAGTTTCAGACAGGTATTCCACGATCGAAGGCAGTGCGTTCGATGTCGAATTCGGTAGCGGTTATGATCTGATCCTGCTGACGAATTTTCTCCATCATTTTGATGCGCCAACTTGTGAGACCTTATTGCGTAAGGTCCATGACGCACTTGCCGACGGGGGCCGCGCGGTAACGCTGGAGTTTGTGCCAAATGAAGATCGCATCTCACCACCCGACGCAGCGGCGTTCAGCGTGATGATGTTGGGGAGCACGCCGAGTGGAGATGCGTACACGTTCTCGGAACTTGAAAGGATGTTTACCAACGCCGGATTTAGCAGCAGCGAGAATCATGCATTACCTCCTTCGATTCAGCAGGTAGTGATCTCGCATAAATAAAAGTAGATTTAGTTCGTAGGGTCCTGGTTTGTTTTCTCTGTGCCTGCTCTGTATTACAAAGATTCAAGTTCGTGTTTTTGAATAAGAAAGTACGATCCACGAAACTACACGAACTGACGCGAAAGGCGTTAGTGTTCCTTTCGTGTATGTTCGTGGATCGTCTCTTTTCGTCGTTCTTTGCAGCGTTAGCCGAGGGGGCACAGAGACAGGACAACGATTATTCTGCCTGCTGGCTGGGCAGCAACGAGGCGACGGTTTTCAAAAGCACCTCGCTGCTGAAGGGCTTTGAAAGGTAAGCGCTGAACCCGGCCTCGAGGGCCTGGATTCGATTTAACTCGGCGTGTGCAGTCACAACCATGCAGGGTATGGCCCGCGTCCGATCATCCGTCTTGAGCTGGAGAAAAACTCCCCAACCGTCCAGGACCGGCATCGACAAGTCCATCACAATTAGATCGGGCTGCTCGCTCTTTGCCAGCGTCAAACATTCGCTCCCGTCTCTGGCTTCCTTCACCTGGTATCCCGCTCCCAGGAGCAAAAGCTGCAGCAGTTCGCGGCTATCGTCGTGATCGTCGGCAATTAATATCGTAGGAGTCATCGAGGTGTATCTGCGCGGACTTATAACTTACGACTCGAAAGCGTGTCAATCAGGTGTGTCATCAGGTGTGTCAACAGCATGCTGCTCTGCTCAGGCCGCAAAACTCCCCACTATGGCCCTGCAGAAAGTGTAATCGTGTAACCTGCTGAAATGGCGGACCACCCGGAAAAAACCACTTCTTGACTCGCCGATTCCCACACGTCCATAATCGCCGACGAGACATTCAGTCCCTGGGTCTCAGCAAAGCGTTCTGTCCTGGTTAGGATTCTTACCTGGAACGGCGTGCGAATAGGTCCTGCAATGGAGGAACACACTGTGGTCAGCGAACAACTTGAAGACAGCTTGCGGCACGAGATAGAAAGCTATATCGACGGGCGTCTGGGCGGAATTAAACAGGAACTCGCCGCACTTCAGAGCCAACTCAACGAATCGCTCAGCCGTCTTTTGGACCGCCAGAGCGAGGTGCAACTCGACGGAGGCGTTGCTTCCTCCATTCTCGAGCACTTGCGGGCGGCCCACGACGAAGGCGTAAACCTGGCTGCTGCTGAATCGACACGCGCTAAGGCGTCGAGCGACATGGCCATAGTTAAGGCGGCCATTTCCGAGATCGACGAACAAGAATCTCAGGCGGACATTCTCAAGGCACTGATCAATCGTGCGTCAGCATTTGCACCGCGAGTCGCCTTCTTCGTGATCAAAGGCGACCAAAGTATCGGGTGGCGTGCCCGAGGATTTGAAGGCTCAGTCGGCGATAATGTTATTCAACAGCTGTCGTTTCCTGTAGCCGCTGACACAGTGGTGGGTAGTGTGGCGAGATCCCGCGAGACGTGGAGTGGTGGTCCAGGTTCGCATGCTGAGGACCATATGATTCTCAATCGCTTTGGCGACGAGCCGCCCGCCAGAATAGTCGCCATGCCCCTCGTGGTGCGGAAGCGAACTGTGGCGGTGTTGTATGCCGACTCCGCCAATCTCGATTCAGAAGCCATCAATTTGGAAGCGTTGGAAACACTGGTCACAGTTTCCGGGATGGCGGTCGAGTTGTTGGCTGGCCGCTCTGGACGCGCCAAACAAAGCGCGCCCGTCGCAGAAGCACCAACTGAAGAGCCCCAGGCATATTCGCCTGTGGCTGAATACGATGAGATAACCCCGGTTGTAGAAGAAAGTGCACCCGCGCCGGAAGTCGCGGCATACGAACCGGAACCGTATGCTGAACCGGCGGCGGAGACATTCCCACCGCCCGCTTTAGAGGCGGAGCCATCGCCATCGACAGTTGACATGGAGGCACCGCCATCTGCGGTTGAGATGGAGCCACCGACATATGCGGCTGAGATGGAGCCACCGCCACCTGCAGTTGAGGTCGAACCACCGCCGCCTGCAGTCGAGTCGGCGGCGACCACAGCTCCTCCAAAACGACGTTATGGAGCAGATGTCGAGTTACCTATCGAAGTCGCTGACGAAGAAGAGCGACGTCTACATAATGATGCGCGCCGATTTGCGCGCTTGCTGGTCTCGGAAATTAAGCTCTATAACGAAAGGCAGGTAGTGGAGGGGCGGGCCCAAAATGATTTATATATCCGGCTGCGAGAATACATCGACCGTTCGCGTGAGATGTATGACAAACGCGTGAAGCCTGACGTTGCGCAGAAATATGACTACTTTCATCAGGAGCTGGTGAACACGCTAGCCGAGGGCGACATGGCGAAGCTGGGAAGTGGGTATCCGGGAGCTACTGTTTCAGCATAAATTTCGAAGTAACCCCGGTCTCAATCTGAGCTGAAGTCTTAGATCTGAGATCGCAAAGAATAAGAAATACCCTGAACGGGCCAGACAATAAGTTTTATCAAACCCCTTCAGGGTATTTCTACATCCCAGTGTTCTGTTCCCCCGGCACATCTAAAGCAAACTCTTAGTTTGCCTTGTTCCGGGGGTTAACAATGAGTGTACAGACGGACGCAAGCTAACAGTTTGCTTTACATCTTTTAACCAGGAGTTTCAGGTTTGTTTCCTAAATTTCGTCATCACCGTCTCATTTTGGTTTTAATTGGCGTCGCGATCGTAATCGGCGCTTCTGTTCCGGGATTCTTAACAGCCAGTTGCCAGTCGCGCCAACAAACTGCCGCGGAGCTCAAGGCCCTGGAAAACCTTCGGGCAATGACGCGGGGAGGGGTTTTGCCTGCCGAAGAGGTGGTAGCGCGAATCGAATCAGACTTTCCGCGCACGAAGGCCGCGGCCCTGGCCCGAGTTGTCCGCGCGCGAATCAGAATGAACCAGAAAGATTTTGCGGGTGCGGCAACGCTACTTGATTCAAGTGTCATAGCCAGCCACAGCCAACTCGGCGACTATGCGCTTTTTATGCGTGCCAATGCGCTGGAGCAAGCAGGGCAAGTTGCGGAAGCACGTGCCATCTATGAACGAGTGAAGAGGGACTACCCTGAATCCTTGCGGGCCAAAGAAGCGGCGCTGGACGCCGCAAACATTTTGCTTCGCGCGGGCAGTGCTGCTGCAATTCCCACTTTGCTGAAGGAGTTAGCCGCGAAAGATGACCCGGCTGCTCTTCTAATGACGGGGCGTGCCTATGAGGAGACCGGTGATTCTACGCGGGCCCTCGCCGCCTATCGAAGACTTTATTTCTTTGCTCCTGCGTCGGCCCAAAGCGTCGATGTTGCAGCTGCAATTCCGCGCCTCGGCTCCACTGTTTCTCCGGTCTCAGCTGACGAGGCTATGACTCGCGCCGACAGGCTTTACGAAAATAAGAAGTATGCAGATGCCTTGCAGGCTTACAACGGCGCTTTTGCCAGGTTCCCAACTTCTGCGAGCGCCGAAGGGCAATTGCGCCGAGTGATTGCCGCTTTCAATCTCAGGAAAACAGCCGATGCGGCCGGGGCTTTGAATTCCATTCCGAGTTCCGCAGGTGAGACCCGCGCGGAGGCGCTTTCTTACGTGGCACAAACCTACGCGCGCACTCGTCAATGGGACCAGGCTCGAGCAACCGTCGAAGAGTTACGACGCAGTTTTCCAGAAAGTCGATTCACTCCCCGCGCGTTTGTGAGCGTGGGCGTGATTGCGGAAGATGCAAAGAACGAGACAGATGCTTCTTACTTCCTGCGCACCGCAGTAAATTCTTATCAAGGCTCACCGGAAGTTGCCCAGGCGCAATTCGATCTGGCCTGGATAGCCCACGAGGCGAAGAATTATGGCGAATCGTCAAAGCAGCTAACCGAGCATCTCGCGTATTACGCCGGCAAGAACACCGATAATCGCGGTCGCGCTGGCTACTGGGCGGCACGTGATTCTGAGCGAGCCGGCAAGCTTGCGGAGGCGCGGGCCCTCTACCAGGCCATGCTGGGGCGCTATGACGCCAACTGGTATGGCTATCTCGCAAAGCAACGTCTGGATGCGATGGGCAGGAACGGAACGGCCCAGGCAAAAACGTTTGCTTCCGATTCCGTCGTGGGCCGCGCGATCGCAAACCTTCAAACTGTGACCGTCGCGGAAGAAACAGCGGGCCAAAATGAAGAGCGGGCCATCGTCAAAGCCGATGAACTGAACACCGTGGGTCTTGATGAATGGGCGCTTGCGGAGTTGAACGAAGCCTACGCGTCAGCGGGCAACAGTCCCAAAGTAAATCTGGCAATCGCCCGCGTATATCGCTCGCAGGAAGATAATGTGCGCGCGCTCAATGCACTTAAAAGAAGCTTCCCAGATTACTCGCAAATGAAGCCGGAAGAGATGACGCGCGATGAATGGGATGTATTTTACCCGCTCGCGCACTGGGACATCATTGTTCAGGAATCGAAGGGGAAGAACCTTGATCCTTTTCAGGTTGCCGGTTTGATTCGCCAGGAAACCATCTTCATGTCTCGGGCACGCTCGTCGGCGCGCGCCTATGGGTTGATGCAGATATTGATTCCGACTGCAGTATCGACTGCGAGGAAGTATGGACTTAGTCGAACGATAACAGAGGAAGCGCTTTATGAACCGCGACTGAATGTGCAGATCGGAACCGGTTATATGCGGGATCAGATAGATAAATTCGGCCGCATCGAATATATGGCGGCGGCATATAACGCCGGGCCCCACCGCATGGTTCAATGGCGGTCGCTGCCGCCGGAAATAGATGAGTGGGCGGAGGCTGTGCCTTTCAAAGAAACCCGCGGCTACATTCAAGGCGTAATAAGGAATCGACTCCAATACCTTCGTCTTTACGATGAACACGGAAAATTCCGACCGGAAGTTGGGACTCGGGCAATTACAAAACAACCAGCCACGAGTAGTGCTTCGCCGGGAGCGACCGTCGACCCAACGGTGCACAAGGAACGCCTCAGCGGTAACGAAAGCGGAGGGTGAATGGGAACGATTTTACGATCCACGAAATCACACGAAAAAACATCAACGCGATTTCGTGTTGGTTCGTGTAATTTCGTGGATCGTTTCTTTTGGCCAAAAAGAAGCTTCCGGAAACTTACCGCACAGAGAATATTCGGATTGTCCTTATGGAGCCGGAAAGGCGTTACATTCAAGGTTGCGTTGATCCTTCTGCTAATTGCGCCGGCGGCGTTTCCTCAGCGCCGTGCGAGTGTTCGGTCGACGCCCGTATCGTCAACTCTGGTAATCAACTCCGAACCAAACGCCATCATCTGGATCGATGAAATTCGCCGCGGCGTAACTGATGCTTCAGGCCGCCTTGAACTAAAGAAGGTCTTGCCAGGCCGCCACGCTGTCCGCGTTCGTGCCCCAGGATTCAGGGAAGTCACGACGTCCCTTGTGGCGGGAAAACGGAGCTTGGCGGTGAAGCTGGTGAGGACCACAGACCAGGCTGAGTTGCTGTTTCAACAAGCTGAAGAAGGACGCGAAAAGGCGAGGGATGATCAAGCGAAACAAAAGGCAGCCGAGCTTTATCGACAGGCTTTGAGAGTGCGCGGCGCGTTTCCTGCGGCGCACCTGGGACTTGCGCGCGTTTTACTCGATCTGAATAGGAATGAAGAGGCGCTGACAGAGATTGCGGCTGCGCGTCGCACTCGACCGGTCTATCCGGAAGCGTCAGCGGTGGAAGGACGGATTCATAGAGAGGCCGCTTTCAACGACGAAGCGATTCTGTCATTTCGCCGAGCCATTCAAGAAGCAAAAGGGGTTCAGCCTGAAGCGCACGTCGGCCTGGCCCGAGTTTTCGAAGAACAAGGGAAATATGAGGAGGCGATAACCGCCTTTAATAAAGCGCTTAATCAGCTTTCTGACTCTGAGCCGGTGATTTACCAACTACTCGGCGCGGCTTACGAGAAACAGCAAAAATACAAAGAGGCCGTTGCGGCCTATGAGAAATATTTGGCCTTAGCACCTCACGGTAGCCTGGCCCCGGCAATTCGTTCCATCATCGACCAGCTTCGCCGTGAGGCTGAGGGAAACGAAATCATCCCCTGAATCGCGCTTCTAAAACTTCAGCACCTCATCGCCCGATGTTGCCGGCTCCTTCGCGTTGACCCGAATCAGTGGTGAGGTTGAGTCGACGTAAAAATGTCTTCCCTTGAGATCACCTGACAGGGTGGGATCCGCATTACAGCTGAAAGTCTTATCTCCCAGGCTCATCGTCAGAACGTAGCCACGAACCTCAGGTGCGTCGGAGGCGAACCGCTCATCGAGGTACCCGCCTGCTGCAAGCTGCGGGAAGGTCCCATAGTTCCCTTCATTGGTTACCCCGTGGCCCTGCTGGGCCACGACAATGGTTCTCAAAGCCGCAATTACCGATGCTTCATCGCCACGCGCCTGAGTTTTCTGGAGGGTTGTAGTGTGCGACTTGCAGGCGAGGCTCGAGAGGGTCAGGAGAATGATAATCACCGCCAGACAAGCTGTCCTATTAGGTGTGGCGAAGTTGCTTCCAAATTTCATTACGTCTCTCCAGGTTAGTGTCACGCTACTTGGGTTTACGCGGCTCTGCCGCCGCACAATGCGGTAAGGCTCCGCCTTACCGTCTGGTACTCTCCCCGGTTGTTTTCCTGAGGCTGAGCCTCAGGAAAAGGCTTTAGGAGGGACGTCTCCGGTAAGGCAGAGCCGGCAGAGCCTTACCGCACTGTGCGGCGGCTGAGCCGCATCCACCAATCACTAAGTGCAAGTCAGCTTGTCTTTATATCCACCTTCGGAAGACGTGCGCCTCCCCGGCCAAAACCACATCATCAGCGCCGTAAGACAACCGCACAGAAATGTTCCCGACCAGACAGCAGCGGATCCATAGCTTTCGAGGATTGCCGTTCCCAACCATGGTCCAATGGCGACCGCCACACTGAATCCCATCATATACAGTCCCATATAAGCACCTGATTGTTCACGCGGGGCGATGTCCGAGACGAAAGCGGAACTCGCCGGCAAGAGAATCATTTCTCCAAACGTCCAGATCACCACCGTCAATGCGACCGCTGTGACGTTATCGACCAGGGCCAAAGCGCCAAAGCCCATCCCGACCAGGAGCGCTCCCAGCGCGATGGAGTAACGATGGGTCCACTCGGCCATTGCAGAGTTTAATGGCACCTCGACGAGAATAATGATCACGGTGTTGATGGCCAGCAAGGCGCCGAACCCGGCTTCAGTCATGTGAAGATCGCGGACGAGGAACAAAGGCATTGCCGCAAGTGATTGAAAGAAAACAAACTCAACCGGGAGCATGGCAATCAGAAAATAGATGAAACGACGATCTCTCAAAACATCTAAATAACGACGAGCAGGCTCAGGGTCGGTGTTAACTAGAGAGTCCTCGGATAGTTCCATCGAATCCGTGCGCGGCGTGCTGTTGAATCTCCCGGGGAGCACGGCAAGCAATACGCCCGCAAGAAGCGAGGTAGCTCCGTCAACATAAAAAAGCAATTTGAAGGAGTACATCGCCAGGAATCCGCCCACCACGGGTCCGATGCTCATCCCCAGGTTTATTGCGAGGCGAGTAAGAGCGAACGCAGCTTTCCGTTGCTGCGGACCGGCCAGGTCTCCAATGATCGCCATACTGGGCGGACGAAATGCTTCGCTGGCTATTGCCCAGAGGGCGGTCACCGCGAAGATGCCAGGCAGAGAGTCAACAAAAGGAAACACGAAGAGCACCAAACCCGCCAACACCAGCGACAGTTTCATGATGCGCAGGCCACCCAGGCGGTCCGACAATCGTCCTGCCAACGGCGCGACTATGATGGCGCTGATGCCATAGACGGTGAGGGCTAAACCGGCTGTGGCTGCCGGCAATCGGCGGTTTACCGTGAGATATAGAGTCAGAAATGGCAGGACCATCGTGCCCGCACGATTCACTAAAATGGCAAGACAGAGAAACCAGATCTCCCGTCGCAGTGATCCTAGTCCGCGCCAGGGATTCAACGACCGGTGACCTCCCTCCCGCCGCTCATCTGCCGACCAACCTCAGTAAAGCGAAAGCAGTCGTGATTGTGATCGTTGATCATTCCGACTGCCTGCATGAAGGAATAGCAGATGGTCGAGCCCACGAAATTGAACCCCCGCTTGCGCAGTTCCTTACTCATCATCGTTGATTCTTCAGAAAAGACAGGAACAGGTTGTCCCCGCTTTCTCTTGCGGGTAACACCATCGACAAACTGCCAGACGTAGACCTCGAAACTGCCAAATTCTTTTTGAATTGCCAGGAACGCTTTGGCGTTTTGCACAGCGGCGTTGATCTTCAATCGATTGCGAATGATGCCGGCATCTCCGAGTAATCTGGCAATCTTGCGCGCGTCATACTTCGCGACCCTTTGGGGATCAAAACCGTCGAAAGCTGCACGATAGTTTTCGCGCTTTCTCAATATCGTTTCCCAACTCAATCCCGCCTGGGCGCCTTCGAGAATGAGAAACTCGAAGAGCTTGCGATCATCGTGCACAGGCACGCCCCATTCATTGTCGTGGTAGGCGATGGATAGATCTGTCCTGGCCCAGTCGCAACGCTTCGGCATGGGGAATATGTTAACAGGAAGAGCGTCTTCTTACGTGAGGTTTTCGGCGTTAAGTCGAGCGCCACCTTGGAGTGCGCCGCCTTGTCGGCGCTTTGGCCCAACCGTAGATGCCTCGACCTTCGACGCTAGCGTGGGTTCGAAACGAAGCGGCGCCAGGCCGCCGCGGGCCAAAGCGCCGACAAGGCGGCGCACTCCAAAGAGGCGCCCCTTGCTCACGGTCCGCAGGGGAACCACCGTAGTGGTTTAGCTCTTACCCAACCGTCCAGCCAAACCCGCCACCACCGTGACGAGTTCATTTGCCTCGACTGGTTTGGCGATGTGAGTACTGTAGCCGGCAAGAATCGCGCGCATGCGATCCTGAACCCTCGCATATGCGGTTAAAGCCACGGCGGGAATTCGCTGGTTTTTGTTGCCTTCCAGCTTCCGAACCTGCCGAATCAAATCGTAGCCGTCAGTGTTGGGCATACCAATGTCGCTGATTAATAGATCGAATTCCGTTTCTGCCAGAGCATTGAGCGCTTCCTCTGCACTCGCGACGCCTGTTACCTTTGCGCCGTATTGCGCTAACTCAACGCTGATTAAATCGAGAGTGTCGGTTTCATCATCGACGAGGAGTAGTTGTAATCCCTCAAGGCTTGGCCGTTCCGCCTGTGCCTCCCTAAAAACAGCGGCGGCGGTAACTAAAGCCTCCTGGCGTAACTCACCGCTGGGCAGCGCCAGGCGGACGGTGAAGATTGCGCCGCTGCGGTCTTCACGGTTCTCCACAGCTATTGTTCCGCCGTGTAACTCAACCAGATGGCGAACGATAGCTAAACCCAGCCCCAAGCCCCCATGTGTTCGCGTGGTGGAGCCGTCACCCTGACGAAATCGCTCAAACACATGAGGGAGGAAAGCAGGGTCAATGCCCGGACCGCTGTCTTTGACTTGAAGAAGAACGTGAGTCCCCGTCTGACTAACAGATATCTCAACCTGGCCGCCCGCCGGCGTAAACTTCGCCGCATTTGAGAGGATGTTCCAAACCACCTGCTGAAGTCGGTCCGGATCACCCGATACCATTCTCAGACTCGCGTCTATGATGGTCTCAATTTTTATGTCCTTGGCCTCCATGGCAGGTCGCACGGCGTCAAGAGCCGCATCAACGACCGCGACCAGATCCACGGGTCCGAGGTTTAGCTGAAGCTTGCCGGTGATCACCCTCGAAACGTCGAGAATGTCTTCAATGATCTGTTTCTGGGCCCAGGCATTTCGCTCGATAACTTCCAGGGCATGTTTCGAGCTCTCCCGGTCGAGCCGGTCCGAGCCCAACATTCGCGACCAGCCAATGACGGCATTCAAAGGCGTGCGCAACTCGTGAGAAAGGGTCGCGAGGAATTCGTCTTTCAACCGGTCCGCTCGCTCCGCCTCCGCACGTGCCGCCCTTTCGCGCTTAATCAGGTCTTCACTTTCTTCCTGGGCCCGCTTTCTTTCGATAAACTGGCCAATCTGGCCCCCTATTCCCGCGACCGTCTGCAACAGTTCCTCATCCGGTTCTCTTATTTCGGAGCTGAAGAAGTCAATTACTCCCAGTACCTCATTGCCAAGGATGATGGGAAATCCAAGGGCGCCATGCAGGCCTTCACTCTCAGCTGCTTGAGCTCGTTGGAAGCCCGAGTCCTCTACCACATTTTCGACCCATACGGGCTTGCCGGCTGCCCACACTCGACCCGGCAACCCAACACCCTTTTCGAAAGACAAGGTTCGCGTTAGTCGATCAAATTCAGGAGTTTCCATTGTCCCCGAATGGCAGATCTCGAAATTGCGCAGTACCTGGGCCTGCCGGTCGACTTTCCATAGCCCACCCACTTGGCAGTCGAGACCGTTGCAAATAGCCTGGAGAATCTTTCGTGCGCTCGCCATGAAGTCGTCCGCCTCGGCCAAAATTTGCGTTACCGCATATTGCAGAGCCAGGCGGCTTTCAGTTCGTTTTCGTTCGGTGATATCGCTGGTGAAGCAACGGGTGTGAATAAACCTTCCATTTTCACGGTACACGCTGGAGTTAATGCGGGCGTGTCTGATGGAACCGTCCTTGCAAAGGAGACGCGCCTCGTAATTATGAAGAACTTCGCCAGCCGTGAGGCGGTTAAGAATATCCTCAATTACATGCTGATCGGCGTGAAACTCTGCTATGTGATGTCCTTCGTATTCCTCCCGAGTGTAACCAAGCATGTCGAGTTCTGCCTGGTTGACGCGAATCACAGTGCCATCTGATCCAACCCAATGCAACGCCACCGCTGAGTTCTCAAAAAAGTCGGTCAACTGGGCTTCGTTTTGTTCCAGCGCGGATTCCGTTTGTTTGCGCGAAGTTATATCTCGTTTGATTCCAACGTAGCAGAGCGGTGCACCGAGGTCGTCGCGCATCGCGAAGGCCGAGATTTCAATGTATCTGGTTTCGCCCGCCTTCGTTTTGCTGATAACTTCACCTCGATACTCGCCTTTCTGGGCAAGCTCGTGCGCTATCTGGCCAAAGACTTCCTCGCCTAAATGTATAGCTGGGGTCTTGTTTTTAAGTTCCGCGTCGGTGTAGCCGAGTAGCTTCGCGTGGGCAGCGTTTTGCTCCAGATAAAAACCCTCCGGGCTAATAATGGCGATGGGTTCGTTTGAGTGTGTGAAGATAGCCCGGTATAGGTCGGCCGAGGGTTCAACCTCTGAGCCGGCCCGACGTATTTCTTCAATGTACACTTCGCTGGACATAGATCAGGCCCATTGGAGGGAACAGAATAAGAGCTTTCGGGGGTCCGTGAATAATAGCATCAACTCTTAACTGCGCTAAAACGGCCTCGTGTCAGTGGCCACACTTGGACGCTTATTTAGGGAGTCTATGTTGCCTCGTTTCAGGAGGAGAGCGTTTGACTTAGCCGGACTTTTGGATGTAAAAGGCTTGCGGAATCAAAAATCTCAACCGTCCAGAAACCCCTCCCTTGTAATGAACTCAAGGGAATTTACCCGAATGGAAGGAGATCGAAATGGCTTTACGTTTAGGCGACGTCGCACCAGACTTCTCAGCGGACACTACTGAAGGCACGGTTCAATTTCACGAATGGATCGGCGACAGCTGGGCGGTTCTGTTTTCCCACCCCAAAGACTTTACGCCAGTTTGCACAACCGAGCTGGGTGAATGTTCACGTTTAAAACCAGAGTTTGACAAACGTGGCGTCAAGGTCATTGGATTGAGCGTCGATCCGACCGACTCGCACAAGAGATGGGCTGAGGACATACGCGAGACGCAGGGCTCGGCCTTGAACTTCCCTATCATTGCGGACCCGGATCATAAGGTGGCCGAACTCTACGACATGATCCACCCGGAGATTAGCGACGTGTTCACGGTCAGGTCCGTTTACATTATTGCGCCGGACAAGAAGATTAAGTTGATGATTACCTATCCGGCGTCGACCGGCCGTAACTTCGACGAGATCCTGCGCGTGATTGATTCACTTCAACTGACGGCAAAATACAGCGTGGCAACGCCGGTGAATTGGAAGGATGGCGACGACGTGATCATCGTTCCTTCATTGTCGGATGAAGATGCGAAGGCGAAGTTTCCCGGCGGCTGGAGAGCACCCAAACCGTATCTGCGAATTACGCCGCAACCCAACAAGACGACGACCACTGATACAGCAGCCAAGGGTGCTTCGTAGCTCGGTTCTGGCGAAATAGAACCGGCGGGCTGCTGAAAAAATAGGGATCATTATCAGGGCGATCAAAGCGATCCACGAAAGCACACGAAATAACTCGAACGAAGAGCTTTTTTCGTGCCGCTTCGTGTGATTTCGTGGATCGTTCCCAGGGTTGATACTACAATCAACCAAAGCGAAGATACGATCCACGAAATTACACGAAATGACGCTAACAATTTTTCGTGGTGGTTCGTGTGGTTTAGTGGATCGTCTGTTCGGAGCAGCACGAATCCACTGAACGTTGTCTCAAAGATTAAATCGAACCGCCTCGCCGATCTGGACGGAACGATAGCAAGCTTCGACCAGTTCCACTGACTTGAGTCCATCGAGCGCCGTAACGGCGGGCGGCCTGCCGTCGAGAATCGAATCGATAAAGCTCTTATCCTCCTGCAAGTAACCCCACTTTTCTTCTTTCGACAACTGATGCATAGAATGTTCGACATGTTTGCCATCCAGACCTGCGGTGTAAACGATGCTCTCCATTTCGCGTGTGACAATCGTCGTGTGATGGCCGAAAACTTCCACGCGCTCGAATGGAAAGTGCCAACTCGCATCGGCTGACGAAGCAAATGTGGCATGCATTCCATTCGCAAATAGGAGGAGGACTGAAAAATCATCTATCTCAGGATATTCATGCGTGGATCCGATTGCTTGAAGCATCACGACCTCGCCGAAGAGAAACCTCATCATGTCGAACATGTGGATTGTTGTTTCATAGAGAAACCCGCCGGTGACCTTCGGGTCTCCCACCCAGGCGGGATTCTGAAGCTCGCCGCGATTCATTTTTACGTGGGCTGAGTGTGGCGCGTGCGTAGTCTGGAGCACCTCCTTAAGCGTTACATAGGCTGGTGCAAAGCGCCGGTTGTGGCCGACCTGGAACACGGTGCCACTTTGTTTTGACGCGTCGAACACAGCATGGGCCTCAGCGAGGCTGGTGGCCATTGGCTTCTCGCAGAAGACGTGCTTGCTGGCTCTAACAGCCGCGATAGCCAACTCAGTATGCTTCGTGTTGGGAGTTGTGATGTAAACAGCGTCGCTGTTTTCGATAACGTCCGTGGCGCTTGCGACCGCTCTGGCATTGCAAGTACCAGCCAATAGAGATGCCGACTCAGGCAAGATGTCATGAATCGCGCTAACTTCAACACGATTATCACGCGCAAGAATTGATGCGTGTAAGCCTCCGATGTATCCCGCGCCAATGATTCCTATTCTAGGTTTAGGCATAAGAAATTTGTTGATCGGGGAGCGGCTCTGCCGCATTCCGTGCGGTAAGCCTATGGCTTACCGAGACGTTGTTACCTGACCGAGGCTACGCCTCTGCTTCGGGCCATCGCCGTTGCGCATGAAGCGGAGGCATAGCCTCGTGGAATATAGTTCTACTCCGGTAAGCCATAGGCTTACCGCACGGAACGCGGCAGAGCCGCCATGCCAATCAAAGACGCCATTAAGGTTCATGCTCTGCTAAAACCTTCTCCACTGCCAAGCGCGCCTCCTGTGCAAGTTCAAACGGATCACGCTCCCAATACTCGGGTCGGAAGATCTCAACGCTCGCCACCCGTTCGTATCCGATCTGCTGAAACGCACGCAACATTTCTTTCAACGGCAATATACCGAGCCCCGGCAATAATCGATGGGAATCCTGCAGTCGTTCACGCGGAAGATCCTCGGCATCGTTGATGTGAAAAATAAAGAGCTTGTCGGGGTCGAGTCTCTCAAGACTCTCTATAGTTGAGCCGCCGGCGTAGAAATGGAAACTATCGATCACTAAACCCACATTCGGCCGATCGAGACGCGTGACAATCTCATTTGCCACCTCGAGCGTCTGTACGCTGCAATCAAGCTGCCCCAGAAACTCGAAGCCCAGCGCAACCCCATGGCGTTCCGCGATAGCCCCGAGCTCGTCAAGGACTCGTATCGACTCATCAACGATCTCCTGTCGAGCGAGAGATTTGTGCGGCAACTTGCCCGGGACCACGACAATGTAGGGACACGCGAGTGTCGCAGCAATAGAACTCAATTCTTCGCACTCTTCCACAATCCGCGTGTAGTCGGCAGCATTTCGAAAAGTAATGTGTTCAATAGAATTGATGCTCAGCGGCTCAATACCGCTTTCGTTAAAGAGGTTTCGAAGGTCGGCAACGGAGCTGCTCTGCAAATATTGGCGGAGCTTGGCCGCCCAAATTTCGAGATAAGTAAATCCGGCAGCCTGCGCCGCGCTTATGTCGGTTGCCAGATCTGCATTCATCGTGGTGGCGCCGTTGAGGGCTATTTTCATTTGTTGCTGATTAGTGCGTTTTTACCTGCGTTAGAAAAGCAAATTATTCCAAGGTCCTATTTGAAGTCCTGGCGCTTTCGTTTCGTAGGGCTAGCGACGATCCACGAAATAACCCGAAGTTTCACGAAGAAAGTTTAGTGTACTTTAGTGTGAATTCGTGGATCGTCACTGTTCTTAGTCAAAACACCATCACTGACCCAGCCTCATACCTGATGCCGGATCAAAGAAGTGGGCCTTAGTTGTCTCAAACTTTAACCAAATGACGGCCTCTTCGTCGGCGCGAAAGTCTGCCGGCGCGCGAGCGATAATTTTTCTGGCGTTCTTCTGGTCACCCAGTGTCAAAAACACAAATGCTTCGCTACCCATCAACTCCGTGACATAAACCGTAGCCGGTAACCAACCTTCACGTTGAATTGTTGAAACGTGAATGTGCTCTGGACGAATGCCGAGCGTGATGCGATCGGCATTCAGTTCTTGAATCTGACGTTCGTCTACAGTTAAGCGAATTCCCTCAGACTCGAACATTCGCCCGTCTCGATCAATTTGTCCTTCGATAAGGTTCATGCTCGGACTGCCGACAAACTCCGCCACAAAACGATTCGCCGGACGATCATAGATTGTCAATGGAACATCAAACTGCTGGAGTTTGCCCTCGCGAAGTACCGCGACTCGATGGGCCAACGTCATTGCTTCCGCCTGATCGTGAGTGACGTATACGGTTGTCGTGCCTAATTGATGCTGTAGTCGCTTTAGTTCTCCACGCATTTGCACTCGCAATCTGGCATCGAGGTTTGAGAGCGGTTCGTCCATCAGGTATGCGCGCGGCTCACGCACGATGGCGCGGGCGAGTGCGACGCGTTGTCGTTCGCCACCGGAAAGCTCGCGCGGTTTGCGCCCCAGAAGGCCCTTGATTTCAAGTAGGCCGGCCACCCGTTCGACGCTGCCGGCAATTTCTTCGCGCGGCAATTTCCGGACGCGCAAGGGATAGGCAATGTTCTCAGCAACCGTCATGTGTGGATAGAGCGCATAGTTTTGAAAGACCATCGCCAGGTCGCGACGCTGCGGCGGCACATTGTTGACACGCTCATTGTTGACGAAAATATCGCCAGCGGTCACATCTTCGAGACCTGCCAGCATTCTCAGCGTTGTCGACTTCCCACAGCCTGATGGACCAAGCAGCACCACGAACTCGCCATCATTGATCGAAAGCGAGAGATCGTCGACAACCGTTACGTGGCCGAAGGTCTTGGTTACACCTTTAAATTCAATCGACATTGAGGGTAGCTGGAGTCAACTCCTTGGAGTGCGCCGGCCCGGCGGCGCTTTGGCCTTCGGCGGCCTGGCGCTGAATTGCGTAACTGACCGCGATCTTTAGCCTACTTGAAAAATAAGTGCGATCCACGAACTTTCACGAAGCAGCACGAAAAGAGGGCTTAGTTCGAGTCATTTTGTGTGGTTTCGTGGATCGTTTTGTTTTCCAACAGATGGCTTTAGTCCATTTTCAAGCGGCGCAGGACGAAATCGGCCAAAGCGCCGCCGGGCCGGCGCACTCCAAGGAGTGGCACCTAGCCCTTCACCGCCCCCAGCGACAGCCCGCGAACCAGATATCTCTGCACCACCATTGCAAACACAAGTATCGGCAGCATTGCTACAACGCCCGCCGCACTCATCACGCCCCACTTAATCTCATACTGCGTAACGCGGCCGGCTATTCCCACCGGTAGAGTCATCGCCGCATCTGTTTGAGTCAGCACCAGAGCAAATAGAAATTCGTTCCACGAGATAATCAGGCAAAACACTGCCGTGGCCGCAAGACCCGGCGCCACCAGCGGCAACAGCACCCGACGCAGAGCGCCCAAACGCGTGTCACCATCGACCATTGCCGCCTCCTCTAATTCGCGAGGCACTTCGACGAAGAAACCGCGCATCATCCAGACCACAAAAGGAAGATTGAATCCCGTGTACAGGATGATCAGCGAGAGGCGTGTGTTGAGTAGTTGCAAATCGCGCATCATCAGAAACAGCGGTACGGCGGTAACGATCGGCGGAAACATGCGGGTCGAGAGGATCCACAGCGACAGTTTGCGATTCAGACCACCAGGCATTTTGAGCCGCGCGAGTGCGTAGGCGGCAAGGGTGCCGATGACCAACGCACAGAATGTAGAACAAACCGACACGATTATGCTGGTGACCAGATACTGGCCAAACGATCGATTCAGGAACGCGTCTGAATAATGTTCCAGCGTCGGAGTAAACGAAAACCAACGCGGCGGCACGGCAAATTGATCGACCTCGCGCTTTAGCGAAATAGTCAACATCCAGTAGATCGGGGCGAGTGTTGCGATTAGTACTGCCAGCAACAGCGGATATTGGAGATGTCTTCTCATCGTCAAACCGGCCTGGGCTAAGTCTTCTAACCGGAGGCACAGCCTCCAGTTGTTATGAGCTCTACGGAAAGGCATAGCCTTTCCGCACGGAAGGCGGCAAAGCCGCACAACTAACCCGACTCCCGCGCCTGCAGGATGCGGATATAGAAAGCGCTGATGATGTTTGTAATCAACAACAGTACAAACGACATGGCGGCAGCGTAACCAAAATTAGAGAAGCGAAACGCCGTGCGATAGATGTAAAGGCTGATAGTCTCTGTCGCAAATCCCGGTCCTCCTTCGGTAAGAATGAAGACCTGATCGAATACGCGAAGAAGATCCATAGTCCGCAGCAACAGCCCGACCAGGATAGCCGGCTTCAGGAGAGGCAGCGTGACATGCCGAAAGGTTTGCCAGCCGCTCGAGCCATCGATCATCGCGGCTTCGTACGGTTCCTGAGGGATCGCCTGTAGACCTGCCAGCAGGATTAGGAACATGAACGGAGTCCACTGCCAAACGTCCACAACGATCACTGAAAGCATTGCCAGCCGGGGCGATGAGGTCCACGTAAGCGCAGTGGTATTCAGACCAATACCTTTCAGGGTCCCGTTCACCGCGCCAAAATTCGGATTGAGCATCAGCCGCCAGATGACGCCGACAACAACGGTCGGCAACATCATCGGCGCCAGCATTCCCGCGCGCAAAAACGTACGTCCGCGCATTTGCCTGTTGAGCAAAACGGCCAGTGCCAACCCCAGGAGAAACTCCAGCGTCAGCGCACTGAGCGCATAGATCAGTGTGTGGCTGAGGGCGGCGAGGAAAAACTGATCCGAGAAGAGGCGCCCAAAGTTTTGTAGACTCCAGCGCGCGGCTCCGCCTGAGGTTATCTGTAAACTGAGACTGATCGCGTGGACGAGCGGATAGATCGAAAGGGCCAACAGCACGAATAGAGTCGGGGCCAAAAGCAGATAGGCGAGTGTCCTGTCTGAACCGAAACCCGACACCCGAAACCCGAGACCCTTTTTATTTGCCGCGTTCAAGAATCTTCGCAATCTCGGCATTTGCCTGGTTCATCGCGTCGTCTGGAGAGAGCTCGCCGCTGTTGGCCTTCGACAGATAGATGCCAAAGACATTCTCGATCTCATTCCAAAATGGGGTGCGCGGCCGCGGACGGGAGCTTTCCAGTGAACGCAACTGCGCCGGATAGGCTTGAAATTTTGTCACTAATTCCGGATCGTTAAAGAGCGACTTGCGAGTCGGTGGATTTCCACGCAAAGCGGAACGCTTCATTTGTTCGCCGCTGGTGGCCCATAGAAGAAACTCGAAGGCCGCTTCCTTGTGGGTTGCGTCGCGCGGGATGGCAATTAACCAGTTGCCAATCTCGGCGCGTCCGGGGTTTTTCGCGCCGGGTAACGAGGTAAACTCCATCTTGCCAATCACTTTCGATCTTGACGGATCATTGAAGGCGCTGATCCACGCCGGCCAGTTAATCGACATCGCGGCAGTGCCCTGCAAAAGGTGCGCACCAACTTCGTCTGCGTTGAAACTCGCATACCCGGGAGGAGAATACTTGCCGAGCTCGAGCATGAATCGCAGCGCAGCAATGCCCTCGGGACTATTTACCGCCGGCTTGCCAGCGGCGTCGAACATTTCACCACCAAAGGCCCAGAATATCGGCATGAAGTCAGCCACGGCTGCATTGCCCTGGGCAGCTCGCATCACATAACCATAGACCTTGCCCCCTCCCGGCGCCCCAGTTGTTTCCCGCTCGCTTATCAATTTGGCCGCCGCCAGTGCTTCATCCCACGTCGCCGGCTCTTTCAAGTTGTGCTTCGCGAAAAGGTCTTTCCGGTAAAACAACAATTGTGAATTGCCGACGTATGGCAGTGCATACAGGGCGCCCGTCTCGTAAGGTTCGCGGCCCAGGGCAATCGATGTTTGCACGAAGTCTTGATCCGGACCTTGAAGCCCCTTGCTTTGCAACAGCGGAGTGAGCTCCGTCAACAACTGCTGCGAAGCAAACTTCGGGAACCATGGATCGTCGAGCATGATCAGATCGTAAGCGCCTGCGCGGGCTGTCAAATCGATAAGTTCTTTCTCGAAAAGATTGGCGTAAGGAAATTCGACGATATTAATGTGCACGCTTGTTTGTGCTTCGTAATCTCGGGCGGCTTGTTTGAGAGCATCGCCTTCGACTCCGGAGTTAACGGCGAGCGTAAGTTGTTTCGAACCTGAATTATTCGATTGGCAACCGCCGCTAAGAAGTAACGCCAGCGTACAGACGATGATGCCGGCCTTTATTCGCAATCAGATTGGCTCCCGGGTGGATTGAACGAGCGCCCTATTGAATCTTAGGTTGCCGTCAAAGTAAATGTAATTGCATTGAGTAGTGGGTCAGTCCGATAAATTAAAGCCGCGCATACGTCGGACAATCAGTGAGCGAAGGACTTATTCATTACAGAACCGAGCGCGGTAGCGCCGGATGCTGAAGTCAACATCGCGATATCTGTCATAAATGGTGGGTTAGCCTAAAACTCGTGCGCGGCAATCTGCTTTTGGACGTCGGGTGATTCCAGCATCCGGCGCTACCGCGCTCGGTTCTGTAACGATGTGCTAACCAGGAGACAAGCAAACGATCCACGAAATCACACGAGCACTAACCTCCCTTGGTGAAGTTTCGTGTAACTTCGTGGATCGTTTTTGACCAGCCGAAAGCACTGAACGCCAAACCAGGAGACTATCGATTTCGCGCCTTTGCCGCTGAGACTTGGCTCTATTCGATGTGATACAGTTCGGTTCTCATGCGACAAGTTGTTACGACTGCAAACGGCGGCGTTGAGGTCTTAAAAGTTGAAGAGAAACCTGACCCCCAGCCGAAGGCCGGCGAGGTCCTGGTAAAAGTCCACGCTGCTGGGCTTAATTTCGCCGATATACTCGCGCGCCAGGGACTCTATCCCGATGGACCAAAGAAGCCTTGTGTGATGGGTTATGAGATATCGGGGACGATCGAGTCAGTTGGTGACGGGGTTGAAGCATCGATTGTGGGCATGCCGGTTGTAGCCATGACACGTTTTGGCGGGCAGTCGGAAAAAGTGGTAGTGAATGAGAAGCAGTTATTTAACATTCCTGAAACGCTCAGCTTCCAGCAAGCGGCGGCAATTCCGGTTAACTACCTGACCGCTTACGCCTTGTTGGTCGTAATGGGCGGACTTCGCAAGGGCGAATCGGTTTTGATCCACAACGCCGGTGGCGGCGTGGGTTTGGCCGCGCTCGACATCGCCAGGCACATTGGCGCTACGACATACGGAACCTCCAGTCCTTCAAAGCATGAGTTTTTGCGAGAACGCGGGTTGGATCATCCGATCGATTATCGCAACCAGAATTGGTTTCCGGTTTTGATGCAACTAACTGGTGGTCGCGGCGTTGAGTTGGTAATTGATCCGATTGGTGGCGCCCACTGGAAGAAGAGTTACGCAGCTCTTAGACACACCGGACGACTGGGCATGTTTGGAGTTTCGGCGGCTTCGGCAAATGGTTTGGCGGGTAAGTTGAAGTTAGTGAAGGCCGCGCTGCAGATGCCCAGGTTCCATCCCCTCGGACTTCTCAACAAAAACCGTGGCGTGTTTGGTTTGAATCTGGGCCATATGTGGCATGAGCCGGAGAAGGTGACTGAGTGGATCGACGTCATCCTGCAGGGCACCGAAGAAGGCTGGATTCGTCCCTATGTTGATATGGCGTTTTCATTCGACGAAGCGGGCGCCGCCCATAGTTATTTGGAGTCGCGAAAAAATATTGGGAAAGTCGTGCTGGTTCCTTAAGTCGCGACCGTAAGACCTATCCGCAGATTACGCAGATTTTTCATAGCAGTTTAGAACATGCTGTTAGGCACGCCGCACTCATCACTCAGGTTCATTTCCTCCAGTTCAAATAATCTGCGTAATCTGCGGATAGCTGTTTGTCGTTAAATAATTTCTGACGACTCGCGTCCTTGCCGTCGCGCAATGAAGAAAGAAATGATCGTCGAATAGATCAAGCCGAAGAAGAGGGAGCCAAAAAACAGTCCGCCAAAGGCGACAACTGCAATACGCCAAAGCGGACCGGGTTCGGTTCCCGCCTCAGTCAGCAGAAGGTCCGGGCCAGCCAGCAGATATTGAATCACGAAGAAAAGACAAGCTGACACGGCATAGGCGAGTGAGATCGCCATTCCGATCTTCAGGCCCTCTTTGAAATCCAGGCTACCGCCCAACTCTTCCTTTCGAGCCGTCATGCCAAGAAAAATCGCTGCAATTGCTGCGAGGTTGAAAAGGATGGGGGCGATCATATTGGCCTTCGAGTCGTGCCCAAGTCGCAAAACAAACCGAGCAACGACAACCCAGGCAACCACCACGGCGGTGATCAGCAACCCGTACTTCAGTGCGATTCTCATTTGTTAGACCTCGAACCAAAGGGCAGAGACGAGTCAGGAGTTTATCCGCAGATTACGCGGATTACGTAGTGCGGTCCAGGCCGCAACCCGGCGAAGATAAAACACGATCCACGAAATCACACCAAAAGACACTAAGAATCTTTTCGTGCTGTTTCGTGTGGTTTCGTGGATCGCATCTTATTCGATCAAACCTCTTAGCATTATTGCCACGCCGGTACTACTTCTCCCTTACTGTCTTGCCAATAGGGCGCCCAGGCCAGACTCAAATGCTTCACGGAAATATCGGCCTTCTTTGGCTTCAAAGTAATCGTTTCCAGCGACTCCGTTTGGGCGTCGAGAGTTTGTTCTATTGCTGCGGTCTCCTCTTTGAACTGGGCGTCGAGATCGGCAAGCTGCTGACCAACGGCTGCCACTGTTTGCTGCGCGCGGCCGACGTCTTCGGATTCCTTCATCGATCGGCCGACGCCTCGCACAGCGGTCGTTGCACGTCCGAGTGTGCCCATGCTGACGGATTTTCTTCCCATGAAGGACGAGAGCAGGGTGGCGCCGAAGGAAATGGCCGTCTGCATCTTCTGACCTTTGGCTTGCTCCGCTTCCCGTTCGACGGTCTGTTCTGCCCGCCGTCGTTTTTCTTCAAGCGTAGCCACTTTCGGTGCATACTTCTTACGCATTTTCTCGACTGCGGCATCGCGTTTTTCGCGCGCCGACTGCAGCAGCCTGAGGCGAAATTCGCGTTCTGATTCGTTCGGGTGCGAAGCCTCACCCAGACTCGAGCTCCTCATTAACTCCAGTTTCTGATTGCGGTACAGCCAGGCAGCAAGATCTTTTTGCCAGGCGCCATAGCTCCTGGCTTTGCTCGCCTTAGCCGGCAACTCGGCAAACTGCGCGTTCTCCTCAGCGGCCGGTTCCAGGTCGCCAATCGGGACCTCGATCGGTACGCCCCTATCCCAGTCCACAGAGACAACGCCCGCCGCGATCGGAGCCAAAACGCTGAGGTCTCTTGTCATATCAACTCGTTTGTCGCTAAAGCGTACCTCTGCGGCACCAATCAACATCGGTTGGTAAATCAACGTTGCGCCATCCACTTCGGTTCGCACCGGAACAAAACATTGCGCAATGTCAGGCGGCAAAACAGGCTGGCTAATTGATGCTGGTTGGTTTGCCGCCGCACGCGTAGCCGGAGCGGAAACGGCAGAAGCCGTAACCGCCGAAGCAACCGCCGAAGTAACCGCGCTACCAGCGGGTGCTGCAACTTGTTCTTGAGAGACGCCTGCGTTCTGGGCCTTGACTGGAGCCATTAGGGTTTTTATCTGAGTTCGAGTCAGCGGACCTCGTAGATACGACATGGCCCAACGACTCTGAAAAACCTCGGTGCCGTCATCATGTACGTTGTTGAGCAGAAAAATTCTGTTACCGAGTCCTGCAAGTGTCTGTTCCATGTCCTGGCGATCAAACTTCATTCCCGACCCCGCGGCGATCCCTTCCAGTCCTTCAAGCACGCGTGCTTTGTCACGTTCGGTTTGCAAACGCCCGATGAACCAGGTGCCGGTGTTGGAGAGTCCTTTGTAGTCAAGATCCACCGGGTTCTGCGTGACCAGAACCACACCGAGTCCGAAGGCCCGACCCTGCTTCAACAATGTCAGCAGCGGCAACTTCGAGGGAGGATTAGCGACGGGAGGAAAGTAGCCGAAGATCTCATCCATGTAGAGGATGGCGCGCAGGCTGGTGGTGCCTGATTGAGTTCGCATCCAGCCAAGCATTTGATTGAGCAGCAATGCAACAAAAAACATTCGTTCAGCGTCGCTCAAGTGAGCGATTGAGAAAATTGAGAGTCGCGGCTTGCCACCGGGTGTGTAGAGGATATTTTGGATATCGAGTGGCTCGCCTTCCATCCAACTGCTGAAAGCGGGCGCAGCCAGCAGATTGTTTAGTGCCATTGCCAGTTCAAAACGGTCCTTCGCCGGAAAGAACGAATCCAGATCCATGACGCCCACCTTCGTCATCGGCGGTGTTTGAATTTGCTGAATGAGCCCGGCGATGTCCAGGTCTTTACCGGCGATCCATGCGCTGTTAAGAATGTTTGAAAGCAGAATGTGTTCTCGACTTCTGATTGGATCGGCATCAATACCCAGCAACCCGAGCAAGCTGGTCACCGTAGTGTTTACACGCTCGTGCAACAACTCCTCGTCATCGCGTATCAAGGGCTCCGGAGCGGCAAACGATTTGAGGATGGAAACAGGCAGCCCCGCGGTACTTCCTGGGGTATATATTCGAAAGTCGGCGGCGCTTTTCAATTTGGATATTCGCGCGCCATCCTGGCCCCAGCTGGACAGCCCATTTTTCCACGTCTCAGCCTGTTGAGCGGAGTATTCCGCCGGGGAGAGATCTTTCTTCTGCGCGTCTTCTTCATTGATCCACGGTGCGAAGTCGCCGGCAGTTAAATTGGGAAAGGTCAGCAGCAGGTTTGCGAGGTCTCCCTTGGGGTCGATGATAATTGCGGGAATGCCGTCAATTGCCGCTTCTTCCAACAGCGCGATACACAGACCGGTCTTGCCGCTTCCAGTCATACCGACACAAACGGCGTGAGTGACAAGATCTTTTGAATCGTAAAGGAGCAAACCCTCTTTCGGTTTCTTCTCCTTCAAGTCAAAGGGTCGTCCGAGATAAAACGCACCCAGTTTCTCGAAATCTTCCATGTCAGCGCCTTTCGATTTGGATTGGGGGGACAGATAGAAGTAGCGTTCTAAAGGGAATCAGAACCGAGAGGAACAAACTTATGAAACCTTCAAAAGGGCTTGCTCTAAGTCTTGGATTAGTTCGACGAAAGCGAAGTAATGCTGCGGATAAAGATAATCCTCACCAGACTCGTCAACTACTCTCAAATAGCCGTGTTTCGCGGCTTTATCATCCGGCAGAACTTGATAATACTTATGCAACTGCAAGGAAGCCTCATAATCTTGATTGCTGATACAGCCGACAACTTTTGAGTCAACGTTCCAATGTTCCATAGTTCAATCTATTAACCTTTTGATTTTGATGTCCTTCTTGCCTATGCCATGCGCCTCGTACCAATGTACCTCTGCTCCATGTACTGTGTCATCAAAGAGGCGCACTGTTGCGAATCCTTTCCGCTTCATCCAACGTTTACCACCATATAGTTTTCGCAGACGGTCGAGTTCGCGAATGGAATACTTGAAGGCAATAGTTTCGATATTGGTGATTCCCCAGATTTCTTTGAATTGCATCTGAGTTATTCAGGTCGCTCGCCAATCGCCTTCCGTACATAATCCTCAATAATCGGTTGCTTGTAGAAAAAGCCCATCGTTGGATGCTCGTGAACTAAGTCGAAGTCGACAATACCAATTATCTGTTGCTTTATTTGAGTTGTCCGCGGATAGGCGCTAAGGTCGTCAAATCTAAACCCCTCCTCCAACCCGCAAAAATTTTGGACTTTGGAAAGCAAATGCTCTAAAACAGCAACTTGTCTTGTCTCCCAGTCTATTTCGGAATTCCGAGCCGTGTCCGGGAGATCCTTCTCGGCTCGCTCACATAATTGCTTAAAAACAGCCTCGGTAAATTGTTTGTGCTCTTTGTGCACGATGCTTGAGTTTTCTGCGGTTTCTATGCGCGGACAATAATAGTTAATGCAAGACCAACGCTAGAGGGTGCTCAGTTACTATTTT
The DNA here is from genome assembly GCA_038040525.1 of Acidobacteriota bacterium. GTDB lineage: Bacteria > Acidobacteriota > Blastocatellia > Pyrinomonadales > Pyrinomonadaceae > PSRF01. The sequence continues at coordinate 78,701 of JBBPIC010000006.1, read as the reverse complement.
ATCTCGACTACCACTCCAAGGACACCTCCCAGTGCGGCGTCTGGTCGCCGGATTTTCATTCCCCACTTCCACCAAAACTCCAGACTTACATTTTGCGTCCGATGGCCGAGGCGATCGACATCACGAGAGTTTCGGGCTCGATCGGTTTGGCAACGTGCATCTGAAATCCGTTCGAAAGTGCGCGGGCTTTGTCCTCTTTAGTTGCATAAGCAGTGAGGGCCAGTGCGGGAAGCTGCTTCGCGCGTTTCGATCGCAGGCTTCTTACTTTCTTAATCAGGCTGTATCCGTCTTCATTCGGCATCCCGATGTCGCTCACAAGCAGATCCGGCTTCCAGGTCCGGACGGCCTTCAGTGCTTCAGCTGTTGATTCGCAGCAGTTTACCTCGCCTCCGCAACCCACCAGAATCGCTCTGACGAGCTCACGTGAATCCGCCTCGTCGTCGACGACTATGATTCGAAGTCCGTCGAGAATCCGTGAAAAGCCCGGGGGCACAACATTGAATTCTGGTGCCGATGTCGCCTCGACTTCCGGCTCCTCCGAAACCTCTGGAGCCAGGGGAATATCCAGGGTAAACGTAGCGCCCTGGTCCTGTCCCGGACTTTCGACATTGACGCTGCCATGATGGGCCTGGACCAGGTGTTTCACAATCGATAAACCCAGTCCCAAACCCCCGTGTACTCTCGTAGTTGAGCCATCAGCCTGACGAAAGCGATCGAAGATGAACGGGAGAAACTCCGACTTTATTCCAATGCCTGAATCGCTTACTGACACCTGAACAGTCTCCGACAGACGTTTGACCTCGATGCGTACGTGGCCTTCCTCCGGCGTAAACTTGACGGCATTGCTCAAAAGATTCCAAAAAACCTGCTGCAGACGGTTAGCATCCCCCAAAACCAGGCAAGGCTCCGAATCCAGTACGGTATTAATCTTAATAGCTTTCGCCTCAAACGATGGTCGCACGCCGTCAATGGCAGCTTCCAATATCGAACACATGTCAACCAGGCGAGGCTCAATTTGTAGTTTGCTGGTGATGATGCGCGACACATCAAGCAGATCATCGATCAACTGTGACTGTGATCTGGCATTGCGTTCGATCGTTTCAAGTGCGCGCGCGAGCTGAGACGCCTCGAGTTTCCCGGTACGCACAAGGTGGCTCCATCCCAGAATCGCCGTTAGAGGGGTTCGTAGTTCGTGTGAAAGCGTGGCCAGGAATTCATCTTTGGTGCGATTCGCCTGCTCCGCCTCAGCCCGGGCGGCCTGCTCACGGACCAATAGTTCGGCGCGTTCTTCTTCCGCCTGCCTGCGTTCCGTTATCTCCAATTGCAACTCGGTGGCGTGGCGTTGGGCGTCGCTGTAGAGCCTGGCGTTTTCGTATGCGACGGCCACCTGAGTCGCCAGCGTTGCCGCTAAACGCTCGTCGGCTTCAGTGAAGTCATCGGCGTCGATCTTATTGAGCAGGTAGACCCAGCCGGATACTTTTGAACCGGACAAGATTGGGGCGCCCAGGAATGAATGGACCAACTCAGATGTTTTGCCACCATCGCGGAGCAGCTCGTCAGAATTATTCAGCCGTAGCGGGCGGCGTTCGGAGACCAGGTATTTCAAAGCACGCCGCGCGACCTGGGGAACGCTCTTTCCGGAATTGTCGGAGTGGCCATCTTCATTCGTTGAGCAGCGAAAGAAATAGCGCAGCGTCTTACCGTCTCCATTGATCATTGCCACGCCCGACTCCTGCGCCTCCACAATCTGGCGTGCCGAACGGCAAAAGTTTTCCAGCACTCGCCACGGATCATGTTCAGCGGTCAACTCCTGGCCCAACTCGATGAGCATGCTCAGCCGGGCCAGGTTTGCGTTTTCCAGTTGTAGATTCTTTTCCCGGAGCAACTCGGTCTGACGTTGAATTTCCTGGGTCTTCTTAAACAACTCGACAAATACAGCTACCTTCGAACGCAGAATGTCGGGCTCAATCGGTTTTACGATGTAGTCGACTGCACCAAGCGAGTAGCCACGACCTAGATGGCGGCCGCCAGTGCTGTCGGCAGTCAGAAAGATGATTGGAATATTGCGCGACCTGTCCCGGCCCCGGATTAGCTCAGCCGTCTCGAGTCCATCCATCTCAGGCATGTACACGTCCATAAGAATCACGGCTGCTTCATGGCTCAGGAGATAACGTAGCGCCTCTTCACCTGAAGCAGCGCTGACGAGATTTCTGTCAGGGGCCTGAAGAATCGATTCCAGCGCCAACAGGTTTGTGGGACTGTCATCGACCATCAGAATGTTGATTTGTTCTTCAGTTGCCATACTACACAGTCAACGCGTTGCCCAGTTTGTTGAGCCTGATCGCGATTTCATGAAGCGGCAGGACCCAATCCGGGGTACTGCGAGCGAGCGCGGCATCGGGCATTTCCCGGTGGGCCGCAGTTGCTGGATCTTCAACTACAGTGACCCCGCCATGCGCCTTTATTGTCGCTAGTCCCTGTGCGCCATCCCGGTTGGTCCCGGTCAGGATCACGCCGATAGTCCGTTCGCCGTATCCGTCAGCCGCCGATTCGAAAAGAACATCGATCGAGGGACGCGCAAAGCCGACCGGCGGCTCAGTTGAGAGTGCGAAGCTGGCGCCTTCGATGAGCAGGTGATAGTCACGAGGCGCGAGATAGACATGGCCCGGAAGAATGGGTTCCTTGTCTTCCGGCTCTGCGACAGGCAAATTACTGCTCCGGCTCAGATATTCGCATAAGCCGGTTTCCAAGTCTTTTCCGCGATGCTGCACAATAACCATGGGTAAAGTAAACCCCGTTTCCAGTCCGGAAAGCAGCGCCTGCAATGCCTTCAGCCCCCCACGCGAAGTTCCAACCACAACAATCTCATCGGCCATGAACCGCCCACCTACATTACCTTTCGATAGAGCTTGTCATTATCATTCAGGTGCTGGTAGAAGTCTGCCCGCGGCGTAAACTTCAAGCTTTCTTTGTTGCCCAGCCCAAAGACGCCAAACATGCTCAAGCTATCATAGAGCAGGTTATGGACCCGCGCCTGGAGGTCCTTATTGAAGTAGATCATAACGTTGCGGCACAAAATCACCTGAAACTCGTTAAACGAGCCATCGGTGGCAAGATTATGCTCGGAAAAGACGACGTTATTACGCAGCGCGGAATGGAAGATAACATTGTCATAACTCGCCGTGTAATAGTCGGAAAACTCATGCGCTCCACCCGCCCGGTGGTAATTGCTGGTGTACTCCCTCATTGCGGCAAGCGGGAAAATCCCGTCTCGCGCTTTTCGTAAAACTGCCTGACTAATATCGGTAGCATAGATTCGACACTTTTCGTAGAGTCGTTCTTCCTGCAACAGAATTGCCAGCGAATAAACTTCTTCGCCCGTGGAACAGCCTGCGATCCAGATCTGCACGGTGGGATAGGTCTTTAACAGCGGCACCACTTTGCGGCGAAACGTCGAGTAAAAACTAGGATCGCGAAACATTGAGGTTGCGTGCACTGAAAGCCCCAGCAGGAAGCGGTCCAGGCAAGCGGCATCGTGCAGCACCCTCGCCTGAAATGCAGATACGGTATCAATCTGCTCCGCACGCATCAGCTCCAGAATCCGCCGCTTTATCGATGCCCGCGAGTAGTCTCGGAAATCAAAACCATGGACACGGTAAAGTCCCTCGAGCAGCAGCTCGATCTCGATGTCTTCCAGCACCAACGTTTTGGTTACAGGAGCGCTCATAATCCAAGCTTAAGCCGCTGGCACACCTCCCTGGAGTCAACATCGAATCCCTGGCTGCGCGCTCCGGTAGGAGCGAGATGTTTATAGCACCCGAATATCTGAAATAAACCTTCGCTGCGGAAGGAGCGACATGTACGCCCCGAACATTTCGGGCCCGGATAATTCCTCATTCAGTGTCATCCTGCCGGTAAAGCCAAACGCGTAGCAGTGACAGCAACTGAGCGATGTCCAGCGGCTTCGAGATATAATCCGACGCACCTACCTCCAAACAATGATCGCGATCGGCTTTCATTGCTTTGGCGGTGAGCGCGATGATCGGCAGCTGTTTGAACTCATCCATCTGCCGGATAGCTGTGATCGCTTCGTAGCCATCCATTTCCGGCATCATGATGTCCATCAACACAGCTTCAATGTCCGGATTGGCTTTCAAAAGATCGATGCCTTCCTGGCCATTCTCGGCGTGGACCACCTCCATGTTGTGTGCCTCCAGCGCACTGGTCAATGCAAAGATGTTTCGCACGTCATCATCAACCACCAGCACCTTTCGGCCCGCCAATACTGGATCGGATCGATGAAATTTTTCCAGCATGCGACGCTTGGGCTCCGGCAGATTCGCTTCCACGCGATGCAGGAACAAGGCCGTCTCGGCCAGCAGTCGCTCGGGAGAGCTGGCTTCCTTGACGATAATCGCGTCGGCCACTCTCTTGAGATGCAGTTCTTCTTTCCGCGTCAATTCCTTGCCGGTGTAAACGATGATGGGCAGATCGTAGCGTCCCAGATCCGTCTGCAACCTCTCGATGAGCTCAAAGCCGCTCATGTCCGGAAGTCTCAAGTCCAGGACCATGCAATCGAATCGTTCACCCTTCAGGGCCACCAACGCTTCCTCACCTGTAGCGACCGCCGTCGTATGCACGTCGCCATTCCCGATTAACTCGACCACACTCATCCGCTGGACATCGTCGTCTTCAACGACCAGTAATCTACGAACTCGCCTGTCAGCGAAACTCCTGATGTCGTCAAACGCTTTACCCAGGTCTTCGTGAGTCACCGGCTTCTGCACATGATTGAACGCGCCTTGTTGCAACGCACGTTGGCGCTCCTCCTCAACGGTAATGATGTGAACCGGAATGTGGCTGGTTTCCGGATCGTGCTTCAAACGATCCAGCACGGTCCATCCGTCGCGGTCCGGCAGGCGAATGTCGAGAGTAATCGCGGAGGGTTTGTATTTCTGAGCCAGGGCCAGGGCCTGGGCGCCGCTTGTAGATACCAGGCCTTTGAAGCCTTTATCACGGGCCAAATCCAGGAGAATGCCGGCAAAACTTATGTCGTCTTCCACGATAAGCACAGAGTGGTCGCCAGGTTGGATATCGTTGCGATCGTCGAGGATCGACGCTGACTCGCTGGAGAGCAGGGCCATCGCTTCGCTATCAAAAGATTCCACGGGCGTCCATGCAGCTTCAATCCTTTTCGCATCCCTCGCCCTTAGTTCGCCCGCCAGTAAAGTGGATGCCCCCGCCGGCACATAGTTGCGAGGCAGATACAGAGTAAACGTACTGCCCTCGCCGGGCATGCTGATTACCCGAATCTCGCCACCCAGTAGACGGGCAATCTCACGGCTAATAGATAACCCCAGTCCGGTACCGCCGTATTTGCGGCTGGTGGTGCCGTCAGCCTGTTGGAAGGCCTCGAAAATAATTCGCTGTTTCTCGGTGGGGATGCCGATGCCTGTATCGCTTACGGAAAAAGCGACCACGTCACCCGCGCGGTTCAGCGAGTCAAGGTGGTATGTCTCATCCTGCGGGGCCGAGCCGATACGAAGAACCACCTTGCCCTTCTCGGTAAACTTAAATGCATTCGAAAGCAGATTCATGAGGATCTGCTGCAACCGCTTATCGTCTGTTCGAACCTTCGAATTGGGGTCTTCGGCGCCCTCGATGACGAATTCGAGGTTCTTGTCCTTGGCCAGTTGATGGAAGCTGCGCTCCAACTGTCCCGCGATTTGGTTCAGGGAAACCTCGGAGACCTCGATTCCCATCATTCCAGACTCGATCTTCGACAAGTCGAGAATGTCATTGATCAACGACAGCAGATCAGATCCTGAGGAGTGAATAGTTTCAGCAAACTGCACCTGCTTGCCGGTAAGGTTTTCGTCGAAGTTTTCCGCAAGCTGGCGCGATAGGATCAGCATGCTATTGAGCGGCGTTCTCAGTTCGTGCGACATGTTGGCCAGGAATTCTGATTTGTATTTGGAGGTTAGCGCCAGTTGCTCCGCTTTTTCTTCCATTTCCCAGCGCGCTTCCTCGACCTCCCGATTCTTGGCTTCCACTTCCGCCTTTTGCCTTGCGAGCAGAGACGCCTTCTCCTGCAACTCTTCATTGGTCTGCTGCAGTTCTTCCTGTTGGCTCTTCAACAGCTCTTCTGACTCCCGCAGCGACTCAGCCTGTTGCTCGAGCTGCTCGTTGGTTTTCTTCAGCTCATCCTGCTGGCTCTGTAGTTCTGCCGCGAGGGACTGCGACTGTTGTAGTAAATCTTCGGTGCGTGTGTTAGCAGCAATTGTGTTCAGCACGATTCCAATACTTTCAGTCAACTGATCGAGGAAGGTGAGATGGGTGTCGCTGAAGGTATTGAATGTTGAAAGTTCGATGACTGCCTTTACGTCACCTTCAAACAGCACGGGCAGGATGACGATGTTGTGGGGCGGAGCCTCACCCAATCCCGAGGCGACATAGACATAATTTGAGGGGACGTTGGTGACGAGAATTCTTTCCCGCTCGAGTGTGCACTGTCCCACCAGACCCTCGCCGGCCTGGAATTCATTCGCCAGGTTCTTGCGCTTTTTATAAGCATAACCACCCAGCAGTTTCATTAGTGGCTGCCCGTTTGTACTAGCGTTTACGTAGAAGACTCCTTGCTGCGCGTCAACCAGCGGGGCCAGTTCCGAGAGCACCATCTGCGCCACCGTAGTCATGTCTCGCTGACCCTGAAGCATTCTGGTGAAACGCGCGAGATTGGTTTTCAGCCAATCCTGCTCCATGTTTTTCTGCGTCGTATCTTTGAGATTGAGAATCATCTCGTTGATATTGTCTTTGAGTTTCGCGACTTCGCCCTGGGCTTCGACCGTAATAGATCGAGTCAGGTCACCCTTGGTCACCGCTGTGGAAACCTCAGCAATGGCGCGTACCTGTGTGGTCAGGTTTGCCGCAAGCCCGTTTACGTTATCTGTCAGATCGCGCCAGGTGCCGGCCGCGCCCGGCACATTAGCCTGACCTCCAAGCTTCCCTTCGACGCCTACTTCACGCGCCACCGAAGTGACCTGGTCGGCGAAGGTAGCGAGCGTGTCCGTCATGTTGTTGATGGTATCGGCCAACTCGGCAATCTCGCCTTTCGCTTCCACCGTTAACTTGCGTTCGAGATCGCCGTTAGCGACAGCGGTAACAACGCGAGCAATGCCTCGCACCTGATCCGTCAAATTACTGCCCATGGAGTTCACGTTGTCAGTCAGGTCTTTCCAGGTACCTGCCACACCTCGTACATCCGCCTGGCCCCCCAGCTTGCCCTCCGTTCCTACCTCTCTGGCAACGCGAGTAACCTCAGACGCGAAGGAGTTCAACTGGTCCACCATCGTGTTGATGGTGTTCTTTAGCTCCAGAATCTCGCCTTTAACGTCGACCGTGATCTTCTTGGAAAGGTCACCGTTTGCGACCGCCGTTGTCACCTCGGCGATGTTACGCACTTGACCCGTTAGATTGCTGGCCATGGAATTCACGTTGTCGGTCAGGTCTTTCCACGTGCCGGCCACACCGCGCACATCCGCCTGACCACCCAGCTTGCCTTCAGTTCCCACTTCTCTCGCTACGCGGGTGACTTCCGAAGCGAACGAGTTCAACTGGTCCACCATGGTGTTGATAGTGATTTTTAACTCGAGGATTTCGCCCTTGACGTCTACAGTAATCTTCTTGGAGAGGTCACCGTTGGCGACGGCGGTAGTTACATCGGCGATGTTGCGCACCTGGCCGGTCAGGTTGCCGGCCATAAAGTTCACATTGTCGGTCAAGTCTTTCCAAGTGCCCGCGACACCCATAACCTGCGCCTGACCGCCTAGTCGTCCTTCAGTTCCTACCTCTCTCGCCACGCGCGTCACTTCCGAAGCGAAGGAGCTGAGCTGGTCCACCATGGTATTTATCGTGTCCTTGAGCTCGAGAATCTCACCCTTCACATCGACCGTGATCTTCTTGGAAAGATCGCCGTTGGCTACAGCGGTGGTAACTTCCGCGATGTTACGCACCTGGCCCGTTAAGTTGCCGGCCATTGAATTAACGCTGTCGGTAAGATCCTTCCAGGTGCCGGCCACGCCGCGGACATCGGCCTGCCCGCCCAGTTCACCTTCGGTTCCCACCTCACGCGCCACGCGCGTTACTTCGGAAGCGAAACCATTAAGCTGATCCACCATCGTGTTGATGGTGTTCTTCAACTCCAGGATCTCTCCGCGCACATCCACGGTAATCTTCTTGGAGAGGTCTCCGTTCGCGACTGCAGTCGTCACTTCGGCGATATTGCGCACCTGACCGGTAAGGTTCCCGGCCATCAAATTAACGCTGTCAGTCAGGTCCTTCCACGTTCCCGCAACGCCCTTAACGTCAGCCTGTCCGCCAAGTTTTCCTTCGGAGCCTACCTCTCGAGCCACACGCGTAACTTCCGAGGCGAAGCCGTTGAGTTGATCCACCATCGTATTGATCGTGTCTTTGAGCTCGAGGATCTCGCCTTTAACATCGACCGTGATCTTCTTGGATAGGTCGCCGTTGGCCACGGCAGTTGTGACTTCCGCGATGTTGCGTACCTGACCGGTAAGGTTCCCGGCCATGAAATTCACGTTGTCGGTCAGGTCTTTCCATGTTCCGGCAACCCCGATCACTTGCGCTTGGCCACCCAGCTTGCCCTCCGTTCCGACCTCTCTCGCCACGCGCGTAACTTCCGAAGCAAACGAATTCAACTGGTCCACCATGGTGTTGATGGTGTTCTTAAGTTCAAGAATCTCGCCCTTCACATCGACCGTAATTTTCTTGGAGAGGTCGCCATTAGCGACCGCCGTGGTGACGTCAGCGATGTTACGCACCTGACCGGTAAGATTACTGGCCATGGAATTCACATTGTCCGTAAGGTCTTTCCAGGTTCCCGCTACGCCGCGTACGTCAGCCTGTCCACCGAGTTTGCCTTCAGTTCCTACCTCGCGTGCCACGCGGGTAACTTCCGATGCAAATGAATTCAGCTGGTCGACCATCGTGTTGATGGTGTTCTTGAGTTCAAGAATCTCGCCCTTAACGTCGACAGTGATCTTTTTCGAAAGGTCGCCGTTGGCCACAGCGGTGGTAACTTCCGCGATGTTGCGCACCTGGCTGGTCAAATTGCTGGCCATGGAATTGACGCTGTCGGTGAGGTCTTTCCAGGTTCCGGCCACGCCCTTGACCCTGGCCTCGCCACCCAGCTTGCCTTCGGTTCCCACTTCACGCGCCACGCGGGTGACTTCCGAGGCGAAGGAACTCAACTGGTCCACCATGGAGTTGACGATTTTGACAGTGCGCAGAAACTCGCCCTTCAACGGGCGTTCGTCAACCTGAAGCGCCATGCGCTCTGAGAGATCCCCGTTTGCCACAGCGCCGATCACGCGAGCCATCTCACTTGTGGGCCGGGCCATATCGTCAATCAGCAGGTTGGTGGAATCGATTAGCCGTAGCCATGAGCCGGAAGCCGCAGGTACCGACGCGCGGTGTACTATTTTTCCTTCCTTACCCACGACACGGCTGACCCTTTCAACTTCTTTCGCAGTCTTGTCGCTGAGTTCAATGATGTCGTTGAGGGTGTCAGCAATCTTTCCTGCCTCGCCGATCCACTCGCCGGGCAAACGGACGGAAAAATCGCCCTTCTTAAAAGCCACCAGGGCCTTCAGTAGCACCTTCGTGTTAATCGAGTCTTTGGTCAGGGTTTGAGTTGGCATTTATTACCTTCCGAGTGTTAAGAATTCGAAGGGAGGTTCGGTCAAGAAAACTGGACCCAGAGGGTCTGGCAAGATCTGGGTTTAGAGAACGCAATGAAGCGCTCAACACAGTCCGGGACCGTGCAGTCATAGTTGGGGAAACAAGAAAATTGGGGGATACAGAAACAATCGCTGCTTGCTGCCAGGGGACATTCTATACCGACCGCGCGGGGATATGTAAATCTATTTTAGAAGAACAGGTTAGCTACCCGTTGCCTGTTTTCCCCTCTGGAGAGGCAGTGCTTTGGTGGACTCCCCCTCAGAACCTTGGGGGATTCTCCCCCGCGGTCGGCAGGCAACGATTTATCCGGATTTTACTTGGCAATTCACCTTTGTTCACGGTACATTACCAGGCCTCAAGATAGAGTCCCGATACGCTCTGGTTCCAGTCACAGTTAAAACTACATTCCGGAGGAAACGAGGGGATACGGGTACTCACGAAGTCGGGCACTGGCTGGGTCTGTACCATACCTTCCAGGGTGGATGCTCCACCAATAACGACGGCGTATCTGACACTCCCGCCGAGCGCGCTCCAACCTTCGGTTGTCCCAGCGGCAATCTCGATACTTGCAGGAAGAAAAATACTCCTGGGCTCGATCCGTACGAGAATTTCATGGACTACACTGACGATCCCTGCATGTACAAGTTCAGCTTGGGCCAGGCGGATCGTACCGACACCATGTGGGCTACCTATCGCGCTGGTAAATAAGCGTCAGCATGACGGGCAGCAAGAAAGAAGGAGTGCTTCCGAGGGGGCACTCCTTCTTAATTTCGAAGCCGAAGAAATCTATGGGGATGTTATCCAGGCTTGTTGTCGCGGCGATAATCTTTTCCGCAAACGGTAATGCCGTCTCCTTTTATCAGCAGCGAGGCCGAATCATGCCGCCTCCCCAGCTGAAATGCGATCGGAATGATTTAACCTCCTACGACGGTCAGATCCTTGCCTACCGCCGTCGCAAAGGAAGCACGTTCATGCGTATTCGAACCAACTTCGATACGACCGAGGAGATCACCATTCGTCATCCGGGAACGGCCGACCCGTCGAAGTTTTATCTGCTTGAAGGCAAGAGTTTTACCAGAAGCGATTGGGGCCGCATCGAGACCAGAGCGAAGGTTTTGAGACGCGGGATGCGGGCCAATATTTGGGTCTGTCGCGGAGATCCGAGCATCCAGCCGGTTGTTGATTGGAAACCGCACGACACCGGCGCCAATCCACGAAGCCGATAATGATCACGGTGGTGACAAGCCCAACCATCGACTAGTGATTTTTGATTAAGGCATTACGCGATTGAGACCGTTTTGATATTGACGAACTCCCGTATACCGAATTCGCCTAATTCGCGCCCGTAGCCCGAATTCTTGATCCCACCAAACGGTAGGCGTGGATCGGAAGCGACCATGCCATTAATGAAAACGCACCCCGCCTCGATTTCCTCGACGAAGCGTGTTTGTTCCTGAGGCTCGTTAGTCCACGCTGACGACCCCAAACCGAAGGTCGTTGCGTTTGCCAGGCTGATCGCTTCGTCGATGTTCGCGACCCGGAAAAGCATGGCCACCGGGCCGAAAACTTCATCGCAGTAGGCTGGGGCATTCACAGGTATATTAGCGAGGACCGTCGGCTCGTAATAGTTTCCTTCGCCCTCTATAGGCTTGCCTCCCGTCAACAAAATTGCGCCCGCCGCTATCGATGTTTGTACCTGTTCATTTACATCTTTAAGAATCTGCTCAGTGGCGAGTGGACCTATGTCAGTAGAGTCTTTTGACGGGTCGCCGACGCGTAGCGCCTGCATCTCTTCAACAAACCGACGTTCAAATTGATCGTAAACCTCAGCGGCCACGATGAAGCGCTTGGCGGCGATGCACGACTGACCACTGTTGATGGTGCGCGCCTTCACACCAGTTACGGCAGCTGCCTCAAGATCGGCCGAGGGCATGACGATAAAAGGGTCACTACCGCCGAGTTCAAGCACGGTCTTCTTGATTTGTTTGCCCGCGATGCTCGCTACACTTCTTCCGGCCGGTTCACTTCCGGTCAATGTTGTCGCTACAACTCGTTTATCTTCGAGGAGCTGTCCGACAGCCTCCGACCCGATTAGCAGAGTTTGAAAAGAGCCTTCAGGAAATCCGGCACGCATGAATATGTCCTCGATCGAGAGAGCACACTGAGGGACGTTCGACGCATGTTTGAGCAGGCCGACGTTGCCCGCCATCAGCGCGGGCGCGGCGAATCGAAAGACTTGCCAGAAAGGGAAATTCCAAGGCATCACTGCGAGCACCGGACCGAGTGGTTGAAAACAAACGTAACTGCGCGTCGCGTTTGTTTCGACAAACTGTTCTGCCAGATGATGCTTCGCATTCTCAGCGTAGTAACGGCAAACCCAGGCGCATTTTTCAACTTCACTAACAGCCCCCTTAATAGGCTTGCCCATCTCCATCGTCATTAGCTGCGCAAACGTGGCTTTCTCCGACTCGAGAATCTCAACCGCTCGCAGCATCCACCCCGCGCGCTCAGAAAATGAAGAATTCCGATAAGTCTTAAAGACGTCTGAGGCACGTTGAAGCTTCTCCTCGATCTGAGTGGCATCGAGAGGCTGAAACGTTTTGATAGTCTCCCCGTTTGCGGGGTTTATTGATGCGATTGGCATGACGCTCCTCAGTTTAGAACTGTTTATTGTGTTTCGAGATTATAGATGAAGGCGGTCGGCGGGGAGTACTGGCCCACGAAGTCTTAAAGATAAGGTGGCCGCGATGCCAGCGGGTTAGCCGCGCGTGCTCCCCGCTCCCCGCGGCTTCGCCGCCTTCTGTAGCGGCTTTGCCGCATTCCGTGCGGAAAGGCTATGCCTTTCCGGACGCGCTTTAATGATTTTGAGGCTATGCCTCAGCGTTTGTGCCAGGCGCCTTCTCCCAGCGGCTTGCCGCATTCCGTGCGGAAAGGCTATGCCTTTCCGGATGACCTTCAATATTTTTGAGGCTACGCCTCATCGGTTGTGCCAGGCGATTTGATCAATATCCACTATGAGGGGCTCATCTTCCAGCGGTCGACGCTGCCAACATCGCAAACTCGAAAAGCGATAATCCTCTGGTCGTTGGACTAGTCCAGCTCGAACGGGATTCATATGAATGTAGTTGGCTTTCTCAATCATCCTCGGTCGTTATCAACTTTATATTCGGATGATGGTCCCAAAGGGAGTACTTATACTCGCGAGCGCCACTCTCACGTCTCAGCTTCTGCAACGAAGCTTCTAACCCTAGCCCTTTTAGGTGACTGATAATACGATGGGCTGAAATGCCGTTGATGTATCGCAACACTTCCGAAGGCTTTTTTTGAGACCCAATTAAAGCGTGAAAATGGTCTGGCATTATTACGTAGGCGAAGATAAGCAGGCTTGCCGACCGACGCGCTTCTTTAAGCGCTTCACACATCACCTCTTTGAGTTTTGTCGTTTTGAAGACTGGGAGACGGTTATGCGCCACTGAAGTTATGTAGTGAACAGGTGAGTCCTTGGAAATTCGAAACATGAGGCGTAGCCTCCAAAGCAAAAGAGCTTTCGGAAAGGCATAGCCTTTCCGCACGGAATGCGGCAAAGCCGCGAAGCAGGGCAAAGCCGCGAAGCAGGGCAAAGCCGCGAGGTACACACTAAGCGTTGGATTCTTCTTACGGATAAGTAGAGGTCGGGTCAATAGCGCGCCTCAACAGCGTCGCAACCAAATCTTGAAACAATTCTTGTATCCTGTTCCAACACATGAAACGAAAGGGAACTCTCGACAAATTCGCGGTTGCTGCGGCGCTGCAGGAGATTGCCGCCTTGCTGGAGATGAAGGGTGGCAAAGACCGGTTCAAGGCGCGTGCCTATCAAACCGGCGCACGCGTCGTGGCCGGCATGACCGACGACCTCGGGGAGGTGGTTCAATCGGAACGGCTGACTTCAATGCGCGGGATTGGCGATGCCCTGGCTTCGCAAATCAAACAACTCCATCTGACTGGAGAGTCATCGGTGTTAAGCGCTTTGAGAAAGGAGTTTCCGCCTGGCATCGTAGAGTTGTCAGAAGTGCCGGGGCTTTCTATCAGCAAGATCAGAGCGCTTCATAAAGCGCTTGGAATCACATCGATCGCGGAGCTAGAGGCCGCGGCAGAAGCGGCCAAAATCAGAAAAGTCAAAGGCTTCGGCGCGAAAACCGAACAAAGCCTCCTCGATACCATCGCAGATCACGGTAAGCGCGCGAAGACCGAAAGACGTTTGCATCTTCATCATGCCTTTCGCGCTGCCGAACAAGTCGCGACTTATCTCGAGACCACAGCGGGGACTGCCCAGCTCGCGCTGGCAGGATCGTTGCGGCGTTGGCAGGAAACAGTTGGCACTATTCGAGTTGTTGCCAACACCAAGAAACCGGAATCGTTGATCGAATCCTTCCTCAGATTTCCGCTGATAGTAAACGTAGAAGAGCAGACAAAGACCAGGTGCAGAGTGAAACTCGCCGACGGTGCGAGGATTTCTCTGGTGGCGACCAAGTCTGCCGACTTTCCTCTAGTGCTATTCACAGAAACCGGCTCAGCAACCCACGTAGCGAAGGTTCAGCAGATTGCCAGCGGCGAGTTGAAAGTCAGAGGCCCGCGGCAGCGTTCATCGCGAAGAGCAGAATTGTCTTCAGAGATAACCAGCGAAGAAGACATCTATCGGCGGCTGGGGATGCAATATATCCCGCCCGAGCTACGCGAAGATGTAGGCGAGATCGAGGCTGCCCTTGCCGGCAATTTGCCCGAAGATCTTGTTACCCTGGATGATATACAGGGCATGGTCCATTGCCACACAACTTACTCCGATGGCAAGCACACCGTAGAGCAGATGGCTTTGTCCGCAGAGTCAATGGGGATGAAATACATCACTATCACGGATCATTCGCCCACAGCTTTCTATGCGGGGGGAGTTACGCTTGACCGTCTTCAACGGCAGTGGGAAGAGATTGACGAAGTGCAGCAAAAGGTTAAGGTGAAACTCTTGCGTGGGACGGAGTCTGACATTATTGCCGACGGGCATCTCGATTATCCGGACAAGATTCTCGAACAGTTTGACGTTATCGTGGCAAGTATACATTCCCGGTATAAGATGGATTCGGCGAAGATGACAAAGCGGATTGTTACCGCCATGCGCCAGCCGGTGTTTAAGATTTGGGGTCACGCGTTGGGACGTTTGATTCAGCGGCGCCCGCCTTTCGAATGCGATATTGAACAGATACTCGACGTGGTTGCGGAGTCGCGAGCTGCGATCGAAGTCAATGGCGATCCCTACCGGCTGGACCTGGAGCCACGTTGGATCCGCGAGGCGCGAAAGCGAAGGATCAAGTTTGTGATCTCAGTTGACGCACATTCCACCGGTGCTCTTAACAACCTGAAGTATGGAGTAGGCATCGCGCGCAGAGGTTGGGTCCGCCGCGGCGAGGTTTTGAATGCGTTAGGCGTTAGGGCCTTCCAGAAAGCAGTTAAACCCGCATAAGGGCGCCTCCTTGGAGTGCGCCGCCTTGTCGGCGCTTTGGCCCGCTGCGACTTGTCGCAGCTTCGATAGGTTTGAATGGCCTGTAAGCCTAAGGTTGAATCTGCGGCGAGATCGCGGCGCCAGGCCGCCGCTGGCCAAAGCGCCGACAAGGCGGCGCACTCCAGGGAGGCGCCCTCAAGACGCACTCCATGGAAATCGTGCCGTTGCGTTGAACTCGTCGTTTAGTTTCTGGAGTCGCTCTTCCAGGTTCCGTTTCGCTTCCTCTATTTGAATAGCCGATCGAGCAAAGCCCTTTCTTTTGGACCAGTGGTCCCATGTCTCGAGAAGCTTTGCATGTGCCCCGCTTGCCGTGTGTATTTGTTCTGCATGAATCAGAAGCCTCAGCTCCAACTCCCGCGCGAGGTATCCGGGCTTATTCTTCTCTGTAGCTCTTGACCTCATTGGATCAAACTGATCAGTGTGGAGAAATCCAGTTTCTTCCATCGTTCTTAGAAGCGAGCGCGCAGAAGCGGATAGCCCTTCCATTTGCCAGCGCTCGCGCGCAGTTCCGATCGCCAGGATGTGCGGCCAAAGGTCTCGGTGGACGAATGTTACCTTACCTGAAACAAGCTTCATGATCAGCACATCTGGGTGATCTTCCAATTTCTCATTCACCTGAAAGATCGTCTGGGCCAAAGGGTGTGACCACCAGGATCCACGCAGCGGCGCGCCGGTGATCAGGCTGCAAACACTGGGAAGTTTGGGATCGGATTCCAGCAGGAAGCCAAACTTCAATATTTTGCTAAACACGCGTTGGAAGGGATTCGGGGTCGCCATTGTCGAGCCGGATACTACCAAAGAACGATCCACGAAATCACACTAAGTCGCACTAAACGAGCCTTCCGTTCGAGTCATTTCGTGTGTTTTAGTGGATAGTCACGTCTTTTCGGGAAGAGCCCCACTTTTTTGCAACTGGCTACTGCATTAGAATGGCCCACAACCAACATTGGACTCGCTAAAAAATGAACTGTCTTTTCTGTGGAATTGTAAATAGGGAAGTGAGCGCGTCAGTAGTTTTCGAGGATGACGTTTTCATGGCTTTCCTCGATCATCGCCCGCTCTTTCCAGGGCATTGTTTGCTGGTTCCCAAAAAACATTTCGAGACTCTGACAGACTTGCCAGTGGAGTTGGTGAGCCCATTCTTTCAAAACGCTCAGCTCCTGGCGCGTGCGGTGGAGACTGCGCTCGAAGCAGAGGGGTCTTTTGTGGCCATCAACAATCGGGTCAGCCAAAGCGTCCCACATTTACATGTACACCTGGTTCCGCGGCGTCGAAAAGACGGCTTGAAGGGATTTTTTTGGCCGCGCAATAAGTACGTGGACCAGGCCCACATGCTGGCAGTCCAAAAGCTGCTTCAGACTGCAATCGCCACCCTTCAAGAACAGTAGTAAAAGGGAAGCGCGCATGTTTGCGGAATGAATACGATTCGTGCCCTGACATTTGTGGAACAAATGTCTCTCCTTCGCGTGTAATACCTGTCCTAATTGGTATTCCTGGAGGTGAACATGAGAAGACTAATTGCCGGGCTAATCCTCATCGCACTTAACTCCATCGTGGTCATGGCTCAACAAACAGATCAGCAGAGCCTGGATACGAAGACACCTGCGCCGACCGGTCTTTTGGCCTCGGAGAAGCATGCTGTAACGTTTCCGCTATTGGCGTCGCCCTTTAACTTCGGCCAATCTCAGAAGAACAACCTAACAATTTTTCCGTTAGGACAGTCCACGAAACAGCATAGCCCTTTTGTTGTTTTGGACGGTGCGGTTTACATCTCTGTGCTGGGCATTGGGTCGCTTATCCCGATGTCTGGTGGAGGAGCCAGCGGTTGTTTCAGTCGTGATTTACCCCAAAGAATTACGAACCTAACGGAATTCCTACCTAAGCTCGACGCTATCGAACAACCTAAGCCCAAGCTGTAATACCCTGCGGCTTTGCACAATCGGAAGCGGTAGCGACCGGGTCGCCTCTGAGCCAGCAAGACTATCGTAGACTGTGTAATGCTGGACTTTTTCTAACCATCGCTTACCCGGTCGCTACCGCTCCCGGTTCTGATACCGCGACGCGGGCTGGTTTATTTACTTTTTCTCTCGATGAAACGCAGTGTCAAGATGTTTTTTGACATCCAAGAAAATAAAACACATAAAAGTTTGCTCTTAAAAATGCATTCGCGTATAACTCTCCCCGTCACGAAGGTCACGGCCTTCGAGACCGACAAAGGGATCGGCAACCGATGTGGTGACACACGGACGAGAGGAAAGACAGGCGGACTGTTAATCCTATTGACGCCCTGGGTCGAAGCCGAAAGGCTTTGCTAGAGAGAGTCGCGAGGCTTTCTCGAGCCACTCGGATCAAAACGAGTGGCACCCTTAGGAGAGGACCCGCCGAAGGGAGCGAATGGTTCGGCGCAAGCTGAACCGACGTTGCCGGGTCGTAACCGGAGGTGGAGGAAAAGCCACCAGAACAAAAACCTAACGGCACCGCATTCGAAAGGATGCGAGGATTGTGAAAGCAATCCACGTGCTGACCGAGGATCAGACTGACCGCCAGTTAATCATCGGGATACAAATCGGCAGCCTAGTGTGTACATGCGAAGCTGCCATCCTATTAAAAGCTTCGGCGATTTTTAGGAAACGGATTGCGCCACTCTCAGCTTGCTGAGAGTGGCGTTTTCCGTATTTGAAGTATTGGCAAAAGACGTTATTATGAGTTCCTAATTCAAACAATCTGAATCTGCGCAAGTGCTCGCCGTCTCCCTTTGAGTTTTTGCGCCCAGCCCTCCGAGGAGATAAACAATGACCGAAGCAAAAATGGCGGAGACTACGCAATATGCGCCGGGAACATTTTGTTGGGTTGAATTGGCCACCAGCGACAGTGAAGCGGCCAAGAAGTTTTATACCGAACTGTTCGGTTGGAGTTTCGCCGACAGTCCCATCGGGCCAGACATGGTTTACACGATGCTCAAGCGCGACGGCAAAGATGTCGGAGCGCTATTTAAGATGGCTGCCGAGATAGCCTCTCAGGGAACACCGCCGAATTGGCTTTCGTATGTTTCCGTCACCAACGCTGACGAGAGCGCCGGGAAAGCCAGGGAACTGGGAGCAACGCTATTTAAAGAACCTTTCGACGTTTTCGATGTTGGCCGGATGGCCGTGGTCCAGGATCCAACCGGCGCGGTCTTCGCGCTTTGGCAAGCCGGGACACACCAGGGCGCCGGAATTACCAATTTGCCCGGTTCGTTTTGTTGGAATGAGCTGGGAACTAATGACACCGCGAAGGCAGGGGAGTTCTACAAAAATTTGTTGGGCTGGGTCGGGGACGCGCAAAACTTTGGTCCCATGGAATACACCATGTTCGTCAACGGCGAGCGGCCCGCGGCCGGCATGTATAAGATAACGCCCGAAATGGGTAATATTCCGCCGCATTGGCTCGTGTATTTTGCAGTCGACGATTGCGATTCCTCGACGCAAAAAGCGACTGAGTTAGGAGCGACTGTCATGAAGCCGCCCGACGACATTCCCGGCATCGGGCGGTTCGCGATCCTGGCGGATCCGCAAGGGGCGGCCTTTGCGATCATCAAGCTCGAGAATCCACAGTAGTCATTGTTCGTGCTTTGTAAATCGAGCGGCAAGTTGGGTTGTTTGGCGACTTCTCAACTTGCCGTTTGTGTTCCTGGGTAGGACAGACATTCCTGTTTGTCACGTGCGGGAAAGGGTGCCGCGCAGGCAAGACAGCAGATTTTCCATATATCATTTTCCATTTCTCATGCGTCATCGCGGGAAATCATTGAATATTGCCGGAAGTTCAGAGTTCAGCCTTTAGGCTGTGGCTTCGCAACGCAAGCTAAAGCTTGAACTCTAAACTTCACGGCCTTGCCGGGAAATGGCGAATGAGAAATGGAAAATGATATATGGAAAATGTCGGCGCTTATTCGCGTGACAGCTTTTTCAGTAAACACCGACAGACAGGAATGTCTGTCTACTTTTTCGAATGAAACAAAAGATCGTCTGGCTAATTTTGTGTGGGATTTGGGGTTCCACATGGCTCTTTATCAAGATCGGCCTCAACGATCTGCCGCCTTTGTCGTTCGCCGCGATTCGTTTTGTCATAGCGGCAGTCATTCTTTGGGTCATAGTGGCCATTCGCCGCTACCATCTGCCCCGGTCAAAATCTGATTGGCTGATGCTGGCGGGGACCGGTGTGCTGGCATTTACCATCAACTACGGTTTGGTGTTTTGGGGTGAGCAATATATCTCGTCCGGTCTTGCAGCGCTTTTGCAAGCGACGATCCCCGCTTTTGGTTTGGTATTCGCGCACTTACATTTGCCCGCCGAGCGAATGACATTGCCAAAGGTTATGGGTGTGGTGTTGGGAGTCCTGGGAGTCGGAGTAATTTTTTCTAATCAGCTGAGTGTCGCGGGACCGAGGGCGCTGGCGGGCAGCGTAGCACTGGTGGTTAGTGCGGCGGGCGCCGCTTATTCAAACGTGCTTATAAAGGCGCACGGCGGAAAGTTTGAGCCAACCATAATCGCCGCGACGCAGATGACCTTTGGTTTGGTGCCGATCCTTCTGTTGGGGCTGATTTGGGAAGGCAATCCCTGGCACTTTCGCTGGACCACTAGCGCTATTGTCTCGCTCCTTTATCTGGCGATCGTGGGCACTGTAATAGCCTTCATTCTCTATTACTGGCTGGTGCAGCATATGGCCGTGACGAAGAGCATGATGATTGCGCTGGTCACACCCGTGACGGCCGTCATCCTTGGGATGATTGTTCTGGGCGAACAATTGGACTGGCGTACTCTCGCGGGCGGCGTTCTTATCCTGAGCGGCATTGCCCTAGTTGTTATTCGTCGGCGGAAAAAGGAAGAACCCGAATTGGTATCGACAGGATGAAAGTGTAGTTGGTTCGTGAAGTTGGATAGACGATCCACTAAATCACGCGAAGCGACACTAACAATTATTCGTGACGTTTCGTGATTGTTCGTGGATCGTCTTACCAACTGAGTTAGGATCGCTTGCGCAGGGCAATTGTGCGTCGATATACGCTTCCACCGCGCGTGCTACGAGTGGCGCTTCCGACAGCGGATAGAAGTCAGGGAGCTTTCGCAACTGTGTTAACTGTTCCTGCATCAACCAAAACCCACCGATCTCGGCGCCGAAACAATTCGGCGTAGCCAATTCCAGGGCTGTCCGGTGAACTGCGCGCAGATACTTCGCCGAAGCCCGATCGATCTCAACCACGCAATCCGCAAGAGCGAAGCCAAGTAAACTAACATCGGGTAGCACTTCAGTTTCGTTCAAACACATCTCTTGCGATGCTCCGACAGACAGGAATGTCTGTCCTACACCAGGTGATCATATTTTCTGATCAGTCCGCGCACGACTCCTTGAATTTGAATCCGCTCGGGCGTCTTGATAAAGATTGGTTTGAACTGCGGATTGGCCGGTTCTAAACGAATGAAGTCAGGCTCACGGTAAAACTTTTTAACCGTCGCATAGTTGCCGTCAATAAGCGCGACAACCATCTGTCCATTCTCAGCCGTCTCCTGCGACGACACGATGATGATGTCGTTGTCCTGGATGTTTTCCTCAATCATTGAATCGCCGCGTACGCGCAGGGCAAACATGCGGCCGCGACCAATCATGTTCCTGGGAGCCGATACAGTCTCGTGAGAGAGTATTGCTTCAATTGGTTGTCCTGCTGCCACCATTCCCAGCAAGGGAATCTCAGTTTCGTCGTCTGAACCCTGCTGTTTGATCAGCTCGATTCCGCGGCTGACGTTGGGAATGCGTCTGATAAATTCCTCACGCTCGAGAGCGGACAGAATGCTATGAACACTCGCGGGGGAAGTCATCTGAAACTGCTTGCCGATTTCAGCGATTGTGGGAGGCTGATTGTGAATCTCCTGGTAACGCGAGATGAACTCATAAACCTGCCTTTGACGTGCGGTTACGGGCATCTCCAAACCCTCCAGACTAAAAATCCCTTGCCTTATTTGAAGTTTCGCGCTATTTTCGCTCTGTTCCGAAAATCATGCGAATATTAGCGAATCTGGTGTGAGGCGTCAAGGAAATAGTAAGGTGCCTGACAAAAAACTCAGGAAGAGAACGATCCACGAAAACACACGAAATGGCACTAAACGCGTTTAGTGTTGGTTCGTGTGGTTTGTGGATCGATCAGTTTCGGTCAGGAGCATTGCGAATGTCTCCTAAACATGTCGCTGTAAGGTGTGGTTATAAAGCATGAGAGCTGCAATTACCAAAACCGAAATCGAATCTGAGATTGCCTCACGCTTTGGTTCTGCGTTTAAGCCGCATGCAAAAAGACCAGGAGAGTTTTTATCCAGCGGCATTCCTCAAATTGATTCATTTACTGGAGGACTACCGCGTGGCGCTATCACCGAGATCTACGGACCAGCTTCATCGGGTCGTACCAGTTTTATGCTTTCTGCCATGGCCCAAGCAACGAGGCATGAAGAAGTTTGTGCTTTAGTAGATACAAACAACGTGTTCGATCCGCAATCCGCAGCCCAGGCGGAAGTGAAACTGGATCGCTTGCTGTGGATACGCTGCGCTAACAATCTGGAACATGCCTTTAAAGCTACCGACCTGCTGTTGCAGGCCGGCGGTTTTGGACTTGTAATGCTTGACCTGGGTGACGTGCCGGCCAAATCCGCAAAGAGGATCATTTCCTCCTGGTGGTATCGCTTCCGCCGGACGCTGGAAGATACTCCCACCGCCCTGATTGTGATCGTTGAAGAGAGTGCCGTCCGGTCATGCGCGTCCGTGGCTTTGGAGTTAAAAACAGAAAATTACCTGTGGTCATCAGCAGGCGAAATATGTGGACCAGGGGCGTCTGAGTCTTCGGCAGCTAATAAGTTCGGTAATACCCGGGCGTTATCAACCCCCAACCATCGTGTCGCATCTGTTTCCACCCCTTCAGTGACTCACCTTCGTCGCCAACGGAATGAGGCGCCGCTTCCTCATGCGAACCTTTTGCAAGGCCTGGCGTTTCAGGTTGAATGCCGGCGGCCGCTCTATTTAAAAAGAGAGGTTTCATGTAAAGCAAACTGTTAGTTTGCGGTTTTCAGGCTGGAGGGCTGTCAGAAAGTAGCCGGTGGTCGGAGCGGAGCGCAGACCACCGGAACAAAAGCCCAGTTCGCTGCACCCTGGAAAAGGGTGCCAGAGTTCCTCATAAGGAGTTTCGGAGAATTCCTTGCAGAAGGAGATTGACTTTGGTTCTGGCACCTGTTTCCGGGTGCTAATTTCGTTTGTCTTATTTCCGGTGGTCTGCGCTCCGCTCCGACCACCGGCTACTTTCTGACAGCCCTCCGGGCTGGCATTCGCTCAGACGTTTCCTTACAGCACCCTTGACAGTTTTCGCTGATTTTCGCTAATCTTCATCGCGAGATTATTTCTATAGCAAAGCATGGAAAAGAGAGATGTTTGCGGGCATTTATGGTCAACGAATCTCGGCGGAAGTGTCTTTGGAAGAGTTTGCCTACACCTTTTCGCCGCTTGTAGAAGAGACCGCGTCCGATACGGTGGTGATAGATGTCGAAGGGTGCGAACTGCTTTTTGGCTCCGCTTATGAGTTGGCAAAAGTCATCTCGAAATGCGCTGTCAAAAAGAAAGATCTGGGAGGATTGGAATGCAAGGTAAACGTGGCGCTGGCCGCAAATCCAGATACCGCCATACACGCTGCCAGATTCTGCCGTGGCATTACCTTTACTGCCCCCGGCGAAGAACTGACTTGCCTCAGTGACCTGCCTCTAAAAGCACTTCAATACTCGCTCGTGGGGATTGAAGAATCTCGCGCAAACGACATTCTTGAAACATTAAAGCTCTGGGGTGTGCGCACCTTTGAAGAATTTGCCAGTCTGCCGGCTGCCGGAGTTTCCGAACGTCTGGGCCAGGAAGGCTTAAAGCTTCAGGAACTCGCGGCCGGGAAAACTAATCGTCACTTAAAACTCAAACAGCCTGCGCCGGTCTTTAATAGCTCAATCGAACTTGAGTATCCAGTTGCACAACTTGAAGCCCTCTCTTTCATTTTTGCCAGGTTGCTGAATCAGATCTGCGCGAGTCTGAATGCCTATGCACTCGCCACCAATGCCATAGAGGTTGATTTGAAGCTGGAACGCGGCGAGTCACACCAGCTCAAATTGAACCTGCCTTATCCAATGCGCGATCACAAAGTGTTTCTAAAGCTTCTATTACTCGACACGGAAACGCATCCACCGCCCTCAGCAGTGGTCGCAGTCACCATAACTTGTGAACCGGTGAAGCCGCGCTTGTTGCAGACGGGACTGTTTATTCCTTTAGCACCGGAGCCGGAGAAGTTGGAATTGACCCTCGCACGGCTGGGAAAGCTTTTGGGTGCTGAAAATATTGGTTCGCCAGAATTGCTGGACACGCATCGACCAGATGCTTTTCGGGTGCAGAGGTTTGTGCTGAAAGAAGCAAAGCGGAAGCGCAACAAAGCGCAAACGGCAAACAGCAGACAGGCACAAGCATTCAGCAATCAGCAGTCAACAGTCAGCAATCCGAAATCGATGCTCGGCTTCCGAGTTTTTCGGCCGCCGTTGCGGGCGCTGGTGCAGGCCGAGCGAGGGTATCCAACAGAGGTTAGTGCCTGGGACAAAACCAGAAGTGTCTATGGAAAGGTAGTTGGTGTTGCTGGTCCATGGCGAACAACGGGTGACTGGTGGCGTACGGATGGCTGGGCCAGAGATGAATGGGACGTGGCAGTGGAATCGCGCTCACAACTAAGAATGGCGGGCGAACAGGGGATGCCAACCGCGCAGGTGCTGTATCGCATTTATCGTGAGTTGAGTAGTGGGACATGGTTTGTGGATGGAATTTATGACTAGGAACAAAACTAACCGCCAAGACGCCAAGAGCGCCACGACAGGAGCGCCAAGTAGATCCAAAGGTAAGAAGGCAGCCGAAGTAGATTTACCTAATTATAATTTTTCCTTTGCGCTCTTGGCGTCCTGGCGTTCATTAATCGTTAGTGGATAAAGAAAAATACGATCCACGAATAGACACGAAGAAACACTAATGCATTTTCGTGATCGTTCGTGTGGTTTCGTGGACCGTTCGTTTTCTTGCGAGTAATGAACCCACACTTTGGCACAGCCTCTTTTCGAATCTTTGTAATCTGCGAAATCTGCGGATAGTCTGAAATGAACTACATCGAACTACATGCCCGCTCCGCCTTCAGTTTTCTCGAAGGCGCCTCCGTTCCGGAAGAACTCATCGCTGCGGCACATGCCCTGGAGATGCCGGCGATGGCGCTGCTGGATCGAGACGGGGTTTATGGCAGTCCCCGCTTCCATCTGGCGGCCGTAAAAAAAGGAATTAAGGCGCACATCGGGGCGGAGATAACAGTCAGGTCTCAAGTCTCAAGTCCCAGGTCTCAAGTCTCAAGTCTCAAGTCCCACCTGGGACCTGAGACCTGGGACTTGGGACAAAAACACTCAGTCGCGCATCAAAGCACGTTTTCGATTCCGATCCTCGTACGTAACCGTACCGGCTATCAAAACCTCTGCCGGCTAATCACCTTGATGAAGTTGCGCGTGCCGAAACATGCGAAGCCGGGCGAGTGTGCAGTAAGCATGGATGAACTGGCGGAGTATGCAGACGGATTGGTTTGCCTTACTGGCGATGCGGATGGACCACTCGCAAATGCAATTCACCTCAAAGACACAGAGGGGGCACAGAGAAGAGCAGAATGGTTGGTTGATGTCTTTGGCAAAGGAAATGTTTATGCGGAGCTACAGCGGCATTTTCATCGTGATGAGGAAGCATGTAATCAAACAGTGATTGAAATTGCGCAGCGTCTTGGTCTTTCTTTGCTGGCGACTAATGGCGTTTGTCATGCCAGCCGTCTGCAGCGGCAGGTGTCGGATGTTTTTACCTGCATTAGAAATCACGTGCCTCTGGAATCTGCCGGTAAATTGCTGGCCAGGAACTCTGAGCGATATCTCAAATCAGCAAAGATGATGGACAAACTCTTTGCCGATGTGCCGGAAGCTATTCCCCACACGGTCGAGCTTTCTTCACGTCTTGAATTTAGCCTGACAGATCTTGGTTATGAATTTCCGAAATATCCTGTCCCGACGGGAGAGACCATGACGACGTTTCTCCGGGAGCGTACAGAAGAAGGCGCGCGTCTTCGCTATCCGGGCACGAATGGAAAGCCGAAATTTGAGCAGGCTCGGCCACAGATTGAAAAAGAACTAAAGCTTATCGAGAAACTCAAACTCGAAGGTTATTTCCTGATTGTTTGGGACATTGTCGAGTTTTGCCGGAGTCAGGGGATTTTGATCCAGGGACGCGGGTCGGCGGCCAACAGCGCTGTCTGTTACAGCCTGGGAATTACTTCAGTCGATCCAATAGGTATGGAGTTGTTGTTTGAACGCTTCCTCTCCGAGGAACGAGGCGAATGGCCCGACATCGATTTGGATTTACCCAGTGGCGATCAGCGCGAGCGCGCGATCCAATATGTTTACGAGCGCTACGGCAAGCTGGGCGCGGCCATGACGGCAAACGTCATCACGTATCGAGGCCGCTCGGCCGCGCGAGAGGTGGGGAAGGTCCTGGGATTTGATGATGACACACTCGGCCGTCTTGCCGGACTGGTCCATACGTGGGAATGGAAGGACCCGAAGGATTCAACCGAACGCCAGTTTCGCGATGCCAATCTCGATCTAAGAAATCCGCGAATCAAAAAGTTCTTCCAGCTTTATCAACAGGTCCAGGATCTGCCGCGTCACCTGGGCCAGCATTCCGGCGGTATGGTTATTTGTCAGGGACAGCTTAACTCGGTGGTACCGCTCGAGCCGGCGACCATGCCCGGGCGGGTGGTGGTGCAGTGGGACAAAGAAGACTGCGCTGACCTGGGATTAATTAAGGTTGATCTGTTGGGCCTGGGAATGATGGCAGTGCTGGAAGATTCGATTCAACTGATTCGAGATTCTTACCAGGAAGAAGTGGATCTGGCCCAACTGCCGCAGGATGATGCGACGGTTTATGCGGCATTACAAAAGGCTGACACGATTGGAATGTTTCAGGTTGAAAGCCGGGCGCAAATGTCATGTCTGCCGAGACTGCGGCCGCAGAAGTTTTACGACATTGTGGTGCAGGTGGCAATCATTCGTCCCGGTCCCATTGTCGGCAACATGGTCCATCCTTATTTGAAACGGCGTCAGGGCCGTGCACAGGTCGTATATGCGCATCCTTTGCTGGAGCCGGTACTGCGACGCACGCTGGGCGTGCCGCTGTTTCAGGAACAACTATTAAAGATGGCCATGATCTGCGCAGACTTCTCGGGTGGTGAGGCGGAGGAGCTACGACGTGCGTTTGGATTCAAGCGCTCCGAAGCACGCATGAAGGAGGTGGAAATAAAACTGCGCCACGGCATGGAGCGTAACGGAATTGCACGCCAAGCACAGGATGAGATCGTGCAGGCAATTACATCGTTTGCGCTTTATGGCTTTCCTGAATCACACGCGGCCAGTTTTGCTTTGATTGCATACGCCAGTGCTTACTTGAAGTGTCATTACCTGGCGGCCTTTACTGCTGCGATTTTGAACAATCAGCCGATGGGTTTCTATCAACCGTTTACTCTTGTCAAAGATGCTCAGCGTCATGGATTGAAGGTACTGCCGGTGGATGTGACCCAATCGGATTGGTTGTGCACGATCGAAGAAGAAAAGGGGAACGGGGAAGGGGGAACGGGGAAGGAGCTACTTTTGCGCCTCGGTTTGAGATATGTAAAAGGATTGAGCGAGACATCTGGAAGATCTGTCGTCAGACAACGCCAGAAACGGGCCTTCACCAGTATCGACGATCTGCGCAACCGTGTGCTTGAGTTGCGTAAGGATGAAATGAGAAAGCTGGCGGCGGTGGGGGCGTTGAATTACATTCAACAAACTGGTCCCAAGTCTCAAGTCTCAGGTCTCAAGTTGGAGAAGAGTCCCAAGTCTCAAGTCTCAGGTCTCAAGGCTGTGTACTCAACGGGGAATGGTGTAGACGGGTCTTGGGACTTGAGACTTGAGACCTGGGACAAGGCTATCCCTGAGACTTGGGACAAGGGTACGAACCGTCGTGACGCTTTATGGCAAGTCGAACGAGTGTTGCGACCCGCGGGAGAACTTTACGAAGAGTTGCATGAGCAGGATGGCAATTCGCCTCTGTCTCCAATGACACGGCCGGAAAGGATGGACGCCGATTTTCGTGGTACCGGGTTAACAATTGGTCATCATCCCGTGGCTTATCATAGGGCTGAGTTGAAGCAGCTGGGCGCCTGCCGGGCGATAGATATTCAGCAGATGCGTGATGGAAGCAGGATCAGTGTGGGCGGATGGGTAATTGTGCGGCAGCGGCCAGGCACCGCCAAAGGATTTGTTTTCCTCACCCTGGAAGATGAGACGGGAGTGGCCAACATTATCATCACGCCGCAAATATTTGATAAGAACCGACTGGCTCTGGTGGACCATCCGTTTCTTTTAATCGAAGGCACCCTGCAGAATCAGGACAATGTGGTTTCGGTAAAAGCCAAACGAATTCAACCGCTTTCATTCAAAGGGACCGCGGCGCCTTCGCATGATTTCCATTGAAGAGGAAACCGATCCACGAAACCACACGAACCAACACGAAATGGCCTTAGTGTCTTTTCGTGTGGGTTCTGGATCGTATCTCTACCCAACAACCCGCAAACGTTATAGAATCCCGACCGAACCGAATCGAACTCGGGACGTCTGCCAGGGACCTCGCCAGTAGTTTTAGCAATTTTCAAGAAGCAGCAATTGCGACAAGAGAGTAGATTTCATAGGTAGGATAGACATTCCTGTCTGTCTGACTTTAGCTGGAAGCAAGTGGGATCGACCTTTTCTCTTTCCAATCTATGACAGACAGGAATGTCTGTCCTACTTTTGTTGCGTTAACCCCGGAGGCGAACACCATGAAGATAAACTACCCGGCCGTAATTGTGGCGACGATTGTCCATTTCATGATTGGCGGTCTTTGGTATGGGCCGCTCTTTGGCAATCGGTTTCTCCAGATAATTGGATGGACGCCCGAACAGCAGGCGCAGATCGTGGCGCAAACTAACTGGACCCAATACCTGATGGCTTTTGTCTGTTCCTTTGTCCTGGTGTACATCCTGGCGCATTTCGTTCAGTACACCAAAGCTTCTGGCGTGGCTGACGGCATGCAAACCGGCTTTTGGCTGTGGCTGGGTTTCGTCGCCACCACTCAACTTCCTACGGTGATCTTCGAACAGCGTAAGCTGGGTTTGTATTTGATAAACGTGGGCTACCAGCTGGTGGCTTGTTTGATTTGCGGCGCTATCGTGGCGGTATGGAAACCTCGCGCAGCCGTTGATGCAGTAGCAGAAACCGCCTGATGCGCAGCAATAAGACAGTTGTTTTACAGAACCGAGCGCGGTAGCGCCGATGCTGGAGTCAACGTTCGTATTAAGCAGCGTCGACCTAGAAGCCGTGGATGCTGGAACTATTGAATAACAGCCCTCGCAAGAATCAGGGCATTGACTACCCTTGTGTTCACAGATGCCTCTAGCATCCGGCGCTACCGCGCTCGGTTCTGTAATAGCGAGCACTTCGTCATGACCTAAACTGATTTACTACCCGCGGCGCAAAAGTCTCTTGCAAGCTTCACGGAATTAAGTAAACTCATCTCGAAATGTCGAAATCGTTCATCGGCGATCACATGTTGGCCGAGATGACCGAGGGTCAGACGGTTGATCCTGCTTTCGAAGTTGATCGAGAGAATTCATCGGCATTCTCTGACCAGCCGGAAAGTAAACCTGGTCAAACACCCAGCGACCACAGCAAAACGAAAAGACGTGCACTCGCTCCCGCTGTCAAACAGCGGTTTGGTTTGCCGGAAGGGTTTGTACCGCGATGGCAACGATTCGAGCGTAGCATTCTGCTGGAGCAGAATATTTATCGTCTTCCAAGCGGCCTTGAGTTTGTTCCGAGTCAGCCGAGCGGCACACTGGGGGCGGGTCAACACATGTACGCTTTGCTGACCACCGAACAGTATCTGAGCAAGAGAAGAGGCTCAGTGTATATTCGAAACGACGGTCGCATTTTCGATTACAGTGTTGACAGTCAGATTCCGGGGGGTGACCTTTTCGATACTGGTTATACAATCCACGATCTGGAGCGCACCGGTCGATATGCGCCGTCACCAGCCAGGAAAAAGAAAAAGAGTGAGCCGGCAAAATACCGCCGCGCCGCCACTGCTGGTTAGCGCGTCATGTAACGCAAACTGTTAGTTTGCGGTCCCAGACCGAATTAGACCTTTCGGGATCAAAGACATCTATGCCAGACACCGACGCCAATAACTCGCCACGATTTGATCGCAGACCGTGGGGAACATTCACCGTGCTTGATGAGGGAGACGGTTTTAAAGTCAAGCGGATCGAAGTTTTGCCCGGCAAAAGATTGAGTTATCAAAAGCATTCGCAGCGTGCCGAACATTGGGTGGTGGTTAAGGGGACAGCCAGGGTCACGCTTGACGACAGCGAAGTTATGGTCGAGGCCGGGCAGGCAATCGACATTGCTGTTGGTGCCGCTCATCGGGTCGAAAATCCAGGTGCAGATCCACTTGTTTTCATTGAAGTGCAGAGAGGCGACTACCTCGGCGAGGACGATATTGAGCGTTTGCAGGATGACTTCGGCAGGGTGAGAAGTAAGAGTGATGTGTAACAGGTATTTAGAGTACAAGTCTTAGCTGGCGCGGTTGGGAGGAAGCTAGCTCGTGTTGTCGCGAAGAGCAACCTAAAGGTTGTACTCTAAACACCTCTCACTCATGACTCACTAATCGGCTGCGGAAAGATAAGGCCGGTCCACTAACTCACACTAAACTTCACGAAAAAGAGTTCTTAGTTCGTGTCCTTTCGTGTGCTTTCGTGGATAGTCTTCATTCTCTCTGACACCTCGCGCCCAGTTTTGCGCGTAAAACTATTCCGATATAAAGAACGTAAAAAGATTCCAGCATGTCTGACTCCGAACCAAAACCAGCCAGTGTCCCAACCGCGGACTCTGTGGCCAATAGTGAAGTGGGCGCCGACGATCAAAGTCTATGGAGCGCGATCCGGGATTCACTTCGCGGTGCTCACCGCGACTACACCAAAGGGCCCATCGGTCGCGCAATCATTCTCTTAGCAGTCCCAATGGTGCTCGAGATGTGTATGGAGAGCATCTTCGCCGTGGTCGATATTTTCTGGGTAGCGCATCTAGGCGCAGACGCAGTGGCCACTGTGGGAATTACGGAGTCGATGTTGACCTTGATGTACGCCGTGGCGATCGGTCTGGGAATCGGAGCCACTGCGATGGTCGCGCGGCGCATTGGTGAAAAGAACCCTGACGGCGCTGCGCGCGCCGCGGTTCAGGCGATTGCGCTGGGACTAATCGTGTCTGTCGTTGTGGCCATCATAGGCGTTTCCTTCGCTGACAAACTCCTCGGGTTGATGGGTGCATCGCCCTGGGTGCTTGAGCACGGAGCTTCATTCACCAAAATCATGTTTGCCGGCAACGCGACGATTCTCCTCCTGTTTTTGATCAACGCGATCTTTCGCGGAGCCGGTGATGCCGCGATTGCCATGCGTGTGCTGTGGATGGCCAATGCCATCAACATTCTGCTTGGACCGTGTTTCATCTTCGGCCTGGGACCATTCCCCGAGATGGGCGTGGCCGGCGCTGCTGTAGCTACTAACATTGGACGCGGTACCGGCGTCTTATACGCCTTTAGTAAATTGGTTCGTTCGGGCGGACGTTTTGATATCAGAAGAGAGCACCTGAAACTCGAGCCGGCGATTATGGCAAAGTTAATGCGGCTCTCCGCCACCGCCACGTTTCAAGTTTTCATCGGAATGGCCAGCTGGATAGGTCTGGTGCGGACCATTTCAAGTTTTGGCAGCAACGCCGTTGCCGGATACTTCATTGGTATTCGCGTGATCATCTTCGCACTGCTGCCATCGTGGGGTATGGCAAACGCGGCCGCCACGATGGTGGGCCAGGCATTGGGCGCCGGCAAGCCGGATCGCGCCGAACGGGCCGTCTGGATTGCGGCGTTCTATAACATGATTTGTCTCGGCGTGGTGGGGCTGATCTTCGTTATCTTTGCCCGCAAGATCATTCACCTCTTCACACAGGATCCGAATATTGTTCCTTATGGAGTGGATTGTCTGCGCATCGTCGCCTACGGATTTCTGTTTTACGCGTATGGCATGGTGCTGACGCAGTCGTTCAACGGCGCCGGCGATACCTGGACGCCAACCATCATCAATCTGTTTGTCTTCTGGTTATGGGAGCTGCCCCTTGCCTACGCGCTGGCAATAGTCTTTGGCATTGGCCCACGTGGTGTCTTCCTGGCAATCATGATCGCCTTCTCCACTCTGGCAATTATCAGCGCGATTTTCTTTCGCCGCGGGAAGTGGAAGACCCGCGTCGTTTGATGCCTTCCTAATGCCTACTGCCTACACGCTGGAGCGCAGAGCGATCTCAATAAGCACCGTGGCTTTAGAGACAGTGTGAAAACTCAGAAGTGCCGCGCGTACCCAATCCGCTTAGCGACGAATGATGATGCGGCTCTGCCGCCGCACAGTGCGGTAAGGCTCTGCCTTACCGGAGGTGCCCCTAAAATTCTTTTCCTGAGGCTGAGCCTCAGGAAGAAAGGGGGGAGTGCCGGACGGTAAGGCGGAGCCTTACCGCAATGTGCGGCGGCAGAGCCGCGCAGAGAACACTGAGATCGCACAGAGAAACACAACAAAGACTCTGATAAAACAGTCTTCAGTTGTCGAGCGTGCAGGAGCAAGTGCTAGACTGCTCGATGCATTCTATGAAACCAATCATCATGAAATTCGGGGGCACGTCCGTTGAAGGCGCGACTGCTTTTCAGAATGCGGCACGCATTGTTTCAGAGCGGGTAGCTCAGCGGCCGGTTGTAGTTGTCTCCGCCATGGCCGGTTTTACCGACGCTCTTCTGAGTAGCCTCAAAGAAGCGTCGAATGCCGGCGCGGCGCACGCGCTGACGACACTCGACAAACACTTCGACCGTCATTTCCGGGTCATCGAGTCCGTATTGTCCAGCCAGGCGCCCAGACTGCGCGAACTGGTGGAGCAGAGCCGAAACGAGATCAGAGAGCTACTGAAAGAGACAGAAACCGCCGGGCGCCGCAAAGTTACTGAAGATGCAGTCGCTTCGAATGGCGAGCGTCTGTCGGCCACTTTACTCGCCGCGGTGTTGAGCGAGAACAACTACTCGGCGCGCGATGTCGATGCGCGGCAGTGCCTAATAACTGACGATAATCATGGGTGCGCAGTGCCCTTTATGGACGAGACAATTCGCAACACACGTGAACAACTCCAACCGTTGCTCGACTCGGCTACGATTCCCGTGCTTGGAGGTTTCATTGGGTCTTCGGTAAACGGGGCGACTACGACGCTGGGTCGCGGTGGCTCGGATTATTCGGCCGCGATCTTTGGTGCTGCCCTGGAAGCGCAGGAGATTCAAATATGGACCGACGTGCCGGGCGTGTTGACAGCAGATCCGCGTCTGGTCCCAAGGGCCCGCACTGTTCCCGAATTGTCATTCGAAGAAGCCGCAGAACTTGCCTACTTCGGCGCGAAGGTGCTTCATCCGAAAACACTACAGCCGGCGATTGAGCGAAATATTCCGGTGCGGATCTGCAACTCACGCAACCAGGACGGTGGGAGTACGCTCGTGGTGGCCACGACGGAGAAATCGGCGCAGACGGTGAAGGCTATTGCGCATAAAACGGGCGTCACAACTGTGCAAATAACTGCGGCCCGAATGCTTGGCGCTTACGGATTCCTGCGGGCCTTGTTCGAGGTTTTCGACCGGCATAGGACCGCGGTCGATGTAGTAACGACGTCGGAAGTGAGCGTGTCGTTGTCGCTTGACGACACCAGCAGTTTGCCGGCCATCGTCGCCGACCTGGAAAAACTCGGCTCTGTAAACGTTGAAGAAGGACGAGCAATTCTCTGCGTGGTGGGCGAGGGCTTACGCAGCACACCAGGTATTGCCGCGCGAATTTTCTCCACGATTAGCAATATCAACGTTTCACTGATCTCGCAGGGCGCGTCCCGAATTAATCTGACCTTTGCAATTGAAGAGGCGCGAGCGCGAGAAGCTGTGCAACGGCTTCATGAGGAATTCTTTGAGGAGAAGTTTAAAGCTCAACCTCTAGGTTGCGGTGTGGAACGCGAAGAGCAAGCTAAAGCTTGAACTCTGAACTATAGGCCAAAACATTTGAGGCGTCTCCTTGGAGTGCGCCGCCTTGTCGGCGCTTTGGCCCGCTGCGACCTGTCGCAGCATCGTAACAACAGGCTCCTGTGATGATCAGATCAATCTTGGGCAACATCGCGGCGCCAGGCCGCCGCTGGCCAAAGCGCCGACAAGGCGGCGCACTCCAGGGAGAGGCTTGTCGTTGAGAGTATGAACGTATTCGAACTGACAAGGCGGCTGATTGATATTCCTTCGGTGACCGGCGACGAAAAGTCGATTGGACTTTTCCTGGCCGCACATCTGGAGAGCTTGGGATATAGCGCCGGCTTACAGGAGGTCGACAAGGACCGTTTCAATGTTATCGCTACTACGGATGCGTTGCCGCGTGTCGTGTTGTCGACGCACATGGATACCGTGCCTCCTCACATCGTCTCCAGTGAAGATGGCGACAGCATCTTTGGACGTGGGGCATGCGATGCAAAGGGAATTATCGCCGCACAGATCATGGCGGCCGAGCGGTTACGCTCGGAAGGCGTAAACGAAATCGGTCTCCTCTTTACTGTCGACGAAGAGCTGAGCAGCCTGGGGGCGCGACTCGCGGACAAACATGAAATTGCACGCGCCTGTGAGTATTTGATTAATGGTGAGCCAACGGACAACAAACTGGCGACGGCGACGAAAGGCTCACTAAGACTAAATTTGAAGACCACGGGACGATCGTCGCACTCTGCTTATCCCGAACAAGGAGAATCGGCGATTGAAAAGTTACTGGACGTGCTCGAAAGTCTTCGCGAGTGCCAGTGGCCAATAGACGACGTGCTTGGCGAGACTACTTGCAACATTGGCGTGATTACCGGGGGCACGCGACCAAACGTGATCCCGGCAGAAGCGAGTGCTGTTTTGCAGCTTCGTCTCGTGACAACTGCGGATCAGATCAAGACGCTGCTTGAAAATGCTGTGGCCGGACGCGCTGAAGTTGAATACCTATCGGAGAACGATCCGGTTCATCTGCTGACGATCGATTCGCTCGAACAATGTGTAGTTCGGTTTACCACCGACATTCCCTACCTTTCGAATTGGGGCCGACCGCTATTGATTGGTCCTGGCTCGATATTAAACGCGCACACAGATCATGAGTCCGTTGATAAACAGGAACTGACGGAAGCAGTTGAGCTATATGTTCGGCTTGCCCGGGTTTTGCTGAAGAGCGGTGAGCGGTAAATGGTAAATGGATCTTAAGACGAGAGTAGAATCCTAATATAGAAGATGATCAAACGATCCACGAAATCACACGAAGCAGCACTAACTTTTCTTCGTGAAATTTCGTGTAGTTTCGTGGATCGTTTTTAATCCGGCGAGAGCACTGAACGCGAAACTGGGACACAATCTAAGACACCGAGGAACTCAATCAGGATACCTGCGACGTGGCCGCCATTTACCGTTCACTCGCAGGAAGGAACCAAGCAATGAAATTGGCTTTGCTCGGATATGGCGCGATGGGCCAGCTGGTTACTGCTCAGGCGCGAGCTGCGGGAGATGAGATTGGGGTGGCACTAACGTCGAAAGATGCAGCAAGAAGCATCGAGGAAATGGCGACGCTCCTGCGCGGTCATGATGTTGCAATTGACTTCTCTGTCGGAACCGCCGTCGTGACACATGTAGAGGCGTGCGTGCGTGCGGGTGTGCCTCTGGTCCAGGGAACCACCGGCTGGAAAGATCATGAGGATGATGCTCGCCGGCTGGTGGCAGAACATGATGGCGTCATGGTGTTTGGCGCCAATTTTTCGATCGGTGTCAACGTTTTCTATCGAATCGTAGAACGAGCCGCAAAGCTTTTTTCTGCCCTCGATCAGTATCAGGCGTTTATTGAAGAACAGCACCATGCGCGAAAGTTGGATGCGCCTTCAGGCACTGCGCTGAAGCTCAAGAGCTTGATGGCTGAACACTTGAAAGCTCCGGTTCCCACCGCCTCAACGCGCGCGGGTTATATACCCGGAACCCATAGCGTCGGTTTCGACTCGGCTGCCGACCAGGTAATGCTAACCCACATGGCGCGCTCCCGAGAGGGGTTTGCGGCCGGGGCATTGATGGCTGCCCGATGGATCGTTGGCCGGAAAGGGGTCTATGAGTTTTCAGAAGTCATTGATGAAATAATAGGCAGTGACAAGTAACAGGTGACAAGTGACAGGTCAGAACATGTGATCAACCTGTTACCTCTTACCTGTCACTTGTCACCTGTCACTTGTCACTAATCCTGGAGGTGCCTAATGACTATGAATCTTGACTGGATGCGAGGCTGTGCCACTGCCCTCGTCACACCGTTCACCGCTGATGGTGCAATTGACGAAGCGGCTCTAACACGACTCATTGAATATCAAATCAATGGCGGCGTGAAACTGCTGGTGCCCTGTGGGACCACAGGCGAGAGCGCGGCGATGACTGAAGAAGAGGATCGACAGGTCATCAAGCAGACGATTGAACTTGCGCGTGGTCGCGCGCGCGTGATTGCCGGCGCGGGAAGCAACTCAACTGCCGTGGCGATGGAAAACTCCAGAATTGCCCGAGATCTCGGCGCCGATGCGGTGTTGCAGGTCGCACCTTATTACAACAAGCCGACACAGCAGGGTCTCTACGCACACTTTCGCGCGATAGCGCAAGCCGTCCCCGAGCTTCCCATTGTTGTCTACAACGTGCCTGGCCGAACATCTTGCAATATCGCCGCGGGAACAACGCTACGGCTCGCGCGAGATTGCGAAAATATCGTGGCAGTCAAGGAAGCTTCAGGAAACTTGTCTCAGATCATGGAGATCCTACGCGACCGTCCAGAAGGTTTTCGAGTGCTCTCGGGAGACGACGCGATCACGCTTCCGATGATTGCCATGGGTGCCGACGGTCTCATCTCTGTGGCTTCAAATGAAGCTCCAGAAATGATGTCTCGCATGGTCAGTCTGGCCCTCGATGGAAACTGGGATGAAGCTCGTGAGCTCCACTATCGTCTGCTGGCGCTGATGGAAGTCAACTTCATCGAGTCGAGTCCTGGTCCCGTCAAAGCGGGTCTCGCGATGATGAACTTGATTGGAGAGAACTATCGTCTGCCGCTCGTGCCGATTGAGGAGAAGAGTCGCGCGCGCTTGCGCGAGGTTCTCGCAGAACTTGGTTTGCTGAAGGATGCATCGCATGCCGCTACGTGAAGAGATCGAAGCTGTCAGCTCTCAAAAGGGAAGCGAGTTTAGCTCCCAGGATAGACAGCTGTTTGAACAGTTCAAGGCCGCATTGAATCGCGGCGAGATTCGCGCGGCTGAACGTTCGCCGGATGGGACCTGGGCCGTCAACTCCTGGGTGAAGCAGGGAATCCTGCTCGGGTTTCGCATGGGTTCCCTCAGGGACATGTCTGCGCCGCCGCTTCGTTTCTTCGATAAAGACACGTATCCGGTGCGTCCGATGACAGCAGAAGACAACGTTCGAATTGTGCCTGGGGGATCGAGTATTCGCGACGGTGTGTATATTGCGCCAGGCGTGGTTTGTATGCCGCCGATGTACGTCAACGTCGGCGCTTACGTTGATGAAGGGACGATGATAGACAGCCACGCACTTGTCGGGTCTTGTGCACAAATTGGGAAGCGCGTTCATCTATCTGCGGCCGCTCAAATCGGCGGGGTGCTCGAGCCAGTTGGCGCGGTGCCTGTAGTTATTGAGGACGATGTTTTGGTTGGCGGTGGCTGTGGAGTTTACGAAGGAACAATCGTGCGCGAACGCGCCGTGCTTGCCGCCGGCACGATCCTGACTGGCTCGACTCCGGTTTACGATCTGGCGCGCGATAAGATCTACCAACGCACACCAGATGCACCGCTGGAGATACCAGCCGGCGCAGTCGTCGTACCCGGATCGCGAACCGTGCGCGGCGAGACTGGTCGCGCCTGGGGACTCTCGCTCTATGCTCCTGTGATCGTGAAGTATCGCGACGAGAAGACTGATCGAGCGGTGCAACTGGAGGACTATCTGCGGTGACTGGTAGTAACTTGACCAGCCTTTCAGTAGCTCCTAACATCTCTAAGAGATCACGTCAAAGGCGAGGCTTATGGTTATTGAAGCAAAATATGAAAAGGGTGTCTTCAGGCCGCTTGGCAGAATAAGACTCAAGGAAGGAACCCTCGTGGAGATTCACGTCAATAGCGGAAAGACGACCAGCAAAACGCTGTCCATTCGAGAACTTGGTTTTGCTGGCATGTGGGCCGACCGCGCTGACATCAAAGATGGCGTGA
The DNA here is from genome assembly GCA_038040525.1 of Acidobacteriota bacterium. Taxonomy (GTDB): domain Bacteria; phylum Acidobacteriota; class Blastocatellia; order Pyrinomonadales; family Pyrinomonadaceae; genus PSRF01. The sequence goes on along the minus strand of JBBPIC010000006.1, from coordinate 40,871 downwards.
GCTACGTCAATAGGCTAAGGGATCGCCCGCGGGCTTAAACCAACGCCAGATGCCATACCTTGTTGACACCGATGTTCTGATTGATGTCTCCAGAAATAATGAGGCGGCAATTGACTTCCTCGATCAACTGGCCGATTCCTGGTCGCTGTCAATCATCACCGCGTTAGAGCTGATCGTTGGCGCTCGCAACAAGAAGGAAGTTACCCAAATTGATCAGCTCGTAGCAGCATATTCAGCGATTCCCCTGACCACCGATATCGGCAACTCATCCTACGGCCTTCTCAGGCAATTTGCTAAATCGCACGGACTGCGGGTTTTTGATTCGTTAATTGCAGCGACGGCCATTGAGGAAAACCTTACGCTGGTCACGAAAAACAAGAAGCACTTCAAAATGATAAGCAACTTGAACCTGGAAATCCCGAGTTACTGATCGCACGATTATGTGGAGGCCAGCGAACGCGACGTATGAGGAAATACGAGATTCATTTGCCATTGAACTACAGGGACGGCGGGCCGATTGAGCATGAGAAGATCAGGCGCGTTCATGAGGAACTCGCCGCCGTATTTGGTTCGTTCGCGGTGCCAGATCGAAGAGCCTGGAAATATGACGGCGTAAAATACGTTGAAATCGTGAAGATCGAGATCATCACAACCGGCGACAAGGTTTCAAAGAAACGACTCAAAGATTTCAAAGAACGCCTCAAAGAATCACTCCAACAGATCGACATCCTGATTACGACCCACGGCATTCAGGGCATCTAAGTTAATCATGATCGTCAAACTGAAGAAAAAAAATGTGTGTTACCGAGAACTGACGTTTGGCCAGCCGTATGTCGTGATTGGCATCGAAGCCGATGATCCCCGCATTTTGAACGACGCCCGACGCCCTTTCCTATATCGACCTGAGCTGTTTTCACTGGTCGATCCAAGAGAACCCGTTGATTGGGTTACTGAGTTCGGCGACGATGGAGAGCGGTATTCGTATCCTCCACCGTTGAACAGATGCGGTTTCTTTGAAGACTTCTTCGATCAAAAGGCCAAGGCCGTCGCAACATTCTGGCGGGTGGTGAATAAGAGGCTTGCGGCCAGCCAGCGAAGTGTCGCGTAGCCCACGCGGGGCCAGCACGGCGCTGCAAGTCGACGAGCGTCTCAAGGAATCTCTGTCAACAGATTAATTTTCTGATCACAAGCCACGGCATTCAGGTTATCTGATTCGGCGGAAACGGTCCTTGAAAAATGTGGCGCGGCAGTTTTGTGTTCTCCGCCGCGCCAGAACGAATATAACCAGTTACATCCTCAAAAAGTTAAGGATTAAGCTTGCGATTGAAATTAGCACTGCGGTTATTGAAAGAATTGTAGATTGTTTTGTTCGCAAAGCATTATCTCTGACAATAAGTTGATTGATTATTTTCGCTTCGATCCATATACCAATGTTCTCCATGTTCGCCTCCAATTGAAATATGTGGAATATTATGTTTGCTGGCTTCGCTTGCTAATTTTCGATCGTCGATTGACCAGTAGTCTTTCTGGAAAATGGTTTCGAGTAATTGAGAAATATGATTTCTCAGAGTCCTTATTCTCGTTTTTATGTTCATTCTGATTTTCTCTCCTTTTCTAGTTGATAAGATTTAATTTGCCATCGGAAGAAAGTCTTTCATCGGCCTTATCCGCTTAGATGCATCGTTGCCACTCTCGGATAGGAAGGTTGCTCTGATGAAAAAGATGATCATAGCTCTGGCGTTCTTCGCTCTGACTGTGACAGGTGCTCTTGGCCAGTCGGAGAAGGTTAGGAAGCGGGAAACACTCAAGGGGTTACCGGGTGTGTTACGTCGTCACTGAGGGGCTTAGTGCTGAGATACAGAAAGACGGGCTGACTGAGGAACAGCTTCAAACGGATGTCGAAGTGCGACTTCGTAGGGCTGGTATTCGCGTGCTAACCCTGGATGAGGTTAAGGACTCATCCATCAAACCAGCTCTTGTCATCACGGTTACAGCGTTAAAGTCCGACGCTCTATCAAAGCTGTTGGAAGGCAACATCTATTGTTACTCGATCTCGCTCGAACTGAAGCAAGCCGCCAGCCTTCCGAGAATGCCTTCCAACATCTTTCTCGTCACTACGTGGAACGATGCAGCAATCGGGTTTGCAACGGTGAAGAGTGTGAGAGCCATACGTGAGGGACTTGGTGACTACGTTGATAAGTTCGCCAATGATTTCTTGACGGTAAACCCAAAGTGATGAACTCATTCACCAGCATCGGACACGTGAGGGCGAAAATCTAACGAAGCGATTCAGGGAGCCGCAGTAGGTGCTAGTGGGGACCACTATCTTTGAAACAGTTTCAGCCACCATCATTCCTGCGCGGCATCGAACGGAGTCCCATTCGTGCGATTACCGATCGCGCGAAGCCTGGCGACATCAGTTTCGGCCTGGGCGAGCCTGACCTGCCAACTCCCGAGGTGATTCGGAGGGAAGCCGTGCGCGTCATTAAGGAAGAGCAGAACGGTTACACGCTGCAAGCAGGACTGCCCGCCCTGCGTGAACACGTCGCTCAGGACTATCCACACCTGAATCTCTCGACCGATCAAGTGATCATTACTGCCGGCTCGCAGGAAGCCATGTATCTTGCCTTGATGACGATGGTCGAAGCGGACGACGAAGTTTTAATTCCCAATCCGGGCTTCGTCGCATATCCAACGATTACTCGGATGGCTGGCGGACACCCCACATATTATAAATTGCCGGCAACCAAAGACTTCAGTTTTGATTTGGATGATTTCAAACGACAGATCAGCTCGAAGACTAAAGTCGTCGTGGTAACAAGTCCCTCCAACCCAACGGGTCGTAGCTTTACCAACGAGGAACTAGGCGAGATCGCACAAGCTGTCACCGAAAGTGGCTGCGATGCATTTATCATCAGTGATGAAATCTACCGCGACCTTTACTACGGCGACGAACGCCCCGGTTCAGTCTCCGAGTTCTATCCGCGCACGGTGGTGATTAGCGGCCTTTCGAAATCCATGAGCATGACTGGCTGGCGCCTTGGGTGGATCCTCGGCGACGACGCGGTGATTCGTGCCGCGCATTTGCTGCATGGCTATGTCACAACCTGCGCTTCAACAGTGTCGCAGAAGGCAGCGTTGGTGGCGTGGAGCACTGAAGCGACTGAAGCGCGCCAGCAGATTCGCGTGACCTTCCACGAGCGCCGCGATCATCTGCTGGCGTTGCTGCGGGGTGGAGGACTGCGCTGCGTAACGCCCGATGGTGCTTTCTATACGATGGTGGATGTCGCTCGGTATGGCTCGTCCATGGAAGTTGCCGAGAAGCTACTGGACTTTGGCGTTGTCACGATTCCAGGCAATGCTTTTGGCAGTGAAAGCGAAGGCTTTTTGCGGGTTTCATTTTGCGCGGACTTGCCTATGTTGGAGGAGGGTGTCAAACGCATGGAAGCGGCGCTTAATGGTTTGAGAAGGTAATGCGGCTTGGCCGCCGCACAGTGCGGAAAGGCTCGGCCTTTCCGTTACCTCCCACTAATTGATTGGCAGGCTATGCCTGCAAAGGTCGCGAGGCGCAGCCTCGCGAACTTCAGATTTCGCTGGCTGGAAAGGCATAGCCTTTCCGCACGGCAGGCGGCAAAGCCGCTTAAGCGTGCTGCATCGATGACTAGATAGAACCTATGACTAGAAAACTTCGCGTGGGCATACTCGGCGCAACCGGCATGGTTGGGCAGCGCTTCATTCAGCTGCTGGAGAGTCATCCTCAGTTTGAGATCACGGTGCTGGCAGCGTCTGATCGATCGCAGGGCAAGACCTTTGAAGAGGCGTGCACCTGGCGACTAGCCGGCGAAATGCCGGCCTTTGTGAAGTCGATGGTTGTTGCTGCGCCGCAGCCGCCCCTCGATTGCGAGCTGGTGTTTTCAAGTCTGCCTGGGGATATTGCGCGCGAAAGTGAAGGCGCCTTTGCCGCGGCGGGATTTCCAGTCATCAGCAACTCTTCGGCTTATCGCATGGACGCGGACGTTCCATTACTGATTCCCGAAGTGAATCATGATCACCTCGCACTTCTTGATGTCCAAAGGAAAAAGCACGGCGGACGTTCCGGCTTCATCGTTACAAATCCAAACTGCTCGACAATCATGCTGGCATTAGCGCTCGCTCCGCTTCATTCGAAGTTTGGCGTTAAAAGCATGGTCGCTACCACGATGCAGGCTTTGTCCGGTGCTGGCTATCCCGGGGTGGCGTCGCTGGCCATTTCAGACAACGTGTTGCCTTTCATTGAAAGCGAAGAAGAGAAAATAGAAGAAGAGACACTGAAAATTCTGGGCAAGCTTAACGGCGAAGCTATCGAAGCCGCGCCGATGGCTGTGAGTGCACAATGTAATCGTGTGAATGTTTCAGACGGGCATATGGGTGCCGTACGGGTGAAGTTAGTTCAGTTGGCGACGAAGGCCGAGGTAGTCGAAGCGTTGGCTTCATTCAGTGCGCTGCCTCAGGAGTTGGGTCTTCACTCAGCGCCGCAACACCCGATCATTGTGCGTGACGAATTGGATCGTCCTCAGCCGCGTCTTGACCGGGATGCGGGCAACGGGATGAGTGTCACCATTGGCCGTGTCCAGGATGATAATGTTCTCGATTTTCGTTTTGTGGCGCTTAGCCACAATACAATTCGAGGCGCAGCCGGCGCGGCCATTCTCAATGCCGAGTTGCTAATGGCAACCGGGTACTTAACAACCGCAGAAGAGATACGATCCACGAAATTACACTAAACAACACCAACGACATTCGTGTTGGTTTGTGTGGTTTCGTGGATCGTGCCTTCGGAGTTACTGAAAAAGACCGACCAAAATAACGGAGGGCGCATGAGAAGATTACTTTCCCTGATATCGTGCCTGTTCGTTTTGCCGATCATTCTACTGGCTCAAAAAACTGATTCACGCTCAGCACTACTTTCAATGGTTGAAACCGAGCGAGCATTTGCGCGCATGTCCGAAGAGAAGGGAACCAGGCCGTCATTCATGGCCTTCATCGCAGAGGATGGAATCCTGTTTCGTCCAAAGGCGGTGAAAGGGAAGCAGTATATGGCCGAGCATCCGTTGCCACCGTCCGACAAGCGCGACTTGCTGAGTTGGACACCGAGCTTCGCTGATGTGGCGCGCGCCGGCGACATGGGTTACACGTTTGGTCCATGGCAATACAAGAGTGATATTCGCGAAGATCGACCCGTGGCGTGGGGACACTTCGTAACCATCTGGCAGAAGCAGGCAGACGGCTCATGGAAATTCGCGGTTGATCTGGGAATCTCACACCCGGAGCCAATACATACGGGTGTTTTACTTACGCAGCCTCAAAGCCAACCACCAGGTAAACAGCGAAAAAGTGATACGGAGAGAGCGGCTTTGCTCACTGCCGAACGTAAGTTTTCTGAAGACTCTGCCGGCAGTGGGGCGCAAAAAGCCTTTCTATCTCATGCCGCAACCAATGTGAATGTGTTCCGCGAGGGCAAACTTCCATTCACAGGCAAGGCGTTGGCGGCTGAGGCGATTCCTTCAGGTGCAGGTCTCTGGACCTGGCAACCCGAAGCCTGGGATGTCTCGCGCTCGGGCGATCTTGGTTACAGTTATGGAACGTATTGGCTGAAAGGTAACGGCTCAGCTGGTATGGAAACCGGGAACTACTTTCGAATTTGGAAGAAGCAAGGCGGCGCGTGGAAAGTAGTTGTCGACTTAGCGAATCCGGTTCCCGAGAAGAAGAATTAACGGCTCCTTATTTATGACTTCAGTAGCTCTTATCTGTACCGCAAACCGATGTCGTAGCGTAATGGCCCACGCAATCTTTGTTGACGAGGCCAGGAAAAGGTCGCTTTCGGTTGAGGTGTATTCGGCCGGCGTTATTGATTTTTCAGATGCTCCCCCGTTGGACGAGACCTCGATGATGTGTTTGCAGCACAACACACCGGCCCCCGACAAAGCTCCCACCTGGGTACGGGAACTTCCCCTGGAATCGATCACCCGCTTCCTGGTCATGGAACAGGATCATGCGGACGCCTTAACGTATGTCCATGGTGTATCCCCAGAGCGTGTCAGCCTGCTGGGTGAATTTGATCCAAAGCAACGAGGCACAGAGATCGCCGATCCTTTTGCCATGGGCCCCGCCGCTTATGAACGGTCATACAGGCAGATTCGGGATTGTGTCGTTGGCTATCTTGAGGCGACGGAAGAGCTAGGGTGAGGTGTTATGAAGGCCGCATTTGCGTGATCTTCTGGCGGCTGTGCCGCTTTCCGTGCGGTAAGCCTGTGGCTTACCGAAAGGCAAGTATTTGCCCGAGGCTAGGCCTCAACCTTTTGGTATTGCAGACAAGAAGAACGCAGAGGCATAGCCTCGTTGAAAAAAGCTGGTGCGGTAAGCCATAGGCTCACCGCACGGAAAGCGGCAAAGCCGCAGAAAAACTAACGGGGGAGCGCATGGGCCGTCTCCCCCGTTTCCATGTGCTTGCTGTAACACAAGCACCAAATGAGTCTTCTATGGTCTAGAAGATGAACTTGGCACGCAGTTGTACTGTGCGGCCGCTGAAGTTGCCCGTGCTGTAGTTGTTAAAGAGCGGACTGGTCACATCGGGAAAGGCGAACGACACCGCACCGATGCCAAATTGATTCGTACCGTTAAAGTCGTTCTGGTTCACGAAGAATGGTGAACCAAAATCTCCAATGGTGCGGATCCTTTGGTTGAAGAGGTTACCAACCTCCGCTGCAAATTGGACGTTGTATCGATCTTCACCAAAGCGAATGTTCTTCACCAGGGTCACATCTGTGCGGTTCCAACTATTCGTGCGCAGCGTATTGCGGCCGGCGTTGGCTCGTGCGCCTGGTCCAGTCTGGATATACTGCGCCGACCCGTTGATCGCCACATATCCGACCGTGGATGGATCTCCGAGTACGTCTGCGCCATCGCCATCCACGATTCGTTGGCCCAGCGCGTTGACAGCGTAAACACCACTGCCGGTTCCGCGTAGGCCGCTGAGGTTAACGATGGTCCTATCACCTGCAGCATCGCCGTTGCGATTACTGTCAAGCACAGACTGGGGCGTCATTAATTGCCCGGATTGAGTTTGAAAGACGCCATTAATCTGCCATCCACCCAACACTCCCTTCAGTAAACCGTTGTTACTCTGCTTAAAGAAGGGGAGGTCATAGTTGAATGAAGCGGCAAAACGATGCGGGACATCGACGGCAGAAAGGGATCGCTCCTGACTCAGATCGAAACCATCCTGGGCGCGACGTGGATTGACGGTGCTCGAGAAGAGCTCGTTAGTCGCATTATCGATCGCCTTGCTAAGCGTATAGGCCGCCGTCAGCGCGAGCCCATTGGTTAACCGTCTAGTAAGACTGACTGATCCGCCGTCGTAAACGGAGTTTCCCTCAGGTTCGAAGGCCGTAACGGCGCCCACGAAACCATAGGGCGCCAGGCGTTTCGTGAACAGGTTATCCAAACCCAGACTTCCCAACGTGGGCCGCCCAGCCAACTGGGCCGCTGTCGGGTTGGTCAGGAAAGTTGGCATGACCAGCTTGCTGTAATCGATAACGCCGCCGTTTAGTCGGACCTGCACAGGCAGGTGACGGCCGGCGGTGTATAGATACCGCAACTCCAGTACGGTGCTGCGACCCAACTCACGCTGGTAAGACAATGTGCCCGACATGATGTAAGGCTCGACAGCATCATTGATGAACGAACCGGTCGCGGCGCGCGCATCGGTTACCGTGTTGGGTGGAATCGGGGTCGGCGAGACTCCACCGTTTTGAAGGAATGGTGGGATATAACCAAAGGCTGCAGCCCCAATCTCCTGCTGAAATTGCGGAGGCAGATTCAGTAAGTAGAGATTCTGGTATGTCTCGTAGTAATTGATCCCAAAAGCAGCGCGAAACGAGCTCTGCCCGCGAGAACCGGAAATAATCCGTCCCACTCTACTCGTGAACTCTGGCGAGTAGGCCAGGCCCAGGCGAGGCGAGAAATTGTTCTTGTCTGTCCTGGGAACATTAAACTCAATAACACCCGGTACGTTTGCGATCGAGTTTAATCCCTGCAGTCCCGCATCACGCGGCAAGCCAAGAAACTCGTAACGCAATCCGAGGTTGAGCGTGAGATTTGGGGTAACCTTCCAGTCATCCTGTGCGAAGGCGTAATACTTTCGTTGGTTGCCGGTGAAAGCCGACGAGCCAACCCCGCGCAGATCAACGTTGGAGGGAATTACGTCGCGAATTAACTCGTCCAGGGTCGCGTAGTTGTAGTCACCCCGTCCGCGCGGCAGGAAGAAGCTGGTAAAAATCAGAAACCTCACCTCGCCGCCAAACTTGAAGTTGTGCGCGCCGCGAGAATAGCTCAGCCCATCATAGAGCTGATAGGAATGATTTAGACCACCCTGCGGCAGGTTCCCGTTTGGACCAATACCCAGATTTAGCGGGGCCACGGTGATATTTGGAAAGGTATTGAAAGCCGGATCGTTGAGAGGGTAGTCTCGCTGAAAACGCTTGTACGACAGTCGCACTTCGTTTACCAGACGAGAATTGATTGTGTTGATCCAGCCGGCAGAAAACAGTTTTGCGAGAACGTTCTGCTGATTGTTGAATTTCGGATTGCCGTTTCCGGGTTGTTCCGTACCAAGTATGTCCGAGCTGAAGCGGTAACGAAACTGGTTTTTCGAATTCAGGAAGTGATCGATGTTGATCTGGTATTGCTTTTCGAGAAAACCGCCCGGCGTTACCAGTGACACTACGCCAAAGGGAATTCCGGCACGGCCCAGGACGGTTTGAGTTTCACTTGCCGTGGCAGGGAGCACCAAGTTGTCTCGCAGCAGGTTGATTACGAAAGGACTTGCTCCGGGGAGTGCGGCAATCTGGCTCAGGCCTGCGCTGGTTGGCGCGGTATAAGACACGCCGCTCGATTGTTGATTGATCTGATCACGTTGCCATGCTCCGAAGAAAAAAAGCTTGTTCTTGAAGATCGGTCCACCAATGGTTCCGCCGTACCGCGGATTGGTGAACGGAACCTTTTGGTCAATCACGCCGGTTTGGAGATTAAACTCCTCACTGCTGGAAGCGGCATTGAGATGGCGATTCTGAAGATACCCAAAAACGGAACCATGAAATTTATTAGTGCCGCTCTTGGTGACCGTGTTGAATTGCCCGGCCGCGCCCGTGCCAAACTCAGCATTGTAGTTGTTCGTCAGGATCGACACTTCGGCAATGGCGTCCTGGATAATGTTGACCTCCTTACCAGTGAGATCCGGGGAGTTGTTGTCCACCCCATCGACGTTAAAGGCGTTAGCGTGGGGACGCGTGCCGCCGACTGAGCCGCCATCACCCGCGATGCCGACACCCTGGGCAACGACATTAGGCGAAAGCAGAGCAAGAGATCGAACGTCATTAAAGATAGGTAGGTCCTCGACCTGTCGCGTCTCAAAGTTTCTTCCGATCTGCGACGTTTCGGTCTGCACCAGAGCTTCGCCGGCTGAAGTCACGTCCACCACACTACTAACCCCTGCCGGCGTCAATACCACATTCACTGTGCTTTCCTGATTAAGTAAAACTCTTACTTTCTCAGTTGCGGCCTGGAAGCCCTGCGCTTCCACTGTGACGGTATATTCGCCGCCGATAGTATTGGGAAAAGTGAAGGCCCCCGTTCCGGTCGTCTGGGTCGTCAGAGTTTGGCCGGTGGCCTGGTTCTTCAGCGTCACCGACGCATTCAAAATCGCCGCTCCGTTTTGATCGAGCGCTTGCCCGATCACAGATCCACCGGTCGCTTGACCAAATGCTGCTCCGGAGAACACTAACAGTGCAGAAAAAACTAGAACTAGTCTTGATGATCTACTCATTGATTTACCTCCCTTTGGGAACAGACATTCCTGCCTGTCTCTTTTCTGTGTAACGACAGGCTGGAAAGCCTGTCTTACCAAAAGCGTCAACGAGGTTTGGCCTTAGTTCCGAAAATTCGGAGGAACGGAGAGACTGCTCAAACCTCGCGCGATTGATAAGGGGCAATGATCGTGCCTGCAGGGACACGTGCTTGAAAGGCCGTCTCGTCACTCGGGTGGGCCAAGTGAGCAAGGGCGCTTGATTTTGTCATTGCCAAATTTGGAGGCGCATGAATAGAGAATTGGACTAGATGGAGAATGCAGGTATGAAATGGACCACCGCCCACGTTGCAGAACCAAATTTTCGTAAGAAAGTCTATCCGCAGATTTCGCAGATTACGCAGAAAAGCAAACAGGGAAACAGGCATACTTGCAGCAGGAGCAGCAGGTAGTAACGCACGCCTTCATGATTCGGCCTGGATCCCCTCCATCGCTTTTTGCCAACTCTTGCTTCTTCTGAATCGGCGTAATCTGCGAAATCTGCGGATGTCTGTTCTGCCTCGAAAAAGAAAGGGCGCTGCTTTTTGGAAGCAGCGCCCGTGAAATGGCCGTGTTGTTGACCAATCAAAACTCGAGCCGGCCTGCAAACTGCACAACGCGTGGCGCGAAACCAGTAGTTATCCTGCCGAAGGTCGCAGCGTTAATGTTCTGTAACTGTTGGCCGGCGGTCACACCGAAGTTCGCCCGGTTAAGCACATTGAACACTTCAGCCCGAATCTGGAAACGGACCCGCTCCGTAATGGGAATATTTTTCAGGAGCGAGGCGTCAATGTTGAAATAGAGCGGACCATTGACGAAGAACCTCTCCAGTTGTCCTAGTTCGCCGGGAGGCACATTGAAGAAGACCTGTCCCGCGAAAGGCGTGCTGCCCAACCCCTCCGCGCCGCGACCGCTTCCCAGCGCCGAACAGTTGCCGGCTGCCAGGTTGGCCTGATTGATGTTGAGCACTGTTGGATTGATCAGGAAGACCCCACAGGGCGTACGGAATACACCGACGAGGTCTTTGATCTGATCCTCGGTCAACGACGAGTTAGCTGTATTGCGAGCTGAACGCGCATTGGACCCAAACGTGCCGCGCGGATCGAAGAAACCGATCGGCGCACCAGTTTGTACACTCATAATGGTGTTTACCTGGAACCCGCCTACTACCCGGTCGAGCCAGGTACCGGCATTCGAAAAGAATTGCTTCCCTTTGCCGAACGGCAGCTCGTAGATCGCGTTGACATTGAAGACGTGCGCGGTATCAGTCTGCGTACGGCTATATTCTATGTCATCACGTGACGGATGAACCTGAAACTCGAAACGGCGTTGATCTGTACCCGGTGCGTTGGACAGGGTCTTCCCAAAAGTGTAATTGGCCTGGAAGTAGAGTCCTTTGGAGAAGCGACGTCTAAGTTCCATCTGTAGTGCGTTGTAGTTGTAACGCGCGCTGTTGGAGAGAAGCAGGCCGAGTCCAATGTTGGGATTGGCCTGGAACGGAACTGTTCCAGTCAGAAAGTTGGCAGCATATGTCACTGCCAGTTGGCCCGGTACACCAGTGGTTATCAAGCCGGCGATGGTGGCATTAGGAGCAACTGTCGCGCTGCCGATTCCGCCGGGAGTGCCGGAGAGCGTTCCCAATCGCGGAAAGACCTGCAGCGCCTGGCAGCCCGCATTCTGTGCCGTGGTGCAATTAAAGAGTCCGGTCAACGCGAAGTTGGCCCGCGCCCGCTGAAAGTCTGCCAGAAAACCATTGTCGATGATGTCTGGCGCATTCACGTCTGTGTAACGCGTCATGTTGCTGCTAAAAGCTCCGACATATCGAACTTCAAATGCCGTCTGGAAGCCGATCTCCCTTTGAATACTGAAGTTGTATTCGTGGTTTGACGGAAGTTGAAGGTCTGGATCTGTCATAGCAACAGACGAGAGGGCCTGGTTGCGAGTGTTGTTCTGAACAAAGGTACGCGGAATCAGAATTGACGGAGTCGCGATGGGCACCACCTGATCGGCCCGAATGTTCAGGTTGGCAATGTTAGCGTTCTCGCGCTTGCCGGAATTCTGATCGCCCTCGCCTGAAGTGGCTTTCAAAAACTCATCATTTACGTAACTGAGCCGGTAGCCGCCGCGAATAACTGTGCGACCGTCACCGGGAAGCAGCGAGTTCAAGAACCTGTTCCTGAACTGCGGCTGATAAGCAACGCTGAATGACGGCGCGAAGTTGTTTTTGTCGGTTTTGAAAAGCCTGCCGCCACCCAGATTCGTACCAGCAGTTTGCAATCCGCCATTGGGATCGAGCAGCGCTTGAGTTGCCGTCATGCCCTGGGGAATGATGACCTCTGCCAGGACGCCGTTGCGTTCACGTACCGCCGGCCAGATTTCGTAACGCAAACCGAGATTGAGCGTCAGTCTCGGAGCGACTCTCCACTGGTCCTGGAAATAGATGTTGTAGTGGTCGTAAGCATAGTCTTGCCTGAATCCCTCGCCCGGGACCAGACTGCCATTTGCATCAACAACATTGAAGGTCTGCGCCTGGGCGTTGACGATACCACCAAGCAATGCAAACAAAGCGTTGGCATTGGCGCGATCGGTATTGCCGATGCCTCCGGGAAATAGCGCCGCGTTGTTGAATTGGGCAGTAGTGATCTGTGGTGTCTGGGTGCCCACGCCGAGGGTTGAGTTAAGTAGGACACCGCCGCGATTGAGTCGAAGAGCAGTATTAAACTGGCCCTGAGCCCCGAAGCGGAAGTCGTGATTGCCCCAGAGATAATCTGCGTTGTCCTGAATCGTATAGACCTTTGTATCACGTCCCTGGAAGAGAAAGGTCGATTCAGGATTTGTCACTAAAGGCAGCGCAAAGAAGTTCGGCGGCTCCGTTTGTTGCTGCGGAAAAGCAGGAAAGATGTGACCGTAACCGGCCCGCACTTCATTGGTGAATTTTTCTGAAATCGTCGAGCGCCAGGCTGCGACGTAAGTGTCGCCCGGCACTCTCTGTCCGGCTGCCGGAATTTCTGAGAAGCCGTTGAGGTCCGCGAAGTCAGGAATGAACCCTGTGAGTCTCTGCCGCTTGATGACGGCGTTGATCGAGTTGTTGGAGTTAAGGTCGAAATCCACACGTCCGGTGAAGTTGTTGTAATCGGTGTCGGCCCTCTGGCCAAACCTGTAACCGGTAGTGTTACGACTGTCGCCGGCTTCAATTGAATTACCAGCCGGCAGGTTGTTAAGGAATCGATTTTGGATCAGGGAGTTGACGCTGGTCGGAACCGGCGGCGCACCAGGAGTGGAAACATTGGCGATGGGCAACCCGAATAGATTTATCTGACGCCTGACACCGCCGTTATCAATATAAGTGAAGAGACCCTGACGAGCGCTGGATGTAAGCACGGTTCGCAGCGTGGACTGCGACACCCGATCGCGCTGGCCTTCATAGTTGAAGAAAAAGAAGAGTTTATTTGGCCAGATTGGTCCGGCTACGCGGCCGCCAAACTGATTGAAGTTTCGGAACGTGCGCGGATTTTTTTCCGCACCTGCCAGTTTTGCTCCCGCAAGAACGAGCGGGTCATTCGCTCCATAGTTTCCCGCCGCGTTATTAAAAAAGGTGTTGGCCCCGAAACGCGAATTGCGGTTGTATTCGAAGAGCGCGCCATGAAACTCGTTTGATCCTCGCGGTGTCGCGAGTTGCACCTGCGACGCGCCAAAGCCCTGATCTCCGCTCGCGTTCTGGGTGGTGAGAGTAAACTCGGCCACGTCATCGGTGGAAACGGCGATCTGAGTGAAGCTGGAAGCGTTGGCCCGGATGAAGTTGTCCTGAATATTGAGGCCGTCGAGAGTAATGTTGGTTGCCGACGGGCGTTGACCGTTGATGGACGTAAACTGCGCGCCATTTGAAGAAGTCCCTGCTTGCAAAGTGATTAAGGCCAGCGGGTTGCGACCGTTGAGCGGCAGTTCCTGAATCTGGCGTGGACTGACCGTGCTGCTTAACTCAGCGTTAGCTGCGTTGATAACGTCTGCACCCGCGACGACCGTTACTTTTTCATCGATATTACCTACTTCAAGCGTGGGGTTAAGTGAATAGTCTCGGCCGACGTCGATCTTCACGTCACTAGCTGAGAACGTTTTGTGCCCGGAAGCCGTGATCGTGACCGTGTATACGCCGGGTTCGAGTTGCGCGACGGTAAACGAGCCGTCGTCACTCGCCGTCACCGTTCTTTCCTTGGCGGTTTTGTTGTCGGTTACGACGACGATCGCTCCCGGGATAATTCCGCTGGCATCACTTACGGTGCCCAGCAGTCGGCCGGTGTTGGATTGTGCGAGCGCGGGGGAGAGCGCAGCCAACGCACAAAAAGAAAGCATTAACAAGAACTTAATTGTTTTTCCCATAGGTGGCTCCTGAATGTTGACTGAAGTTTTGTTTGTCGAGCTCGCCTGCCGTTCTCCGAAAATGCGTATGAGCATTTAGAAAACGACTAACGACCACTGCTTTGAAAGTGCAATGGACGTGCCGATTCCCGAGCGCAGTTCAAAGTCCGCTTCGTCACTCGCTGAGGCCGACTCGTAATAATTCAGGAAAGTTGTCTTCTGAATTCTGAATTTAGTGAGCGGAGATCTTCACGAAACTGAATGAGGCTAACGGGATAGCTTGTTGCGGGAAATTATCGATGAGCAAATTTTCGTAGATGAAGAGCGATCCACGAAATCAGACGAACCGACACTAAGGGCGCACTCCAAGGAGTAGCCTTCCGCGGAGCGTCGTCAGGAGAAGGACTGTTCACTGACGGGTGACCGCCCATCCTGATCCTGGCCCTCACTCGCGCTGCTTGATATGGATGAGATTTCCTCATTTGGCATGGTCCACGAGTTGGAGGTCCCGGCAAACGATTCAGGCTTGATGTTATAGCTCTTGATCTTGGAGTTCAGCGTCGTGCCTTTCAAGTTCAATAGTTTGGCAGCACGCGCCTGATGGCCTCCAGTCAGGATCAACGCGCGAGAGATCAGGTCGATCTCAAAGTGAGTTACTTCGTTGTAGAAATCGAGACCATTGTCTATATCCAGCACTTTTACTTCACCGATCGATTGCACCTCGCGAACAAGTTGGAGCGTCAGCTTTTTCAACGCCGTGATGCGGCGTATGGAAGCCCTCAGTTCCTGAGTTTCATTGTCCGTGTCGGGTGTTACCAGCTCCAGTTCTCCGCTCTCCCAAATTGCGTTTCCGTTCATGACAGTTCTCCTTATGATGAATTACTTTGAACCCGCTTTAGTTAAACCTTTAATCTGATCTCCGCAGACCTCTTCGATCTTGTCCGAGTTGCCGCGACTTTGTGCTTCGGCTTTGCCGTCGTCAGGCAACAGCCAGTTTCCATCGTCGCCCTTCATGAGATGCCCCAACTCGTGCAGCAGGATTAGCACCCGAACCTCTTTGGTGTTTGGTTCGAAACTTCCCATACGGGGGATCAAAGGCTCTGACAGCGAAATCCTTTTTCGATAGAAGGGTCCATCCGCATTGAGCGACACCTTGTCAAACAGACGGTATTTCGTCTTAGTGGGATGATTTAATCCAGTGGTGACGGAACCCGACATTCGCATTCCGATAGACCTCGCCAGGTAATCCTTCCTCACCTGGCTCATGAAGCTGTTGAAGACCACGACCGCGCCAGTGGTCCCACCAAAGAAATCACTACAAGAATTGTCCTCGCTCAGAATCGCCAGGGTGTCGTAATAAGCCTGGCCAAGGACCTTATCCCCTTCGATCAAAGGCGAAGGTGGAGGGGGCAGCGGCACCCTCATGCTGGTGACAGAATTACGTCCGATCTTCAAGGGCTGCTTCAATTCGTCGTTGTGGCCCGGCGGATTAGCTTCCACATCAACTAAGCCAAAGGACATCACTACCGCGCAGATCATAAACTCGCGTCGCCTCATGGAAGCACCTCCTGTAAAAATCTTAATAATCTTTCGTCCGGGTCGTTGTCGGCTCGCTGGGGATCGAGCACTTGGACGTGAGAAACGAGAGAACGTTCGGGAAAGTGCAAATAGAGCGGCAGCACTTTTCCAAACCCGGATTGCGTTACGAGTTATACGCGGGAGTTCCGTTAGGACGATTAATTTTGTGACGGAAGGGCGGGCGCTTGTGACTAGCGGGCTTCATCCCGTGACTACAGCAGTCAGGGGAGCTTTCCCAGTGCTTCCTGCAGATTGTCGCGATGGTTGCGAGAGAGTGTTAGTTGGGTGCCGTCTTGGAGAATGATTCGATACTCGCCGTGAAACCAGGGTTGGAGCTCCTGAATTCGATCCAGGCGAACGATCGACGAGCGATGGATGCGGACAAATTTTTTGGGATCCAGCTTCGACTCGAGGCTGCTGATAGTCTCACGAAGGAGATGGGCCTTCTTTCCGCTATGCACGGAGACATAGTTTCCCTCGGCCTCGATCCAATCAATTTCGTCAGTCTCAAGGAAATAGATGCGGCCGCCCCCTTTGATTACCAGGCGTTCGATATATTTCTTGCCGGCCTGGAGCTCTTCGAGCAAAGCGAGGATGCGCTGGTCGGTCCCTCCGTTTCGCTCTTTCATGATTTGGGACTTGGCACGCTGCCAGGCGATGTCGAACCGTTCCTTATCAAATGGCTTCAATAAGTAGTCGAGAGCATTGACCTCGAACGCGCGCACGGCATACTGATCGTAGGCGGTGACAAAGATGACGTGTGGGAGTTCTTTTCCCAGGGCCGTCAGGACGTCGAAGCCTCCAAGGTCTGGCATCTGCACATCCAAAAAGAGAAGATCGGGTGAGTGCGTACGAATGGCTTCCAGAGCTTCCCGCCCATTAACCGATTCCCCAACGATTTCCGTTTGCGGGTCGCCGCGAAGCATTTCCCGCAGCATAGCCCGGGCGAGAGGTTCATCATCGACCAAAAGCACACGGACAGGAGAGTCAGCCATAACTGCCTTTACCAGAAAATGAAGGTCGATCCCGGGGAGTGGATGCGACCAAACCGCAGGGGAGTCGAATTGCGTTACTTTCCGATGCTGATTGAATGAAGAAACTATTCGAACTGAGTTTGGGCGGGGCTGCCGTTAGCAGACGGTATCTCAATCGTCACGACAAAGCCGCCATTCGGATTGTTCCTAAGGTCGAAGAGATGGCGTGTGCCGTAAAGTCTTTCCAGCCGTTTCTCAGTATTCGCCAGTCCCAAACCCCTGTTGAACAGGTTCTCGGATATCCGATGTTCAGAAAGCCCGGGGCCGTTGTCTCGAACCTGGATACGAACGAGGCCATTTAGATGTTTCGCCTCAATTTCGATCAAGCCGGGGGTGGAACGCGACGCAATTCCATGGCGGATGGCGTTTTCGACGATGGGTTGCAGGATGAGGTTGGGTACCTTTACCCCAAGAGCATCCTCGGACACGTCAATCCGTGTAACCAGACGGTCCTGAAAACGAATACGCTCTATAGCAAGGTAACAATTGAGGAATTCCATCTCTTGCTGGAGGGTTACCTCTTCGGAGCCTGAGTTTTCCAATGTAAGACGAAGAAAATCTCCCAGGCGAGTGATCATTCTACGCGCCGCTTCTGTGTCCTGACTGAGTAAGGCGGAAATTGAATGGAGGGTGTTGAAGAGGAAATGAGGTTGGAGCTGCATTTTGAGCGCCTCGAGTTGGGCCTTTGACAGCTGGGCTTCAAGTTGAAGCGTCCGGACCTGGCCCTCACGATAGCGAAGATAGTAGTTGAAAGCGTAACTGGTTAGAGCTATCAGCATGTAAATGCCGATACCTTCGCTGAAATTTGCCAGCACGAAACGGCCCATTCTCTCGAAAGAAAAATCCCGTCCAACTGCGCGGCCCAGATAAAGCCACAACATGACGTGCCCGATTGCTGTCACGATCCCACTGAGAATGATGCTGATCGGGACATGACGCAGAGTGTTGCGAAGCCAATTAGTCCGTTCCAACGGGAGTCTGGCGGCGGCCCAGAGCACCAGGGGAGTGGCCAGCGCCCAGAGATACGCCCAGATCATCTGCAGGTAGATGGAATCAACGAGCTTTGCGGGGCGTTCCGAGCGATAGGAAGTGAAGTACATCTGGAGCGTAAAGACGATGCCGATCAACGTCCATATGCCCCAAATTATTGCCAGGCGTCTCCATCGACCCCGCGAACCGGAGAAGGGCTTGCTCTCAAAGTCGTTATTACTGTCGTCGATCATCTGAGCTCAGGCGAACCGGGATTAAGGCGCGCGCTAACAAAAGCAACCGTTCGGCGCGATGACGCTCTGGAATCGCGGCCATGTTGGCTGGAGGGATACCGGCCGCTAATCGCCTCACGTTGTTTCCGCTTCATAATAGACCCTTCCGAGCGCTGGGAACACAACTGGGCGGCTTTTAACGACCCCTGGCACGGCGAGGCGCGTATTTGGTAATTCGTGAAACTGAAATGAAGAAGAAGACGGAGTTTCGTCAAAGACCGCTCACAGACTTCCGCGATTCCGTTAGTAAGAGCAAAGGCAGGAATCGGCGAAAGGCATGAATACATCTGAAATAGGTTGGCGACAATCCGTTTGTGACCAACGGGCCTGATGAGATGACTAATCGGCCCGGCGATTAATTTCAGCACGCTGCCGGCCCGATCCAAGAGCGCCGTTGTAATCTCTCAGGTTGGGAAGTGGGCTTGCCCCCGCTCTTCGTTGATTACCTCAGTTCTTGGTAGTGATTCCGCACCTTCAGCTAATTCCCCGATTGAACCGCCGCCACGAAGAGCGGGGGCAATCTCTTTCTGCTGCCTTTGAGATGGCCGGTCAATAAACCCTGGGTATCAGACGTTTTGTCTTCCTCGAATAATTAACATACTCCTCACCTAGTGTCTCTCGTAGGGCCAACTCTTCAACTCGCATTCGATACAACGCCGCTACAACGTAAGGCACAAAGCTAAGGGTTAGGCTGAACCAGTTAGTGAACGACAACCCCAAACCAAGATGTGCAAGCAGGGTGCCTGCGTACGCTGGATGACGAAGATGTTTATACAGGCCTGCACGTACTAGTTGATGTTCGTCCTGGATAATAACCTTCGGTGTGAAGTATTTGCCGAGTGTGTAGATTGCAGCCCACCTGATAGCAATTCCTCCAAGTAATAGTCCAAGTCCGATTGGTCCGATCAGATTACTTCCTGTTTGGATGCGACCAATGTTAGTGAATCCCAGGATCATGCCAATAGGCTCGACTGCATTTGCCAAATCCCATAGGCCGGCGGAACGTTTATCCCAATCCTTTGCCGGCGCTACCTTGAATCGACGTAGATAAGGGACTTCGATAAGGATCCATAGTGCTCGGACTAGCGTGGCCAGGATGGGAATAATCATATGGGCTCAAACACTTGCGGGTAGCTAAGTAATTCAAGGTCCCGTTGGGTGCGTCCTAATTCAACAGAATGTAAACGATCCACGAAGTCAGACGAAGCAACACAAACTCCTCTTCGTGAGCCTTCGTGTGACTTCGTGGATCGTTCTTACGCTGATTTGAACGCTAGTAGTAAATGAACTCACGGTAGAAAACCTCAGTGGTCTTGACCTTCTTACCCGATGAATACGTACGGAAAGAGGAACCTGTCAAACCCCTGGTCCAATTGCCGTAAGGATCGGGATCGAAGTACTCTGCGGCCGCCCTGCCGAAGCTGACAACCTGGTCAACATCTACCGACGCGCGCCGTTGGGTCGCAACAATACTTACGTGAGGTTCTTTGAAGGGAACTCGTTCTGTCTTGATCAGTGTCCCGTCTGCTCCGTACTCAGCTACCTCGGTCATTTCACCAAGTGAATTGAATTTCAGCACCGTTCTTTTGTAAAGGGTTCTATCTTCATTGAAGTCCTCCATGGTGCGATTCTTCTCGGCTCCATTCTTGCCCGAGACATCAACAACCTTCCGGACCATGGAATTGTTAGCATCATACGTAATCAGTCCAGACCTTTTCTTACTACCAGGTTCGTACGTATATACAATCCTGCGACTCAAGGCGCCGTTGCGGTCGTAGAGTGCCAGTTCGTTTCTGTTCCCTGACTTGTCATAAGTGATGTCTTAATCGAATTCCAGAATTACGATCCACTAAATCACACTAAACAACGCTAACCCGTTCTTTAGTGAGATTTCGTGTAACTTCGTGGATCGTTTTATACCAATTAAAGAGCGAAGGCGATAGTTTATCCGAGTTGCTAATCCCAAGCTACTAGCGATCTAAATTAACACCGTGGCTTTAGCCCGGTGACTAAATACTTGCCTCAATGTCCGACATGCTTTTTTAGCTTGTCGCCGAGATTCGCAACACTCAGCAATGATACTATCCTTAACGTCACACATTGAGAGTTCCGAGCTAGACGACAAGCTGAAGCATGACGGACATTGATGAGCCGGCAACGTGTGCGTCATTTGGCGGGTGGCTGAAAGTCGCGTTGGACCTCCTTCAGGATCCGTATTCTCATTTCAAGCGCGCCGCTCGATCCGCAGCTTAGCTTCCAGCCGAGCTTTTACTTCCGGCCACTCAGCTTCGATGATGCTCAGGCAGACTGAATCACGATAACGGCCGCCCGGCATGATCATGTGATTGCGTAGAATACCTTCCTCCTTTGCTCCAAGTCGCAAGATGGCCGTGCGCGACTGCTCATTCAAAACATCAGTAACGAACGCAACACGAATCAGTTCCCAGCGTTCAAAGGCGTGGGCGAGAAGCAAGAGCTTCGCCTCGGTATTCACTCCAGTACGTTGAGTACTTGCGGCTAACCATGTGTATCCGATTTCCGCATGCCGGTTGTCACGGTCGATGAAATAAAACCGCGTGGTGCCGATGACCTCGCCCGACGACTTTCGGGTGATCACGAACGGAAGCTCAGTGCCCTCGACCTGTGCCTGAAGCGCTGACTGGATATAGTCAGCCATGGTGTCGCGAGAGGGCACTATAGTGACGACGGAATTCCAAAGCTGACCATCGGCGGCAGCGGCATTGAGCGGTTCCTCGTGCGCCAGTGAGAGCGGCTCCAAACGTATGTGCTGACCTTCGAGAATTACTGGAGTGATTTCCATTTGTTAATAAAGGCGTGCCAACTCGTGCCCTAACTTCATGATCTCTTGTTCGATTTCGTATGCGGCGTCCGACATGATGTGCAGCCTCTTTCGCCAGTAAGAAGAATTTAGCGCTGGAATTGCCGGGCGTCGAGCGAATCCAGGCGCATGGATTACAAGCTTAGCTTGCGTGGTGGGGAAGGAGCGAGTTGTCGTGGTAGCGAACGCAGCAACCTGAAGGTTGTACTCTGAACACCTGTTAATTGGGCGTATGGAGTACAAGCTTAGCTTGCGTGGTGGGGAAGGAGCGAGTTGTCGTGGTAGCGAACGCA
>JBBPIC010000006.1:0-19529 GCA_038040525.1 Acidobacteriota bacterium | reverse complement strand
GCAACCTGAAGGTTGTACTCTGAACACCTGTAATCTTGTTTTGGAACACTTCCGTTGACTGGTCTACGACGCGCGTTCGCTTATCGGACGACAGCTGTACAATCTTTCCTTGTTTGCACCACGGCACTCATATTGCTACCGACTTCGAACTCAGCACGCGAAACTCAGCCGGAAACAACTACAGGGGGGAATATGAAAAACAACACATTGAATACCAGCCACGTAACGGAATTGTTGTATCAAGCGCTCGAAACAGAAAAGGGTGGCGTTCAGATTTACACAACCGCATTGCGCTGCGCGCTGAACAAAGATCTGAAAGAAGAGTGGAGCAAGTATCTCGAGCAGACTAAGGCACACGTGCAGATTGTTTCCGATGTCTTGAAAGGGATGAACCTGGATACGGAAGTGGAAACGCCCGGGCGAAAAATCGTCCGCCATATCGGAGACTCGCTGGTGCAGGCTATGGAGATGGCTCTACGAGGTCCCGATCTTGCTGCCGCCCAGATCGTTGCCGCGGAATGCGTAACGCTGGCAGAAACCAAGGATCACCTTAACTGGGGGCTAATCGGTGAAATTGCCAAGAGCTCAACCGGCGACGCGGCCACAGTGTTGAAGCAAGCTCACGATCAAGTGGAGCCGGAAGAAGACGAGCACCTCTATCACACTAGTGGATGGACGCGCGAGCTGTGGATCGAAGCCCTGGGTATGCCGGCGGTGCTGCCGCCTCCCGAAGAAGAACAAGACGTGGAGACAGCCATCGAAGCCGCCCAAGCAAAGAAGTCGCGCGCGAAGAAAGCCTAAAGTAGGACAGGCATTCCTGCCTGTCTGACTGGGCGCGGAAGCACGCTAGCACAACACTTGATTTCGATGAGGCACATTGCGCTCCTTGGAGCTAGCGGCTCTGCCGCCTTCCGTGCGGAAAGGCTGTGCCTTTCCGAAAAGAGTTTTTAACCTTATGAGGCTACGCCTCATCGGAGGCATAGCCTCAAAGAATTCGAGCATCGACCGGAAAGGCAGAGCCTTTCCGCACGGAAGGCGGCAAGCCGCTTCAGTGAAGAGTTGTTTCCCGGTAACGCTTCACTATTTTCCGACCTGCGGCCAGGGAGGAATCAGTAGTTCGGCGAGGATTCAGGACACTAATATCAACTCACAAAGGGAGAAACGATGACGACAGGGAAAGTGATCAAAGTGAAAGACAAAGCACCTGCGAAAAGTGTTTCGAGCAAGGCCAAGGCGCAACAAAGAGAAGCGCGAGCGGACGCTAAGCTTGATCCTCGGAACAACGATGCCAAAATCTATGACCTGCAAAAGAATACTGAAGACAGCGGTGGGGAATTCCTGACTACCAATCAGGGTGTTCGTGTCAACGACAATCAGAACTCGCTCAAAGCAGGCGAGCGCGGCGCGACCTTACTCGAAGACTTCATTCTTCGCGAGAAGATTACCCACTTCGATCACGAGCGGATTCCCGAAAGAGTTGTTCATGCTCGTGGTTCGGGAGCGCACGGGTATTTTCAGGTATACGAGTCGATGGCCGAGTACACGAAGGCAGGATTTCTGCTGGACCCTACGGTTAAGACGCCGGTATTCGTTCGTTTCTCGACGGTTGCGGGTTCGCGTGGTTCGACCGATCTCGCGCGTGACGTGCGGGGGTTTGCGGTCAAGTTTTACACGAACGAAGGAAACTTCGACATCGTCGGCAACAACATCCCAGTGTTTTTTATTCAGGACGCGATGAAATTTCCCGACCTGGTCCACGCCGTGAAGCCGGAACCGCACCACGAGATGCCGCAGGCAGCATCAGCTCACGACACTTTCTGGGATTTCATTTCCCTGATGCCAGAATCGATGCACATGATCATGTGGGTCATGTCAGATCGGGCTATCCCTCGGAGCTTCCGCATGATGGAGGGTTTCGGCGTTCATACCTTCCGGTTCATCAACGAAAGAGGGGAGTCGCGTTTTGTAAAGTTTCACTGGAAACCGCTGCTGGGCCTGCACTCCGTGGTCTGGGACGAAGCGCAGAAGATTTCCGGGAAAGATCCCGACTTCCATCGCCGCGATCTTTGGGAAGCCATCGAGAACGGAGACTTTCCCGAGTGGGAACTTGGCGTGCAGATTGTCGAAGAGAAAGATGAACACAGCTTCGATTTCGATCTGCTCGATCCGACGAAGATTATCCCGGAAGAGATTGTTCCCGTGCGCCGGATTGGAAAGTTGACTCTCAATCGCAATCCGGACAACTTTTTTGCAGAAACGGAACAAGTCGCTTTCCACGTCGGAAACATCGTGCCCGGGATTGACTTTACCAACGATCCATTGATGCAAGGCCGACTCTTCTCTTACACCGATACCCAACTGATCCGCCTGGGTGGGCCAAACTTTCACGAGATTCCAATCAACCGCCCGGTGGCGCCGGTGCACAATAACCAGCGCGACGGCTTCATGCGGCAAACAGTTAACCGGGGTCAGACCAGCTATGAGCCAAATACTCTTAGGGGAGGCTGTCCGTTCCAGGCCGGAGCAGACATGGGTGGTTTTACCAGCTTCGCGGAGCGGATTGATGCAAAAAAGATTCGTGCGCGCAGTGCAAGTTTCTTCGACCACTTCAGTCAGGCGACGTTGTTCTTTAACAGTCAGTCGGAGCCGGAGAAGGGACACATTATCCGGGCGCTGCGTTTTGAGTTGGGAAAGCTGGAGACACCGGCCATCCGAGAGCGCATGCTGAGTTTGTTGGCCCAGGTGGACAAGGGCCTTGCGAATAGCGTTGCCGAAGGTCTCGGCTCAAGCGTTCCGGCCAAGCTCGACAAGCCTATGAACATGAGCATACCTGCTGATGGTGATCCACGTAAGTTTCAACCTAAGCGTGTGCCTCAGGCCATAGAGAGTTCTCCGGCATTAAGTCAGGTGAATAATCCGAATTTTCCGAACGACACAATCAAGACCCGCAAGATAGCGGTGCTGCTAGCGGACGGATTTGACGACGCTGCTGTCTCGGATATGAGTAAGGCATTACTAACGGCCGGTGCGACACCCAAAACAATTGCCCCTCGTCTTGGGGTTGTGACCGGAGCCAATGGTAACGAGCTGAAAGTGGATTTTAGTTTTCTCACCGGCTCCTCGGTTTTGTTTGACGCGGTTTACATACCTGGCGGGGACGCAAGCGTTGAAGCACTCAAGCAACTAGCTGAGGCTCAGGAGTTTGTGTACGAAGCCTTTAAACACTGCAAAGCGATAGCAGCCAGCGGCGCAGGCGTTGGATTGGTAGCAAAGTCACTCGGTGAGAAATTCAGCGAAACAAACACTACAGGTAAACTAGTCGGTGCAAAAGAAGGCGTCGTAACAAGTCGGGCTCCCGTAACACCTAACTTCACGACGGAATTCATTCAAGCCATCGCTCGACATCGGCACTGGGAACGCGAGAACAGCAAGCAGTAGCAGCGTCACGAGTGAGCCCGGCAGTAACGGCGACATTCCAAGCTCCTCTTCGGCATTGAGAGAGGGAGACTGTCGGATTAGGCGGTTGCCATTGGCGAGCGGCAAGACGAGACGAACGAAGGGCCTGTGCCAAGCGGCCCAGGCCCTTCAATTAACCTTACCTTCGCGCGAGCTTTCTGGGCTAGCGCGACGGCCTTTGTATACTATCGAGCCGTTTCGTTACCTTTATCGACCACGGCCTTTAATGCCTGAAATGTAGGTGGCCAGAGCCCCACGAAAATTCCCGCCTTCTGCTTTCCGCTCAAGTACAGAGCGATTGACGCTCCAATCGAGCCGAGAGTCAGAATATGAAATAGGCTGACACCCGTCGCCTTCTGAGTTGATTTGTCTACCGTTTTTAGCATTGACTCCGCAGCATCTGTCTTTGCCGATGCCGGCAGAACGCCTGTTTCTGTTGTCTCCGTCTTAGTGCCTATAACTGATCTTTGTGTTGCTGACATATGTCCCCCTTTGATGAAAATGATACAGCTTCTATGAGCTTGAACGATGCCCCTGCAATGTGTGTACCCCGGCCTTTCGAAAAACGCGGGATCGTGTCTGACGACATCGGTCAGGCCTTAGTAGCAATGGGGATAGCGCGAGCTTATAGGACGTGCCGGCAGCAGATTCCCGGACTTCCCTCCCAATCGTTTGTAACGGAAACTTGATCGCTCGCACGATAGCAGTTCATACTTCGCCAAACTTAGGATGGTATTTCACCAGGCCCTTCCGCCCGTTCAACGCTCCGGTCACTAACTCCGCCACCATGAACACTTCGTCGGGAACTGGGTACTCGCTATGCAACCCTTTCTTACTAGCGGCAGCGAAACCGAAGCGTGGGTAGTAGTCAGGATGACCAAGCACAACCACGACGTTACGGCCCACACGCTGGCACTCTCTCAATCCCTCCCGAACCAACTGAGAGCCAACGCCCTGCCTTTGATACGCCGGCAGGACGGCCATTGGCGCCAGGCCAAAGGCATCCGAGTTAAAACCTTCCGGCTCAATCGAAACGGGACTGAAGAAGATGTGCCCGACGACTTGATCGTCGTCGACGGCGACGAGCGAGATCTGCGCATTGACCGCCGGTCGAAGCGCGTCAACCAGGGCCGCCTCCTCCGGGCGGCCGAACGCCATTTCATTGACCCGCCGAACTGAAGGGATGTCTGCTGGAACTTCAGCACGAATCGTAATCACCCGAATTCTCCGGTCACGGCCATCTCTGCCCAGGCATGCGGCTTCCAAGCCGTCGAAAAACCATCACACGAATCTTCTTCGTGAAGTTTCGTGTAACTTCGTGGATCGTTCTCACGCGCTTCACGAGCGGAAGCCTGCGGAATTGGAACAACGACTCGACACAGGGTCCTAATCACATCCCTTGATTTAATTCTTATCGTCAGTCGGATCTTTTATTTCGACAGTAGTCAGAAACCTTCTGTAACCAGTGTAATCGGTAGTGGTACGAAAGCCGGCGATGCCTGCGCCTTTAAGTATCCAGGTCGACTCCGAAAATATCGGTAGCAGCAGGGTTTGCTCAGGGTTCCGAAACGTCACAGGTCGGAAACGCATCATGAAGTCCGATTTTTCGTAGCCCAGTTTTTTCGAGGGTCTAAATACCGGGAAAATGCCAACCTTCGCAACCCCGGAAGGCATCTTTCCGCTGAAAGATTCAGCCAACGCCCATTGGAGTTGGAGGACATCAAATGTATCCAGGTCAATCCAAACCTTACCTTTCCTTTGCAAACCCCTCGACAGGGAAAAGCAATTGCCTTTGGTCAGAATCTTCACTGGATCGGAAGCAGGCGGCGTAGCCACGAGAACAACAGCCGCCTTTCGTCCTTGCAATTCGTCCTCTCCGGCGTAAGAGAAGATAAATTTGGTTTGATTCTGCGGAAGCAAAAATGTTAGCTGGTCAGAGTAAGCAGCTTGAGGATTGGTATCAACGCATTTAGACCGTTGTGGCAGACTCTGTTCCTTCACCGCCTTTCCATTCACAGATTTAAGCGTTCGAGTGACGAGTGGAAAAGATTCTTTTTGATTTGCGGCAGAAGAACGCGCAACAACCACCGACTCATAGATCAACTCTCTGGGCTTACCTTTTGCTGTTGCATTAGACCGTAGCTCTTGTTGTTGCAGCACCTCCCTGAAAGCAATGCTGAACATAACGTCGTGGTATTTCTTTACCCGTTCGCCAACACGCTCCAACATATCTTTAAGTGGAGTTGTGTCCTCCATTGGTGAAGGACTGCCGGAGGTTTGCGGAGAGCTGCTCGAAAGAGTGTGCGTTTGATAAGAGGCGGGCCGGGACGAAATGACTGCCACTTGAGGCTGGTCGGGACGCAACCGGGACGGCACGCCCAGAGTTAGAGCCGCACTTGCAAGGAAGGCCAAGCTAAGAATGAACGCGTGCTTCGTCACCCTAATCGAACCTTCTTTCTCTCTTCACGTCGCTTACTGATCTGCTCCCAGGAAATGCAACGTGGACCACCGCAAGCCTGTCCCGATGTAATTGCCCGTCAAGACATTTCGCAGGTAGACATCCATGGCCGCTTCTCCCTTTTAAGAATTTGCCTTCAAAAAATGAGCAGACCACCTGGGTTGCCGTTGGTTAGACGAGGCAATGTGATGTCACCTCAACGGCTGCCCGGAAGCGACGTGCCAATGAAGATGCTTTGATTCCTGATAGTCCCCCAGATTCGTTAACACCCTACACGCCCCGCGGTCGTCCAGGATCTGAGCAGCAACTTGTCGAATGACCCTTATCAATTCAAGGAGGAGGTCATTGTCCTCTTCTGCGAGAGTGAGCAGCGAGCCAATGTGGCGTTTGGGAATCACTACCACATGGACAGGATAGAAAGGCCGCGTATGTTGGAAAGCGAGCACATCAGCTGTTTCGAAAACTTTCTCGACAGGAGTGCGTCCGCTTAAGACTTCGTCGCAGTAAAAGTCATTAGCCATACTCACCAAATTAAAAATTTACGGGACCCAGCCATCAAGGACGCCGGCCAAAGACCTTCAGCACACGCTGCAGCAACCGGCCGACTCGACTTCGAGAGCTTCGCGCCTCTCGACCATCCGTACTCGCTGTCTGATCAACTACTAAACCGTGAGTATCAAATTCGTCGCTACTGTCTGGCTGTGAATCATAGTAGCCCTGGCGTAAATCTTTAATAACGTGGATGGCTGCGACTGCCTTTGGATGCCATAACTCCTGAAGCGGATACATCAAAGCATTCATCGTTCCAGCAGCGATGCCGCTACCTTTCTTCAGACGCTTTTCGTATTCCTCTTTTGTATATGACACAGGCTTGGTGATTCTATACAGACCATAGACACCGCACAGGGCGATACCAAGCAGAATAGATGAGCCTATCAAATCGCCAGAATTCATACGTACTCCATCTTACAGACGGTAATGATGCAGTTTGATTATTTGGGCTAAAACGCAATCAGATACAGAACCCAGAGCGGTAGCGCGGCTGCTTCAGGAACCTAATTATTGAGAAGCATTGCCGACCTTACGGCTAAGTTGCCTCCGGGATCCCGCGCTACTGCGCTGGGTTCTGTAATTAGGTGCATTGCGCCAAACTGCATCAGTACCCTTCCAGCCTGATCTACGTAGACATGGAACGTTGCCTTCAGCGGCACTCACGAGCGCCTTATCGCTAGAAAGCACTTGAATTGCGCGTTCGCTTCAACCGCTTGTTAGGCCTCTCAGTTGACTGAACATAAGGTTACACAATTATCGTCCCCGACTTACTCGCGATGCCTGCCGGCCTCTTCATCAAGCAATCTTGTAGTGCCCTCAATCACGCTCGGCGGCTGAACCATCTCCGCGGTGTTTATCCTCTGCGGAGTGAAACTCTCAGTGGGCGCGACCCGTGGCGGGTATAATTGAGGTCGGTGCGCGTCGGTACCTGATTGTCCAGACATCAGCGGAATGACCTGCGGTTGTGAGGCAGCTAACTTCCTTCGGGCGGCTCTCTTCTCTGCTATTAAGGCGCCGTAAAGGACTCGCGCAAAGCCAATGACAAAACAAAGGATTGGCACGAGCAGAAAAACAGCGAAAACGTCATCGATGGCCGCCAGCAGACCCACAACCAGCGCTAGCGCGAGGCTCGCCAGCATCATCCATGCGCCTCTGCGCACACCTCTCTGACGTCGCAAGAGTTGCGACGTCTGCGGTTCTGCTGCAGGCTCTACGGGTGCGCTGGCGCTGGCGATCAACTCCCTCACCCCGCTGAGTGAAAAACCGCAGCGCGAGCAGAAGCGCATTTCATCGGAAACCTGTTGTTGGCTACACTTCGGACAATACATTAATACCTCGCAGAAAAGAGAGACCGTTGTATCCGCCTCACGAAGGGTTACGAACCGAGCATGAGTTAAGTTCGCAGGTTTCAATGGCCCGGCGCCTGATCGAGAGCTACCTACTCCTCCACTCGATGGGAAATAACGTCCCCGCCTTATCAGGATCCAGTTTGATACCAACAAGCGACGCGGCGTGGGCTAGTACTCGGTCTCTCCCGGCCGCCATATCCTCTGGGGTAGGCAATAACAACTCGTCCGGAGTAACGCCAACATGCTCAAGGCTCTTCCCGTCAGCCATGAGCAGGTCGGCATCCGTAACGTAGACGGCGAAACGGATCGTATCCACGATTCCAAGCTCGAGAGGATAATACCTGCTGAGCATCACAGAGCCACTGCTGCGATCACCGATCACCGTGCCACGCTTTTCGAGCTGCATCAGACGCGCGAATAACTCCGACGCCGATGATGATTCGCCGTCCAGGAGAACTATTATCTGCCCTTTGAATGCTTTTTCGTTGCGACCCTTTGCCATCATCGGCTTCATCTCTTTACGTCCTTTAAGGTCAGCGATCTTGACGTCATGACTAAAGAAGTGGCCGGCAAGTCGCTCAAGTGTAACGACGTAACCGCCAGTATTACCGCGCAGGTCAAGGATCAGGGCTTTGAGATTCCTGATCTTACTCATCCTGTTATCAACCTCAGCTTCACCCAGATCAAAGTGCGGCATCTTCCAGATCAACACATCATCACCGGCTTCGTAAAAGCGATGACGATTCAAACGATCTTCTTCCTCTTCTGCCAAATCCAGCTCGCGACCGTCGAATTGGGTTAAGAGCTTCCTTCCCTCGCGGACCTTTGCCTGAATAAC
Source organism: Acidobacteriota bacterium (assembly GCA_038040525.1). Classification (GTDB taxonomy): domain Bacteria; phylum Acidobacteriota; class Blastocatellia; order Pyrinomonadales; family Pyrinomonadaceae; genus PSRF01. The sequence goes on along the minus strand of JBBPIC010000006.1, from coordinate 10,876 downwards.
GAGTTCTTTCTGCCGGCCATCGAGCTTTTGAACCACCAGCGTCATACTTGTTTGCGGCCGCAAGCGATAGTACAAATACTTAGCTAACCATGCTTTACTGCGGTCCAACGGCCTGCCATCAATCGAAAGCACTTTGTCGCCAGCCTTTAGCCCTTTGGCTTCAGCATCACTACCCGGCTTGACCGCGCTAACGTAACAGTCGGCGCCAACTGGTTTCATCTGCCAGCCGTACTCCACGCGTGATGAACGAAATGGCGGCACGAAGAAGGTGTGCGAGTCGTTAAGATCGAGCAGTACCTGGGCGCTAATGCCCACCAACTGGCCCATCGATTCGGCTTTCTTCATCTTCTCGTCAGCGACTTTGAAATGCGCCTCGGGATCTATCCCATGGAAAGTCGGGTCGTAATAATTCTTCACCAGCGCCGTCTTAACATTGCGTAACATGTCGCGCCATTCATCGATCTCCAATTTGCTTGCTTTTTGCGCAGACACGTCTTGTGCGGCCGGGAGAAAACACCCGAAGCCCAGCGTCGTAAGGGCTGCCAGCACGAAATGGTAAAGAAAAGGGAATTGTTTCTTATTCAAGGTGTAATTCCTCGTGAAGAAAAAGCCACCGAACGCTTTGTTATGCGGGGCGAGTGTTATGCGCGGCGAGCGCGCGGCACGGGCAACCTGTCGGGAAAACAACCCGGCTCTTCAAATCTCTCGAATTTCCCCTTCGTAAACTTCACCTTTTTAGGATCAACTGTGGATGTTACTGCTGGTGGTTTCTCTCCGCGAGCGAGCCGCCAGAACTCAACTGTCAGATTTTCACGAAAACCTCCATCAACCACTGCGATGCGATCTGAGTTGATGCCGCGGGTTTCGACTAAGTACCGTCGCATACGAGCGGCACGCACTCTAACCTCCCCGCGCCGCATGCCGCGACGCCCACCATAAACAATGATGTAGCTGTATGTATCGGGATTCTCTTGCAATTGCACCGCAAGATAATCAAGCTTTGACATTTCATCTTCGCAGTTGTATTTACCGAACTCCATCAGCTTGACGGCGTGAACCTGAGCTGGCGAACTCATGAGCAGCCCCGACAAAAAGGAAAGGCAAATGACGATTGTTGGAATCATTTCGACTCCTCCAGAAGAAACGTAAGCAGGACTGGAGCACCGCATAACGCTGATGGCCTTCAGCTGCGGCGCGCGATCAGCATTCAAGCTGAGCGGGAAAAGAGTACTTAAGAAGCATGCTATCGAGCCGTCAGCTGCCTGGCTTTGTTCGGCCTTGCCATTGGATATCCGATTGCTCTCTCACAAAGAGACTCAGGAAAGTCGAGAAAGATTTTAAGCAATTTATACGCTGCCTGAATAGTGCCCCTTCCTTCGCTTGACCACCGCAACGATCTGCGGTGATCTTGGGTGAGCATGAAGACATCCATGAAGACATCGCTGATCATTATCGCGCTGGCGTTGGTCGCCTGCCTCGTCTGGTTCGGATCGCGAACGGACGAGCCGGACGAGCCGGTTGGGGCGAGCGTCTCAGAGACTTCCCGAGGCCCGTCGTTCGAGGTGCGCGTCGTCATGCCTCGCTCCGGCCTGCCACTAGGCGGGATCCTCCCTGATTGGCTCGTGGCCAAGCTCGACGGTACCCCCAGCGAGCTGCGGATCGACCACACGAGCCGTGGCGCCCAGATCGGCAGCGTCGGAAACGACGGCCTCGAGCTCAGCGCCGACGGCTGGGATCTCTTCATCGAAACCGACGGCGAAGGGCGGGTCGCTCCAGGGACGCGCCTCGTGTTCCCGCTGGGGCTCGGAGGCAGGCAGGTGAAACTGCGCTGCCGACCCGCGAATCCCGTTACCGGTCATCTCCACACCAGTACGCGGGCAGGCTCCGACGAGCTCGGCGGGAGCTTCCTCGTCGAGCTCGCCACCTGCGAAAATGCCGAGTCGGGGAAGGCCATCGAATGGCCGCCGGCACCGCTCACCGTCCGCGGGAGCTTCGAGGGCCTGCCACACCGCCGTCGCTAGAGCCCAACACTTCTATCCTGGCGATTATGATACCGACATACTTTCGGCTGTAGCCTTCTTCGCTTTATTCCAGAGCAAGACAATGCCAGACCCGATCAAGATGCCGGCGGTATTGGGAATCAGATCTCGCGACCGACAGTGGCCGTTACCAGTGATGCTCTGCGCGAGTTCAACTAACACCCCCATAGTAATTGCGGCCAAAGCCGCCCAAGCGAACGCCGACCAGTTAGACATCCGGAATTGCGCGCTCGTCATCAGGAAGAATAATACGAACAGCACAATATGCGGGTAATTGGTCAGAGAGTGAATAGCCAGCGGCATGTCGAACGTGAGTGCGCACGGCTGAGGGTTTAACCGGAAGCCAACGCTGACGGGAAAGTAGAGTAGGCCCAGCACGACGAAGGTAATATAAGCCCAGCGCGCACCACGCAGGGATAAGATACCGAGCACTAAGAATACTAAGAAGACAAATAACTTCATGCGTCTTATCTCGTCCCCTAGAGCCGCCCCAACGCTGCGCTTCAGCTGCGGCGCGCGATCCCAACCAAGCTGAAGGAACGAAGTTACTTGAGAAACATGTTATCGCGCCGTCAGCTGCAAGGCTTGGTCAGGCAGCGCCGGCGCCGTTGCACCGTCGGTCCACATCGACGGGGCCGTCAGAAGACACCCCATTGGAGAGCCATGTGCGTGGCATTCGCGGCACTGTGACAGAGGATCGCGTACGGGAGCCCCCAACGCCAGAAGACCCAGCCCAGCGGCACACCGAGCAAGATGTATTTCGTCATGAGCGCCGCACGATAATAATCCGCCAGCATCGGGTCAGCCGGGAGCGGCCGTTCCAGGTGCGGGAACGCGAAGATGGCCGCCGATCCGATCAACGCAATCACAAAGGCGCGCCCCGCACGTTTCGTGACGCGGTACACAACCCACGCCATCACGCTCATGACAAAAAGGCGAAACACCACCTCCTCCGTAATCGGGCCGGCGACCAGCGCCTCCCAAGGCTGCATAGCCATCATGCGCTCGACCAGCAGCGCGCGAAGCGCCGGGTCCGCCTCCGTGATCCCCCAGTTCGCCGCGAGATTGACCAGGCCCACGCCCGCTCCCATCGCAAGCGTCAGGAAGACAAGCCGGATTCCGTGCTCGTTTGAGCGTTGAGGCAGCGTGCGGCAGCGAGAAGCGGCCGCGAACCCCAGGACCACGATCACCGCACCGACCGCCCCAGCAACGCCGAACGAGGTTACGCCGTCCACGGTGCCATCGACCACGAGGCCAATCACGAACGCAAGCCACGCAGCAACGACGGCGAGCGCCTCTTTGCGCCGTGGGTCGAGGATCGTGCCGAGCAGATTGCGGGCGGGACGAGCCGACTTCTCCTGCTTGTCGCGAAGGATCGGTGCGTTCACGGTGTCTCCATAAGCCTTGCTCTTCGCGTGTATAAGGCTGCGCGGATGTGCGCCATTGGTTTGCTAGGCACGAGCATCGTGTTCACGCCGCCTAACGACTGCCTTCAGCCGCGTGCGTGCACGTCGGCTGCAGCGCCTTGTTGGGCGTGATCTCCCGCCGCAGGAAACGTTCATGTGTCCCGTTTCGACTGACGCTCATCACCGAGGACGACCGAAAAACAAGAGATAGCCGTCGGCGTCCTTGACCTCGAAACCACGCAAACCGTCATCGGTGTCTTTCAGTGGCTCGAAAAACTCGACATTGCGCGAAGCAAATTCGGCCGCCAGTGCGTCAGGATTCGGAACGCTAACGAATGCGTCCCAGCGGGCGATACCTTTCTTGATGTCTCGCGTGTAGTTCGGCACTGGAGCCACGCCAACGTCTTTGAGCAGGATCTGCGCACCGCCCCTGCGAACGATGCCGAAGAAGATGTCGTCAGGAGCAGGCCCCTGGAAGGTGATCTCGAATCCAAGCCGGTCTCGGTAAAACGAAAGCGATGATGGTACGTGGCTCACGATAAAAAAGGGTGAGATGCCGGAAATCTCTGCTTGTGTCATGTGGACTTCTCCGTGCTTTACGCCCAACGTTGGTCTTCAGCTGCGACGCGCGACAGCATCTAAGCTGAAGGTAAAAGACTACTTAAAAAACAGCTATCGCGTCGTCAGCTGCAAGGCCTTGTTGGGCGGCGCGGGGACAGCACACGCTTGTTTATCTTTTGGCTCGTCTTAAAAAACCATCTAATCGCAGTTCGGAACACCCATCCAACAAGGATATTGGTCGACTATGAAAGTGACGATGAGTATCGCAATAAAGATAAAAAGAGCGACCGCGAGTAAAAGATTTATGGGATTCGCCGTCATGGGGTTTCCAGCCCGCCAGTTTCGCGCGAGCGGTATCAAATTAATCACGAACGCCGCCGGTAAGAGCAACAACGCGCCGATTGTCAAAATAGCTCCCAAGGCATTTAACCGATAGCCGTCCGCCTCAGTGGTCAATCCTCTAAAATAACTGCTCAACGGCTCAATCCCGGATAGCTCGATCAGAAGCAGAATTGCCAACGGCATCGCCAGGATCAAACCGGTACTCGCCGCCGCTTTTGGGTATATGCCGATATTTTTCACCGGGTGTTGATTCTGCAGAACATCTCGCATGGACGAATCTCCTTCTTCAATGATGATACGTTAGTTTAGGCGGCTCGTCTGAACTCAACGACAGCCGCCCAACGCCTGCCTTCATCTGCGGCGCGCGATCAGCATTCACGCTGAAGGAATAAGGTTACTTGAGAAACATGCTATCGCGCCGTCAGCTGCAAGGCTTTGTTCGATGGCGCGCGCCAATATCAGCTCGTCGCTTCACGCATAACCCAAACGAGCGGAATGACAAATAAGACGACCGCATTCATCGCAACATAGGTGGAAGCAACCGCAAGGTAGAGGGCTCTTTCCTCGCGCTCTTTATGACTGACCCAAAGAGCAATGGCCGTCGCGGGCAGCAACACCAAGTTGATTAGCCAGAACAATATCGTTGGGAACAAAAACGTAGGCGGATGTCCCGTGGTTGAGAGCGGCAAAATAATGAGCCAACCTACAGCATTAGCGACGCACAATTTGCGCGCCAACCTACCGCCGCCGCTCATAGGCTTAATTAGCCTTAGAGAGACGAAAACGAAAATGAGGAGGGTTAGAAAAGCAATAACTCTGACTATTAATTCTGCCACGGATCTCCCTCCACCATTTTCGAAGAAGCCATCGAACGCCGCGCTTCAGCTGCGCGCTCATTCAACGTGCATAAGAGACATCGTGGCAGCGCGGCAGCTGCAAGCGCTTGTTAGATTTCGGGGGACTATAGAGGGTTTTTACGCTCGCTTACTTCTCGCTGTAATTCTCGAGTGAAGTCTTTCATGTGCTCATGAAACATCGAAACCTGGCAACTAACAACATACACGGTATTCTCGAAACTAAATCCTTCCCGCAGCGGAAATGCCTTATTCTCGTCTGGACTTAGACCAGGAGGCTTTTCATGTAATCGATTGAGCCTGCTGCTCGCTTCTTGGTGGGAGTGATAGGTCTCCTTCACGATGGTAAACCGGTAATAAGCGTCTTTCCAATTTGGAACCTCGGCTCGACTCTTAGCGTCCCACTCCTCCTTCTTAAGAAGATTGAAAGTCTTTCCCTCCCAAGGGGTAACTGGGGGAGTCGAGACTTCGGCAACAAATCCTTGTTTTGCCAGAAACCTTTCTACTTCGGGACTTGGTGCTGAAGAACATCCACCGCAAATTATCAAAGTGATTAACATGAAAAAGCTAACAAACCTATTTCGGATCTCGGTCATACTCTTGGCTCGCTTATATCTCCGAGAAATCTAATGACGGCCTTCAGCTGCGGCGCGCGATCAAGTACTTGAGAAGCATGCTATCGGGCCGTCAGCTGCAAGGCTTTGTTAGCTTGCGTACCTGCGGGTAAAAGGATCCTCTCGGGTAACTAGCTTTTGACCGAAACTTCTCGACATTTCTTTTGGTGAGAGGATAGTTAATTATTGGCGCTGACCAAAACTGTTTCTCCAACAAGATTCCCTTCGGTGATATCGGTGTCATATTCAAAATTGTCCGACGCGACAATGCAGAATCCGATCGACTGGAGGTACTGAGGTTTGATTTCGTTACGCAACACGGCATCGCAGAGGCGAATGAAGTGTTCCGGGCCTAGCTGAAACTCTCTGCCATGTCTTCGATCGGATGCTTGGTCATATCGCCTTTGGTAACCATCGAGCCAACGAGGTCATCGGCGAGAACTTTGGCGTCCACCTCTTCGGTAAAGAACTGTTTCAAGAATCTCCTCACGCATAGGTTCACGAAGCAAGCTAACGCCGGGGATAACCGCGAGCTCGGGCGATTGAGGATCAAATGCTAGCTTATGCGATGATTTCTCCCGTCATCGACTCGTCGATAAAGCATTGGCTGGTGCGCGGGTTTGACACGTCAAGTTGATCGTCCGAGACATACGTGTTCATCTCGGCCTGAGACGGCAGCTTGATCATGTCCGGCTTTAATGTAGCGCGCCACCCGTGCCACCCTTTTTGCACTTCCGCCGGATCAAAATGCTTGAGTACGTACTTGCGGATTGCGTGCGGCACGCTCAGAAAAAGGTAGTGCCGTATGGATAACGTTTGGGGATACAAGTGCCGCCCGGGAAAGTTCACCAGGTGCCCCCCAGACCAGGCCAGCTCTACCGGAACCGGCTGCCGCTTCCAGGCCCGAATCAAGTGCGGGAAGGCGGGCATAAACGGATAATACCACCGCATAGTCTCGAGGAACTGTGGATGGTCATGCTCGGGTGCCTCATTAGTAGGGATGAAATTGCAATGCACAAAGTTCACGGCGTTATAGCCCTGCCCCTCGACTTCCGCGAGAATTTCGGCAAGGGTGTTTCCGGGTCGCGGCGACGTGAAAATCTCGTCGGCGTCGACGTGCATGAACCAATCGGCTTCGATGGTGGACGCGAGTTGCTCTTTCCTCTTGAGGATTGATGTCCACCTGTATACCCCGTCGCGAGGAAAGTTCTCGACGCCGAGCAGGCCTCGGCCGAGGTAGCGCCGTGCGATGGCGACCGTCTGATCAGTGGAGTCGTTGTCAATCAGGTATGCATGGATGCCTTGGCGGAAGAGGTTTTCGAGACAAGGGGCGATGAACCGCTCCTCGTTGTAAGTCGCCAAAATTGCTACCACGCGCATATTCGTGCCCTGCGGGAGAGTCTGGACCCTCCCGAGCCCTCAGCCTTAAGAATGTAGAATCGTCTCGAACATATTACGGTAGTTCTCAGCTTGACGCCTCCAATCCCAGGCCTGAATTGAGGCGAGCATACTTCGGCTTAATTCAGTCCGCAGGGGAGGGTTGTCGCGCAGTTGAGTGATCTTGGCTGCGATGTCGGAAACATTCCGGTCGACGAACAGACCGTTGACGCCGTGCCGCACTAACTCGGGCATATTACCGACGCGCGTAGTCACGACAGGGACGCCACAGGCGGCGGCTTCCAGGCAAGGATTCGGCGTCCCCTCGCTACGGCTGGCGCAGAGGTAGATATCTATTGAGCGATAGAATTCGAGCATCTCGTCAGGGCTACGCCATTTCTCCTCACGTGCAGCCACGACTAGTCGGGCTGACCCGACTGAGCCTACGGCAGGTTCAATCAAATCATGAACGCCACGCTGCTCAGGGCCATGGTTGGTCAGACTGCCTGCCCATCCGACCCGCACCTCGGGGCTCCCGGCCCTCTCGCCTGCGACGGTTTCCGACAAATTTTTGAAGAGGCTACGACTCGAACTCAGCGGTGCCTTCAACTTTGCTTGAAAACCATTCTGTTTTTCACGACGGAAAGTCTCGGGCTGCGCTGAAGGATGTGTTTCGCGCCGGGGTCGGTAGAAGTCTGTGTCAACTCCATTCGGTGTGTAGAAAACCGGCACCTCCATAAGCGGCTGAAGCTCATGATAGAGGAGCAAATTGTTGGCGAATACACCGCGAGCCATCTGACGTAACGTATCCAATGCCGGATCGCGCCACTCACCATCAAGCTCGAAATGCGAGCAGACGCCGACGAGCAGTTTGCGGCGGTTGCGCATGAAAGCAGCTTCGAGGTGCTTCAGGCGGCCGAATTGCAGCCAGAAGTAGACCAGTATCAAATCAGAGCTATCGAGCTCAGCTTCAGTGAGATCAGACTGAAATCGTTTAAGGATTTGATATTCGTCGCCCAACGTACGCTGAAGGCTGCGCGTTTTGTAATCGTGCGCCCAATTCGGCGCATTCACAACAAAAAGTACCTTTGGGCTTGGAGATTTCATAATCTGATTGATAATAACAGTATGTTTCGTCGCCTTCGAAACCGTCCAGTGAGCGTCTGTTTCTGCACGCTCGCCATTCATGCGCCGTATCGCCGAAGGGCACGACTCCTTTGTGCCGACTCGCCAATGGTCCCGTGGGTGGTCTTGACAGACGAGCCGGACGACTTTGCGGATCTGCCCATTCGCGCCATCCGTCACACTCCGAGCGGCCCGATGGCTGTGGACTATCTGACACGTCTGCCGCTGCCGACCGGTGGGGGGCGCGCAGGCGCGGCCTATCACGACAAGCGGTTCGCGCTCCTCGCGGCGCTCGAAGACTTCGACACCGCGCTCTACATAGATGCCGACTCGCGGTTCACCGCATTCCCTGGGCTCGGCGTCTTCCCGCCCGGCCTCGCCGTAACCCCGGTCGTGCAGGAGAGCGTCGCGGAGCATCTTGAGACATGGGGGACGTGGCGGAAGCCATTCTTCGTGGAGTTAGCTCGGCATCTCACCGGCGATGCCAATATCTTGCAGACGGCACGCTGGTGTCATGAGGCATTAATCGCCATCACCAGGGATGGACGCGAGTCTCGTTTCTTCGAGGCTTGGGCGCTCGCCGCGGACTTCTTACAGGCTCGCGACATTTACTCGGGCGAAGGAGGCGTGATCGGTCTCGCGGCGGCGTATGCCGGGTGGAGTGTGGACTACAAGGCGCTCACGGATCTCGCGGCCCGGGTTCAGCATGAGGGCGGGGGACCGAAGTGTGAGTAACGGGCTCTTCTGATTCACGCGACGATCCAACGCCACTGCTGAGTTGACCATGCCGCCGCTCCGGGCAGCAGTTCGCCGACGGCCTGCACGACCCCGGGCCATTTGATTTCGTCGTAATCGTCGCCGGACAACCAACCGCCGGGTTTAACTTTAGGCAACCACGCATGAATGTCGGCCTTCACGCTGGCGTAGTCGTGGCGTGCGTCGAGGTGGATCCAATCAACGGACGCGTCGCCGAACAACCGGGACGCGGCCACCGAATCAGCGATGATGATTGAGATCGCATCGCCGTATCCACAAGCTATAATGTTCCGGTGCAACTCCCCGGCAAAGCTGCCGCCGTTTCGCGCCACCGCCGCACCGTGATAGTCCTTCTGACGCCGGCCCTCCGGCCCGCTGCCCCGGCACGTGTCGATTCCGATTATTGTGAAGGTCTTGCCGCTCCGCTCAACGACTTCACCTAAAGAGCAAAGACTTCGACCGAGGTAGGTTCCGACTTCGACGAAACGACTACCTTCGGGAAACCATCTTGCCGCCTCTTCCTGGGCGGATCGCCATTGAAACCAACCCTCTATCTCATGCCAGTACATTCTGCGCCTCCGAGCAGTACGCAAAATCGAAAACTCTCTGCCATGTCTTCGATCGGATGGTTGGTCATATAGCCTTTGGTAACGATCGAGCCAACGAGGTCATCGGCCAGAACCTCGGCGTCCGTCAGCTGCAAGGCTTTGTTATCCGGCGTCCGTTTCGAGGACTCGTGTAATCTTGGGTCCGGTCCGCATTAGAAAATACTGTCGATAAATCGCGCAAATGCCAGAGACCGGTTGTTCATCGTACGTGGCCGAAATCGATCCCGCCAGATCAAAATCAATGTGCAGAGCCTCGTTGAAGGAGAGCCGCACACCATTTGAAATCTGTTCAACTTCGCTAACGCTGTAGCGACCGATTCCTTGGTCGTCGATAACTGAATGATTCTTCACGTTTGCTACCGTGAGAGTTGCCTCGACCACAGGTAATTGGCTGTGAAGATATAGGAAGGTCAGCCCTCTATGTTTAGCGCGCGGGTCATCCCAGAGCGGTCGGAGAAAGGTTCCGCGCCATGTCCCGGTCGTGGCGTCGAAAACTGCACGATCAAGGTCGAAGGGACAATCGTGCAAGTTCGAGATCACTTCATCGAGCTGTTCAAAAGAAGAGATTTGCAGCATCGGTATTTATCACGAGCCGGATAACGATGGCCTTCAGCTGCGGCGCGCGATCAGCATTCGAGCTGAAAGAATAAAAATTACTTGAGAAGCACGCTACCGCGCCGTCAGCTGCAAGGCTTTGTTCGATGCGGCGTGGGGAGCACGCGTTACGCCGAGCTATTCGTAACCACACACGCTGCGTGGCCGACAACTCTGTCTCCTTCCTTCAACATTGAAGGTCTCGGTTCCCATCCAGCCTTCAAGCGAGCATCAAGAAGTTCTTTCGCGGTTGGAGAATGAGCCCACACGGCAACTGCCGTGATACCACCCATTCACGTCGTGCCATAGACGAGTACAAGTCCCTCACGCCATGGCACAACAACATCATGCGTGAACTCATCTTGAACGATGACGTCTGCAACGACTTGGGGGACGAATGTGCCTGCCGGATAAGACAGCGCCCAGTTCATCACATCCCTGAGATTTTCCTGATCCGCCAGCTGGGCTTCGATCTCAACGATCGTACTCGTTGCAAGATTGGCGTGATTTAGAACGCGCATAGTCACATCCACAAACTAGCATCGAACGCTGGCCTTCAGCTGCGGCGCGCGATCAGCATTCAAGCCGCGAAGAAAGAGG
>JBBPIC010000066.1:0-33635 GCA_038040525.1 Acidobacteriota bacterium | reverse complement strand
AAGGCAACCAGCGGAAAGGCAGAGCCTTTCCGCAGTGTGCGGCGGCAGAGCCGCAGGCCGAGGACTTCAAGATCTCGTCAAACTAACTTTTCGGGCAAAGCAGTGGCAACCCTTGCCCGACTTTGGCAGAGTTCATAACCGCTCCCGGTCATATCTCAACCTCAGTTTGCTTGTGACGCCGTTGTGACGTGAGTACAGATAAATGGGCGCGTGTAGCATCGAGCTCCATATAGAAGGATATAAATCCTTCGGAAAATCGCCGTGGCTGCAACCCCTGTTTTATCAGTCAGTTAATAAAAAGAGCAGAGCCGGGTTCGCAATGCGGAGGTCAGGGTTCGATCCCCCTCTGCTCCACCAATAATCCAGCCGCTTTCAAATATTTACAGCCGCACATCGTGTTTACTCATTTTTCACTTGTGACGCCGTTGTGACGTTGCTTCCGGAAATCTGTTTGCACGTCATATAGTTCAGTGTGGCGACGTGCAAAAAAACCAAAGCAAAAGCGCAGTTCACCCAACCAGTTGATACACGAGAGTTTTGAGGAAATAACGAAACCCAAACCCTGCAATGCGGAGGTCAGAAGTTGAATAAACGTGGGGTTCTGAAGGAAGTGCGAGTGGATGACGCCTGAATTCCACAAGCCTGTAACGCGGAGGCCATACTCTAAGAAACGTTCCCTCTAGCCGAAAATTACGATTGGCAAGCCAATCAATTCACAGGAACGCTATGGCGTTAATTGTAGATACAGGGGCCAGCGGAAGTCACACTCACCGACGGACGGATAAGGCAGGGGATATTGTTTGGCTGGGACATTAAGGGTGAGATCGCGATTCTAAACATAAATTTCTAAACGCAAAGGCTGCCAACTGAGGCAGCCTTTAGTGTAAATGGAGACGAGAGATTCTGTGAGAGTTCGTCCGGCTGGGCGCGCATGGGATTGAGCCACGACTCCAACAAACCAGTTCAACCATCCGCTGCAACTGAAGCGCATCGTGGAGTGAACAGAACCCGTCTCCTGAAGAAACCAAGCCGGTATTCACCGTCCACTCTCCTTGCTATGAAATGTCTTTACACCAAACGACATCTCTGTTATGAAGCCCATTTAAACCTTCAACTCACCCTAAGAGGAGCGCCTTCCCATGACTAGAGTCTCTGACAGAAATCGAAACACAAACGAAACTAGTGATCTGGCGGCGGATTCAACAAGCCCTTTTGCCGTCAACCTGCTTGATGTCGGAACCGAGAAGTACGGCGATGCCGTGCTATGCCGTTTTGGGGACGTCTCGGTGTTTATCGACGGTGCTCATCGCGGCAATTACGAAGACGACGGTTCTCATCGCTCCATCCCAAAGCAACTGAGCTATTTGCTTAACCAGCCCGGCCAAACCAGCACGGTTGACCTTCTGATCTGCAGCCACCTGCATAACGACCACATTGGCTGCATCCCAGAGCTCGTCAAGTTCAACCGACTTCGCGCCCGTTATGCCCTGGTGATCGATCCAATCTTTCGCTGGGGTGAGCCCAACGCCGACGTGGCAGTCAATGCCAGCCCTGCTGCCCGAGCGCTGCTGGAAGCCTTAAGCGAGGAGCCTCGCGACGATATAGACCAGGACTCGTTCACTGAGTTGATGGCGGATTCCGAAACTCTTGATGAACGTTACACGCGAATGCTCACCACGCTCGAGCAAAGGGGCACCACAGTTTTGCGTTATGGCACTGACTCCATCGAGCCTCTTCAAACGTACCTCCAAAGTAAGTCGGTAGGCTTGGAAATATTGGGCCCGCGCGAGAGCGACCTGCCCATCTGCGCTCGGCACATTCTTGACTGGCAAAGCGACATGCTCGACAGGATTGAGAGAGGGCTAAGCGCAGACTCAGTCTCCGGCCCTTTGTCCATCTATCGGGAAATTGTGGGCCAGATGCTGGCTGCTGATGCGCCGCGCAGCAGCGGGTCGTTCATCAATCTCGAGAGCCTGGTTACGGTGTTTAGCTACCGTGAAAAGAACTTTCTTTTCACTGGCGACATGCAGATGGCAGACGCCGAAACTGACGACCCGGATTTGCGCGAAGGGCGAGAGATACTCCTTTCGAGGATCAAAGACCGCGCCCCGTACGAGTTCGTTAAGCTTGCGCACCACGGAAGTTGGAATGGTTTTTCGGAGGAAGTTCTCTCGAACCTCGAGAACACGACTCTCTTAGGGCTTTGTACCGGTTCGCGAAGCGGGCATCACCCAGCTCCAGCAGTTTTACAACTGCTCCAATCTCACACAGACGATTTGACCTGGGTGCGAACCGACCGGAACGGACAAGTGAAAATGAACTTCGCCGGTAACGAACCCGACATCCGGCTGAGCTATGGGGACTTTAATGACGACAGTGCACCTGGCGGGGCACATCATGACGAGGCACTCACACCAGGCGCGGCCGAGGCTGCCTCTCAGCAACGTGCGCGCGCTGGGGCGCTCGCGATCGATGATCGCGAATACAATCTCACCCTGACAATTCCAAAACGCGCTCGACGGATAACGGTTTCTATAGAACTCAACCCTGAAAACTGAGGGCGTTATCCGAGCAGAACGGACAAATCCTGATAACTCCTCAAACTCCTTAACATGCGGAGAAACGCAGATGCCTTTTGATCAACTTAATGACGCTGAAGAGCCGACCTCGCTGGTCGGCAATGGCTGTGGCGGCGGGAGCGACGGCACTTTCATGGAATACGACGAAGACGGCTCGCTAGCGCTCGCAAGAGCCCTGGGAGCGGTCAGCACTTGCGTACCCCCTGGGTCCGATGTTGCAAAAAACCCCTGTCCCGCTGGCACACTCAATGGTTCCTGGTACCTGCAGTTGACTCCGACAGGCCCTCACACCCTGATAGAGATTCGTGGGCCCATGAGGATCGAAGTGGCGTCGCCGAAGTTGCGCGTTTCGGGCGACATCTATGTCCGCAAGCCAATTTCGATAAGCGGTCCCGTAGAGATCGGAAAGCCAATCACCGACAGTCCTCTCCTGTTCGGCAAAAATTGGTACCCGCAATTTCCTATCGATCAATACGCATGGTACTTCAGGTCCCTGGGCGTCACTTACCAAAAAGGAAAATTGGTATTCAAGTTTGAGCGGAACCTCTGGAACAAGATTACTCAGGATTTTATCGGCCAGGAGAACAGCGGCAAAGATAACGGCTTCATGGAACTGGAGTGTCTCGAGGCAAATGTCTTCAACCATCCGGCGCTGCCACAACCAACGATTCGCTTAACGGGAACGGCTCAGATTGGTGGCGTAACGTACGAAGCGGTCGCCACAAAAACGTCAACGCTCTACCGCGGCTGCGCGGTTGAGGTTGATCTGATGACAAACAGGGCGTTTCCAATGTCGGTTACGACGGTTGACAATACGGCTATCAACTACGCGAGCATCTACCGCACGGCTGGAATTGAGTGCGCTCTAACGGTGGACAGAACCAACCTCCCTGAGGATTCTGACTTAACTACCACAGAGCTCCAGGCCGCCCTCTCGACGAATCGAGGCCAGCCCGTACCTAACGATGACACTTGGCGACTCTGGTTGTTCGTCGGATCCAGACAAGGCTCTATCCTGGGTCTGATGTTCGATGACATCGAGCCTTTTCGCGAAGGCACCGCCGGGTTTTTCGATCCCGAACTGGGCGATATTCCGATTCTGTCGGAGTCGGCCAGGAACAAGAAGATCGGAGAAGTGCCTGCGGCTTTTTTGCGAACGCTCGTGCACGAGACGGGCCACGCATTTAACTTGTTTCACCCCAAGCACGACGTACACGTAGTGCCCATCGGCACAACCGTCATGAATCAAACGGGCGACGTCATGAGTTTTGCGAGTGAAACCAATACGTTCCCTGAAAACATCACGTTCTCGTTCGACGAACATAACCGTACCTCGCTGATTCACTCACCTGATCCGCAAGTACGTCCTGGATGGAAGCGTTTTGGATTTGGACACGGCCGCTTGAGCGGAATTGCGGATCCAACAGACGCTGCCGGCTTTCTTCGGGATGATCCTTCGATTGCGGATCTGGAATTGAGTATCATTGTCCCGAATGTTGTGTTCCGAGGTGAATTCATCACTGCGCAGTTTGTCCTCACAAACAAGGGCACTCAGCCGCGCCGGGTCACGTCAGCTATCAACCTCTCCAGCGGCGACTTGCGCCTTCTGCTAAAACCACCAAGTGAAGAATTGAATGACGTGCGCGACGTTATCATTGCGTGTAGTGATCGTCCGATCACCACCCTGGAACCGGGAGAATCGCTGCGCAATAGCGCCCAAATCTTTTACACGAACTACGGGTTCACGTTCCGCCAAACGGGGCGTTTTTACCTTTCAGCCGAACTAAGCATCGGCGACGCCCTTGGCTGCGTTACCCGCAGCGGTGCGGCAGCGATTGTAGTGCGTGCGCCTGCTACACCTGAGGAGGAAGACATCGCTCGCTTGTCTTTAGAACCAGGCGTAGGCCGCGCGTTTGCATTTGGTGACTTTGGCACTGACAAAGATGCAAGAGCCAAGCTTGAAGAATTGGCGGACAAGTATGGCCACACGGAAACTGGTGCAGCTGCTGCTCTCACTCTGGCAAATGCTAACAGTCGCGACTTACGAGATCTCTATTCAGGAGAGATACTGCGTTCAGCCGACCACCAGGAGGCCGAAGCTCGGTTCAACGCAGTAACCTCCTCGAGTATGGCAACTCAAGATCCCGCGAAACTGGTCAATTTGGCCACGGCTGTCGCTGCCCCGACCGAAAGCAATGCGCCGGTTCTCGATTTAACCGCCGACTACCTGGCCCAAACGGCGCCGCCGGCGATGACGGCAGACACGGGATTAGGGCTTACGCAACCACGACGCGCCCGCGGTAGACGTGCGTCTCAGGCAAATGCAGATGCGTTGGATATGCTGAGCGATATTCGGCGCAGTTTTGTTCAGAGGAAGTAAAAAGTCAACTGGGCCCCTCGCACAGCTCGCACAGATGGCCGCGCGGTGATATCAGAACGCAGGGAGTCGGGGTTCTGAATAGTTTTGCCTTGATTTATTTTTGGCAGAGCAGTCATAAAACTTTCCTCCTCAGGTCTCTCAGAAGTAAACTACGTTGGTGGTTGATAGTGAAAAAGGATCGTCGTCCCTAGTGGTAACACTGGACGTGCAGGAGCCGGTTATCTTTGGCTTGTCGGTCCTTGGTACGCTTCGGGTCACGAATCGAGGAGCGACTTCGGTTACGATCTCGTCCCGCCTGAACCTGATGGAAGGGGACGTGCGCCTGACGGTGTTTGGTCCTGATACCTCGCCTCGCGAGCTTCGGGGATGGCAGGCTGACACTATTTTGCGCCAGGCAACCCTGGCGCCGAATGAACAGCTCGTCGGGAGCATGAACCTGCTCCAAACCGAAGCAGGACCCGTTTTCCCCACGCCGGGTCGCTACCAACTACAAGCTGAGTTTTCCCCTTCTCCGCGAGATGCGCCGGTCACGTCTCCGCGAATCGACGTTGACGTCAGGTCGCCACAAACCGACGCCGAACGTGGCGCCGCGGAGCTGTTGGCCAATGAGGTTGTCAGACAATCAATCGTCCTCGCTCAGAGCGATGCCGCACCCAATGAAATTGCGCAACTCGCCAAAAAATTTCCTGAGACGTTGGATGGCAAATTAGCTCGGCTGATACTTGCGGGAACCAGCGACGCCGCAAACCGCACTCATTTCACTTCATTGGATTCCTCGCTATTGGACGTGCCTCTGATCTCAGCCCTGCGAACGCCCTTCAGCCGAGTGGGGCGTCAGTTGGCAGAAGACTTCACCAGAAAAATTCAGACACTAAACGCTAAGCAGGGCGCACAGCAAGCCAATCTCGATTCTGCTCTGCGCATCGTCGAAGGCAAACCAATGAAAGCATCGTAGTGAGTCCAGATGGTGCATTAATTCGCAATCTATTTCAGGGATGAATTTTTCGCCTTCGCTTAGGGTTGATAGTATAAGGACTGTTGATTCGCAATTCTCGTAGTAGACCGTCTAGAAATCGGCGCCCAGTCGCTCTACTTAGTCCCGCGGTTCTATGCACCACTTAACCAAGTCTTTTTCGCTTGTGACGCCGTTGTGACGTGAGTACAGATAGATCGACGCGGGTAGCATCAAACTCCATATAGAAGCATATAAAACCCTCGGAAAATCGCCATGGCTGCAACCTCTGTCATTTCAGTCAGTTAATAAAAAGAGCAGAACCTTGTTCGCAATGCGGAGGTCAGGGGTTCGACCCTCCTCTGCTCCACCAATGAAATCAATCGTTTACGGTGAGGCGCTCCTCGCCGTTTTTGTTTCCGGTGCCAAATCGTTGCCAAAATTTTCTGATCGAATGCCATTCGCATCGACAGAAACGGGCATCGCGTTCCCTGGGACCGCGGGCGTCTCGCCCGCATGGAGCGCCGTAGGCGCAACCAGTCTGTCCACAGCTCGGCGCTTCGCTTCATCCGTTGCATGCGTGTAACGCGCAGTCATTCGAATGTCGCTGTGGCCTAAGATCGCAGCAAGAGTAAACGGGTCCGCTCCTGCATCGGCCATCCGCGTCGCTGCGGTGTGACGAAGATCGCGGAAATGAAAATCCGGGATCTTCGCGTTCTTCACTGCTCTCTCAAATTGCCTGCCAACATCGTTCACGCGTCTCTTTTCATTCTTCGGACTCGGAAACACGTACTCGCTAGCCTTCGGCAATCCTTTGAGAAGCGTCTGTGCCGTGGCATTCAGAGGGATTGTGCGCGGCCGGCCTGACTTACTCTGCCGGACATGCACTATGCGGCGATTGAAATCGACATCGAACCATTTCAAGTTGAAGATTTCCCCGCGCCGCATTCCCGTGTTGATTGCCATGACGATTATGTCCTTGACCCAATCACACCCTTTCAGTGCTTTGAAGAGAGCCTCTTCCTCAGCGTTACTCAGATACCGAACCCGCTGGTTCGCCGTTCTCAGCTTCTTCACTCTGCGACATAGTTGTCGTCTAGTATTTCTGCATCGACAGCCAGCGAGAAGATCTTCGATAGAACGCACATCTCTCGGTTGACTGTCGCCGGCTTGCGCGGCCTCGGCGGTTCGTCCGATTAATCTAAGCGCTTCTGCCGTGTCCGCTTTAGCTTCGTCGATGGAGTCCAATGCTTTGCGACTCGATCTTTTTGACGGCTCAGCGGAGTAGCAAGTCGCTTCTGCTTGAATTCTGCGACCAGCGCCGGTGTGATGCTGCGCATCATGCGCCCTTTGAAGAATTCGTTCAGGATCCGGCAAACAATCACGTCATCGTAAAAGGTCCTCTTGTTCGCCTCCGAATAGGGTAGAAAGTGGTCAACCACAAATTGCTCGAAGGGACAATCTTTCTTCCCTTCCAGCCCGTACACCTGGCGGAAGACGTCGGCCTTGATAGTGGCCTCATCCTGCTCCGCCTCTTGGCGCGTCCGCGCAAACTTTAGCGTCTGCAAGTAGCGCCGACCGTTATGACGAAAATCACAGACCCACTTGCCCTACCCGCCACCGACAAATTGGTCGCTGCTCGCCAACTTCGGAATGCGATCCGTCATCCATTGTGAGACGCAAAGCCCGAACCTCTACGTAAGTTTCTTTGTTGCCAATTGAGCGAACAAAACGAATACTCTACTGAGCAGTAGTGCAGACTATAGGAGGCGGGAGAACGCCGCCTGGAGTTTCTCGTGAGGAGTGCAGAATGTTGAAATCATTCCTGATCGCACCAATGACGTTGCTGATTGCCGGTTTCGTTATGGGTCAACCCAACCAGAAGATTACTTCTACGGCGCCGCTGAATCACTTCTACATTGTTCTGAATTCGGAAACCTACAAGGCTATTGAACAGGATCCGTTCCTGCGCGGGGAGTTCGCCGTAACCGAACTGAGAACTACGACCCGCACTGACATTTCGTACACAGGTGCTTACTTCTATGGCACTAATACTTATTTCGAGTTTTTTGATGCTGCCACAACCAGCATCGGAAAACTATCCGATAGCGGCATCGCTTTGGGCGTTGACCAGGCCGGCACGCTGGAAGCATTTAGATCAGCGACCGGCACCAACCCTCCGAACTCTAAGCTTTCGCTGCTTCAGTCGCCCATCACTCGCGGCTTTGCCGGGAAACAGGTGCCTTGGTTTTACATGGCGGTCCCCACAAACATTCCCGCCGATGCGGGCCTGCGCTTTTGGGTCATGGAATACCATCCCAGCTTTCTCAATGAATGGAACGCTCAGCCGGATGTGAAGAATCCGGGAGTGCGTCGCCGCGATATCCTCAAGCGCTACGCCACGGTGCTCAAAGACACTCCTCGAAAACCATACTTTCAAGACGTAGTGGCGATCACACTGGCGCTTAATAAGGCTACCACCAGGGCCTTGCTCGAACTCGGTCAATTATTGGGTTATCGCGAACGCATCAGTGAAACCACCACGACGCTGACGGGCCAGGATATCGAACTGCGTATCATTCCAGAGACGCCAACTGAACGCGGCATTCGGCAGATCACCATGCGCGTAAACGGAAAGCCCGCCAAGCAAAGTGAATTCCAGTTTGGAAAGTCGGTATTGAGTTTTCGGGGAAACGGGCTCGCCACCTGGACCTTTTGAGCACAAGTCGTATCCGTATCCGCAGATTACGCAGCGCGGCTGCCGCGCCGGGGACCCCGGTTGTCGGCGCTTTGTCCGGTCGCATCCAGGCGCGACCGCGATTGACATCAGACTAGCTATCGTTTGCAACCAGATTGCCAGGCGACACCGGTTTTGGCAAAGTCACTGGATAACCTTCCTCGCCCGGGCGTGCGGCATCTTCGCCAGAGGCGTAACTCGTAAAAAGGGGTAGTGTCCTAAAGTTGTGTTGCTATGAGCAGGGCAAGCATATGTCCAATAATTCTGGCTTCCAATCGGGATTACCTTTTAGCGAGAGTATGATCTTGTGGGTTTGTTGTTCTTGATGCTCTAAGTCGCCGCCAGCTTTGATACCACCAAAAGTCAGAACCTTGAAGTCGAATCCTCCTGAAGCCCCTTTCGACTTAGTGACAACAAAATTGACTTCCAAAGTCAGGCCGTCAACCGCAAAGAGTGCGGGAAGGCCGCTTGCTTCCCTTTCAAGCTGAGACTCCATCAATTCAGTTTGCACACGTCTAATCATCTCCTTTAACGATAAGGAGCTTTCCGTTGAATCGTCATTTTGCATCGCATTTACCTTTGAGTGAGCGAGTTGGGGTTAGTCCGTGAGCCGACGTTATATACCCGTTGCTGCCATTAGTAAATCTCTCAGCGTCCACGGTGAAGCGATTAGGCTGGAGGGGGCGCGGCGCTAGCCTGTGCGCCACTTTCAAATGCGAAGCGCGGGCCGCAATAGGCTTTGATTTTCTTAGGCGTGAACGGAGAATCTAGTAAACCTTGCTGTATGCGCCGCAACAACCCCCTAGAACAGTCCGCATGAAAATCGTAATCAGCTAACTTTGCTATCTGGCTTAATGGTTGGGCAGGCGCAAGTCGCGCATCCATATAGTGAACAGTAGTCTCAGACTTCACAAACTCATGATCACCCGGCATTAAGACGCAAGTAGTGTCTATCGTACCTTGCTTGCGCGTAGTTAGATTAACTATGACAACTTGTGGCGGATCGCCTTCGGCTTCGGTGAGAACTATCCAGAGATGTTTAATATCACCGCCCGGCTTCGGTAGCAAAATACATGTGCCAGGATAGATTTCATCGCTAAGTGAGGGCATCTACTAAAGCAACGCTTTCCAACTCAGACTCGATCTCGGCGATTTCGGCAGGCGTTTTTTTAGCTGCCATGAGGATGTCGCGGTACTCAATCGGTAATGATGATCCTTTTGGGTCTTGCCACTCTGGAAGTACTTCATGGAGTATGTCTCGAAGTCTGTATCGGTTCATATAACCAAATCTCTTATAACCCTCCGCGACTAACTCTTCTTCGGCGTCTGACAGTTCATCCGTCGGGCAATCAGCTTTTAAGGTTACGCAGTACCGATCCGTTGCGGGGCCAATTAAGCGCCCCCATGGTGAGCTTTCATCCGGCGGCTCGTTTATCAGGTCAAGCGTCGCGCTCAGAACGGGGCCATGCTTCATTGAGACGTATGAATCGTAGGTCAGTGGTCGCCCCCAGCGAATCAGAGCGGTGCGATCAATGATGTACATTAACTTAATTAGCTTCATGTAGTGCATGGTGCCGCCCCTCAGCTTGAGAATGAGGGCAGCCAATTGAGCTGTCTTGGCTTCGTTGAAATGGGGTTTCATGGCTGCAACGCTTATGGCAGATTTAGTATGACTACATCCGCTAGGCATTGCAAGGGTCACTAGAGGCTACAGCCCAGAGGCATTTAGCAATAAATCTTTCAGCGTCCAGACGTGCTTTGTAATTCCCGCTGCCATCGCTGGCGTACATCTTAGGCTCTTGTGCATCCGGCAGAAATTGTAATAAGCGAAGTACAGGGCGAGGGCTGCGTGATGCTTTTCCCACTTCTTAGAGAAGCCATTCGTTAAGCGCGTGAACCTTCGGTTTTCCATTCTCACTGATAGGTTGTGGCGTTCGATCCGCGACGTGCCAACGCGATCCATATCAGGGCGACCGTGAATCACATTCTTTTTGCATCCAGTACACTGGGCGGGTGAATAGCGCGTTTCAGACTCAGGATTATTTGCGTAGATTTTGATTAGCTGCGCGAAGTCTGTACGACCGCCAAGGATGAAGCCAACAGCGTCACGGTAGGGAGCAAAGCCATCGGTTGTGACTTGACTTTTCTACTACGCAGGGTAAGGATGACCCTTCCCTCAGGGCTGCCCGCATCTGCTCACGACGAAGCCAACTTCGCCAGTAACAGGGGCATCTTCGCTTCTTCGAGAGGCTCCGAACGATGCTCGAACAGTCAATCTCTCATTACCAGATTATCAAAAAGCTCGGGGCGGGCGGGATGGGCGAAGTTTATCTGGCAGAAGACATACAGCTCGGTCGCCACGTCGCTCTGAAACTCCTGCCTACAGAAGTCGCTTTCAATGAAGGGAGTATGCGACGCTTCAGCCAGGAAGCCAGAGCCGCATCCGCGCTTAATCATCCGAATATCCTCACAGTTTATGAATTCGGAGAGGTGGATTCTATTCATTTCATCGCGACGGAATTCATTGACGGCTTGACGCTGCGCCAGCGTATGGAGCGCGAACCGATAAGCGTGGGCGACGCGCTTGATGTCGCCGTGCAAGTGACGGCGGCTCTGACGGCAGCGCATGGAGCCGATATCGTACATCGTGACATCAAGCCCGAGAACATCATGATGCGCGCGGACGGCTACATTAAAGTGTTGGACTTCGGGCTTGCGAAGCTGACGGAGCGGCGAGCCATTCAGGCAGATGCGCCGACGCTGATCATGACGGATGCGGGCGTGGTGATGGGCACAGCCAGATACATGTCGCCGGAGCAGGCGCGAGGACTTAGCGTCGATGCGCGAACAGACATCTGGAGCTTGGGCGTCGTGCTTTATGAGATGGTGACCGGGCGCGCTCCCTTTGAAGGCAACACGACCACCGATACAATCGTTTCGATACTGGAACGGGAACCTTTGCCACTGGCGCAATTCTCACCGGAAATCCCCACTGGACTCCAAAGAATCGTCACAAAGGCGCTCGCAAAAAAGCAAGCGGAACGATACCAAACTGCCCAAGACCTATCCTCAGATCTGAAAAGACTCAAACGAGCTTCAGAAGCGGGAGGGTCGAGCGAGCCGACGCAAGCCACTTCGGTCGTGCGAACCTCGCGGCGAGTCTTTGCTCGCGCGTGGTTCATTGCGCTCGTGGGAATCTTGGCGCTTGGCCTGGCGGTGGCCGGCTATCTCAACCGCGGGCGCTTCTTTTCAGAAGTAGCGCCGACAGCTTCGGCCAAACAAATTACGCTGGCCGTGTTGCCTTTCCGTATCTTAAACAAAGAAGCGAAAGACCTAAACTTTCTCGGTCTCGGCTTTCCCGACGCGATCATCTCGCGCCTTGCTAATGTCAGGCAGATTCGCATGCGCCCGACCAGCGCCATTTTGCGCTACGAGAATCAGGATGTGGACGCACAGGAAGCGGGTCGCGTTCTTTCCAGCGATTATGTCGTGATGGGAACGGTGCAGGAAGTGGAGGAGAATTTGCGCGTCAGCGTGCAACTTCTGCAGGTGAGCGATGGCACACCAATCTGGGGCGCACAATATGATGAGCCCCGCGCAGTCCTCTTGGATATGCAAGATTCTATTGCCGGGCAAGTGGCAGCGGCGCTTAAAATCAAAATGACCGTCGCCGAGCAAGAGCGCCTCCGTCGCCGCTACACGGAGAATGCTGCGGCATACGAATCATATTTGCAGGGACGCTCGCACCTGGCGCGCTCGACGCAGGAAGAGGCGCTGGCGGCAATTGCCAAGTTTGAGAAGGCGCTGCAGATTGACCCCAACTACGCGCCAGCGTACGCGGGGCTGGCAAGAGCCGCCGCCGAAATGCACTTACGTTTCGCGCCCGAACCGGAAGTCAAAGGTTGGGGCGAGCGCGCCGAGCGCGAAGCGCGCCGAGCCCTGGAATTGGATACAAACCTGGCCGAAACACACCTGGCGCTGGCCGCCGTCTATGGGAAAACGGATTTCAATTGGGAGGCAACGATTGAAGAGAGTAGTCGTACGTTGGACCTCGATCCGAATCTCGACTTGGCTTACGCCTTCCGCGCACGTGCCTTCTACCATCTGGGGTTGCTGGAACTGGCGGATCGGGATTTACGCGCGGGTTTAGAGATCAATGCGGAGAATCGTAATAGAGTCGAATTGCTGCGAACACAAGGCATTGCTGCTTTGCTTGGCGGCGAATATGCGCAAGCATCATCATTGCTGGAAGAAGCGCAGCGCTTAAATGGCAAGCCGCTGTTTGATGTGTATCTGGCCCAGGCTCATTACTATCAGGGGGGAGCGACGCACGCCCAAGGGTTGTTAGACGAATTGCGCCATTCGTCTTCTGCCTCAGCTCAGGCGAGAGCGCGCGCGACCCTGGCAAGCTTTCTGGCTGCGCGTGGAAGTCGAACGCAAGCCGAGGAACTGCTGCGAGGTGTTATCTCAGGGGGTTACATGGATCATCATGCAGCTTACAGTGTGGGCGCTACTTACGCGCAACTCGGTCAACGCAGTGAGGCATTGGGGTGGTTACGTAAGGCGGCAGATACAGGCTTTCCCTGCTATCCCTGGTATGCGCGTGATCCGCTTCTGCAGCCGCTGGGCGGCGACCCGGAGTTTCAACGTTTCATCGCGGCTTTGCGGAAATCCTGGGAATCGGCGAAAGCTCGGTACACGCCCTGAGCGGGGTTAATTGTGAAAAAGAAAATCTGTTCTATTAAGTCGCGCTGGTTAGCCTTACTGGCGTTCTTCCTGATCGCCTCGCCGGGGCATGCCCAATCGCCTTCCAATGTTCATCAGGCTACGCTGAGGGACACAGAACAGAAGACGCAGGAAGTCTCGACGGAAGAACTCCGAGGCATTTTG
Organism: Acidobacteriota bacterium; assembly: GCA_038040525.1. Lineage (GTDB taxonomy): Bacteria > Acidobacteriota > Blastocatellia > Pyrinomonadales > Pyrinomonadaceae > PSRF01. The sequence continues at coordinate 20,097 of JBBPIC010000066.1, read as the reverse complement.
GCTGAGAGGAGCGCCGTCGTCTTTGACGTACGACCCTCTAAGGAGTATGCGGTCAGTCATATCCCGGGCGCAGTAAATGTATCAGGCAGGCCGGGCGTCTCCATTTCGCTCTACGTCTCGGACGTTGCCGAGATCGGGCGTGTCTTAAAAGGCAATCGATCGCGCCCCGTGGTGATTTACTGCAACGGCCCGTTCTGCGGCAAGAGCAAGCGCCTTGCGGCCGAGCTCCTGGAGGCCGGATACACGAACGTACGGCGGTATCAACTCGGCATCCCGGTGTGGAGGGCCCTCGGCGGTGTAACACAGATTGAACCTGAGGGAGTTCAGCACGTTTTCGACAACGACCGGACTGCGGCGTTCATCGACGCTAGAGAAATCGGTGAGTTCAAGGCGGGCAGCATCCCCAGCGCCAGGAACCTCCCGCGGAGCGGGCTTAGGCCGGGCAAGGATGCCGGCGAGGTGAAAGCAGCGAAGGACGACTGGCGGCTGCCGATGGACGACCACAACACGCGCGTCATCGTCTTTGGACAAACGGGGGAGCAGGCACAGGCGGTCGCTGAGGCCATCGCGAAGGAGGCTTTTCACAACGTGTCCTACTTCGATGGGAGCTTCGAGCAATTCAAAGCCGCCCTAAAACCATAAGCAGATCGCGCCTCTGCCGACCGCTACAATAAGCCAAAGAGTTTCCCTGCGATCAAAGTCCAAGATCACGAATGCTCCAATAATGGCTGCTATGTGCTGCGGCCCGACACCTGGAGAAGTCTCCAATGTGACTCGAACATGGAAGGGTGGACCTCTTTCCATGATGCGCAAGAGCAGTTCGCGTCTGTGCTTACTAATGATTCCAAGGAGCGATGAAGATGAAATCTGCGATCTGTTTGACGCTTGCCTTAATGAGCTTTGCCATCACGGTCAAGGCGCAGGAAGAAGAAAATATACACCTGCGCAGATGCCATAATAAACAGGTTCAGGCAAAAAAAGCGTTTTCCTAAGTACCAGGAAGATTTATGATCATCACGATTCACCAGCGAGGTAGGAGAGCAAACTCTTACTGCGCTTAATCCCATGCAAGGAGAAACAATGGAACGTAAAGTAGCATCCGATTATCCGCAGGAGTTGTTAGACCTGTTTCACGAATACCAGCACGGCGATATCGACCGCCGCACTTTCCTTGATCGCGCCGGCAAGTTTGCCATTGGCGGTCTGACCGTCGCGGCAATCTTCGAGGGCCTGCAACCCAACTACGCCTGGGCGCAACAGGTGCCGGCAAATGACAAACGCATAAAAGTGGGCTATGAAGTCGTGCCATCCCCGGCCGGGAACGGCTCGATAAAAGGGTATCTGGCCCGCCCAGCAAAAGGGAAAAAGCTGCCTGTAGTGCTGGTGATTCACGAAAACCGCGGACTCAATCCCTACATCGAAGACGTAGCGCGTCGTCTCGCGCTTGCCAACTTCATCGCCTTCGCGCCCGACGGGTTAACTTCGGTCGGTGGCTACCCGGGCAGCGATGAGAAAGGCGCCGTCGCCTTTCGCCAGGTGGATGGAAAGAAGATGACCGAAGATTTCGTCGCGGCGGCCAAGTGGCTCAAAGCACGTCCCGATTCCAACGGCAAACTGGGTGCGGTCGGATTCTGTTTTGGCGGCGGGATGGTGAATCAATTGGCCGTGCGGCTGGGCGCTGATCTAAATGCCGGAGTCGTGTTCTATGGCCGCCAGGCAGGCGTAAACGATGTCCCCAGGATTGATACGCCGCTGTTGTTTAATTACGCGGGCAACGACCAGGGCGTCAACGCAGGCATCGCGAATTACGAAGCGGCGCTTAAGACCAACAATAAGGTCTACACGTCGCACATGTACGAGGGCAAACAGCACGGCTTCCACAACGATACGACGCCGCGTTATAACGAAACTGCCGCCAAACTGGCATGGACGCGCACTCTGGAATTTTTCAACAAATACCTGCGAAAGTAGTCAGTCCAGAAGGAACGGGCTGCAACTCTGCTCATAAGATAGTCTCGGATGAAATGGCAATCGCGAATGTACGCTGCGATTCGTTTGGCGGCTAATCCTGATAACGTTCATTTGTATTTTGCTTAGCGGCTGCGGTTCGCGGCCAGCTGCCACTGGACCATCGATCGAATTCAGCATCGTCCCTCCGGCAGAGGAAGGTGGACCGGATAAGGTTGCCATATTGTGGAGTCTCTGGATTTTCCATTCTACCGCCGTCACTCTCCGTTCACTCATCGCGCCTTGCTCTTGTCTTCAGACTGTGTTTCTTTTTCGGCAAGTAGCTTCTGAATTATTCGCTCGGCCTCTTCATAGTTACCTTCACCAACGTGCCGCCATCGAATTCGTCCTTGCTTATCTACTAGAACTACGGTCGGCCAGGCTGCGACGTTGTAAGCGTCCCATGTTTGGTAATCGTTATCCGACACCACTGGGTAATGAATCCCCAGTGAAGCAACTTCCCGGCGAAGGTTGTCGACTTTCTTTTCGTAATCAAACTCAGGCGAGTGTACGCCAACAACGGTCAAGCCTTTGTCGCGATAGCGATCGTGCCAGTCTTTGATGAACGGCAAGGTGTTACGACAGTTATAGCAGCCGAAAGTCCAGAAATCGATCAGCACGACGCGACCGCGCAACTCCTTGAGCTTTAGCGGTTCTGAGTTTATCCAATCACCGGGGGTCAGATCTGGAGCAGTAGCAAGCTCCAAACTCTCGAATGTAGTGAGCATCCGAAAGGGACTCAGCAATCGCCTTGTAAAACCCGTAGCGGCTACCGAGGCTCCTACAATAAGAACGCCTACAACAATTCCGATTAACAAATTTCGTCTATCCATTGATGCTGCCTTCGCGCGTCAGACCACGGGCCGGTTAGCGCGCTCAAACCCAATTCCTATCTCCAATACGACCGTGACCCTGGCGGCGGATTGCGGACCCTTACAGAGTTCAACCGTGGTCTCCATCCGGCGTGCTTAGTGCTATTTCACGAACCCTCTCCCAACTTCAGATCAATAAGCGTCCACATCCACGACGGCTTGGGCAAAGGCCTGCGGAGCTTCCTGAGGCAGATTGTGTCCGATGCCGCCCTTGATTAGCCGGTGCGAATATTTGCCAGAGAATTTGAAACCTACTCGAAAAGACTTCCACAGCCTCTTAAACCTGGACGCTCATTTCGCCAGCACGACGAGCGGCTTCCCTTTTTCTACGATGTACGTGGCGAGCTCCGCCCCGTTGTCGTTGCCGACGTTCTTCGCCGCATGGATCGTTCCGGCCGGGATGAACAAGACCTCGCCGGCCTTGAGCGTCACCGGCGGCTTGCCTTCGACCTGATACTCCAGCAAGCCTTCGATGGCATAGACGATCTCTTCGCCCGGATGGCTGTGCCTGGGGGCCACCACCCCGGGGGCGATATCGACGCGCACCTGGACGACCTCGCGTCCGGGGACGCTGAGATCGTGCCGCTGGAGATCGGTGCGCTTGATTCCCGGCGCCTGCGCCAGCGCCATGTGCAGCGCTAAACCGCTAACGACCATCAGCACTGCTACCGCTTTGATTCGAGTCGTTTTCATTTGAATCTCCTTTCACCTCACTACTCGCCAGCGCACGGCCCCTATTCCTTGCGCCGCTCCTGTTACGATTGCGGAGCAGAAGGTCGCGTCAGCCATTCCCGAGTGTAGAGTGAGCAGTTCACCATTTCGACATCTTGAGCCTCACAGGCGTTCAGGAAGCGAAGTGCATCGATATCCACGAGTAGTCGTTCATTGCGGCAGCTCCGTCCCGGCCTGCTCCGCCACCATGTAAGCGGCGTACCAGTCGGGCCAATTCGCGTCGCGCTGCCCGGTGCGCTTCTCGTGCTGGCTGTGCGCCGCCTCCGCACGCCTAAACGCGCTCGCCAGGTCGCTTGCTGAGCCGAACGAAGTCGCGGCAGAGTCGATGCGCCCGGGAAGCCGGGTCGTGATCTCCTGGAGCAGCCAGCTATTGCCGTCTGGATCGCTGAACGAGGCTAACGAACGGTAGCTGCGATGCTCGGGATCCGGACCGGGAACCAATCCATCGGTGCCGATGTGGAAGACCTCGCTCACCTCGATGCCGGCCGCGACCAGAGCGTCCCGGGCGCCCTCGATGTCGGAGACGATTAGGTACGTTCTCTGAGCCGACCCGGGCGCGGCCGACGTGAGGTTCTTGCCGAATTGGACCGAGCACGCGGAGCCCAGCGGCGTAAACTGGACAACGCCGGAGCCGGGCGGCGTGACGTCCTGCCGCCACCCGAGTCTCCGGTAGAACTCCTCCGCGCGGTCGACATCCGAGACGGGAATGACGACTACCTCGAGCTTCATGTCAACTCTCGCGACGCCCGCATCTCTGGTTTTGTGACTGCTGCTTTCAACCTTAAGGTCTGCCATGTGCTTTCCTCCTGTGCGTTCAACTAAATCGAATGTCAGACTTGTTGGAATGCGCGCGTCAACCCACATGCCGGTTATTGTCCACTAGCGGTGTGTTGACTGGAATGCATCGAGCAATGGTCCTCGGCCGCAGAGCCCAATAAGCGGCGGTGATCGCGCTTGATTGCCTTGGACATTTTTCAATCTCCTGTCTGATTCAATATTGATTTGCCGCATGCACTAGATGAAGACGGCGCGCACGTTGGTGCACGCCCCGCCCTCGTAATAGCTACCGCAGTGATTTAAAGCCCGCGCGAACCTCTTCTGACAAGAGTTGCGGCTGCTCCCAGGCCGCAAAGTGGCCGCCTTTGTCGAGCTTGTTGTAGTGGATGAGGTTGGGGTACGCCTGCTCCACCCAACTCTTCGGCGCCTGGTAGAGCTCGTCCGGAAACGCGCTCGCCGCAACCGGGATCTTGACGCCCTTAGGCGTGAAGAAGCCTAGCTTTCTCTCCCAGTAGAGACGGGCCGCGGAAACCCCCGTGTTCGTCAGCCAGAACAGCGTGATGTTGTCGAGCACGTCGTCCCGCGTCAGCCCTTCAGCGACTCCGTTGAAGCTGCGCGCGATAAGCTCCAGGCTGCGCGCGTCGTGGTCGATCATGAAGGTGGCCAGGCCGACCGGTGAATCCGCGAAGGCCGTCAGCGTCTGCGGCCGCGTTCCCATGAACAACGCGTAGTAGACGTCCTTGTAGAAGGCCGCCAGCTGCTGGTAGGCATGCTTTTCATCCGCGGAAAGACCGGCCGGAACCGGCGCGCCGGCAAGCGCCGCAGCATCGATCGCGGGCGGAATGACACCGGGCATGTTGGTGTGGATGGCGAGCAATCCTTTCGGAGCTTGCACGCCCATCAGGTCGACGACGACCGCGCCCCAGTCGCCGCCCTGCGCCACATAGCTCGTGTAACCGAGTCGCTTCATCAGCACATCCCAGGCACGCGCGATGCGCGCAGCGTCCCAGCCGGTGGTGGTTGGCTTGCCCGAAAACCCGTAGCCGGGCATCGACGGAATCACCAGATGGAATGCATCCGATGCGCTCCCGCCATGCGACGTGGGATCGGTGAGTGGATCGACAATCTTCAGCTGCTCGACGACCGAGCCGGGCCAGCCGTGCGTGACGATGAGCGGCAACGCATTGTCATGTTTCGAACGCACGTGGATGAAATGAATGTCGAGTCCATCGATCTCGGTTAGGAAATTCGGCACGGCATTGAGTCGGGCTTCGACCTTGCGCCAGTCGTATTCCGTGGCCCAGTAACGCGCGAGTTTCTGCACCGTCGCGAGCGGCACGCCCTGCGAGAAATCCGCGACGGTTTCCTTCTCGGGGAATCGCGTCGCGTTGATGCGCTTGCGCAGATCGGTGAGTTCCGCCTCGGGAAAATTCACACGAAACGGACGAATAGCGGTCTTGTCAGCTGCCTGCTTGCTCTCTCGTTGTGTAGCACTGGTTTGGGTCATGGTGTCCTCCTTTTAAGTAGGTTTGGATTTCGAATGGGCAAATGCGTCGGCGATCGTCCCTGGGCCGAGTGTGACTAACAGAACCAACATCGAACTCTCCCTGAGAAAGCGACGGCGCGATCTGTAGTTTGGTTGCTTCACTGTGTGCTCCTTTCGAGTAGTGTCCGGGCGCCTTCTCCTGCTTCGGTGCGTGGCATAGTGCCCGTTTAGAGCGGCGAGCACATCACGAGATAGAGTGTTTTTCGGCTACCACTGTTGGCCGGATGCGGGGGTACCACGATCGTGGTATACAGGACTCCTCAGACGGATACGTCGAGGCAAATGATTTGAACGAACGGTCGGAAGGGATCAGGAGTTAAGGGCGCTATGGTGGGGACAACAATCTAGCGTCGCTCGAACCTGGCCATACCAAATTCGTATCGCGCGTCGACGCCACTCGTATCAGCCTGTCGCAGTTACCTCGATAGTGGTAGCTCTCCATAAAGCCTAAAGTTGTAGCAAAAAAGCATTCGATCCAGTGATGCCTTCTTGAATGAAATTCTTCATAGTCATCTTCATCATCTCGACGGTGGATAAGAGGATCGGGTTCTTTCTTGCGTTTCCCGGGTTCACCGGAGCCACCGGGGTTGGCTTAGGTGGAAAAGCGAGGAAGTAAGGCAAGCGTAGGGCGGCTCCTTGGAGTGCGGCGGCCCGGCGCCGCTTTAGTCAAACCGCGAGAGACCTCGGCCTTTCGGCTTTAGATGTTTCGAATCAAAGCGGCGCCAGAACGCCGCGGACCAAAGCGCCGCCGGGCCGGCGCACTCCAAGGAGACGTCATCGCCGAACGTTCCGCCATTAACGAGTGGTCTAATGGTGGCAGGTTCATGAATCATAATGTCCGCTAACACGCGGTTTAATACCTGGTGTCTTGTATACCCATTAACTGGAAAAGCTGATGATTACCGTTGTAGGATAATGGCCCAATTTCCAAGGGTAGCTTTCGACTCTACTCCGCCCAATTTGGTGTCGCATCACAAAGCGAAACGAGTTGGCGACCACAAGGATGAAATCGCATGAAGTGGTCTCGCCGGAAGGCACGCTCTGGATGGATTTCGGCTTTAGTTTTGTTGGGTTCCGTTCCCATTCTGCTGGACGGCTGCGCTCAGCCCCAGCCTGTAGTTAAACCATCTATCGAGTTCAGCGTTATTCCCCAGGCAGACGAGGGTGGACCCGACAAGCGTGCTCCTATTGCCGGGCGCGTGATTGGCGCACGTACCGGCCAACAGATCGTTCTGTTTGCGAAGTCCGGAATTTGGTGGGTGCAGCCGACTATTGATGAGCCCTTTAGCGCTATTCAACCCGACTCCACATGGACCAATTCAACTCATTTCGGCACGGAGTATGCTGCGCTGCTTGTTGAGCCTGGCTACCGTGCTCCTCCAACGATCGAAGTCTTGCCGTCAGAAGGTGGTGATGTAGTCGCGGTGAAGAGTGTTCCGGGAGAAAAGTTGGAAAAAGCTGCTGCAGGAACACTTCAGTTTAGTGGTTATGAATGGCACGTTCGTAACGTTCGGAGCACTCGTGGTGGCAGGCACAATAATTACGATTCGGCTAACGCATGGACTGATGCCAAGGGCTTCCTACATTTACGAATCGCGAATAATGCCGGCCAGTGGTCCTGTGCCGAGGTCAGGCTCTTACGGAGTTTGGGTTACGGGTCATACCGATTTGTGGTGCGTGACGTTTCACAGCTGGAGCCTGCCGCAGTCTTAAGTATGTTCACGTGGGATGAGGCTGACGCAGGCCAGAACCACCGGGAGATGAATATTGAACTGGCGAAGTGGGGTGATGCCGCCAGTAAGAATGCACAATATGTGGTCCAGCCCTACTACGTACCCGCAAACGTCGTCCGCTTCAATGTGCCAGCCGGAGTTCTAACGCACTCATTTCGCTGGGAACCAGGCCGTGTAGCGTTCAAAACCGTTCGTGGCTCGGTAGCGGACGGACCAGGTTCGGTCGCCGACCACGTCTTCACATCGGGTGTGCCCGCTCCGGGAGGGGAAACTATTCACCTGGATTTGTATATTTTCGGAAACGCAAAGGACCCTTTGCAAAACGACGTCGAGGTTGTAATTGAAAAATTCGAGTACTTGCCGTGATGACAGGAGACTGAGTTGGCTAGTGGCAGGCCTCGTATTGCTGTGCCTGGCCCACACTGCCCCTGCGATCGATCCCAGTCGCGAGCTGTCGCAATACATCCGCGACCAGTGGGGAAATTCAAAGGGATTTCCTGGTGGCCAGGTTTACGCGATCACGCAAACGAGCGACGGCTATTTATGGATGGGCGCTGAAAAGGGGTTGGTTCGTTTCGATGGTCTGAACTTCCACCTTTTTCAGCATGCCAACACGCCTGTGATTCCGGTTGGGCCAATTCGCGCCCTCGTGCCCGACACTGAAGGAGGGCTATGGATCCACTTGGGAGGACCACGGATACTTCGTTACGCTGACAACAAGTTTGAAGATGTGGCTTCCTTACTCCCACAGTCCGAGCCGGCCTTCACTGCGATGGCCCGCGGCGCGAATGGAGAGGTTCTAATCTCCTCACTTGTAAACGGCACACTCCGATATGACGATGGCAAATTCGTCAAGCTCGCAGGTCCGACTAATCTCCCGAATTTTCTGGTGATTTCCCTCGCCGAATCGCCCGACGGAAAGGTTTGGATTGGTACTCGCGATTTGGGACTCTTCTACGCCACCGAGGGAAATATTTCCAATATCGGTAAGCCCTTGCCCGATCGAAAAATCAATTGTCTTCTACCCATCACAAACGAAGAGTTGTGGATCGGTACCGACAATGGAGTCGTGCGCTGGAACGGTGTCGAAGTTACAACCGCAGGTTTGTCTTCGTCTCTGACTCATGTTCAAGCGTTGACTATGATCAGAGATCGCGACGCAAACGTCTGGGTCGGTACCAACAACGGACTCATAAGGATAAGCCCTCAGGGCACCGTAGCTTTTTCGAAGAGCGATAGCGACTCTGCTCCAGTGACTGCGCTGTTTGAGGATCGTGAAGGTAATCTCTGGGCAGGAACATCCCAAGGCATTGAACGTCTGCGAGAAAGCGTCTTTGTTACGTATTCAGCCCCTGAAGGCATTCTCACGGAGAACAACGGGCCGATTTATCTGGACGGCGAAAATCGCGTCTGGTTTGGTCCCGCGGTTGGCGGCCTGTATTGGCTCAAGGGTGGACAAGTCGAACGCGTGACAAGCGCCGGACTCAGTGACGATGTGATCTACTCGATCACCGGAGACAAGACCGGGTTGTGGATCGGCAGACAAAAGGGGGGGCTCACACACCTGAGCTACAAAGATGGGTCTTACAAGACTGAGACATACACCGTGGCAGAAGGACTCGCTCAAAACAGCGTGTATGCGGTCAATCAGAATCGCGACGGCTCTGTGTGGGCCGGAACTCTGAGCGGCGGCGCCAGTCAGCTCAGCGGTGGCAAGTTTAGAAACTACACAACCAAAAACGGCTTAGCGTCGAATACGATAGATGCCATCCTCGAAAGCGCAGACGGCACGATGTGGTTCGCCACACCCAACGGTCTAAGTGCTCTCTCAAAAGATCGCTGGCAGACGTTTCTAGTCAAAGATGGCTTACCCGCTGATCGGGTGAACTGCTTGCTTGAAGATTCCGCTGGCGTACTCTGGGTGGGAACCGATGATGGTCTAGCCTTTCTAAAGGACAGCCGATTCCACGTGCCGGCAACAGTGCCGGCGTCGCTGCACGATCAAATCCTCGGCATAGCTATTGACGGCACTCAGTCACTTTGGATCGCGACAGCAAATCATGTGCTGCGAGTGGCGCGCGATAATCTCCTGACTGGCAATCTTACAGCTACTGACATAAGTGAGTTTGGCATAGCCGACGGTTTACACGGAACCGAAGGTGTACGACGAAGCCGATCAGTAGCGGAGGATCTGACGGGAATGATCTGGTTTTCTTTAAGCAGTGGGCTTTCAGTTGTAGATCCTGGCAGGTTGAGAAGAAGTTCGGTTCCAGCCATCATTCACATAAAGTCGATCGCTGTCGATGGCAGTCATATAGAATTAGGGGGAAATATTAATATCCCCGCCGGTCGGCAACGCATCGCGTTCAGTTTTGTAGGTCTTAGTCTGGCAATCCCAGAGCGAGTGAAGTACCGCTACAGACTCGACGGGTTCGATCACGAATGGAGCGATCCAGTTTCAGCAGGTGAAGCAATCTATACCAACTTAGGTCCTGGTTCGTATCGCTTTCGTGTGATCGCAAGTAACAGTGATGGCACGTGGAACAGTGCGGAGCACGTGCTCGGATTCGGAATCGCTCCTGCCTTCTGGCAAACATGGTGGTTCAGGTTGTCGGCCGTGCTCGCTATCGGGTTGATGGTGCTGGCTATCTACCGCATCCACTTGCTGCAAGTCACGAGGCAGTTGAATGTGCGTTTTGAAGAACGACTCGCCGAACGCACACTGATCGCCCAGGAGCTGCACGACACGCTTCTGCAAGGTTTTCTTAGTGCTTCGATGCAACTGGATGTTGCGGTAGATCAATTGCCCGAAGCGTCGCCGACTAAGCCGCGCCTCGTGAGGGTCCTTGATCTAATGAGACAAGTCGATGAGGAAGGACGCAACGCATTGCGTGGCCTGCGGTTGTCTAAACACAACTCACAAGACATAGAACTGGCCCTTTCCAGAATCAATCAGGAACTAAAGAGCGCCGAAGACATTGGCTTCAGAGTAATCGTTGAAGGTTCGTCGCGGCCCCTGCACCCGGTTGCGCGCGACGAAGTCTATCGGATTGGTCGTGAAGCCGTGGTTAACGCTTTTCGCCACTCGCGGGCAAAGAACATCACAGTTAAAGTGTCGTACCTGGAGAATCAGCTACGGCTCCTGGTAAGCGACGATGGCTGTGGAATCAACTCTGAAGTACTGCAGTCGGGGCGAGATGGTCACTGGGGACTACCTGGAATGCGTGAGAGGGCCGAGGGAATCAAAGCTCGTCTCAAGGTGCGGAGCCGCGTGGGATCAGGCACCGAGGTAGAACTAACTGTCCCGAGCAAGGTGGCTTTTCAGATTCACTCTTCAAATCGTCCAATGAAGTGGTTTGCTCAGTTGTTAGGTCGCAAAACCTCGGCAAGCACCACCAGACAGTAAAGGAACGAAGCAATGAGCGAGCAAGTGCGCATACGTATTCTTAGTGTTGATGATCACCCCCTGCTGCGGGAGGGAATTGCCGTACTCATCGAAAATCAGCCAGACATGCTTTTGGTAGCTCAGGCAGCGACGGGCCATGAAGCCATCGAACAGTTTCGTCAACACCAGCCTGATGTGACCCTAATGGATTTGAGACTTCCTGATATCAGCGGCATCGATGTGCTAATCGCAATCCGCACAGAATACCCGGACGCTTGCGTGGTAATGCTCACGACCTTCGAAGGTGACGTGGAAATCCAACGCGCGCTGGAGGCTGGGGCGCGCGGCTATATGCTCAAGACCACGCCTGCGAAGGATCTCGTCGAGGTAATCCGCCAAGCGCACGCGGGCAAAAAACGGATCCCTGCGGAGGTAGCAGCTCATCTTGCCGAACATATGGGTGAAGATGCGCTGACTCCTCGTGAAGTAGAAGTACTGCGTCATCTCGCTGGAGGAAACCGAAATAAGGACATCGGCGATCAGCTCTTCATCTCAGAAGAGACGGTCAAAGTACACATCAAACACATCATGGAGAAACTGGGTGCCAGCGACCGTACTCAGGCGGTCGCCATCGGCGTCCGTCGAGGAATCATCCAACTCTGAGCCTCACTCCGCAGATGTAACGCAAACTAGTTTGCGTCGGGAGCATTGCCACAGTTGAGAGGTTAACCCTGCCGACGCAAATTAACAGTTTGCGTCACATAGTTCACATCCGCCAATTCGAATACCACCAAAGAGGTATTGAAAGTTACCTTGATCGACGGATTCGTCCTTTTCCTCTATCAAGTATCCTGCTATTGGCTCATAAGAAGGTTTAGTAGCGAAGGAGAGTTGTCTGCAAAAGTTATTTTCAACATTTCCCAGCGAATGGCCTGGCATGGGACTGCTGCTCCTGCGAGCGCTGGTCGGTTGTTCACTGATTATCCAGGGAGCCGCTTATATTCAGTCGCCGAACCGCAGTCTCGCGATGTGGGGCGTAGCAGCTTTCGCCTTCACCTGCGGCGCTTTGCTGTTGGTAGGTCTGATGACTCCTCTCGTGGCTGTCTTAGTTGTGATAGGTGGTATCGGCATCGTCCTTTCGTGGATTCCCTCACCTGACAAGGATCTATTCGACAGCTATCCGGCAATCATCAATCTAATCGGTTTGTCTCTAGCAATAGCTTTTCTTGGCCCAGGTGCGTTCTCGCTTGATGCGCGCATGTTCGGCAGGCGCGAGATCACCATACCTACGAATAGTCATGTAGCGAGACCATGAAGGGTTCATTCGATCGCTTCAGCCTATTAGTCACGTTCGGACCCTCGCGTACCCTCATAAAAAAACTCTTTCGTCCAGCGCGGTTGGAGCATGCAACCTGATTACAGAACCCAGCGCGGTAGCGCGGGATCCTCCAGACAACTCCGCATTAAGATGAAGTACTGCAGAAACTGCTGGCCAAAAATCGCCTCCGGGATCCCGCGCTACCGCGCTGGGTTCTGTACCTGCGCTTCCTCTAAGGTGACGATCTTAACGAGCGCCAATCGTACTGCTAACCCAATCGTGGTATCACCGCATCCACTCGAAGTGGTAGCGAAAAACCCTTCGATATCGTGATGTGCGCTCACCGGCGCTGCTTCATAGTGTGGAAGTAGGGAAACACAATGATTACAGCAATCAGTTAATAGCCGGCAGCGGTTCGCTGGGCGGCAAACCTCAATACCAACGATACGAAAAGGAGTTCGTATGACCGATCGGAAAACGCAAACTCTTGGACAAACGATCACGACCAGGGACGGCACAAGGATCTACTACAAAGATTGGGGCGAGGGACAACCCATTGTCTTCTCGCACGGTTGGCCTTTGTCCGCAGATGATTGGGACGCACAAATGCTCTTCTTCGGCCAGCAGGGTTACCGCGTGATCGCTCACGACCGGCGTGGTCATGGCCGCTCAAGCCAGACGTGGGACGGCAATGAGATGGACACCTATGCTGACGATCTTGCGGCGCTCACAGAAGAACTCGACCTGAAGGACGCAATTCACGTTGGACACTCCACGGGCGGGGGTGAGGTGGCCCGTTACATCGGCCGTCATGGCACCGCACGTGTTGGCATGGCTGTGCTCATTGGCGCGGTGCCACCTCTTATGTTGAAAACGGAAGATAATCCCGGCGGTCTGCCCATCTCTGTTTTCGACCAGATACGAGCAGGGGTCGCGGGAGACCGCTCCCAGTTTTACAAAGACCTGACGCTTCCCTTCTACGGCTATAACCGGCCCGGCGCGAAGATTTCGGAAGGCATACGTGAGCACTGGTGGTTGCAGGGGATGATGGGAGGTGTCAAGGCCCACTACGATTGCATCAAGGCTTTCTCCGAAACGGACTTCACTGAGGACCTCAAGAAGTTTGACGTGCCCGCGTTAATTCTTCATGGCGACGATGACCAGATCGTGCCCATTGGTGCATCGGCCCTAATGTCCGCGAAGCTCGTCAAGAACGCCCAGTTGAAGGTCTATAAGGGCCTTCCGCATGGGATGTGCACAACCAATCCTGAGCAGATCAACGCGGATCTTCTTACGTTCATTAAGGGCGCGAAAGCCGCGTCCGCTTAATGAGAATGTCCTTAATCGGCTGCGCTCATTCGGCGTAAAAGATTAACGGGAATCCAATTAACTAAGACTTGGCCCTTCATCAAGGTCGGCCTTTTCCAGAGGAGAAACTATTATGGCGCAAGCAGCGAGCTACACGATAAACGAAGAAACATTCGAAGGGGTCGGTGGTCTTAATATTTTCACACGCTCGTGGCAGCCCGAAGGAACACCTGACGGTGTCGTCGTGATCGTGCCTGGTTTCAATTCGCACAGCGGTCAATACCTGTGGGTGGGGGAGCAGTTCGTTGCCCGGTGCCTCGCGGTGTACGCGATGGATAACCGGGGCCGCGGCAGATCGGACGGCGAACGCTTTTATGTTGAGAAAATAGAGGACTACGTTGATGACGTGGCGACGCTTGTCAGAATGGCAAAAGCAGAGAATCCGGGTTTGCCGGTTTTCCTGCTAGGTCACAGCGCGGGCGGCGTCATTTCTTGTACTTACACACTCGACCATCAATCCGAGATTGACGGGTTGATCTGCGAGAGCTTTGCGTACGAACTTCCGGTACCGGATTTGGTGCTCTCGTTTCTGAAAGGCTTAAGCCACATCACGCCGCATACGCACGTCTTTAGCTTGAAGAATAAGGACTTTTCCCGCGACCAGCAGGTTGTCGAATCAATGAATAACGACCCGCTAATTATGGGAGAGTCTCAGCCGGCGCAGACCGCGGCGGTGATGATAAATGCCGATAATCGGCTGAGAGAAGAGTTTCCGAATATCAGACTTCCATTGCTGATTTTGCACGGCACGGAAGACAAAGCGACGAAGCCGAGCGGCAGTCAGCATTTCTATGAGCAAGCAGGTTCGACTGACAAAACGCTGAAGCTCTACGAGGGCCACTTCCACGATCTGCTCAACGATCTGGATAAGGAAGTGGTTATGGCTGACATCACGAGCTGGATCGCTGCGCGCCTCCTGGTTAGCGAGAGAGCCGGCGCCATGCGCATGGGCCGACGTTGATCAGCGATCGCGGGGCCCGCCGGGCCTGATCGTTAAGCACGCTGAGCCGTTGTCAGGAATTTTTATTACAAAGACTTGTTTCAGAGAGAGGAGATCATCATGGCTGAAAGACCAGGTTTGAAAGCAAGGTCCGTTGTTCTGGTCCACGGGGGTTTTGTGGACGGCTCAGGTTGGGAGAGCGTCTACAATATCCTGCGGAAGGACGGCTATACTGTGGCCATCGTTCAGAATCCAACGATATCGCTGGCGGACGATGTTGCCGCAACCAAACGGATTATTGCGACGCAGAATGAACCAGTAATTCTCGTCGGGCACTCCTACGGCGGGGTGGTGGTTACCGAGGCAGGCAACGATCCAAAAGTTGCGGGGCTTGTCTACATTGCAGCGTTTGCGCCGGACAAGGGCGAGTCAGTCTCCAGTCTCATCAAGGATCCGCCGCCAGGCGCGCCGGTGCCGCCGATCCTGCCACCGCAGGACGGCTATCTCTTCCTTGACAAGGCAAAGTTCCCCGCCTCATTCGCGGCTGACGTGGAAGCAGGAAAGGCCGCATTCATGGCCGATTCCCAAGTGCCATGGGGCGTCGAGGCGCTGGGCGGAGCTATCACCGAGCCCGCCTGGAAAACCAAACCCAGCTGGTACCTGATAGCCACCGAGGACAAGATGATCCCACCGGCGGCACAGCGCTTCATGTCCGAGCGCGCGGGTTCGACTGTCGTCGAGGTCGCGGGCAGTCACGCGATCTATGTGTCGCAGCCGAATGCGGTGGCCGCGCTCATCGAAAAGGCGGCCGGGCAAGTTAAGGCAGCGGCAGGTTAAGCCCGGCGGACGTGGGGAAGATGGCTAAGGGGTTATTACTGCTCAAAGAAATACCTATCCTCGACCAGATACTGGATGCGCACGCTGCTGAACTCGGCGTCGATTTCGCGGCTTACCGAAATCACACGTACCGCGTCATGAATCTATGCGTCGCTTTTTGTTCGGGTGATCTTGCGCACCTGGAAAAGATCGCTACCGCAACGGCGTTTCACGACATGGGAATCTGGACAGCAGGTACGTTTGACTATCTACAGCCATCCGTCAGCCTGGCTTGTGATCACTTGACCAGCTATGGGAAACAAGAATGGACCTCTGAGATCACAGAAATGATTCTTGAGCACCACAAGATTTCATCGTATCGCGGCAATCAGCATTGGCTTGTGGAGCAACTTCGGCGCGCGGACTGGGTGGACGTCTCGATGGGACTGATCACGTTCGGACTCTCGCGTAGTATCATAAGGGAAATTCTTTCGACATGGCCCAGCGCGGGTTTTCACAAGCGCCTCGTACAGTTGGAGCTAAACCATCTGCGAACACATCCGTGGAATCCCCTCCCGATGGTGAGACTGTGAGCAACATCAGGCCGCACAGTTAGTAGTCCCTCTACGGCGAGGGGGCGTCGCCACTCAGGTTGGATTGCTCGACAATCTAAGAACAATCACGGACCAACAATGGGCACGGCAAAACGATCCACGAAATTACACAAACCGTCACGAAATAAGCATTCGTTTCGTGCGGTCTCGTGTATTTTCGTGGATCGTATCTTTCTTGCGTCCACCTTGAGCAATGCGATGACGGCCAACTGTACCAGGAACAAAAGAGATGAGTGAGCAAGAGCCAGTACTGCTAACGCCTGAACCTTCGATGCCTGGAAGCGGGCCAGACCACATGTTTCCCACCCTCACGGCGGCGCAGCGAGCGAGGGTTGCTGATCAGGGGAAGCTGCGACAGGTGCAATCCGGCGAAACTCTGGTCCAGCCGAACGCTCCAGGCAATAACTTCTTCGTCGTTAACAGTGGTCACTTGAAAATTCTTAGAGTGTCGGAAGACACAGAGGAAGTCGTAGCAGTTGTTTCACCCGGGGCGTTTACGGGCGAGCTCAACGTGCTTTCCGGCAGGCGAGCACTGGTTCGGATACGCTCGGGTGAACCGAGTGAGGTTATTGAAATCGGGCGCGAGCAATTGTTGTCGCTGATTCAAACCGACAGCGAACTCAGCGATATTTTTTTGCGCGCCTTCATCCTCCGAAGGTTGGAACTGATAACCCGTGGCATCGGAAATGTCGTATTGATCGGGTCGATTCACTCGCTTGAGACGCTGCGCATCAAGGAGTTCCTAACTCGGAACGGCCACCCATATTCCTACATCGATTTAGACCGTGATGCCGAGGTGCAGGAGCTGATGGATCGTTTCAGCGTCAGCGAGAGAGACCTGCCGGTGGCGATCTGTCGCGGTCAGGTGGTCCTACGGAATCCAACCAACCTGGAGATCGCCAGCTGCCTCGGCTTCAACGAGGGAATCGATCAAACGCACGTGCGCGACCTGGTCATCGTAGGGGCAGGTCCCGCTGGTTTGGCCGCCGCTGTCTACGCAGCTTCTGAGGGACTCGATGTGCTCGTGTTGGAATCGAACTCTCCGGGAGGACAAGCTGGTTCAAGTTCGAAAATCGAAAACTATCTCGGCTTCCCCACCGGCATATCGGGCCAGGACCTGGCCGGACGTGCGTACACGCAGGCCCAGAAATTCGGAGCGCAAATGCTCATCGCGAAAGATGCCAAACGTTTGGTCTGCGATCGCAAGCCTTACGCAATTGAGATGAGTGAAGATCAACGGCTGCCCGCGCGCGCCGTAGTCATTGCGAGTGGAGCGCAATATCGCAAACTACCCCTCGCGAACTTGTCGCAGTTTGAAGGTGCTGGTGTTTATTACGGCGCTACTCATCTTGAGGCCCAGTTATGCGGGGGTGAAGAGGTGGTTGTGGTGGGAGGAGGAAACTCCGCCGGTCAGGCCGCAGTGTTCCTTGCTCAAACCGCCAGGCGGGTTTACGTGCTGGTTCGTTCGGCCGGATTGGCGGAGAGCATGTCGCGCTACTTGATTCGGCGAATCGAGGAGAATCCCAAAATTGAGCTGCGCGTGCAAACGGAAATCACGGCGCTGGAGGGGGACGATCATCTTGAGCGCGTCGTGTGGCGAGACAAGGTGACGGGAAAGGTCGAGATTCACAACATCGGCCACGTTTTCTCGATGACCGGCGCCGTTCCGAATTCACACTGGCTCCAGGGCTGTGTTGCACTTGATTCACAAGGGTTTATTAAGACTGGATCGGATCTGTCGTCGGAGGAGTTGGCTGCCGCACATTGGCCACTCGCACGACCGCCGTTTCTGCTTGAAACAAGTTTGCCCGGCGTGTTCGCGGTCGGAGACGTTCGGGGAGGGAATATCAAACGCGTAGCCTCCGCGGTCGGTGAAGGATCAATTGCGGTCTCATTCGTTCACCAGGTGCTCGCCGAATAGGGAGCAACTAATCTCACGAACCTTGCTCTTATTCCCGAAGACTCGAATAAATCTGGCCGTCCTCTTGAAAAAATCTGAAATGACTGTTGACATTTTTGATTTCTGGCTTGATTTTTGAAGGGGCGACTGGTGAGGGTGGCGGCCGCGGTCGCAAAGGCAAGGAAAGAATTGCGTCAGCCGGCGACGTACTACACTTCCCACCAAACTGTTGGCATGGGGCGACGATGATGGACCAGGAGGTTGTTCTAATCGACATCTTTTCGCCGATCCGCGAAGACTTTCTCAACGGACACAAACGCTAAGATCTCGCGCAGCTTTATTACAGAACCGAGCGCGGTAGCGCCGGATGCTAGAGGCGACTCCGCACTAACCAGGTGAAGACACACAAATCAAGGTGTGCTGAATAGAGTTTACGGGTTAAAATCTCTCCCACTGTCTTTAAGAATTATTCCTATCCATAAATTCGGTTTTGCCTGCCAGTTGTTTCGGAAGTTGACTTTAGCATCGGGCGCTACCGCGCTCGGTCCTGTAAATGGCAGCGAGGAGAAAATTCTGAATGGACCACACACCCAGTCTGAAAGAGCGTATCGGCCGCTTCCGTTGGACCATATGCGCGCTGCTGTTTTTCGCCGCCACCATCAACTACATCGACCGCCAGGTCATTGGCATTCTGAAACCCACGCTTAAGACTGAGCTTGGCTGGGACGAAATCGCTTACAGCAACGTTGTGTTTTGGTTTCAGGCAGCGTATGCGATCGGTTTCATACTCATGGGACGCTTGATGGACAGGCTGGGAACGCGTAAGGGTTTTTCCTTCGCGATAGTTTTCTGGAGTTTGGCGGCCATGGCCCATGCGGCTGCCAATTCGGTGCTGACGTTTAGTGTGGCGCGATTTGCCCTCGGTCTGGGCGAAGCTGGAAACTTCCCCGCGGCCATCAAGACAGTCGCAGAATGGTTTCCCCAGAAGGAACGCGCGCTGGCTACCGGTATTTTCAATGCCGGCACCAATGTCGGAGCCATCATCACACCGCTAAGTGTACCTCTTATCGTTGGGCTGTGGGGTTGGCGTTGGGCCTTCATTATTACCGGCGCTCTGGGTTTTATTTGGCTGGTGTTTTGGATAGCTCTGTATCGAAAGCCCCACGAACACACGCGTGTCACACCTGGTGAGCTGGCCTACATCAATAGCGATCCACCTGACAGAGAAACCAAGATTCCATGGGCGCGACTGATTCCGCATCGCCAGACGTGGGCTTTCGCTATTGCCAAGTTCATGACTGATCCGATTTGGTGGTTCTACCTATTTTGGATACCTGGCTTCCTACACGACCAATATCACGTACCAACTGAAAGCATCACGAGTTTTGGCTTGCCCTTGGTCGTAATCTATCTCCTGGCAGATGTTGGCAGTGTGGGCGGCGGCTGGCTGTCGTCGTCGCTGATTAAGCGAGGTTGGCCCATCGGCCGAGCGCGTAAGACGGCGATGCTCGTTTGCGCCCTTTGCGTTGTTCCCATCGTTTTCGTTTCGCAAACCGCAAATATCTGGGTGGCAGTTGGGCTGATTGGTTTGGCGGCTGCGGCGCACCAGGGCTGGTCGGCAAACGTGTTTACCATGACCTCGGATCTGTTTCCGCGACGTGCCGTCGGATCGGTCGTGGGGATTGGCGGAATGGCCGGCGCTATTGGTGGGATGTTCATCGCCAAGGTCGTCGGCTACGTACTGCAGTGGAGCGGCAGCTACCTGCCTATCTTCATCATTGCAGGTTCAACCTACTTGCTGGCTTTGCTCTTCGTGCATTTGCTGGTACCGCGGTTTGATCCTGCGCCGGTCGAAGACGAGGCTTCCGCTTGATACTCGATTCGTTCAAACTGGATGGGAAGGTTGCTTTAGTTACGGGCGCCTCGGCCGGACTCGGTGCATCGATGGCGGCCCGATGGTTGTGGATGGCGGCTGGATGGGACGGTAGAAACAATCCGCAGATTACTCAGCGCGGCCTCGGCCGCAACGAAGTCCTGGCTCCAGCGGAGCCAAATGTCCTATGAAAGGGGGTTGTCAAGAAAAAACTTC
>JBBPIC010000158.1:0-2333 GCA_038040525.1 Acidobacteriota bacterium | reverse complement strand
TAAAGAACGGCCGCGAGTTTATTTTCACCTATCCCATCGTCGCCGAGACGTTCGATTTTTTGAATGATGCAAACGGCGAGCACGTGAAGGCGGCCCACGCATTTGAGGCGCTCGATCGTGCCAGGCCCGGCCGTGTGGAAGAAGGTGGTGTGGGCGGCGGCACCGGAATGGGCTGCAACGGATTCAAGGGTGGAATCGGCACCGCGTCGCGCGTGCTGACTGCCTCGCAGGGTGGGTACACCGTCGGCGTGTTGGTGCAATGCAACTATGGAGGCGACCTGCGAATCCTTGGAGTCCCGATTCTTTCCGAGATCAATGACCTTGGAATTTGCACGGAACTTCCGCAACCGTTGAGCCGGCCCTGGACCGCCTTCATTCCCCGCTGCCCAAGCTCGCCGGCAACCGGACGTGGTGCCCGCGGGGACGGTAGAGTAGGTGATCACGAAGGTCGCGGATCGATCATCGTCATCGTTGCCACCAATGCGCCGTTGCTGCCACACCAACTGGAGCGCATCGCGCGGCGAGTCAGCCTTGGAATGGGACGGTTGGGTAGTTTCGCCGGCAATTCATCCGGTGATCTGTTTCTCGCGTTTTCGACGGCAAACGCCGGCGCGGCGAAGCCGGATGGCACACCGTCGCTGGTCATGCTGCCCAATGACCGGATCGATCCTCTCTTCCAGGCGACGATCGAGGCGACCGAAGAAGCCGTCGTCAACGCGATGTTGGGGGCACAAACGATGACAGGAGCAGACGGCATCCGCGTCTTCGGTTTACCTGGCGATCGCGTGGTCGCGGCGTTGAGAAAGTACAACCGAATGAAGTAACAGCGATGACGAATAAAACGTTAGGCCTGGTTTCGTGTCTCTTCGTGTAATTTCCTGGATCGTATCTGGCTCTGCTCCGTCGAACGATCCACGAATGAACACGAAGAGACACAAACTTGAGTCTAGCCACGGCACTTCGCTCATCCAAAAGCATGATTTCCACCTCAAAACCATTAATTCACGCGAAATCACCCGAAAGGATGACGACAGAACGCCTACACACGTGACTGAAGTGCTCCTGGTTGCCGAGTTGATTAATCTCTTAACCGCGAGATCACCTGCCTCTTAGCAGCTTCCCACAGCGAAGCATCAAGAAATCCGGTACTTTGACGACCGGGTTTAGATATCCAATGCTTCCGAACTACGTTGGCGCGGAAATTTGGCAACATCCATATAGTCAAAACTAAAGAAGACGCGCTTGGCCATTGTCACATTCTGGGATCTGCGGGCGCATTACAGTCTCCCCACCGGACTAGAGTGTTCCTCTAGCCTTCGCCTTGGTTCTCAACGCTCTCGCTTTCTATCTCGAGTTGGGCACGTCGGTTCTCTAATTCGCTAAATTGCTTTGGTGCTTTGGCACGCAAGAGCTTGCCAGCGGTACGAGCGATCTTCTTCCTTGCTTCTTCTGCTTTTTCGCTTTCGACGACCTCTCTCTTCAGAACCTCACTCATCAGTACCGATCTGATTTGTTGAAGATCAATCCTGACATCTGGCGATATGCGCCGCAGCTCACGACGTAGGACTTCGAGAACCGGATTGCTGACCACCAAGGCACCCATGAAGAAGCGACTTAATGCTTGTTGCTGCGTATGAAACTCACCAAGTGCAGATTTCATCAATCCTTCTCTCGATAGGTTGTACAGAAGCTCGAGATCACTGGTCTTCTTGGGGCTGAGCGCGGAGAAATTGATTTCGAGCACTAAGTCAGAAACGATAGGTTTGGCAAATGTAATTCTGTAGATGCGCCAGCTTTCCGCATTTGTAAGAAGCACCCAATCGGTACCTTGGTTTGCAGAGTCGTCAACAGCTTGTTTTGTGTAGGAGTCCTTCAACTCTAGGCCAATGGCCTTGACTTCGATCAGATATTCAAAGGTCCCATCAATTTTGATCGCGAGATCACACCACGTTCCACGAATGGAACATTCCGATGTGATTTCCGAATACTTATTATAGCCAAACACTTCAGACAGCATGTCGGTAACGATGATGACAGTATCTGATTCATTGGCGTCACGTGACTTAGCCGCAGCAATGATCGGCTGAAAGCGCTTAATGGCTGAGGACAATCTGGCGGCTACTTTGCTAGGAACCTGCGGCACGATAGAACCTCCTGAGGTGGACGTCGTTGAGATGCGCGCCTTATATCACCGAAGGTGGGACGATGCAAACATGTTGCTATACGACGCTCCGAAACAAAATGCATAGATATTGCGGTCCTAACGTAGTCGTGCCGGTCACTTCACCACGAAACTTTGTCCATACTTTCCGTAGTCGTTGGTCCTGATTCCG
>JBBPIC010000065.1:0-34395 GCA_038040525.1 Acidobacteriota bacterium | reverse complement strand
TTTCCGGAAAGGCAGAGCCTTTCCGCGATGTGCGGCGGCTAAGCCGCGGAACCCGAACTCTTCTTTGACTTCTCGGGCAAGGCCGGTTGTACTCTATACGCCGCTACTCAAGACGCCTGTACTCACAACCCTTTACGGGCCGAAGCGGCGGCGATATTCGGCGGAGTTCAGGAAGCCATTGATCATGATGCGGTAGTCCCCACCCGTCTGGTTCATGGTCTGAATCCAGCCCAGATATGACGCATCAGCAGTGCGGCGCAGGTAGCCAAAGTACTGCATGATCACAAACGCTTCGTTGTAGTACTTGTTGTAAACTTCAGAGCTTTCCACCAACTGTCTCAACACCACCGCTCTGGTCTGTGCGTTGTTATTGCTATTCAGCGTAGCAATCCACCCTGCCCTGCTCGGATGGCTTGGCAAGCCCACTGTCTGTAACAAAGCGTCAACGTAGGCAGTCGGATTGTTAAAGGTCGAGGCGTATTTCGCCTGAAACTCCACCCGCTCCATGAACTCCCTAACGAAGGCAACCTTGTTCGCTTCCAATTGATCATTGGTAAGGAACCCACTGACCTTCGCAAAATCAGGCATGAACTCAGCATAGAGTGGAATCCGTCCTATCGAAGAGTAAAAGCGGTATATGAAGTAGCCACGTGACTGAAACTCCTCGCTGCGAAAGAATCCGGCCGACACTTCTATTCGATCGCATGGAGGGGGCACAGTGGTGCCGCAGTTGTTCAGCACGTTACGCCAGCCGGCTAAACCTGCCGGGTCAGGTTCGCGACCCAGGAAATCAATGTATTGTTGGCGAATGAAGAAATCGATACCATCGATAGGATTCACTCCATTGACCGTCTCGTTATCATTGATTGTCACAGTCGCACTGGTAGGTGAACCCAAATTAGCACCGCTCACATTGGTTAGATTGATGGTGAAGGTCTCGTTCCCTTCTGCATATGAATCGTCGACTATGGGGATAAAGATGGTCTTCGACCCTTCTCCAGCGGCAAAGCGAAGAGTCCCGATGCTGGTAGCATAATCACACCGGGATGAGCCAACGCCATTTACGACATTGCATTCGGTCAAGGCTGCGGTGTCAGTGGTTGCGTAATCGACTGTTGCTGCCGCGGAGGAATCCGTGCGATTCACAGTTATTTGCGCGCTGCCACCGCCTTCATTCACGGTAAAGCCGCTACTGGCAAATTGAACGCCGCCGCCAGACGATGAAGGCAGCCATTCCGGGAACCAATCGAGCGCTGAATTGTTAGTGAGCCTGGTCCGGCTGCTGCCATCGGCATTCATGACGAAGAGCTCAACCGTGGTCTCATCGGAAATATTGCCGCTTGCGAAAACGATCTTGCTGCCGTCGGGCGACCAGTCAGGAAAAGCGTCTGTCTGAGAGTTTGAGGTGAGCTGAATGCGATTCGTGCCGTTCGCATTCATTGAAAATATCTCTATGCTGTTAGGGTTCATGAAGTCGCCACTGGCAAACAGGATCTTTGTGCCATCGGGCGAGTAAGATGGTTGGCCATCCGCGACCGTGTTCGTCGTCAATCGGGTCCGGTTACTACCGTCCGGGTTTATAACAAAGATTTCAAAGCTGTTCGGTGTAAAAACACTGGCGCCACTCATGAATACGATTTTGCTGCCGTCTGGTGACCAGGTGGGGACGCCATCCACCAGAGAATCATTGGTGAGTCTGGTCCGATTGCTGCCGTCAGAGTTCATCACAAAGAGTTCGAATGTTGTCGGGTTGACTAAATCGCCGCTGACGAAGGCGATCTTTGTGCCGTCGGGCGACCACGCTGGAAACCCGTCAGCTGCGGGACTATTCGTTAGCCGCGTCTGATTCGTTCCGTCGGCGTTCATCGAGTAAATCTCGAAGTTGCCGTCCCGATTACTCATGAATGCGATCTTGCTAGTGTTGCTTGACCATTTTGGCTGATCGTCATACGCCGCATTGTTGGTTAGTCTGATCTGATTGCTGCCATCCGAGTCCATGACATGGATATCATGGTTCTCGCCATTCCGCTTGCTTCCGAATAGAATCCTTGGCCCAGCTATCTGCGTCACGGTCGTTATCTTCGAAATAAACGAATCCATCGCCCCGTTAAGCGAAGGCTGAAGTGGACTGGTGGTTGGGAAGTTAGTCGAGGTGGTCCTTCCTGTCACATAGGCATTGCCTGTCTCTGTGATAGCGATTGCGTATCCATTATCTTCCGCTCCTCCTCCCAGGTTTGTTGAAAAGAGAAGTGCGCTACCGTTTGGATTCAACTTCGAGACGAACGCGTCCCGTGATCCGAAAGTTCCACCCTGCACTGGGTTCATCAATGGAAAGTCGGCCGAGAGAGTCTCTCCGGTGATGTAGGCATTCCCGGCGGAGTCAGCACTGATATCGTAACCAGCATCAGTATTATTTCCCCCAAAGAAAGTGGAATACAAAACGGTGGCGCCGTTAGAGCTTAATTTGGTTATGAACGCGTCATAGCCGGTAGCTTTAGTCGCTTGCAGCGCATTAACTATAGGCGAAAAGTTAGTGGAATTCGTAAACCCGACCGCGTAGATATTCCCGGAACCATCGATGGCTATACTAGTTCCCGAATCATCTCCGCTGCCTCCCGCGTATGTGGCAAAGACCCTGTTCGTTCCCGACGGAGTCAATTTGGAAATAAATGCATCGAATCCACCCGCGTTAAATGACTGCAGCGCATTAACCGTCGTCAGATTGGTTGAATTTGTTTCGCCTATGGTGGACACAAACCCTGAAGAATCCACCGCTATTGCAGTGCCAAAGTCGTCGCCGCTGCCACCTGAATAAGTTGAAAAGATGAGCGCATTCGCAGCTTCCGAAACCTTTAATACGTAACCGTCGTAGCCTCCGGCGTTAAAAGACTGGAGGGCATTGAATGTCTGCAAGTCTGTTGAAGTCGTATAACCGATCCCGTATAGATTCCCGTTCCCGTCGAGCGCGATTCCGGTGCCGACATCCTGGCCATTGCCTCCCGCATAAGTTGAATTAATCAGCGCGTTGCCGCTCGGGTTCAGCTTGAGGAGGAACGCATCGGAACTTCCGCCACCGGGAAATGGTTGCAATGCATTAAGCAACGGGAAGTTGGCAGACCTGGTGTATCCAGTCAGATAAACTTCGCCGCCCGAATTTACGGCAATTCCAAAACCCTCGTCATCCCCATTACCGCCAATATAGGTGGAGTACACGACAGCACTTCCCGCCGAATTCAACTTGGTTACGAATGCATCAATAAGCCCGCCATTTTGCGAGCGAAAAGGATTGACCGTGGGAAAATTAGTCGAGACAGTCCTGCCGGTGATGTAAGCGTTTCCGGCAGCGTCCACTGTAATATCAGCGCCGACATCCTCCGCACCTCCGCCGAAGTAGGTTGAGAACAGGAACACCGGATCAATTATGAGAGGCCTGCTCTGGTCATACTCGTCGATATCAAAACCAATCTGCGCGTCGCCTGAGATCACATATCGACCTGAAACTTCCTTGCGCTCGTTGTTCTCCATTTGATATATGAAGGGTCGTCCTTGCTTAAGTTGACCATTCGCCAATTGCAAGACCAGGTTGCCCGCTTCATCCAGTCTGATGGCCTTGCTTCCTTCATATGCGATCCTGATAATCTCAGGATTCTTATCAGGTGCCACCACAAAGTCGTATTCCAGTTGCCGCTGGTTGCCGTAATAGATCAAATCAATTCCGTCGTAGACATTTTTGTATTCTACTCCACCATAACGTGCTAAATCGGTGCGCCATGAATTTGGATCATTACCAACGAAGTAATTGGTCTTTCCAGGAAGCTCGTTTATTCCTTCGGGTTGCGCCAGGGCACTCGCATTCAACAACCTCATTCGCAAGACATCCTCGCGGAAAAGGCCAGCGGTTGAGCTGCGCTCTGACGCCAGCGAATGAGCTCTGGGAGATTGACCCTTTCCAGTTTCGGAAACTCTTTCAACCAGGGGAGAGTTGTTCAGCGCAATCACTGCCTCGGTGGGAGTTAAGAACAGACCGTATCCTGACCCACGTGAAAGAAACTTCACCTGTGAATCGGTCTGCCCTTTATTCACTTCAAAACTCAATGGTGATGAATTGTAAGCATTCTTGATTCGCGCCGTATCCAAAGAACCAGCAGTATCTTTGACAGCCACCTCTGCTTGCCTTTGGGGTTCATCGAGCGATCCATCAGCAGGCGGTTTCGGATTCGAAACGGCAGAAGGGCCGCTGTTGAGATGATGGTCTGTCTTGACCACAAATAAGAGGATTAGCGAGAAAAAGAAGAAGATGAGAAGCCGTGACACTGTAAGACGCAGTGGGATACGCAAAATGAATAGTCCTTTGAATGACGTGGGAAGAGAGTACCTGGGGGCACTGAACGTTATCACGCTTTACGAAGATTAAGAAAGTATTTAGCGGCGGCTAGGCTGCGATACAAACGTGAGTAACTCGGTCTAAGGGTTGGAAATCCGGTTTGATCGGACGCTGGGACGGCCGCGGCTTCGCCGCCGCACACTGCGGAAAGCCTATGGCTTTCCGGCAGCATCCAGATCCCTTCTTTTCCTGAGGCTCAGCCTCAGGAAAAGGGGTTTAGGGACTCCGGTAAGGCAGAGCCTTACCGCAGTGTGCGGCGGCAAAGCCGCAGGTCGCGAAGACGCAACCTAAAGGTTGTACTCTATACACCTGTTACGGCCCAAAGCGCCGGCGGTATTCGGCGGAATTCAGGAAGCCGTTAATCATGGTGCGGTAGTCGCCACCGTTCTGGTTCATAGTCTGGATCCAACTGAGATACGAAGCATCAGCAGTGCGGCGGAGATACCCGAAGTACTGCATGATCACAAACGCTTCATTGAAATACTTGTTATAAACCTCAGAGCTCTCCACTAACTGTCTCAACACCAGCGCTCTCGTTTGCGAGTTGTTGTTGGCGTTGAGCGTAGCGATCCACCCTGCCCTGCCCGAATGAGTTGGTAACCCAACCGTTAGCAATAACGCATCAACGTATGCGGTGGGATTACTGAAGGTTGAACTGTACTTCGTCTGAAACTCTGCCCGCGCCATGAACTCGTTAACGAAGGCCACTTTGTTGGCCTCCAACTGGTCAACGGTCAGGAATCCGCTCACCTTCGCAAAGTCGGGAAAGAATTCATTCGAAAGCGGTATTCGTCCCACCGATGAGTAGAAGCGGTAGCTGAAGTATCCCCGCGACTGAAACTCTTCGCTGCGGAAGAACCCCGCCGAGACTTCAGTTCGGTCGCACGGCGGCGCGATCGTCGTGCCGCAGTTGACTAGCACATTGCGCCAGCCTGCCAAACCCGCCGGGTCTGGTTCCCGACCCAGGAAGTCGATGTAGTTCTGGCGAATGAAGAAATCCACGCCGTCGACTGGGTTGATACCGTTAACTGTCTCGTTATCCTGGATGGTGATGCTGGCGATTATAATCGACCCTAATGTCATTCCCGTGGGATTACTCAAAGTTAGGGTGAAGGCTTCGTTCCCTTCCGCATAAGAGTCATCCACGATCGGAATGAAGATGTTTTTGGACCCCTCTCCAGCGGCAAATCTCAGCGTCCCTATACTCGTGGCAATGTCGCAACGCGAAGAAGCTGTGCCGTTGAAAACGTTGCACTCACTCAACCCGGCGTTGTCGCTGGTGGCGTAATCTACCGTCGCCGTCCCAGAGGTATCCGTGCGAGTCACCGTAACCTGCACACTCCCGTTTCCTTCTCCCACGTTGTAGTTTGAGGAGCTTAGTTGCACTGATGGACTCGTCGATCCGATTAACGTTAACGTGTAAGCGCCTGTACTGCCGGTCGTACCAAACTGTGAATAAGAAGTGGCATAAATCGAATAGGAACCGGTGCTCGGCAACGTAAAGAAGCCGGAACCTGCCGGAAAGCGGGAGTTTGTGCCGCCTCCGCCGTCATCATCTTCGGCGATCACCTGGTTGCTCGCATTAACCAGATACAAATACGTATCGAAGATCGACGAACCCATAGACAATGCAATCTGCTGTCCTGCTGTGCCGCTGAAGTTGTAGACATCGACATAGCGCGTGGTGCCGGAAAAAATACAATCGGCGGTCGTGAGCGTCCCATTCATGGCTTGGCCCACCGAAGCTGACGTTGAAGGACAGCCACCTCCACCAGCGGCCTGGTTGACGGTAAAAATCTGTCCGGCTACGGTGATCGTTCCCGAACGTTCCGCGCCCGTGTTGCCCGCTACGATGTAGCCGACTTCACCACTACCGGAGTCGCCGGAATTAGTAGTAATCCAGTTTGTGTTGCTTGCCGCCGCCCAGGCACAACCAGCAGATGTCGTCACAGCAAACGAACCACTGCCACCCGAAGCGGCAAGGCTTTGGCTGGTTGGACTCAACGCATAGCTGCAATTGGTCAACCCAAATACGCTTATCGAATAGGCGCCTGTGCTGCCGGTTGTTCCGTCAAGGGAGAATGAGGTGGCATATATCGTATAGCCGCCGGTCGCGGGCAAAGTAAAGAAGCCGGCCGAAGCTGGAATGCGTGAATTGGTATTCCCACCGCCATCATCGTCTTGCATGATTGTTTGATTGCTCGCGTCCAGTAGATACAGGTAAGTGTCGAAGACCGATGAATTCATCGACACCGCAATCTGCTGCCCTGCTGTGCCGTTGATGGTATAGACGTCGACATAGCGAGTGGTGCCAACGAAGAAACAATCGGAACTCGTGAGGGTGCTGTTGATGGTCTGGCCGGGGGAGATTGCCGTTGAAGGACAACCGCCTCCTCCGGCGTTCTGGTTGACGGTGAAGGTTTGAACGCCAACTGTAATTGCTCCGCTGCGCGCCGCCCCTGTGTTCGCGGCTACCGCAAAACTGACGCTGCCATTGCCCAATCCACTACTTGTGGTGGTAAGCCAGTTTGCATTGCTCGAGGCTGCCCAGGCACAACCAGCAGGTGTCGTCACACCAAACGAACCGTTGCCGCCCGAAGCTGCGAAACTTTGGCTGGTGGGGTTCAAGGCATAACTACAGCTGGCGCTCGATAGCGTGATGGTGTAAGCACCTGTGCTGCCAGTAGTTCCGTCATTGGAAAACGACGTTGCATATATCGTGTAGCTCCCGGTGGCGGGCAGAGTGAAGAAGCCCGTCGAAGCCGGAATGCGTGAATTTGTGTTGCCCCCGCCATCATCGTTCTCAGTAATTGTTTGATTGCTCGGGTTCAGTAGATACAAGTAAGTATCGAAGATCGATGAATTCATCGACACCGCAATCTGCTGCCCTGCTGTGCCGCTAAAGTTATAGACGTCGACATAGCGAGTGGTGCCAACGAAGACACAATCGGAAGTCGTGAGGGTGCCGTTGATGGTCTGGCCCGGCGAGATTGCCGTTGAAGGACAACCACCTCCTCCGGCGCTTTGATTTACGGTGAAGGTTTGCCCAGCGACCGTAATTGCTCCGCTGCGGGCCGCCCCTGTGTTGGCGGCTACTTCAAAATTGACAGTTCCATTGCCCGAACCGCTGCTTGTGGTGGTAAGCCAGTTTGCATTGCTTGCCGCTGTCCAACTACAACCCGAAGGACTGGTCACACTGAATGCGCCATTGCCGGCAGAGGCCCCGAAGTTCTGACTAGTTGGGCTAAGCGTATAAGAGCAATTGTTTTCATTGTCGGCAATCGTCAAAACCGCTGTACTGGGGGAGCCTAAGGTTGCCCCAGACGGACTGCTTAAGATTAAATTGATCGTTTCGTTGCCTTCTACCAGAGAGTCATCAAGAATCGGAATGTTATAAGTCTTGCTCGTTTCGCCGCTGGCGAAACTCAGAGTTCCGCTAGTCGTTGCGTAGTCTTGTCCGGCAGTGGCGGTGCCGTTTGATGTGGCAAAAGTTACGGATGATGCACCCGCAGTGCTTCCGCTTCGAGTGACGGTTATCGTAGAGGTCCCGGTATTTTCACTAACGGAGTAACTTGCCAAACTGTATTGCAGGGTTGTCCCTGAAGAGTCGCTTAGGTTTATTTCAAAAGCGCCACGTCCGTATGTGCCTACGTGCATCAAGCCGCTTGGTTGTCCGTCCAACTCGCTGACGATCGTTGGCGGCAAGCCATTGTTGAAGGTTTCCCAGGTTAAGCCGCCTACAGTGGAGCGGAAGACCCCGATGTCAGTACCTACGTAGAGCGTATTTGAGTTACCGGGGCGCGGGTCGACCAACAAAGTGTTTGTCGGAATGTCCGGTAGATTGCCGCTAATGTTCATCCAGCTGGCTCCGGCGTTGGTCGTTTTGAAAACGTGGCCGGACCCGAAGCCTGAAACAGTCAGATAGGCTGTGTTTGGATCGGTTGCGCTGACAGAGATACTCTTGATAAACCGTACTGGCAATCCGGCGGTGCGATCAGTCCAATTAGTGCCGCCGTTTATACTCACCATTACTCGACCATCGGAGGCGCCGGTATAAATCACATTAGTGTTTGTCCGAGAAACAGCAATCGCAGACAGCACGCCTCCGAATGTTAGATCCGTACCTCCTCCGGGAACTGTCCAACTTGTTCCTCGATTAGTGCTGACGTACAGGCGATACGTGCCGAAATAAAGATTTGAATTGGCTTCATTGCCAACGAACGGCGGATAAAAAGCCACCCGATCATTGCCGAACTTCCCTGCATTGCCGATTTCTGCGCCAAAAGTCTCACCGTGGTTGTTGAGCCGATAGATAGTGTGTGCGACGTATGTCGTGTAGACAATTGACGGGTCTAGCGCATCCACGAACGTTTGTCCGCCGTCGCCGGTCATGAATTCCCGCCACGCTTGGGCCCCGGTCCTCTTTTGAGTTCCGTTGTCCTGTGTCCCGCCATAGCTGCGCGACGCGTCGGTCGGGTGCAGGTCATAGCTGGTGAACATTGTCAGCCCCAGCGTAGAGTTCAAAGAAGTAAACGTGCCGGCGCCGTTAGTCGACTTCCAAAGACCGCCATCGTTGGCGATGTAAATCGTATTGGGATTCGACGGCGAAATATAAAAATGATGCTGGTCGGGATGCGATTTAGCTGAGTTTGGCGAGTAAGCTCCGGAAACGCTGAAATTATTTGTGATGTTTGTATAAGTGGAACCGCCGTTAGTCGAACGCCATAAATCGCGCGTTCCCACATAAATGGTGTTCGGGCTTGTAGGGTGCACAAACAAATAGCAGTTGTAGCCAAACTGTCCTACGTCAAAATTTGAACCGCGATTCGCCCAGCTACCACCTTCATTGGTGCTGACTTCAACTTGAGCGGTTGATTTGCCTACCAGAACGTATAAGTTCTGGGGCGCGGCCGGTGTGACTGCGATCTTAATGTTCGCAGAGTTTCCACCGCCCGGCGTCGAATAAACCCGCGTCCAGGTCTGACCGCTGTTGCTTGACTTAAACACGCCTCCGGTCGAGCCGTTTGCGGCATCAGCAAAGTCCATGGCCAGGTAAAGAATGTTGGACTGAGTCGGGTGGCGAACCAGATCGCGCGCGGCTCCTCCAATGGTTTTTGTCCAATTGACGCCGCCGTCGGTCGAGTAATAAAACCCGCTGGCGAAGTTCTGTGAAGTGACATACTGAGCGACGTAAACACGATTTGGGTTGGTAGGGTCCACCAGAATCTGCGAGATTCTCCCAGGCGAAGGCAAGGTACCGTTGCTCACACGCGTCCAGGTTTGACCACTATCGGTTGATTTGAGGACGCCCGTACCAAGGTATTGTGCTTTGTCACCCATTCCGGCGTAAGCGATCGACGGATTGCTGGGAGCAAAGTCAATCGAACCGACTGCCAAATCAACCTGACTATCGGAAACTGGACTAAAAGTGGTGCCTGCGTCAGTCGAGCGCCATATACCGCCGGTTGCCGCTCCGATCAAAAGTATGTTGGGATCTGCCGGAGAGACAGCAATCGCATTGATGCGTCCACTGGTTTTGCCCCAGTTGTTTGGGAAATAAGAATTCGTCGGCAGTGGGCCAATTGGTTGCCACTGCGAAGCTACCAGCGACTCCTTTGAGTAAACCAGGGACGAATAAAAATCGGCGGGCCGAGCTTCCCACGCGTTGCGGCGAGCTTGATCAGGTAGCTCGTCGAATGGAAACATTCGTTGCGAAATAAACCACTGTTGTCGCTCCTCCACATCACCTTCAAATTCTTCTTCGGTTCGAGGCTTGGGAATTGGAATTCGAAGTTGCGCCTCGTAGTCAATTGATTTCGGTCTCAATACTTCCAACAAGTCAGATCGCAATGGAGATTTTGCCGTGCTTCCAATCTGAAGAAATTCTTTCGGTTTGACGGCTCGATCTCGCTGTTCAGGAGCAATCGGCTTATTCCGAGACTGTCGTACGAAATGCAATCCGCTCCAATCCCGGGCCAGGAAGACACACACACCCAGGAAGAGCGGCGACAGACAAATCAAAAACAAAAGCACTTTCCAGCTTCGATGAGGGTGGGGAGGTTTCGGCAGCGACATTGATTTAACTCCTTACGCCTACTGCAAAGCTTGAGAAGCAGCAGCGGACAAAGCGATCCGAGCGTTTGCCGCACTGAAATGTTTCACCAAAAGAAATGTTAGAGGAGGTGGTGGTTGGCTCAACCGCGAGGCCGCTCGAGGCGACAAATGACGACTCAAATAGGCTGGGGGCGTCAACACAAAAGTCTCCGATTACTACAAGTTACCAGACTAAAGAGAGCGCGCTTTATGGTAAGCGTGGGTCGCAACCAATAACGATGACCGTATATTTGGCCTTCAGTTCGTCTAGTTTGCGCTTCTGTTCAGCTTGGATTTCCAGATAGTCAGGAGCAGGGAAACCCCAACATTCGAGGCGAAAGAATCGAATCTCTCTGTTGTTTGATCCCACGATCCGACCCTTGCGACAGCGTGCCTTTAACGCTTTGAGTTTTTCGCCAACGGTTACGTTTCCTGGCCGGCGATAAACCGCAACTTCACCAATTCTGATATTCGATGGGAGACATGAAGCGAGTTTGGACGACTCTTTGCTTACCGGCTTGTAACTCCGTTGAGCACGAGCTAAACAAGCGCCGCCAGGGTTCACGAGGATGAGCGCCGTGCCTAGTACGATTAGCCTCAGCCCGCTGCGGGCCTCAATGGGAAACAACCGTCGTGCTGCGAGTTGAGGCATATGCAGATTCCAATGCTAACTACCGGAGCGAAGACGCAACCTTGAAGGTTGTACTCTGAACACCTGTTACAGGCGTATAGAGTACAAGCTTTAGCTTGCGGCGTGGTAAGAAGCATCCTGAAGCCGCAAGTGAGTGCTCGCGAAGACGCAACCTAAAGGTTGTACTTATACACCTGTTACGGCCCAAAGCGCCGGCGGTATTCGGCGGAATTCAGGAAGCCGTTAATCATGGTGCGGTAGTCGCCACCGTTCTGGTTCATAGTCTGGATCCAACTGAGATACGAAGCATCAGCAGTGCGGCGGAGATACCCGAAGTACTGCATGATCACAAACGCTTCATTGAAATACTTGTTATAAACCTCAGAGCTCTCCACTAACTGTCTCAACACCAGCGCTCTCGTTTGCGAGTTGTTGTTGGCGTTGAGCGTAGCGATCCACCCTGCCCTGCCCGAATGAGTTGGTAACCCAACCGTTAGCAATAACGCATCAACGTATGCGGTGGGATTACTGAAGGTTGAACTGTACTTCGTCTGAAACTCTGCCCGCGCCATGAACTCGTTAACGAAGGCCACTTTGTTGGCCTCCAACTGGTCAACGGTCAGGAATCCGCTCACCTTCGCAAAGTCGGGAAAGAATTCATTCGAAAGCGGTATTCGTCCCACCGATGAGTAGAAGCGGTAGCTGAAGTATCCCCGCGACTGAAACTCTTCGCTGCGGAAGAACCCCGCCGAGACTTCAGTTCGGTCGCACGGCGGCGCGATCGTCGTGCCGCAGTTGACTAGCACATTGCGCCAGCCTGCCAAACCCGCCGGGTCTGGTTCCCGACCCAGGAAGTCGATGTAGTTCTGGCGAATGAAGAAATCCACGCCGTCGACTGGGTTGATACCGTTAACTGTCTCGTTATCCTGGATGGTGATGCTGGCGATTATAATCGACCCTAATGTCATTCCCGTGGGATTACTCAAAGTTAGGGTGAAGGCTTCGTTCCCTTCCGCATAAGAGTCATCCACGATCGGAATGAAGAT
The DNA here is from genome assembly GCA_038040525.1 of Acidobacteriota bacterium. Classification (GTDB taxonomy): domain Bacteria; phylum Acidobacteriota; class Blastocatellia; order Pyrinomonadales; family Pyrinomonadaceae; genus PSRF01. Next base: position 22,241 of record JBBPIC010000065.1, on the reverse strand, counting down.
GTTTTTGGACCCCTCTCCAGCGGCAAATCTCAGCGTCCCTATACTCGTGGCAATGTCGCAACGCGAAGAAGCTGTGCCGTTGAAAACGTTGCACTCACTCAACCCGGCGTTGTCGCTGGTGGCGTAATCTACCGTGGCGGCGCCCGCTGTCGGTGTGCGAGTGACAATTATCAGCGCGCTACCGGCGCCTTCGCTCACAGTGAGGTTGCCGGAGCTTAGTTGAACGCTATTTGGGGTTGCGTAGACGGCCGTCATCGTGTGATTAGCATCCATCGTCACAGTAGTGGCCAGGGTCACGGCAAAGTCCACTCCATCTCGCTGCCACTTCTGGAAGTTATTGCCTGAAGCAGTGGCTGGAGCCGTCAGACTTACCACCGTGTTGTTGTTATAGGTGCGAGTAAACTGCGTCGCCCCGTTTCCCAGCGCCCCGTTATCATTCGGGCTCACAGTAATGTTCACCCCGCTAGCTGGATTCGTCGAGGCCACAGTCAAGGTGCGAGGCGGCGCGACATAGACTGCCGTCATCGTGTGATTAGCATCCATCGTCACAGTAGTGGCCAGGGTCACGGCAAAGTCCACTCCATCTCGCTGCCACTTCTGGAAGTTATTGCCTGAAGCAGTGGCTGGAGCCGTCAGACTTACCACCGTGTTGTTGTTATAGGTGCGAGTAAACTGCGTCGCCCCGTTTCCCAGCGCCCCGTTATCATTCGGGCTCACAGTAATGTTCACCCCGCTAGCTGGATTCGTCGAGGCCACAGTCAAGGTGCGAGGCGGCGCGACATAGACTGCCGTCATCGTGTGATTAGCATCCATCGTCACAGTAGTGGCCAGGGTCACGGCAAAGTCCACTCCATCTCGCTGCCACTTCTGGAAGTTATTGCCTGAAGCAGTGGCTGGAGCCGTCAGACTTACCACCGTGTTGTTGTTATAGGTGCGAGTAAACTGCGTCGCCCCGTTTCCCAGCGCCCCGTTATCATTCGGGCTCACAGTAATGTTCACCCCGCTAGCTGGATTCGTCGAGGCCACAGTCAAGGTGCGAGGCGGCGCGACATAGACTGCCGTCATCGTGTGATTAGCATCCATCGTCACAGTAGTGGCCAGGGTCACGGCAAAGTCCACTCCATCTCGCTGCCACTTCTGGAAGTTATTGCCTGAAGCAGTGGCTGGAGCCGTCAGACTTACCACCGTGTTGTTGTTATAGGTGCGAGTAAACTGCGTCGCCCCGTTTCCCAGCGCCCCGTTATCATTCGGGCTCACAGTAATGTTCACCCCGCTAGCTGGATTCGTCGAGGCCACAGTCAAGGTGCGAGGCGGCGCGACATAGACTGCCGTCATCGTGTGATTAGCATCCATCGTCACAGTAGTGGCCAGGGTCACGGCAAAGTCCACTCCATCTCGCTGCCACTTCTGGAAGTTATTGCCTGAAGCAGTGGCTGGAGCCGTCAGACTTACCACCGTGTTGTTGTTATAGGTGCGAGTAAACTGCGTCGCCCCGTTTCCCAGCGCCCCGTTATCATTCGGGCTCACAGTAATGTTCACCCCGCTAGCTGGATTCGTCGAGGCCACAGTCAAGGTGCGAGGCGGCGCGACATAGACTGCCGTCATCGTGTGATTGGCGTCCATCGTCACGCTGGTGGCCAGGGTCACGGCAAAGTCAACTCCATTTCGCTGCCACTTCTGGAAGTTGTTGCCTGAAGCAGTAGGCGGAGCCGTAAGATTAACCACCGTGTTGTTGTTGTAAATGCGAGTAAACTGCGTCGTCCCATTTGACTGTGCATCGTTATCAAATGGGTTGCAAAAAATGCTCACCCCGCTGCTCGGATTAGTCGATGCCACAGTCAACGTGCGAGGCTGCGTGCTATAGACAGCCGTCATCGTGTGATTGGCATCCATCGTCACAGTGGTGGCCGGAGTCACGGCAAAGTCCACTCCATTTCGTTGCCACTTCTGAAAGTTGTTGCCTGAAGCAGTCGCCGGAGCGGTAAGACTAACCACCGTGTTGGTGTTGTAAGTGCGAGCAAACTGTGTCGTGCCGTTGCCCTGTGCCCCATTATCATTCGGGCTGACAGTAATGCTCACGCCGCTGCTCGGATTTGTCGAGGCCACAGTCAGTGTTTGCGTAGAGGCCACGATAACAGCCATGCAGCTCGAAAACTCCGAAGTGTTGCCGGGCGAGGCGCCGATGGTTGCAGCAGGGACATCGGTGGCAGTCGCCGATGCCAGCACCCATTGCGGGGCAGCCATAGTGGCGGGCAAAGTCAGCGTAATACTTTTGTTGATTGTGCCATTGGGATCAGTTGGCACAACCTCGCTGCCAATGAACTCGCCCCTCTCGGTAAACTCCTTGTTCAGGCAGTTGCCGTTGCTGGCAAAGAATTCGACTTTGAATGTGGAATTGCGCGAAGAGCGCAACCGGTAGTTGACGGTGATAGACGACGACACCAGCGATTCCTCCCCCTTGCCGCCAACGGTAAGGGCCGATCTGAAGGCCGTCTGCAATTCGGGATAGTTTTGTAGCTTGTTCGCGCCGCCGTCGATGTCCAGGTCATCGTTAGGCGTGTCGCCGGGATTACCCAGGTCGATGGCCATCCCACTGTTCGCGAAAATCCTATTCAACGTGATGGTGATCTCGAAGGCGCTATTCGCGGGAATGGTTATGCCGTTACCTCCGTTGAAAGCAATGACATTCCCCTCGATAATGTTGACCGTGGTGGCCGCATCAAGGTAGATGCCGCTCAGAAGATTGCCCAAAGCGCTAATCCCATTCGCCACAGTGCCAATCAAGTTAGACTGAATCCTGACGCCGGTTCCACCGTCAATTGTCTGCCCGGACACCGGGTCAAATTTCGGAATGCCTACGCCGATCCCGTGCCCCGCATTGCCGGAGATAACGTTACCGGCCGCGGCAGTTATGCCGCCAATCGTATTGTTTGGCGCGCGAGTAATGAAAACGCCGCTGGCCGTGTTCCTCACTGCCGCGGTGCCGGCCACATTCGTGCCGATGTAGTTGCCTTGCACCTGATTGTGCTGCGATCCGACATTAATAACCTCCACGCCGTTACCGTTATTACCAGAGATGATATTGCGTAGCGCAGGCGACGTTCCGCCGACCGTATTATCGGTCGCTGTCAAGGGGCAGCCAGGACAATCTCCGCCGCTGCCAAAGCCGCCGATGATCACCCCACCCTGCGAATTTGGCAGCGCAGCAGTGCCAGCAGCGTTAGTACCGATAAAGTTACCTTGGACGAGGTTGCCGATGGGCCCGGTGTAAGAGAGACCAACACCGGGAGAATTGTTCCCGGAAATCAGGTTGCCGAAGACGAGGTTATCTATGCCGACATGGATGAAGACGCCGTTGCCGCCATTCCCCAGGTCAACGTTGCCGCTGGTGTCAGTGCCAATGTAGTTTCCAAGCACCCAGGTTCCTGCAGCCAGGTAAAGCCGAATGCCCGAGGTCGTGCTCCCGGAAATGATATTGCGTGCAGCGGCTGTCGTGCCGCCGATAGTATTGTCATGGGAATTATCAACTTGTACGGCAAACCGACCATTGCCAAGAGTGCTGGTTCCACTGGAATTGGTTCCGATGTAATTTCCAGTAATGAGATTATTGCCGTTGGTCGTGAGCACGATGCCGCTCCCGCTGAAGCGATTAATTACCAGAGCCCGCACGTGACTGCCGCCGCCTGTGATTTTCAGACCCGCCGCATTCGCGCCTGCTCCTGCACCGTTAAGTTCGATGATCGGTACGTTTGAATAGCCCGGCTGGCTCCCGCCATTAATAAATGTGGGCGAGGTGATCGTCGGCAGTTCGGAAAGAAGATTGATTGTCCTCACGCCGGAGCCGGGGATGGTGAAGGTGATGGTTTCCGGAGCCAAAGTGGTGTTGGCATTGATGATTGCCTGTCTCAGGGATCCGTCGCCGCTGTCGTTGGTATTGATCACAGCCGTTATCGGTGGCGGGACGCCAAGTACGAGTGTGTAATCGCCGGCCGTGAATGGATGAAAAGAAGTCGCCCAGATACTATAAACGCCGGTAGTAGGCAGCGTTAAAAAACCACTGATTTCCGGAATACGGGCGTTTAATCCTTCGCCACCGTCATCGTCAGTGATCTGTGTTCCGTCGGGATAAATCAAATACAGATAAGTGTCCCAACTGGCACTCATTGAGATGGCGATTCGCTGGCCTGCAGTGGCGTTGAATCTGTAAATATCGGCGTTAGAATTCAGTCGGGCGTGTCCTGGAGCATTGAATATACAGTCGGTCGAACTCAATGAAGCGTTAATAGTTTGGCCTAGAGAGACGAGGGTGCCCGGACAGACGCCCGGACTCTGTAGCCTCAACTCTACGGTATAACTGCCTGTGGAACCCGAATAGAGTGGGCCGGCGCGCACGGTAAACGTTCCGCTGGAGGGCAGAGTGTAGAAGCCACCCTCAGTCGGGATATAGGAGTTAGTTCCGCCCCCGGAATCGTCGTCATACTCGAGGAGGGAGCCATCGGGGGCGAGGAGCACCAAAAAAGTGTCAAAGCTCGTTGAAGCCATCGCGGCAGAGATCTGTTGACCAGCAGTGCCGCTGAATGAATAGTCATCGAAGTACCAGCCGGCTTCATAGGGACAATCGCTGGAGGTCACCGTTCCGCCGAGCGTTTGCCCATAGGCGATCGGAGTTGATGGGCACGAGCCGAAAGACGGCTGGATGTTGAGTCGTTGCGCAATTTCATTTTTGACGCGGGGCTTCTGACTGACAAGTCGCTGATCACTTTTCGGTCGCTGGCGATCATCCTGGGACATCGGAGGCGTAACTGGGCCGGTCTCGGGTTCGGCTTTTTTCTCCTGCGTGCTCGATGGCGATTGGTTTCTAAAGCTGAGAGAGGCTTCAGTCTGATCGGTGAAGACCACCGCGGGGGCACTCTGCCCTTCACGAAGAATTACAAGGTCTTGTAAAGCATCTCCATCCAACAGCATCGGGAGCACCGCAACCGGGGCGCTCTCAACCTCAAGTGACATTGGATTGAATTGCGTTGAGCCCGCGTCAATGGCTTGCGCTTTATTCTGTCGGCGGCTCTCGGTCAGGATGTGCAGTTGACGATTGGCTGGGTCGACTAAGAGCAGGTCGTCACCCGGCAAACCTGAGAGACGGACGCCGGAAAGTTTGGTCGCCTGGGGCCACTGGCCTGAAGAGAGTTGGTAGCTGTGCCAATCAGCGAACGTTTTTGTCGGTTTCACATTGTTGTTGTCGTTCGCTTGAGACCGGGCCTCCTCTTCGTACTCTTTAAGCATCTCCTCGCTGATGATCAGCCTGTCGCCATTTGCCGTCGCAGCTCTTTGAATCGCGGATTCTCTAACGACAACCTTGTTCCGGCTGAGCACCCGCACCGTTCCGTCATCAGTGAGCACGGCAAGGCTGGATTGTTGATTGCCAATGAAATCTCCGATCGCGATCGAAACGATCGCTGTTGGGAATGAACGATTCTCGATCTCGGCTCTGCGGACTTCGGCCTGCCGTTCCCTATCAAGCGTTAGCCTGCGGTCCCGGCCGTGAATGATGAGTAGAAAACGACCAGCCGAAATCGCCACATCGATGGGATACTCATTGTCCAGTTGGCCCAGTGCCAACTGGTTCGCTGGCGCCGGTAAGGTGAAGATTTCCGGCTCGGCCTTGATTGCTCCTTCCGGGCCTTCAAAAACCAGCAGCTGCGGTCCGTTTGTCCCGTCTATCGCGAGCACCAGGTCCGTCAAGCCATCGCGGCGGTTGATTTCTCCGGTAGCGAAAGCCGTCACCTGCCCGTCGAGTTGAAGCGGATTGGCCGGCCCAATGTTCCCGTGACCATCTCCCTGGAGAAAATAGAGTGTGCGGTCGCCCCGCGCCGCTACGACTACATCGTTGTGGCCATCAGCGTCAAAATCTCCGGTTCCCATAAAATCCGGTTGCACTCCGACCTCGAAGATACGAGCGGGTGAATGGAACGGGCTCTCGGCTTTGTTCTTATTCTGATAGAGCGTGTCTGTGCTGCCGCGATCGATGGTAATGAAGCCGACTGTGTCGCCGTAGCCTCTGACTAGATCGGGCACGCCATCCTCGTCAAAATCAGCCGTCGCGAGTGACAGCGATCCAGCCTGATTCTGTGTGAGGGCTTGCTGAAACTTTGCTGTTCCCACATAGGAAGTCAACACGTCACGTCCATCGCGCAGCTTGACAGCCGAAGTGTTACGGTCCGCTGCGCGTACGCTCACGCTCTCGCTCAAGCGGGACGGCGCGGGTTTCTCGGCCGCAGGTTTGCCTCTGGATGCCCAGGCGCCGACCAGTGAGACAAATTGGGTGGCGCCAAAGGTCAGAACCAGGACAAGCACAAGCCATCCAGGATGAAATCTTCTAACCCGGATCTGTCGGAGCAGGTTTGCATAGTGGTTGGCAAAACCTCGAGAAGAGTTTTTGGGGGACATGAGAATTTTCCCTTTGGATGCGACATGGCTGTGAGCAATCGGGGCCAGATAGGCTGGTCCAATATTCTAGCGCTGGGAATTGGCCGCGCAGTTTACAGTAGTCGAGGCTTGACTGCCGTTTGGGATGCCCGGCTTTAGTGCATGCTCTACTGCATATGATCGATTGATCCGTGGGCAGCGAGCGATGATCTGATATCTTCGGAGCGGATGATACCATAGCCAAAAACAGAAGCACTACAAATTTACGACCGTCAACGGAAGCAGTCGGCGCAAATCCCGCAAACGGTCCGGGGCGGGTTCCGTTTCAGGGTGTCGTTGATTTGGAGAGCTTTCCAAATAACCCTCGCTAGCGCGTGGCTACAACTTTAGCCAGTTCGATTGCTTTCACTAGATATGCAAATTCCAATCACTCCATTTCAGCTCAAGAAGAAATTTCTGGCCTAAAAGTCTCAATTGAGTCGGGCCGAAGGCCGCTACCTCCGGTAAGGCAGAGCCTTACCGCAGTGTGCGGCCACAGCCGCAGGTCGCGAAGACGCAACCTAAAGGTCGTACTCTGAACACCTGTTACAGGCGTATGGGGTACCAGCTTTAGCTTGCGGGGTTGGGAGGAAGCACGCTAAAGCTTAAGCTTGTGCGGTAGCGAAGACGCAACCTAAAGGTTGTACTCTATACACCTGTACCTGAACACTAGTTAAGGGCCAAAGCGGCGGCGGTATTCAGCGGAGTTCATGAAACCGTTGATCATGGTCCGGTAGTCGCCGCCATTCTGGTTCATCGTCTGGATCCAGACTAGATATGACGCGTCAGCAGTGCGGCGGAGGTAGCCAAAGTACTGCATGATCACAAACGCCTCGTTGTAGTACCTGTTGTAAACCTCAGAGCTCTCTACCAACTGTCTCAACACCTGCGCTCTGGTCAGTGAACCGTTCGTCAGTCCTGCGATCCATCCTGCCCTGCTCGAATGATTCGGCAAGCCCACCGTCAGCAATAGTGCATCAACGTATGCCGTCGGGTTATTGAAGGTTGAACTGTACTTCGTCTGAAACTCTGTTCGCGCCATGAATTCATTAACGTAGGCGACCTTATTGGCTTCCAACTGGTCCGCAGTCAGGAACCCGCTCACCTTCGCAAAATCAGGAAAGAACTCATTCGACAACGGTATCCGGCCCACTGCCGAGTAGAAGCGATAGATGAAGTATCCACGCGACTGAAACTCTTCACTGCGGAAGAACCCAGCCGACACTTCTATGCGATCACATGGAGGCGCTATCGTAATACCGCAGTTGACCAGCACATTTCGCCAGCCTGCTAAGCCTGCCGGATCCGGTTCACGACCCAGGAAGTCGATGTAGTTCTGCCGAATAAAGAAGTCAGGGCCATCAATTGGATTACCTCCGTTGACAATTTCATTGTCGTGAATCGTGATGGTGGCTGTCGTTATCGATCCAAGTGTGATGCCGGTTGGGTTGCTCAAGGCGACGGTGAGTGTCTCGTTGCCTTCTGCATATGCATCATCCACTATCGGCACAAAAATAGTCTTCGAACCTTCCCCGGCTGTGAAACGCACGGTGCCAATGCTGGTAGCATAGTCGCATCGTGACGAAGCACTGCCGTTAAGAATATTGCACTCATTCAACCCAGCGTTGTCGCTGGTTACGTAATCAACCGTGGCGACGCCGGTTGTGGGTGTTCGAATGACGGTAATCTGCGCCGTTCCAGTACCTTCACCAACTATGTAGCCGTTCAAATTCAATTGAACACCGGTTGGCGTGGGCGTTGGGGCACTAAGACTCCAGTTGAGATTGATACTGTCAGAGGCGGCGCTATAACCATCCACTGCGATCTGATAGACCGTTCCTGAGACCGCGCCGAAGGCCACCTTGCTGGTACGCACATCACCTGGGTCGTCATCGTTATTGCCGACCAGCGTCAGGTTGTTCACACTTGAACCACTGTAGACTCCAAGCAGGGTGTCAAAGTTACTGCCGTTTGTGGCAAACGTCGCATTTCCGTCACCTGGCGCTTGCCAACGGTACCAGACCGAATTACCGCCTGAATTCTCAGCATGACCCGGCTCGCCCGACTCTTTGGTGGCCAGCACATTGTGGCCCGCCGCGCTTCCTGAGCTTCCAGTTATCACTTGAGCATTAGCAAAATTGTCATTGGCCGGCGTAGGACCCCAACTGAGAATAATATTGCCAAAGGCCCCGAAAGATCCGTCGACCGCGATCTGATAGACCGTTCCTGCCACTGCGCTGAAGACTAGTTTGCTGGTACCGTTGCTGCTACTCACGCCGCCGGGGTCATCGTTGTTACTGGCAATCAGTGTCAGGCTGCTCACACTGGAACCGGTGTAGACGCCAAGCAACGTATTAAAGTTGCTGCCGTTTGTAGTGAACGTCACATTTCCGCTACCCGGCGCCTGCCAACGAAACCATAACGACTTACCTCCTGGATTCCCGGCATGATTCGGCTCACCCGACTCTTTGGTAGCCAGCTGGTTATTGCCTCTAACGCTTCCCGAGCTTCCAGTTATCACTTGAGGGTTAGCGAAATCGTTATTGGCAGAGGGTAAACTCCAGGTGAGTAGGACATTACCAGAGTCGCCGCTAAAGCCGTCCACGGCGATCTGATAGATCACTCCCGAGACGGCATTGAAGGCCACCTTGCTTGTAAGAATACCAAACGAGCGTCGCTCGTCGTCGTTACTAACGATGAACGTCAGGCCGGTCACACTCGAACCAGTGTAGACGCCAAGCAGCGTATCAAAGCTGCTGCCGTTTGTGGTGAACGTCACATTTCCGTCACCGGGCGCCTGCCAGCGGTACCAGAGCGATTTGCGCCCTGAGTTATCGGCATGATTCGGCTCGCCCGGCTGCTTGCTAGCTAGCGCACTGCTGCCTGTAACACTTCCGGTACCTCCCGCTATAGCTTGAGCATTCCCGAAATCGTCATTGGAAGGCGGGGGAGTCCAGTTGAGCGTGATCTTCCCCGCCGCGCTGTTATTGCCGTCTATTGCGATCTGATACACCGTACCCGCGGTTGCGCTAAAGGTAACTTGACTGATGGATCCGCTGCCCGGGTCGTTGTCGTTGGTGGCGATCTGTGTCAGCGTACTGACACTTGATCCTTTATATACAGCCAGCAAAGTATCGAAGCTGCTGCCGAACGTATTGAACCTGACGCTGCCATCACTTGGCGCTTGCCAGCGATACCAAACGGATTTGCCACCAACGCTACCGGCGTGATTCGGCTCACCCGGCTCCTTGGTAGCCCCGACATTGCTCCCGTAGGCAAGGCCTGAAGGACCGCTTATGGCTTGAGCAGTCACAAACTGGTCATTTCCGGGAGATGGTGAGGCAGTCAAGGTCAAGTTGTAAGCGCCAGTTGAATTACCCGAGAATGAAGTAGTTTCAATTGCGTATGTGCCGCTTACCGGAAGGGTGAACAAGCCGCTCCCGGCCGGAATGCGTGAATTGTTACCGCCGCCACCGTCATCATCGGAAGCCGCGATTGTATTGTCAGGATTCAGAAGGTACAGATAAGTGTCAAAGGCGGCAGTGAGGAGAATCGAGATCTGCTGGCCCGCAGTACCGTTAAAAGAGTAACGATCGGCATAGGCTGAGTTACCTCGCAATGGAGAGCGACAATCCGTCGTTGCCAGGCTTCCATTTGTTACGCTGCCGGCGCCGATCGGAATGAGAGTACAGGGACCAGCGTCTTGATTGACGGTGTGCGTCTGTCCGCTCAGGGTAATAGTGCCTGAACGTGCAGCTCCGCTGTTCACGCTTGCTGTGTAGTTAACCGTCCCATTTCCCGCGGAGTTGGCGGGTGGCGTGACAGTGATCCAATCTGCGTTATTGATCGCCGTCCAGGCACAATCGCTCGCTACGGTTGCGACACTGAAGGATCCCGCTCCGCCGAAACTCGATATCGGTCTAGTGCCAGGTGAAATTGAATAGGTGCAGATAGCGCCTCCGGCTTGCGTGATGGTAAATGTCTGATCACCGATTGTGATAGTTCCGGTGCGTGGGTTGGACAGATTGCTTGCGGCAACTGAAAAGCCCACAGTTCCATTCCCGGTTCCGGTCGCACCTGAGGTGATCGTGATGAAGCTTGCGTTGCTGACGGCAGACCAGAGGCAGCCTGCGCCGGCAATGACGTTCACGGTTCCACTTTCGCCTCCGTTGACAATGTTCTTACTACTTTGATTCAGTGCAAACGAACAACCAGGATACACGTCGTAGAGTTCCACTGAACTCAATGCGCCAGCGCCGCCGACACCTCCGGCCACAAGAACTTTGCCATTGGGTAGCAGAGTGGCCGTGTGAAACTCGCGGGCAGCTATTAGGTCCGTTGTCCTCTGCCAGACGCCAGACTGCTGATTGTAGACTTCGGAGGCCGCGGTTCCCGGGCCTCCGCCATCATCACCACCAGCAATTAGTACCCTTCCATTCGGCAGCAATGCAGCGGCATGGTAGAAGTGATAGGCCGCCATGGAAGACTGAGTCGTACCTAGAACTCCTTGAGTGAAGAGCTCCGAGGATCCGTTACCGACTCCTCCCGAGATCAAAACCGTTCCATTGAACAGAAGAGTTGCTGTGTGGCCTGATCGAGGGTAGTTGCCCGCGAAAGCCGTCCATTTGCCAGTTGCCGGATTGAAGGTCTCGGACCTCGGTACGCTCTCGTCGGTCGTCCCAACAACAAGAACGATTCCCGAAGGAAGAAGCGTCGCGGTATGGGCCGAGCGCCGGAGGATCATGTTCGCGGCGCTGGTCCAGATTCCGCTCGCGGGATCATAAAGCTCCGCACTGTTGGTTGGTAAAGTCGGACTGTTGCCGCCAGTGACGAGAACTCTCCCATCGGATAAGAGGGTGGCCGTGTGTGAAGAGCGCGATAGCAGCATACCGCCGGCGGGCGTCCAATTACCGCTCATCGGATCATACAGCTCCGCGCTATTTAGTGTTAGAAGTCCGTTATTGCCTCCGGCCACCAACACCTTGCCGTTCTCCAACAATGTTGCGGTGTGATTTCTGCGTTGGGTCACAAGGCTTCCAGTCTTCGTCCAAAGTCCAGTTGTGTGGTCATAGAGTTCGGTGCTGGTCAACGGGCCGTTCGGTCCGTTACCGCCGACGACCAGGACCTTTCCATTGTTGAGCAGCGTCGCCGTGTGATCCCATCGCGCGGCAATCATGCTGCCGGTGAGCGACCAGTTACCGGTGAAGCCAGGATTGAAGATCTCGGGTGATGAATCATTCGGTCCGCCTACAACCAACACACTCCCATTTTGAAGCAGAACAGCCGAATGACCCGACCGACGACCGAAACTCATGTTGGCCGTAAAGCGCCATCTTCCTGTCGCAGGGTCAAAGATCTCCGCACTTGACGTGTTGTTAAAGTCGCCGTTCCCGCCCGTAACCAACACCTTGCCATCCGGTAACAGTGTCATCGTGAACAATTCTATTTCGTCGAGCATTGGCGATGCCGGGCTCCAGGTGCCAGCGCCGGGATCGTAGATCTCGACGGTCGACTGGATTCTGCCACTGTTATATTCGCCTCCCGCAACGAGTACCTTTCCGTTGGCTAGCAGAGTGGCGGAGTGAAACAGCCTTGCGTTATTCATGCCGTTCGTTGTTGACCAGGTACCCAAAGTCGGATCGTACAACTGTGCAGAGTTTGTCACACGAAATGTCGCGCTATATCCTCCAACGGTTAAGACCTTGCCGTTTTGCATCAGTATTGCAACATGAGAATTGCTCGCGAATGTCATGTCGCCTGTTGCGTTGAACGTTCCAGTCAGTGGGTCGTAGAGTTCTGCTTTTGCCAGGACAACGCTGTTCTGATCATAACCACCTGCAATCAGGACCTTTCCACTAGGGAGAAGGGTCGCCGAGCAAGCTTCATGAATCATCGCCATGGATCCCGTATTGGCCCACGTTCCAACTAGCGGATCGTAGAGCTCCGCTGTCTGCAGATTTGCTCCTGAACTATCTCTTCCCCCGATCACTAATACTTTGCCATTCTGGAGACGAACTGCCTCATGAAAGTATCGAGCAGTATTTATACTGCCGGTATCGCTCCACGTGCCCGTAGAGGGATCGTACAACTCAGCAGATGCTAGCTTGGTGGACGTATTCTGAGCCACACCCCCCGCGACCAACACCTTTCCGTTTTGCAGCAAAGTGATCGAATAGCCATACCGCGCGACGCGCATTTTGCTGGTAGGGATCCAGTTGCCTGGGGCGGGATTATTTCCTGATTGAGTAATGACGAACATCTGGTCTGCTATCAGGATGCGGCCAGTGCGCGCGCCGCCGGAGTTCGCCGCTACAGAGTAGTTGACGGTCCCGCCGCCAGTCCCCGGACTACCTGAATTGATCGTTATCCATGATTCAGTGGCCGTTGCGGTCCAGGCGCAGCCGCCGACGGCGGAAACAGTGACGCTTGCGCCGCCGCCACTTGAATCGAGGTTTCGTGCAGACGGTGAGATCGAATAATTGCATGAGGAATTGACAGTCAAACCAACGCTCAACGGAAAGATCGTTACGCCGGACGCCGTCGCGGTCACACCCGGCGCAAAGGTTCCAACGGCTGTGGCGGAATTGGAGGTGATCGTCAAGATTGAACTATCGCCTGTCGTCGACGCTGGATTAAATGAAGCGCTCGCGCCTGTAGGCAGACCGCTGATGGATAGGTTGACAGCCCCCGCAAAGTTTCTGCGATTGATGGCGATTGAGTAGACGGCGTTCTGTCCCTGAGTAACCGTCTGCGCTCCGGTCGTAGTCGAGAGATTGACTCCAGTCGCGACGGATTGCAGCGCGGGCAGCGCCATAACTATTCCTGAGCCTGAATCTCGATCAACCCCAGGGCTTTCGATATCGATCGCCGTAGACTTCAAAACGGACCGTATTTCCGCGGCCGTCATGGAAGGCACGAAGGATTTTAATAACGCGGCGATTGCGGCCGCGTGCGGCGCGGCCGCCGACGTGCCGAAGAATGGGTTCAATCCGGAGTTCGAAGGAAATGTCGTGCTGACGCCATCGGCCGCAGCGATATCTGGTTTCTGACGCAGCAGGCCGCCCGTCGCTAAGAAATTACCTGGCGTTATGGCGGTGCCATCCGGATTGTAGAAGACGCGGCGTGGTCCATCGGAGCTGAACCGCTCGATATGATTCGCGGCAGTGAAGGCATTAGGAAAAGGCCCAGTCGGATTCGGGCCTGTACCAATCGGGCTGGGGAACGGCGACGCAGCGGGCACGGCAGCCACCCCGATGCAATTGGTGGCCGTGGCGTGTCCAAATTCCTCTCCTGACGTACTGGCGCTCAGAATCGGAGTCGTAGCTTCAAAGGCAAACGCTCCCAGATGCAGAAACCGCGAGGCGCCCTGCGTCCGTACGATGACGATCTTTTGGCCCTGGAAAAGTGGCCCAACCAACTCAAAGGGATCCTGGCTGCCCGTTTGAAAATTATCCGACTTGCTGTGGACCACGGTGCCGGTTGAATCCAGAATATAGAGATCGTAATCGTTTGCCGAAAGGCCGAGTGGATCAGACCAAAAGAGCAGCAAGCCCGTAGCGTTTCCCCCGCCATTGATCAAGGAATTGTAAATACCGCTGCCAAAGCTATGCACAGTCACCTGCTGCCCGCCAACTGTGATCTGACCCCCGTTTGCAAAGTCACCCTCCCAAACGCTCGAGGTGCCATCCGTCAGGTTTCCACCGTTCCCTGCGGCGGAGAAATACAGCGCACCGTCCGCGGTTACCGCGTTAACAGCCTGCGCTACGATTCCATCCTGAAAAGGCGATTCATCGAGGTAAGCAATGTCGTCAACGATGATGTCGCAGCCGGCCGCCCTAAGGTCAAGGACATTTTCCGCAAAGCTTGCCTCACTAATGGTGGCGGTGGCGAAATAGAGTTGCGCCCCGGGAGCAAGATCATGGATGATCTCGAGCATGGCCGTCCCTTCCCCGCTACAGGGAAAGTCACCACAGGTTCCCACCCCGCTTTGTCCAGGCAGTACGGTAACCGCGCCCAGTTCGCCGGCGGCCTGTGAGGCAGCAAGTGAATCAACGCTGTCGGAAAGAACGCCAATCTTTACTCCTGTGCCATCAACGCCAAACATAGTCCGCGCCTCAGCCGCTCGATGCGTCTTATCACCCTCTGACACCACAGAGCCCGCGACCAACCCGGAAGCAGGCGTTCGCTTGTTTCGCTTGTGAAGAGATGAAAAATTGGAAAGTAAGTTCGGCAACCGCCAGCGCAGCCGCTGCGCTCTCTCTTCGAACGACGATCCGGAATAGCCGTCGATTGTAAGCGGACTTGGGGTCCGTGACGCTTCTTTGCTTCGCGACACTCTGGTTTGCGCCTTTACCGCGCGACCGATGAATCGGACGTCTGGCAAGGCCGCAAGCGCCTCGATCTGGTCTAAAGGAATGAGCGCGCGAATCGCATCGAAGCGCGGCACGGCAGCGATGATCTCTCCGCCGGCTGCCACTATCTCCTGCTGTAAGGTCAGTGTTACGTGCGCGCGAATGTCAACCTTTGTGCGCTCGTCCGTCGTAACCTCGACATCTGTTTTAAGCTTGTCCACGCCTGGGGCGACGCTCTTGCCCTGTCGCAGTCGGATCGTAGCTAAAATCTGTGAATCGATCTTGCGTTGTGTTGGCGTGCGTGAGAGTTTTTCGCTGATGAGAGACCTAATCTGGTTCAGTGCTGTGACGCTCATCTCGCGCGCGTCGGTCACCTGGTCCTGTTGAGCTAACGCCTGCCTTATCGGCGAAGAGAATGCGACGAGCAGGGCGCTTGCGGCGATGAGTAAGACAAGCGCCAACCTAAGATGATGGTCGCCAGACCGGCTGGGGGTTCTTAGGTTCATAATCCACCGCAGATTCAGCGCGAGGACGCTGGAGTTTCAAGCACTTCTAACCGGATTACTTCCTTACGACATTGAAGTAGTGGTCCTGAGCAATCTCGAGGCCGTCTGCTGCCCTTCCCTGTAACGTTAGCTTGAAGCTGTCGCCGGTCAGTCGGGCGGCTGGGAAACTCAGAGTGACGCTTCCGCGTGACCGCTGGGGATGAAGACCTTCCTTTGTCAGGACCACTCGACCTTCAATGGTCTGAAGTACGGCTCGGTAGCTGGAAATCTGTTCACGATTAACGTTGGGTATGATCAGCTCAACGGTTTTGACGGTCGGCGCGAGCATCAGCACTTCAGGTGTGCCGCCGGAGCGCAGGGATGGAGTTAGAATCAGCGACGCCACGACTCGGCCAGCGTTTTTGCCTCGCGCTGGAAGTTTTTGCGCGTTCGGTTTCCGCTCCTGCGACAGTTTCAACTCCTGCTGTCGGAGACGGTCGAGCTCGGCCGCTTGCTGCTGTTTGGCGGCCTCCGTGTCTGGTGACAGGATCTCTTTCTCGCGTTCGGTCTGTATGCGTTCGGCGCGCTGCTGTGGAAGATTGCGCCGCAACTGCCTTTGCGTGACGATGAGGTAAGCAGTGCCGGCAAGGAGCACGAGAACGACTGCCGCGGACGCGTATCGCAGAACCTGTCCGCCAAAGAACCACTCTCGGAGCATCCCGCCGGTCAAAGCCGAAACGGGAACAACCTCACCCGAACTCGCGGGAGAAACATTCTGTTCTTGCCTGGCCGCTTCCCTCAGCACGAAGGCCGTCGCTAGTTTGCTTGCGACTCCCGGGAGACCAACCAGGTAATCACCGAACGCTTTTCTCTCGTCAGCCGACAACTGGCCGGAAACATATTCGTCAAGAAGCTCGTTCTCAAGGTCGAGCAATCGATCAAAGAACTCCTCGTCAATAAAATATCGTTGAGCCAGCCGCGACCGTTCGCTGTCCGATAATTCTCCCAGCAAGTACCGGCGTAATGTGATGACGTCCCTATGTTGCATACTCATCTTGAGCAGAAAGTTGTGTGCCGGTTACAAAGAGCCAGCTCCGGCATCCGGGCCAGGATTTGTTCGACCCGATGGCCCAAAGCGTAGTAATCAATTCGCAGCGTTCGAATCTCAGAAACGAACAACCTGCTGGTTGGTATTCTGGTACTTCAGTTGGAGATCAGATCTCGGGCCTACAGTTATCTATGCTGGATCCGCGGTTTTGTTCCGCGAGGGCAGGCAATTCTTTATGCAGATTTCCAATCGGGAACGAAGCTTGAAGGTAAGCTTGCGCAGTTGCGAACCGGTCAGGCCCATAGACAACGCCATGAGTTTGCGTACTCGCTTTAGTTTCTCGCCGAGTTGACTGGTGTAATAACGTATAAGCATGTCTCGCTCGGAAGACTCCAATTCATTTAGACACTCATTAAAACACCGGCGCAAAGCCTCCTGCTCCGAGAAGGCAATCAGCAGGTCGTCCAAGGGATTTGTTCTTGGTTCGTTGGCAGGTGAGATCTCTGCAAGTGGGTCTTCTTTATGACTTGGACTACGCCGGCTTTCGTACACAATGTTAGTGGCGAAGCCTGAGATGAAAGCCTCAATTTGGGTTGTGAGGCGTTGCGGATCTTTATTTAGTGCGTCGAGAACTCTGCGAAGGGTTTCATTGGCGAGATCTTCCGCGTCATCACAACGTTCCACACTGAATCGTCGGATCAGCTTCTCTCTACAGCGAAGCAGTTTCTCGGCTGCGATCACCGGGTCGGTGTCAAAGAAATTGAGCAGCTGTTCGCCAGCGGTCGGGGGATCACTGTCCAACATGTGTGTTGTTTTTCCTACTGTCGCCTCAACGCCACTCACCCTGTAGGACGAACCCTGCCCAATAGAATGGGCTTGCCTGGTTCTGCTGCCACATTTGTATTTGGGCTCTGCGCAGTGCGGCTGCGGGGTGGAGTTTTTGCGGGCCGAGCATGCCTTCGTAAAAAATTTTCATCAAGTCTGCGGTTGCTGCATCGTCAACTTTCCACAGGCTCGCCAAAACGCGCGGCGCACCAGCGTACATGAATCCGCGCGTCAATCCGACAAGCCCTTCGCCTTTGATTGACTTCCCTAACGCCGTCTCACACGCGCTCAATGTAACCAGCTCAACCGGCAGGTTGAGGCTATACACATCTCCGAGCCTAAGTATGCCCTTCTCTTGCGGACGACCTTCCTTATCTACCAACGACAGCAGAATACCGGAGAGCTCTGGTTGCTCCGCGTCAAGCCAGGCATGCGTCGCGAAATGCAAAAAGCGATATTCACCAAGTTCTGCGCTGGTAACCGTCTTGTAGTTAACGTCGAAATCGAGCACGATCCTTCGCTCCGCTTCGGGCACGAGCGACGCTATAGTCAGAGCCTCTCGGCGCGAATAAGATAGTCGCCCCAACGGGTGTTGCGGTTCTGACTCAATAAGGCGGGTTCTCAGCAGATGATTTCCTATGATTCTCAGGCTTCCTTCGTCATCCAACGTCCTTCCAGCATTCTCAGCACGAACGCTCATCAATACCGGTTTTGTGTTGTGCTGTTTCGATGGCTCCGCTGTGACAGGTGATTTGTGAACAACCCGAATGTCAGTAGCTTCGAACACAGGATCGGCAAAAACGGCAACAGTCTTCGCCGGTGGATTTCGTCTTTCCAGCTCGCGTCGCAATGAGGCCAGGGTTGACGCGGAAGGCAGATAGACAATCTCGTGCTCCATAATAAGCGGCTTGTAGTTTTCGCGTATCAGACTTCCGTTTTTCCTGGTTATCGTATTGGCTGGTGCTCCCTGCCCGTTGCCCGCCGGTCTCGGCAAAGCGGCGAAGGGAATGTATTGCAGCACCCCCTCGCTTACTATGACTAATCTCTTTTTACCTAACTGTGACGCAATCGGCGCCAGCACCAGGCGACTTAGCTCCGACGCTGCCAGATAGTATTCGACTTCCGCCTTTGCAATGCGCGCTTCTCTCTTCACGCCTCCCTCTTGAGGAACCATCTTCGTTCGAGCGGTCAATAAACGATGAACGCGCCCAGCTGCAGCCTCAATCACGGAACGGCTCTCCAGGGTGAAGCTTTGCATTGCGTTCGAAGTGACCGCCCACAAATAACTCCGAATATCGCCCAGCGCGTACTCCAACAGGACTGTGTCATCGTCAAGCAGTTGTTGAATCTGCGGCACCGTGAGCGTGCGCGGCTGCGTCAACGCGGCATAACGCGGATTCGCAACTCTTATCTTTGCTTCAACCTCCTGATAGGCTGACACAAGCTCTTCAAGTTCCTTCGTTGCTTCTACTACTTGCTGCTCAGTATGCCTGCTGTTGAGGATGCGAATTCTCCTATCAGTCCTGGCTGTTATAAGCCCTCGGAGATCTCGCTCCTGTGCAAGTAAGGTAGGGTCAACGCGTTGCCTAATGTCAACGTCAGCTTCAGTCAACAACTCGAGCAATCCGCGGGCGCGAGCCGCCTCGCTGGCTTGAAGCGCCGTCGCGTCATAGCCTGCTGACGGACTGCGCTGATGCAGGCGGAAGAGTAGATCAATGTAGAACTCGTGATACCTCTGAACGGTAGCTGCGTAAGAGGCGCGCGATTCCCGGTTGGCAACTTTGGTCCGCAGAGACTCTGTAACGGCGAGCGCCGACTCGATATAAGCGCGGGCTTTTGAGAGCTGATCGCGATCGCGCTCCACGTTCGCTAAGCGGAATAGTGTGTTGGCTTCTCCATCCCAATCGCCGGTTGCTTCCATGATCGGCAACGCCTGCTTGTAGTAGTCGAGGGCTTGCTGTGCCTCTCCTGATAATTCACTGATCCAACCGATGTTCGTGAATATTGCGGCTTCCCCCCCGCGATCTCCGACCGCCTGCATGAGCGACAGAGCCTGACGGTTGTAATCAAGCGCCTTCTGTTTGCTGCCGAGTGTGTAGTAAGTCCAGGAGATACCGTGGAGCGTGTGAGCTTCACCTCTGCGATCACCGAGGGCTCGCTGTAGCCACAATGCCTGCTCGTAGTAGCCCAGCGCCCTTCGCGGTTGGCGCCCAAATATACTAGCTTTCGCCATCCCGCCTAGGGTCCTGGCTTCGCCACCACCGTCACCAACTGCGCGCCAAAGCGTGAGCGCCCGACTGTAATAATCCAGCGCCTTCTTACTTTCGCCCAGCGAGGTGTACCGATTACCGAAGGCGGTGAGCACGGCCGCTTCGCCACCAGGATCACTTGCGGCGCGGGTAAGTTGTAGCGCCATTTCCAGGTAGTCGCGGGCTTTCTGCATTTCTCCGAGATCCTTGTATAGCTCGCTGATGCGTACGGCCGCGCCGCCCTCTCTGTGTCGGTCACCAAGGGCACGGTGGAGCGATAGGGATTGCGCGAAGTAGTCCAGCGCCTTCCGCTTCTCTCCCCAGCCATCGTAGAGTTCGCCGATGTTATTGAGTACCGTGCCCTCAACACGGCGGTCTTCTAAACCGCGGCTCAGCAACAGAGATTCTCTGAACTTCTCAAGCGCCCCCTTCAAGGATTCAACTGTTCCTTGCCTACGCAATACTGCCCCTTGCCGGGAAGCGGTTTCCGCCGCAACGCGATTCTCATCCTTCGCCGTTGCCGTTCGCAGCTCTTCAATCTTTACTTCGTAGCGACCGGCGGCGGTCTTTTCCAGTGAGCGCACATTCAACCGATGGTCTCCGGTAGTTTCAGCAATCATCGAAATCGATTCTGATCCTTGCGTTCGGTTCAGGCTGTCGACCTCTGTAAGTTGCTTGCCGTCCGGGCCAGAAAGCGTGACCACCAGATCGATGCCTCTCTGAACGACCACGACGTGAAGGTATTGACCAGCGGCGAGCACCACGCTGTAAGAATGTGCTTGATTTTGGCCCAGTTCCCGCTGCACGGACTGGCCCAGACCGAGTGGCAATACATCCGTGTGGACCTGCTCTTTGACGCGGGCTTGGCCGACAGCTACTGACGGTTTTCGAGCAGAACCGCTTGGCTCCTTTGTTCTAATTGCGGCGTCGGAGGGATGCTCGAGTAGTCCGACTTGCCCTCGGTAGTATCTGGATGATCGGATAAGTATTGACGGAGCGGGCTTCGATTCTGTTGATAAAAGCTGTGTTGGCTGGTTGGCGAATATCAAACCGGCACAGATGGAAGAGAAGAGGCAAACAAGTATGAGACGTGAATATGTGTGAAGAGTGAGTGCTGTTGAGGGCCAACCGTCAAGAGCTTTCAAGGGGGAGAAACCGCCTTTACCGAGATTGTCTCAACAGATTAGTTCAACTGACGTGAAATGTGAAGACCTGCAATGAGACGGGCTGGTCAAACATGTAGGTTCAAACTGTTCCTACGGTCCACAGCGGCGAGGGTATTCAGAGAGATTTCTGAAGCTGTAAGTCACGGTCCGGTAAGAGGCGTTTAGAGTACAGGCTTTAGCTTGCGGTGGGGGAGGAAGCTCCCCTGAAGTCGATAGCTTGCAGGGTAGCGAAGACGCAACCTGAAGGTTGTACTCTCTACGCCTGTTAGTCCGACACACTTCAGTTTGTCGTTGACGCGAGAGTGTTCAGGACTCGGTCTTGGCGTGCTGCTGCGAAATGATACCAGCCGCGCTTCAAGAATTACAGCGACAACGATTGTCACGACCGTTCTCTTTGAATTGTATAGGCAGCAGCCTGGCCAGAGAGTGGTGAGTGTTACGATCTTCTTAAAGAACAGATTCAAGAACATGGCAAAACTCCTTCAGCAGACGGCCAGGACAGGAAAAATTGCGCGCCCAGTCACAGCCTGATCAAAAGACAACACAAAAGAAAGCGACGACTTAATAATCTCGTTACGGTGGGCAAGATTCGGAGGGCAGCGAGTTTCTGCAGACGCGATACTCTTCGTATGGCGTTTTCATGCCATGGACCTTGCCCTGCTCCAGCCACTGGTAGATGCTTTGAACCTGCACTTGTGCCAGGTCTCCAGCCTCCTCCGGCGTTACCATCTCGCTGTTAAGGTTACAGATCTGACAACGAGCGGTAACTGAGCGCCGGACGACGCGCTCCTGTTCGAAAATCGTGATCTCAACTCTTCTTCTCTTTATTGTGGTCACGGGTGGTGGTAGGATTCGCCATCTCCCTCCTGCAGGTTTTACGAGCGCGCGGAAATTACTCGAAAACCTAAGCTCAAGTCTGGAAGAAAAAGGGAAATAAACCGGAAATCATTCGCCAAGTGCAAATGAGTCGTAGGCAGTGGGCAGAGAGGAAGGCAGAAAACGAAGTTGTGTTTCGGGTCGTTTCGTGTGTTTTCGTGGATCGTGTGCTATTTGACGGAAAGGACGATCCACGAGGTCACACGAAACGACACGAAACATAAAAGTATGCCGAGCCCACTGCTTTCTGGTCACTACTGACTGTGATCTTGATCAGAGCTGCCTTCAGTTTGTCGTAGACGCGCAAGAGTGGACTCCAAACGTTGATTCATTGCCGAAAGGCGCTCGAACTCGACCCAAACTATGCTATGGCGCACACATATTTGGGGCAAGCTTACATGCAAAAGAGAATGTACCCGGAAGCTATCGAGGAACTTCAAAGAGCGGTCGTGCTTTCCGAACGAAACCCTGAAATCGTCGCGATACTTGGGTATGCCTACGCGGATGCCGGCAACCACAAAGAGGCAGAGAAAGTTCTTCGCGAATTAACCGAGTCGCCTGGAAGTCGCTATAAACCGTCCTACTCTATAGCAAGGATCTATTCTGTATTAGGACGGAATGATGAAGCGTTCAGCGACTAGTGTGCGTGGTCGCGAAGAGGCAACCTGAAGGTTGTACTCTATACACCTGTTAGTGAGACGTTGACTACAGGCGTATAGAGTACAAGCGGCCTTGCCCGAGAAGTCAAAGAAGAGTCCGGGTTCCGCGGCTTAGCCGCC
>JBBPIC010000064.1:0-35388 GCA_038040525.1 Acidobacteriota bacterium | reverse complement strand
AACCGCTTCGCGGTACGGATCACCCACAGCGGACTTGATCAGAGGTTCCTGAAGTATGTCGGACATCAACTCGCTTACCGACACCCGGCACCTAACACCCGGCACCCATTTACGGTGTCGCCTTCGCCGGGACAGCGCCCTCCTTCTGGGCCTTCAACTTCGCAGCGGCACGTTCGTAGTTCGTTTGAAACAGTGCCGCGTTGGGCAAGTTATTCTGCTTGCCAATCGCTGCCGCCTTTTCATACATCGGGACTGCTAAGTCGAGTTTGCCGGCCCGTTCGTATGCTTCACCGAGGCTGTCGTAGGGATTGGCTGACTCAGGATACCGTTCGACCTGTGTCTTTAACACGGCAATCGCCTGGTCAATCTGCTCTGCAAACAAGTGTTGATAACCAATCTGGTTGACGACTTGTTCCGGCACGGTTAGCGTGTAATGAAATTTCTTTGAAAGCTTCGCGTAATGCTCGTCCGCTTCCTTCAGACCCCCGGCGAAGGCACCTGAGGTCGGATCACGTGGTATCTGCCAGCCGTTAAAAATCTTGCGCAGCGCGAAGTAATGAGTACGCAGAACCACCGTGCCGTGGTCCTCGTCCGGCATCTCTGTCGCTTCCCACTCGAATCCGGCCGCCTGGTTCCTCGTCAGTATCTGTTTCATTTGATGAAAGGCATCTTCAAGCTCACCAGGTTCGTTGGCGATCGTCATGAAGAAAGTCGCATTGAATTCCTTTCGATTTTTGAAGAAGTCTTCCGCGCGCTTGATGGCAAACTGATTGTCCCAACCCAGGGCCGGACTCGCTGCGATGTACGCCTGAAACAGGTCAGGCTTCGTCAACATCGCATGGACCGCAAACAGCCCGCCTAGCGAATGGCCCGCCAGGATACGATATGGAGTGACGCGATAACGCTTGCCGATCTCCGGAATCAATTCGGTCTCGATGAACTTGAGGAAGTTGTCCGCGCCGCCCGCGGTAGGGAAATCAGGCGCTCCGGTAGCGCCGGCGGTTTTGGGCCGGGTGGGACTAAGATCTCGCATGCGATCCGTGTTGGGTATTCCGACAACGATCGCTTCCGACATCCGTCCGTTTCGCGCCAAAAACTCAACCGAGCCTGCCGTGTGAGTCATATGCGCGTTGCCGTCGGTCATATATAGAACCGGATAACCAACCTTGCTCGCTTCATATCCAACTGGTGTCCGCACCAGAATCGGCCGATCCTCACCAAGCACGGCCGACTTGATCGTGAACGTTGCGAACGACGGGCCCTGCGGCGCCTGCGGTGCAGGCTGCGCCACTCCAGAGCCGGAGCAGACCGCAAGGAAAACTGTTAAGAGGGTAACCCGAACCAATTTGTTTAGATTTGACGAGGTTCGATGGAGAAGAGGAAGAGCAACTCTCATTTCTAATACTCCTTGTAAGCGCTGGACTGATTGAATTACGGGAAGACTGGTTTCTGGCATCGTCTTTCTATCATCAAAACGAAAGAAAATGAAGCTTTAGTAGGACAGACATTCCTGTCTGTCTGACGCTCGCAAGTAGGAAGGCATCTAATATTGTTTACTGAACGGCGTGGTTACCGGAGATAGACAGACAGGAATGTCTGTCCTACTACTAATCCCAACTCTTTATGCTGGGCCAGAGGGCGCTCAGGGGTTGGTTGAGGTTGCGGCAGAGGAAGATGTCGAAGTGTTCGTCGCGTCGTGAGTAGGGATGATACGTGCGGCCGGCAGCGTCGACGGTTTGAAAATGTTCGCGGTCGCCTTCACCGTCGCTGCCAAGGACGATCACGATTGCACCGGTGTAGTTGCGCGGGCCCCAGAGCCAGTAGCTCTGGTGATTGCTGATAGCTTTGGGCAGACCATACTTTGGACCAAAGAAATCTATTGCGCCGGCCTGGCCGTAGCTGTTGGCGAAGATTGCGGTCTGCGCGCGATCTTCGGGCGGGAGTTTGTGATAGACCTCGGCCACGGCGCGCGTCATCTCTTCCCAGCCAAACTCGTCGGCGAAGTGTTGCGGCAAAGGGCCGGTGTTCTGGTGCTCTGTTTTCGGCGGCTCGAAGGCCAGGGCGGACTGATAGCGGATGTAGGTTTCAGGGGAGAGGATGGGGAGAGAAAACGGTGCGAGCGCTCCGGCTGTAAGGATGATCAGGATGACATATAGAGCTCGGAGAAAAGAGGGAAAAGGGAGACGGAGCGAAGAGCGCGGGGGCGAGCCACCCTTCCTTACCTCTAACTTTGGTGAGGTCGTGTCTTGGTTGAGCGTCGAGGTGACGGGACGATCTGCGGGCGAGACGCCCGCGGTCCCAGGAGCCAGAGTCCCGGTGTTCAGTGTCCCAGGAGTCAGCGGACTTTGGACATTGGACCTTGGACTTTGGACCGTGAGCCGTTCGAAGGCGATGGCGCCGGCGGCGAAAAGGATTGGGTAGGCGGGCGCGAGGTAATAATTTTTGCCCTTCATAAAGATGAACGTGATCAGCATCACTAGATAGGCCCAACCAAAGATGCGGTAGCGGCGCCCCTCCTTGCCGAAGAATACCCAGGCGAGACCGCCGACCCAGATTGGAAAAAGCAGCGGATTCATGATCAGCGCCTGATCGGCGATGAAGGCAATGGGACCGCGCGCAACGTCGCGGCCGCTCTCACGAATGTTGCGCATCAACTCGAGAAACGGGAAGTCGTGTTTCACCAACCAAAGCAGATTTGGAAGAAAAATTAAGAAGGCTGCAAGCGCGCCGAGCCAGATCCACTTACTCCTAAGAAACCTGCGATGCTCCGTGAGCACCAATCCAACTGCTATACCGAAAACGAAAAAAACGATGGAATACTTTGTCTCGAGTCCCACGCCGATGATGACTCCAAACCATAGCCAGTATTTCCCATCCCGGGTGTTGATCGCGCGTATGACGCACCACGCCGCACCCATCCAGATGAGCGGCTCAAACGCATTCATGGTGAGCCAGTGATGGAAAACGAGATAGATCGGAACTGCGAAGGCAGCGAGGGCGGCCAGGGCCTGCGCAAGACGGCCGCCGCCCATCTCGCGAGTTGTTTTTCCAGTTAGCCAGACCAAAGCTGCACCCGCGATTGCCGGCAGCAAGCGAAGGCCGAGAAGAGATTCACCAAAGACGCGGCGAACCAGGAATGCAATTAAGGCGATCAGCGGTGGCTGGTCTACGTACCCCCAATCGAGATGCTCAGCGCACGCGAGGTAGTAAAGCTCGTCTCGAAAGATGCCGTAACGACTGGCGGTGAGCAGGTGTAGTAAGAGTTTTGCGCCAGCGAGATATAAGACAATGGCCGGACCGGTGGTCCATTTTGATGATGAAAGACGAGTCACCTATGGCCCGTGAGTGTAGAGGGGAAAGGGGAAGGGGGTAAAGGGGAAGGGGGAAAGGGGAAGGGGGAAGGGGAAGGGGTAAAGGGGAAGGGGGAAAGGGGGAAGGGGGAAGGGGGAAAGGGGAAGGGGGAAGGGGTAAAGGGGAAAGGTAAGCAGAGGGTTCATTACCCCCATTACACCCTCCTTTACCCCTTACCCCTTACCCTTTTCCCCCTTCCCCCTTCCCCCTTTCCCCCTTTCCCCCTCTTACTCCACGACCCAGGTGTCGCCGCTGTTGATTAGTTTTTCCAGGCTGCCGGGGCCGGATTTGGCGATGGCCGCATTGATTTGATCGGTCATCATGTCTTCGTAGGTCAACCGTTCAACCGCGCGGAAGATGCCGACGGGCTGCGGGAAGTCAGGCTGTTCCATGCGGGCTAACATAAATGCCACAGAAGGATCAGTCAGGTAGATGTCGTGGACCAGCAGGTCGTTTTCAGTAATGCCATTCTCACCGATGGTGACTACTTCCGGGTGCGCGCCATTCATGCGAATCCCTTTGTTTCGGTCCTTGCCAAAGATCATCGGCTTGCCGTGCTCGAGATAGAGCACACGGTCCATACGCACGTTCCGCTCGGCAAAAGAATCGAAAGCGTGGTCGTTGAAGATGTTGCAGTTCTGGTAGACCTCGATAAACGAGATGCCCTTATGTTTCGCTCCCGCCTGGACCACCGTGCCGAGGTGCTTCACATCGATGTCGATGGAACGCGCTACGAAGGTTGATTCGCTGGCGATGGCCAGCGAAAGAGGATTGATTGGGTAGTCGATGGTTCCCACCGGCGTCGATTTGGTCTTCTTACCAAACTCAGACGTCGGACTGTACTGACCCTTTGTCAGACCATAGATCCGGTTATTGAACAGAATGTAGTTAAGGTCGAGGTTGCGCCGGATGGCGTGCATGAAATGGTTGCCGCCAATGGAAAGGGCGTCGCCGTCGCCGGTGATTACCCAGACGCTCAACTCCGGATTCGCACACTTGATTCCAGTGGCCACTGCCGGCGCGCGTCCATGAATCGAGTGGAAGCCATAGGTGTTCATGTAGTAAGGAAAGCGCGAGGAGCAGCCGATGCCGGACACAAAAACGATCTTCTCACGGGGGATGCCGAGCTCGGGCATCACCTTCTGCACGTTGTTAAGAATCGCGTAGTCGCCGCAACCCGGACACCAGCGCACTTCCTGATCGGAAATGAAGTCAGCCTTCTTTAGCTCACCCGGAGGTGGCGCGATCTTGCCTGACACCGCGGAACCGACTTCGCTATCAGCCGAGACGGCCTCAGTTATTGGCTTGTTGCCGTTGCCGTTTCCACCATGACCATTACCACTTGTACTCATGAATGCTCCTTGTTTTCCATTTCTGCGATAGCTACTTTCCAATCTTCCGGTTTTCCAAGCTGAACGGCCTTATCGATTCCCAAATTCTCAAGCAGCATCGCTAACACCGTAAGCCGCTCGTCCTCATAAGTAAAAATTCCGCCGGTATATTCGATCTTTTCAGGAGCTTGGTAGATTCGCCTCTCGAACTCTTCGTGGCTCCACAAGCGGCCTTCACGCTTGATGTCCCATTCTGCAGGATCGAACCCTTCGACGTTTGAGATGCTTGCTGCCATTCTTAGTCTTCCGGATTTTGTCTGACTGCTTCGTACAACTCCAAAAACTTTCCTCTCACGTAAGGATCGAGTTGTTCTGTAAACTCAGGCTGTAACTTACGAATCTTTATCAATTCCTGCACATCCGCCAAATCTTTGAGCCTGTGTGGAGCGCTTATCCCCGAGGCTAGTTTCAACTCGATTAGCTTTTCAAACGTTACAACCTGGATGCCATTAATGTCAGTTGAAGCCTTAGACGGTTCAGGGATACTCACCGGCTTTGGCTTTCCATCACCCGGATATTCCCCCGTTGTCATTACCTCAATAATGATCCCATCCCTTGTAGAGCGGAGTCTCTTTTTAGCGCCAGGAAATGCTGGAACATAACCTAGACCGACTAACTCTCTATGAAAGGCTTCTAATCCATCGGGCGTTAGCACAAGATCGATGTCCGAAGTGAAGCGCTGATAGCCGTGCGCCAGCAAAGCGACCGCCCCGATTACCATGTAATCAATTCCATGTCCCTTCAGATCGGTGGTAAGTTGAACCAGCGTCTTGTTGAGCTTTCCTTCTCCCATAAAGTAGCGCAACCCTTCCGCATAAACATCTGCGAAGGACTGAGTGTTAACGCTAACGTCTCGTGTTGATGCCATCTTAACCAACGACGCAAGGGCCGGCGCTCCCCATTAAACCGCTCTCCGGCCTCACAAGTATTCTTCAACCTTCCGCACAATCTCGCGAATCTGGAACGGACGTCCTTTAACCTTTGAAAAAGCGACTGCGTCTACCAGGTATTTGGCGCGCACCATGGTGCAGAGTTGGCCCAGGTTCATCTCCGGAATAATCACGGTCTCAAAGCCGGACAGCACTTCGCCGAGGTTCTTCGGGAAAGGATTCAAATAACGCAGATGCGCGGCGGAGACGCTCTTGCCCTCACTCTGTAGTTTCTCGACGGCCGTGCTAATCGAGCCGTAGGTCGAGCCCCAACCAAGCACCAGGACCTTGCCGGTCTTTTCGCCGAAGACTTCGATAAGCGGTATATCGTTCGCGGCCCGATCGATTTTCTCCTGTCGCAGTTTCACCATCAGGTGGTGATTCTCAGGATCGTAATTGACGTTACCGGTGATGTGCTGTTTCTCGATGCCGCCAATGCGATGCTCGAGTCCCGGCGTGCCGGGAATAGCGTAGGGGCGCGCGAGCGTTTCAGGATCACGCGAATAAGGCATGAAGTTCACCGGGTCGTTGGCAAATGTGACATCGATCTTCGGCAGATCGTCGATCTCCGGCAGGGCCCAGGGCTCAGCGCCATTTGCCAGGTAGCCGTCAGACAAGTAGAAGACCGGGCTCATATACTTGAATGCCAGCCGCACAGCTTCAATTGCCATTTGAAAACAGTCCGCGGGCGTGGATGGGGCGACAACGATTGCCGGACATTCGCCGTTCCTTCCCCAGACGGCCTGGAACAAGTCGGCTTGTTCTGTCTTTGTCGGCAATCCAGTAGATGGTCCACCGCGCTGGACGTTGATTATTACCAGTGGCAACTCCGTCATCACTGCCAGGCCGATGGCCTCCTGTTTCAGCGCCACACCCGGACCGGAAGTTCCCGTCAGCCCGATTTGGCCGGCGAAACTGGCGCCGATCGCGGAGCAAACTGCGGCAATCTCATCTTCCGCCTGAAAAGTTTTTACGCCAAAGCTCTTGTGACGCGCGAGCTCATGGAGAATGTCAGAAGCCGGCGTGATCGGATACGAACCATAAAAGAGCGGTCTTCCCGAGAGCTGCGAAGCCGCTACAAAACCAATTGCAGTCGCCTCGTTGCCGGTGATCTTTCGATACTTGCCGGGAGCGATCTGCGCTTTCTTAATTGTGTAATGAGTTGTAAATACTTCGGTCGTGTCCGCGAAGTTGTATCCGGTCCTCAGGGCGATCTCATTGGCTTTGGCGAGCTCGGGATTCTTGCCAAACTTGCTGGTGATCCAGGCGAGCGTGTTCTCCATCGGCCGGTCGTAGAGCCAGTAGAGGACTCCCAGGGCGAAAAAGTTTTTGGAGCGATCAATCTCCTTGCGCGAAAGCGCAACGTTGCCTTTCAGCGCGTTCATGTTGAGCGTGGTGACCGGAAGCTTGTGCACTCTATAACCGGCGAGACTTCCATCCTCGAGAGGATTTGAAGTGTAGTTGGCATACTTCAAATTCTCGGGCGTAAAGCCGTCGGTATTAATAATGAGCGTCCCACCCTCTTCCAGGTCGGCCAGGTTGACCTTCAGCGCCGCCGGGTTCATGGCCACTAAAACATTTGGCTGATCCCCTGGCGTCTTAATGTCCTGGCTGGAGAAGTTTAACTGGAAGCCGCTGACACCGGGCAAACTGCCAGCCGGGGCGCGAATCTCAGCCGGAAAGTCAGGCAGGGTCGAAATATCATTGCCGACGACGGCGGACGTGTTAGTGAATTGAGTGCCGGTTAACTGCATTCCGTCGCCGGAGTCTCCAGCGAAACGGATAGTCACAGTTTCCACTTCCTCGAGGTTCTTTTCCGCGAGTTCAACCGGAGGATCGATAACAGTGCTCATAAGTTATGTGCGACGTCCTTTCGAATCGTAAATCGTGAATCGTAAATCGTGAATCGTGAATCGTGAATCGTGAATCGTGAACGTGAATCGAAAGAACCTACCATTTACGATTTACGCGCTTTTTCTATTTACGATTTACCATTTACGATTTACGCGCCTTCTTCCCTGTCCATCACCTGATCCGGATTGGGTGGTAAATTCATCGTTGTCTTCGGGTAGCTTTCCGCCAGATAGCTGATAACGTCGAAGACCGAAATCGAACCAACCAGTTTTCCATGCTTAACTAGCGGGATGTTCCGATAACCTTTGTCATTCATCACGGCCACAGCGTCGCCAATGGTCGAGTCGGGCGATAGGGTGGTTACGACTGGTGACATCCAATTGCTCACCGGGGCATTAGGCTCCACATTTTGGCCGATGATCTTAGTCAAAAGATCGCGTTCGGTGAAAATGCCAACCAGTGTGTCGTCCTTGTCACAGACCATCGCGCAGCCACCTTCATCCTGCTTCATCACTTCAATTGCCTGGGAAAGGGGGGTGGAGGGTTCGATACAAACGTAGTCGTCTGTCTCCATCAAGCTGACGCTGTCCTGTCGGACCTTGCGCGACGACGTGGTTTTGGCCACGGCTACAGAAGGCTTTTGACTAGCGGCTGACTGTTCGCTGGGCATCGAAATCAGTAACTCCGGAAACGAGGAGAATGATATGGCGGAGACCCTTGTTTACATCCGAAACGAATTCTAACAGTAAACGCGAACGACCTAAAGCGTTCATAGTTACAACGGGGCGCGACGAGCGTCTCCTTTGGAGTGCGCCGCCTTGTCGGCGCTTTGGCCGGTCGTAAGCCCGTCTCAACCAGTTTTACTTGCCTGTTCCGCAGCGAAGCGGCGCCAGGCCGCCGGGGGCCAAAGCGCCGCCGGGCCGGCGCACTCCAAGGAGGGGCTCGTCGCGACGGTATATCTCAAGAGCGGCCGGCGTATAGGGCCTTGAGCTCTTTGTCGTAGGGTGACATCTCAACCAGTTGCTCGATTATCCCGGGCAAAACCTCGAGCGTGTGATCGATCTCTGCTTCCGTGTTGTAACGGCCCAGGGAAAAGCGGATAGAGCCCTGTGCCGCCGTATACGGCACATTCATCGCGCGCAGAGTAGGCGACGACTGTTTGGTCGTGGAATGACATGCCGATCCGGTGGAAACCATGACACCCGCTTTGTCCAGATGGACCAGAATGTTTTCGCCTTCCACGTATTCGAAAGAGATGTTTGAAGTGTTAGGCAAACGCTTCGAACGATCGACAGTTCCGTTGAGACGTGCATTAGGAATCTCTTTTAGGACGCGGTCTTCCAACTTGTTGCGCAGCCGTGCGATCTGATCATGAGTGTCGAAACGCGTTGCCAACTCGCAGGCCGTGCCGAGTCCCACAATATTGGGAACGGCGGAGGTGCCGCCTCGTCGTCCGCGTTCCTGACTGCCGCCGATAATAAACGGCGGCAACTTCACACCGTCGCGAATGTATAGCGCCCCGATGCCCTGCGGAGCGTGCAGCTTATGACCGGAGAGGGCAAACAAATCTACCGCCGAGTTTTTTAGATCGATTGGAATCTTACCGACCGCCTGCACGCCGTCCACGTGGAAGACGGCGTCTGAATGTTTGCGGACAATCTTTCCAATCTCGTCGATGGGAAACAACACGCCCGTTTCATTGTTCGCTAGCATCACTGAAACCAGACCTGTGTCAGATCGCAGGGCTTGACGCAGATCGTCCAGGTTGAGCTCGCCGCTTTCGTTTACTTCCAGCCAGGTCACATCGCAGCCGATTTGCGCAAGATGTTCACACAGGTTTCGCACGGCTTCGTGCTCTACTCTGGTAGTAATGATGTGACGCCGGTCCGGGTTCTGTTCCAGGAAGCCGCCGATGGCCCAGTTGTCTGATTCCGAGCCACACGATGTGAAAACGATTTCGCCCGGTTCGGCCACGCCGAGCAAGTCCGCTACCTGTGCGCGGGCCTGTTCGACTGCCGCCTTCATGCGTTGGCCCAGCGAATGTGCGGAAGAAGGATTGCCGTAGACTTCAGTTAAATAGGGCTGCATCGCTTCATACACTTCGGGTGCGACGCGCGTGGTGGCGTTGTTGTCCAGGTAGATCATTATGGGTGAATGGTAAATGGTGAATGGTAAATAGAAAAGCGATGTGGTGCTGGTTACGCTTCTTCACCTGAAGGGTTGCCAGATAGTAGCCGGTGGTCGGAGCGTTACGCGTTATGTGTCTGTGGGGTGGATTTAACCAACAGCCACCACAGAGGCACAGAGAACACAAAGGATGCACAGAGAAGAGTTATTTATTTTTCCCGACAGACTCTCGCCGCGGTGCGGACAAACGCCGGCACCTTTCCGGTGGTCTGCGCTACGCCCCGACCGCCGGCTGCTATCTGCCAGCCCTTCAGGCTGAAATCCGATCGCTACCCGCTTTGTTATACTCTGCCCTCGTCGCAATCCGTTCTATTAGATCTCTCTATTTTAGCTTGGCATTGTAATAGACTCTTCGACCGTAACTGATGCTGGCCATCCTCTACTTAGCAGCAATGACTTACTTCGGGGATCGGATTTGCCGGTCCTTCTATCGCTTTATCTCAATCCAGCACCGACTCGCCAGCGCATTCCTCGTCGGCCTTTTGCTTAGTACCTGCATTACTTACCTTGGCTCGCTGGCGTTTACTCGCATTTCGCAACCACTGATCGCGGGTAATTTGGTATTCCTGGCAGTCATTGCTGTCCTTGTTTACAAACTGCCCCGTCCACTTGCTGCAGACACCTATCAAGTGCGGTCGCCGGCTTCGCCCATCTGGGATTGGACCATCCTGGGCATCTTTTTTCTTTTCGGCTGCTGGCTAATCTTCACGACCCTGGGCTTCCAGGACGGCAGCTTTCAAATTCCTTTCAAAGCCTGGTCTGACTTTGGCGCCAATCTCTCTCTTACTCAAAGCTTCGTGCTCGGACACAACTTTCCCACGGAGCATCCATTTTTTCCCGGCGAAATAATCCGTTATCACTTTCTTTTTTGGTTTCAAGCCGCGAACCTCGAGTTCCTCGGTCTCAACCCGGTCTGGAGTGTCAATCTCTTAAGCATCCTGTCGCTGCTCGCTTTACTTATTCTGATCATGGCGTTTGCGGAGAGATTGTTTGACTCCGCAGTCGTCGGACGCGTTGCCGCATTTCTCTTCTTCTTCTCGACGTCGCTTTCTTACATTCCTTTCCTGCGCTCGCAGCCCAGTCTTCGCGAAGCCATCCATGCAATTGTTACGCGGACGCAATTCATTAGTTCAGGCTACCCCTTTCGCGGTGAAGACTGGGGTGTGCTCACGGTTGATGTCTTTGCCAACCAGCGGCACCTCATCAGTGGGCTTGGCCTGCTGTTCGTGGTGTTGACCTTTTTGGTTGATCGATATCGGGGCGTCTCTTTGGAGTGCGGCGGCCCGGCGCGGCTTTGGCCGGACGCGAGCGATCGCGATGCCAACGCATCGGAGTCTATTCCCAGTTCGGAGTCTGGAGAGGTTGGACCAAAGCGGCGCCAGGCCGCCGCACTCCAAAGAGACGCCCCGACACAAGAGACCACTGCTCAACAAAGCACGTTCAAAACGCTGGCGCCGTATATTTTCTCCGGCGTCTTGATCGGCTGTTTGCCTTACTGGAACGGTGCAATCTTCGTCACGGCAATGATTATCCTGGTTGCCTTCCTCTTTCTGCTTCCTTGCCGCTCCTATCTGCTTACCCTGATCGCCACAGCGGCTCTTATTGGGCTTCCTCAAGTGCTCCTGTTGAGATGGGGAGCGGTAAAACCGCCAGACCAATCAATATTTTACTGGGGCTACACTTTGCAGAACCCGACGTTGACGACTCTCGTCAAATACCTGGGATGGACGTTTGGATTCAAGTGGCTACTGGTATTCGTCTCGCTCGCTCTTCTCTCCGGTTTTCACCGGCGCATGTTTCTTGCGATATCAAGTTTGCTTCCCGTAGTTTTTCTTTTCCAGCTCAGCACAGATGTCTTCAACAATCATAAGCTGCTGAACGTTTGGAGCGTTTTTGCGGGCATATACGCCGCTTACGCGCTCTGGAGAATCGCAAGACTAAGAACCGTAGGGGTTGCTCTGGCGGTACTGCTGACCGTTCTCACGATCGCTGAAGGGGCCATCAATCTCTTTCCCGTTCGTAACGACTCCGTTTTAGTTGTTCCTTATGAGAACGATCCGCTAACGGATTGGGTCTTGAAACACACGCAACCCACCGACGTATTCCTGACGCAAACGGTATTAACCCACCCCATCCTCTTTGCCGGTCGCAGGGTTTATTTGGGCTACACCTTGTTTGCGTGGACTGCCGCGTACAATGTCGCCGCTAGAGAACAAATTTACCGGCGCCTGTTTGAAGAACGTGACGTGGCTGAGCTGGTTCGCCTCCTGCAGCAAAACAGAATTGCTTACGTTGGCATCGACGATGGGGTGCGGAATAACCAGCTAATAAAAGGTTTGAACGAGCCGGTCTATCAGCAGCATTTTCAGAAAGTGTTCGAGGACACACAGCATCGTTATGACAACCTTACGATCTATAAGGTTCCACAGTAGGACAGACATTCCTGTCTGTCTCCGTTTTGCAAAGAGGCTTGTGGTGAATCAACGCGAAGCAAGATTTTGCTGTGGCTTCGCAACGCAAGCTAAAGCTTGAACTCTAAACTTCACGCCCTTGCCGGGCAATGGCGAATGAGAAATGGAAAGTGATATATGGAAAATGATATATGGAAAGTCTGCTTTCCTTTTGATCCAACGCAGGCTTCTTCCTGAGGGGACACAGACAGGAATGTCTGTCCTACCTGCTGTCCAGAATGTCCTGAATCAACGGATAGCACGAGCGGCAGCCCGCGCCGGCATTGCACGCGCGCGTGACATCTTCTATTGTGGCCAGCGAACGCAAGCGAATCTCCTGCTCAATCACTCTTTCAGAAACGCCGAAGCAGGTGCAGATTAGCGCTTCGTCACCGGTCCATTCGTCTCTTATCGAATCGCTATACTCGCTGATCGCAGAAATCAGAGCTTCGCAGGCCAGCGCGGCACAATGTTCTCGTGGCGGCTCAATTGGGCCAATCTGTTCATTTACCAAGCCAGCTAATTGGGCCAAAGATGCGGCTTCGCCGGTGGTCTTGCCTTTGATTGTTTCGGTCAGGAGAGAGGCGGCGGCGACTAAGACGCTACAGCCGGCCGCTCGAAATTTCGCATCGGAAATTCGTTGAGACTGGTCGACTTGAATAGAAACTTTGACCGTGGCGCCGCAGTCAAAGGACGCTGAGCGGCCGACGTGGTTGGGTTCGGCGGCGTCCCCGACATTAGCGGGATTGAAAAAAAGTTCGGCTCGAGGGCCTGAATTCCAGCTCATAATCGAAATCTTGTAAGTACCACCGGCATAGCGGGTAAAGCAAACTGTTAGTTTGCTGACGGGCGACTAATAAGAACCTTGGAAGGCAATCTGGCCACCGGCCCGCAAACTAACAGTTTGCGTTACGTAACGCTAACCCAACTGTTGCTGACACATTGAGGACGTTACTATAAAACTCAGCCTATGTTCGAACAGTTTGGCCGCCGAAGTTCTGAACTCGAGCACCTCGATAAGGGTGATTACACACCTGAAGAATACGAGGGCTGCATCATTGAACTGCAGCGAGTCAACCGCTGGCTGGGAGATGTGAGCGCTTTACGTGGTTCGCTATTGAAGGAGATTGAGGAGAGCGGGCTTAGGAGCTTTTCAGTTGTTGATGCCGGCGCGGGTTCAGGTGAGCTTCTAAGATTTGTTGGTGAATGGGCGAGGCAAAGAAACCGAAAGGCCAGGCTTACTGGTGTGGAACTAAACGCCCGGTCGGCCTCTGCCATTGCCGAGGAGTCACGAGCCTTCAATGAACTCAGCGCCGGCTTCAATGAGATTAACGCGGTCAGGGCTGACGCGCTTCGGCTTCCGTTCGCAGATGACGAATTTGACTATGCTATCTGTTCTCTTTTCACGCATCATTTCCACAACGATCAAGTGGTGTCGATCCTGAAGGAGCTTAGCCGGGTCGCGCGCCGCCGGATCTTTGTAATTGACCTGCACAGGCACCCGGTAGCTTATTACTTCTTTACAACCGTAGCACGAATGTTTCTCCACAATCGTTTGATCAGGGAAGACGGCGCTCTGTCGATCTTGCGAAGCTTCACTCCCGGCGAGTTGGCCGGGTTGGCCCAACGCGCTGCGCTCAAGGACGTCAGTATCACCCGTCACTTTCCTTATCGACTGGTGCTGGCGGCTTTACCATGAACATGGCATCACTATCAAAGCCTTCTTCAAACGCCCCTTCAAGAGCGTTTGACGTGATTATCGCAGGGGCAGGTCCGGCGGGGACCAGCGCCGCGATTCATATTTCAAAAAAGGGCGGACGGGTGCTGCTGATCGAGGCAAAGAAGTTTCCCAGACCAAAACTCTGCGGTGAATTTATCTCGCCGGAGTGCATCGAGCATTTCCAACGCCTGGGTGTAATGGACCAGATGTCTTCCGCGGGTGGCGTTTCAATTACCCGGACGGTTTTCTACGCTCGCAAAGGGCAGAACGTGGAAGTGCCCAGTGAATGGTTTGATTCGGGAGCCAGCGCAATTGGTTTAAGCCGGTCGGAGATGGACCATAAGCTTCTCGAAGGCGCCAGAAGCGCCGGCGTCACCGTGCTTGAGGAAACACACGCATCAGGCCTGATTAGGGAACCGGGCCGAGTGAATGGTCTAAGAGCGAAGACTGGCCAAACGATTCATGAATATGAAGCGCCCATAACGATTGATGCTACCGGTCGAGCTGGGGCCCTGTCGCGTTACCTGGGTCAGACAATTACCCATCGAGTAACGAAAACAAGACGTTCGCTGGTTGGTTTCAAGGCGCATCTGGAAAATGCGCGCCCGGCCAACGGCGCTTGCGAGATCTATTGCTATCCGCGAGGTTACGGCGGCCTGAGCAGCGTTGAAGGAGGTCTCAGTAACCTGTGCTTCATCGTATCGGCTGCCGACGTGCGCTCACACAACTCTGACCCGGAATTGGTAATGCGAGAGATCGTCATGAAAAACTCCCGGGCTGCGGCAACGTTGGACCAGGCACGCAGTTGCACACCGTGGTTGAGTGTGTCGCTGGACGGGTTTGGTCGCCGAATGCCTGCACCGGCCCCGGGCTTGTTGACCATCGGCGATGCCGCGTCGTTCATAGATCCATTTACGGGCAGCGGAATGTTGATGGCTTTGGAAAGCGGCGAAGTCGTTGCTCAAATAATAAACCGACACCTGGCGTCAATTCGGAAGGGCCAATCTATAACCTCGCTATCGCTTGAATACGAAGCTGAGTACTCGAAAAGGTTCGATTCGCGTTTGCGTATCGCGGGCTTCCTCCGCCGCGCGGCATTTGTTCCGGGTCTGGCCGAGGCAGCGATAGTTCTTTGCGGCGCCAGTTCTCATTTCCGGCGCAGACTTGCACGCGCCACGCGCCATTCTTAAATGTAAAGCAAACTGTTAGTTTGCGGACCGTTCGCTGAAATCAACATGTAATTCCACCGCATCGCAAACTAACAGTTTGCTTTACGCGGCGCACGGGACGCGGTTAGAGCGCCGGCACTCAGCCCTCCAGGCTGATGGTGAGACGCCTCCATCTGCCGTTGATGCAGGTATTTAAATGCTTGCCAGAGTAGGAGCTTTTGGAGTAAAAAGGCGTCGCGTTCTTATCTTGAGTGCTCCCCGGCGCCCTTCTCAAAGGTCGTGATTTACTTCCGGCCCGACTCGCTCCTCGGATTTGCCGTGGACAATCGGAATTCTGTCGTATTCAACTGAGGAAGCGCGCCTGTTATTCAATTAATAGTAAGCTCGCCTACCGAGTCCCTAACTTAACCAAGGAGATTTGAATTATGTTTGCGTTCCCTACGCAGTGGCTTAAGCATTCGCTCCGACTGACGGCGTTTTTGGTTGTGATAACAGTTTGTGGACTACTCGGGTCTGGGGTCGCTTACGGTCAGTCGCAATCCAACGCGGCCGACCTGCAGGGTTTCGTTAAGGACACTCAGGGAGCGGTCGTGATAAACGCTACGGTGACCGCGCGTCATCCAGCGACGAACACTACCAAAAATGCTACGACAAATGAAGAAGGATATTATCAAATAACGAATCTCACTCCGGGTGACTACGAAGTAACGGTCGAAGCCTCTAACTTCAAAAAATCGGTGTTGCCTGCTGTCACGCTGACAGTCGGACAGCGAGCAGATCTCGATGTTGCTTTGGAAGTGGGACAGGTGAGCGAGGTAGTGACTGTATCGGGCGCGACGGCTGAAATCGTGGAAACATCGAGAACGGCCGTAGCCACCACCGTAGATCAGCAACGAATCGACAATCTCCCGATCAACGAACGAAATTATCTGGCCTTTGCCCTCACTACTTCCACGGTAGGTCGTGATAGCGGCAGGCCAATCGGACCAGCCCCGACCACAGGCTTAAACTTTGGCGGCCAGCGCGGACGCTCAAACCTGGTGCAGGTTGACGGCGCAGATAACACTGACAACTCAGTTAACGCTTCGCGCTCTACGGTCAGTCAGGAAGCGGTCCAGGAATTTCAGGTTGTCACCAATTCATTTGCTCCGGAGTTTGGACGCTCTTCCGGCGGTATAGTCAATGTCGTCACCAAGAGCGGCACTAACGATTTTCGCGGAAACGTTTTTGGTTTCTTAAGAGACAAGAGTTTTCAGGCGCGCAATCCGTTCGCTCCGATTGATAAGCCTGATTTTCGCCGAACTCAATATGGGGTCACGCTGGGCGGTCCTCTCGATCGCGACCGCACCTTCTTCTTCTTTGCCTTTGAACAGCGCCGGCGTGACGAATCCGGCTTTTTCACAAGCAACGTGTCGCAGGGTTTAGGCAGCAGCGTCACCATCGGCGCGCCGTTTCTGCCGTTTAGCCAAACCTTCAATAACATTACCTCCGCGCAGGCTTCTTATGTAGGTGGTCTGCTCAACACCGCAGCCGCGCTATTTGGCGCAGGTGGCGCAGCAAACATTGCACAGGGCACAGCCATCGCAGGGGCGGCGGTCCAATATGCTGCTTTGGCATCAAGCGGCGGCAACACCGCCCTGACGGGGACAAATCCATTGCGCAGCGTCGGCGGGGCGATACCGGCGGGCACGGTAATTGGACCACGATTCTTTTTGACTGGGGCTCCCGTCCCTGTTTCCGAGAACGCCTTTAGACCGCTGAACAGCTTGTTGAAGATCTTCCCCGTCAAGGACCGGACTACCTACAACTCATTCCGCCTCGATCATCGCATCACCAATAGTCACCAGATGAATTTCCGTTTCGGTTACAACCCGAGCGAGATCAGTGGAATTCAGGTGGAATCGCAAAACCAGTCACTGGGCCAGAATGATTTTTCGCGCACGGGCATTCAAAAACTACGCGACTTTTCCGCGGTTGCCAGCTTGACCTCCACCCTGTCCAGCACCATGGTTAATGAGTTGAGGTTCAATTTTGGTGAGCGCCGCGCCACCTTCAAGTCGCAAAACGGAGATTCTGTTGCCTTCAACATTTCCGACACAGCCTTCATTGGCCGCGAACTGTTTTCACCAGTGATTCGCACCGAGACTCGTTATCAATGGACTGACAACCTCAATGTGATTTCGGGTAATCACTCGTTCAAGTTTGGTGGTGATATAGCTTTTATCCGGATCCCGGAGGCGGTGTTTGAGTTGAATTTTGCCGGCCTCTTCAATTTCGGCGGTCTATCTGCAACCACGCTGGCCGCGTTTCCGACCCTCCCCGGCGCAGGCGCACCACCGGATTTCACACCGGTGCAGCAGTATGGCCTGGGCTTTCCGGGTAGCTTCATCCAGGGCTATGGAAACCCTGTGAGTAAGATTGCAAATAAACCGATCGCATTTTTCGCGCAAGACTCCTGGAAGATTAGACCTAACGTCACGCTTAACTACGGGGTCCGCTACGACTATGAAATAACAGACCAGATCGCCCCCACACCATTTAGAGATCCGCTTTCAGGAATCACGCTTGCGGGAGCGGATATCCTGGCGGCGCAGAACGTCCTTAATGTTCAGCAGGGATTCCCACGCGACAAGAACAACTGGGCGCCACGACTGGCAATTGCCTGGGATCCAGCCAACAACGGGAAGACGGTCATTCGTGCCGCCTTCGGGATCTTCTACGATCACCCGCTCCTGGCCGCGGCCTTTAACTCCGACATCGCTGACGCAGCACAGCAACAGCAGGGGACCCTAATTTCAGGTAGTCCCACACCCACTGCTCTCTTGAACGCCGTACAAGTCTTTCAGGGAACAGTCTGCACGGCCGCTTCCGCGAATCCTTTGTGCCCTCCGGGATTTACCACACCGGGTGCGGCAGCGAGCTCTGTTTATCAATTTGGCCGGCAACGTTTTAACGACCAAACCTTCCCTGGCTTCGGGACCTTGCTTCCGTTCACGCTTCCGGTGAGCAAGGACTTCGAGTACGCCTATGCTAATCAAGGCAACTTTACGATAGAGCGCCAGCTCACCAAAGACATGTCCTTATCGGCAAGCTACCTGTTCGTGGGTGCCCATCACCTACCGTTGCCGATTGACGTTAACGTTGTCAGGCAGGATCTGTTGGTAGCTAATTTCCGTCGGTTTGCTAATCGCGCGCCAAACAGTTTTGGTGAAGCTGTGTTGCCCACTCAAATTCCGACCACCGGCGCTCCGGGTTCGACTTTTGTGAATCCGATTACCGGCGAAACCTTCGTACTTGTCATTCCGGGATTTGTCGTACAGGGACCACGAGGTCGAGTGGTATCCCCTGCGGCAGCAAACTTCTTCCGGCCCAGCGGACCGAACTACTTTTTGACCCAATCTTTCGGCATTCCGAAAGCGCTGTTTGACGCGCAATTGGCCGGCTCGCTGGCGACTCCGACCAGCGTCATCTCGCCTTTTGGCGATGTCAACGCTCAGTCGTCGATCGGCAACTCCACTTACCACGGTATGAACCTGGATCTGAAGAAGCGCTTTTCGCGCAACTTCCAGTTTCTCGCTTCTTACACGTGGGCACATTCGATTGACGATTCATCCGATTTGCAGACACTGCTGAAACCGCTCGACAGCCGCAACCTGAGACTCGATCGCGCCGACTCGCTTTTCGATCAGCGGCACCGGTTCGTTTTCAGCGGCCTGGTTACATCCCCGGCAAAATGGCGGACCTCGGATAGCGGAGTGCGGCGTTTCATGGCCGACTTTACACTCGCGCCAATCTTTGAGATGTCTTCGGGCCGGCCCTTTAACATTCTTACCGGCGTGGACCAGAACTTCGATCTGCAGGGCTCCAATGAACGTCCGAGTGTAAGAGATGACGGGGTACTGGTGATTCCGCCACCCAACACCAACGCGTCGCTGGGTCGCAACATGGGAATCACTCATGGCTACATGTCTTTGGACCTGCGGCTAATGCGCTCGATTCGTTTCGGCGAGACTACGCGCCTCGACTTGATCGCTGAGGGCTTCAATCTCTTCAACCGTTTTAATGAAGCCGCCGCCGCGCCGTTCTTTACCGCTGTTAACGATTTCAAGCAACGCGCCAGCAACGGCCGCTACTACAGCCGTCCGACGGCGTCGTTTGACCCAAGACAGTTTCAGTTTGGCGTAAAGCTGAACTTCTGATTCAAACACTTAACCGTACCGTTCGCGTGAGCGAGCACAGTCGTGTTGTCCCGACAAAGTCCGATGCTCGAAGTCGCAGGATGAACTCTGGAACTCCTCGAGATTTGAAGGCGGGCTTTGCGGCTTCGCCGCGCTCCGTGCGGAAAGGCTCTGCCTTTCCGCGGGCTGACTTCACACTGAGGCTGCGCCTCCAACGAACGGAGGCACAGCCTCGAAATCAATGTGTCAAATCGGAAAGGCAGAGCCTTTCCGCACGGATGGTGGCGAAGCCGCAAAGCCTTCCCAACCGTGTCAAATACACCTTCAGTCAACGGAATCGAAATCTGTATACTGCGTCGTTGAAGCTGCGCCGGAAGTAACTGGTTTGATTTGGCGTATACGTTCTCATGTTTGGGCTCAAGGGAGGCTCGACCTGAAGCAACAGTTAGACGTGCGTCTTCTTCCTTTACTTCGTCCGGAGCGTGCGAATTTATGCCGATGCGTCCGCCTCCTTCCGGATTGATCGCGGCAGTGCCAGCACTGGAACGGCAAGTGCTACCTTCGTCGTAACCGGCCATCTCGTCAACAAATAGGAAGGTGAGGCATTGCTGCCCATTCTACTGCTTCCGGGTTCTGATTACCGCTGCGCGGCTCAGTTTATTTACTTTTGTCCAAAGCCCCTGCCCGTTGATGGATCCAGAACGTACGATCCACGAAACGACGCGAACTGAGGCGAAAGACGTTAGTGTTCCTTTCGTGTGAGTTCGTGGATCGTCTCTCTCGTCGTTCTTTGCAGCGTCAGCCGCGCTATGTAATCTGCGGATGGTTCGTAAAACGTTTGTGAAAGTTTGAATACCTGGACAGACAGGAATGTCTGTCTACCTAAATCAGGGGCACGGGAGGCTGTGCCCCTGATTTGCCTTATGTGGCGTTGGGCAATTAAGCTGGGCTACATCGAGGCCGGGGCGAACTAAATCTCTTTTCCCAGCATCCGAAAACATGCCTTATTGCTGTACCTTTAACCCTAAACCAACCCTCTCCCCTGGGGAATTCACTATGATTAACCTACGTATCAAAGCATCCATTTTCATCATAGCCCTTGTTTTCGGTCTGATCGGAGTCGCTGCGGCTCAATCAAGTCGCCCACGCCGTGTCAGACAGCAGCCCGCAAAGCCTGCGGAAGAACCCCTGCTACGGCCGGAACCGACGCCGAATCCCACCGCTCGTAATAACTCGAATCGACCTTTGATTGATGTGCAACCGGTAAAGCCAGTGGTAAACACCGCTGGGAAGGGCGACACTTCGACCGCTTATAAACTCCTCCAGGAGAAAAAATACGCTGAAGCTGCGAAGGAAGCTAAGGCCATTGCCGAGCAGTTTCCGAATGACGCAGAAGCCTGGAAGATAGCCGGCTTTGCAGAGTTGAATCTCAAGCAGTACAACCTGGCGATCGAAGATCTAGAGAAGGCGATGAACCTGCAGGAGGTTTCGAAGAAGGAAGACGTGAATACCTCCGACGCTTTGGCCCAGGCCCTGGTGCTGTCTGAAAAGTTGGACCGCGCGTTGCCGTTGCTGGTGGCTGCTACCACGCGTCCCGGCGTTCCAGCGGATCCTGCGATGCTCTACTATCGAGGCCTCGCCGAATATAAAACCGGCAAACTAGTCGATGCCGAAAAAACCTTGAACGCAGTCGTAAAAGCCAACCCGAAAGATTCTCTGTCACTGTTTTATCTGGGACAGATCGCAGTGGGAAAAAATGATCTCGACGGCGCGATTTCGGCCCTCAACAGGGCAACGGTGATTGATACGCGGTTCGGCGCCGCGTGGACTTTGTTGACCTCTGCCTATCTCAGACGTGCGGCTTTGGGTACCGATACCGCAAAGGCCGCAGCTGATTATCTAAGCGCCGTTCGCGCCGGAGAAGGATTGATTAAGGTCAGGACCGATGCCGAGGCAATCACGCTATTTGGCCAGGCGCTGATTGGGTCGGAACAATACCTACGAGCTGCGACCGCCCTGGAGCGCGCAACGCTTGCGCCTGACGCTAAGCCCGTAACGTTTTACCTGCTGGGGATCGCCCAGTCACGAGCCAAGAA
Organism: Acidobacteriota bacterium; assembly: GCA_038040525.1. Taxonomy (GTDB): domain Bacteria; phylum Acidobacteriota; class Blastocatellia; order Pyrinomonadales; family Pyrinomonadaceae; genus PSRF01. The sequence goes on along the minus strand of JBBPIC010000064.1, from coordinate 14,063 downwards.
TTTTCCCAAGGCGATCGCTGCTCTCCAGACTGCGGCGCAGAAGTCTCCCGACGACGTCAACGTGTATAGAGAACTTGGTTATGCTCTTGAAGTAAGTAAACAATACGCAAAAGCACTGGCAGCTTATGAAAAAGGATTGAGCCTGGCGCCGGCTGATGCCGATTTCAAAGAGGCGGCTGAACGCGTTCGGCCATTCGCAAAGTAAGCTGGTAACGCAAACTGTTAGTTTGCGGACCTCACTTTAAAGAATTCTGGTGGCACGGCGAAGGAAACTAACAGTTTGCTTTACGTATTCGGGAGGATTTTCATGAGATTGATTGCAACCCTACTTCTAACGTTTGCTATGGCTGCTGCTGTTTGCGCCCAACGCCCGCGCGCGATGGATCCGACGCCAGCCGACGCTTCTAAAGCCATACCCGCCCCAGCTCCGCAAACAATGAAGGCGAAGTATGAAGGCGGCGTCTTCGGCTATAACAAAACAATCGAAGGCACGCTGAGCTTCGACGACACAAACAAGCGTTTGCTTTTCAAGAACAATAAGCAGAAGGAAGTCCTTTTCATTCCCTATCACGCAGTAAACTCGGCGTTCTCCGATACACAGAAACGACGGCCCGCCGCGGCCACCGTCGCCCAGCACATCCCCACCATTGGGTTCGCTCTCGGCCTTATCAAAACCAAGGTCCGTTATCTGACGTTGCAGTACAGCGATCCCGATACAAATGTGTCAGGTGTTACGAGTTTCAAACTCGCCAATAAAGATCTGCTAGACTCGGTTGTTTACGCTTTGGCTAAGAAGGCTGGACTAATTCCGCGTGGTGAGATCTATGTCAAGAGAATTGACAGCGCTGAAGTCAAGAAGATGATGCCGTGAATTATCTGACGACTTAAGTCTGTGAAGAGGCGGGCCCAGGAGCCCGCCTTTTTTTCTAAACCGCGTGGCAACAGGCGCATAGAGTACAAGCTTCAGCTTGCGCGTGAGGAAGAAGCCAGCCGCGAGGCACGGGAAAAACGAGTCGGCGTGTCGCGAAGCGGCAACCTGAAGGTTGTACTCTGAACACCTGTTGCGCGGCGAGTTAAACGGCCGATACGCCGATCGCCGTTCAAAATCAACCCGCAAGCTTTGAACGCGTATTCCTCGAAGTATTCGAGTCTCGAAGCCAGGACCACCCAGCAATTTTTCCCCGATCGCCAAACTTGCCGCCGTGACAATTCAGGAAACTCCTTCACCAGGCTGTCAACGTGCTCCTTACTCGTAAAAAGCCACATGCCGTTTGTTCCCGAACGCTTAATGTCTTCACGGAGAGAAAAAAGCAGTCTCTCGTCGAGATAAACGTAAGTGAAGCCAAACACCTTTTTGACGGTGAGACGTAAAGACGTCAGTTCCTCAAGAACAAAAGGAAAGGGAACCCGGCTCGTTTTGGGAGCAATGTTCTTCATACCAGTTAGATGGTTTCCTTCTGAAAGACGAAGAAGTCTACTGGTTCATAAACCGGCGCGTCTCGAGGTTGTTGGCCCACCCAGTGTTTGAATCTTTCGAGACCCTCGTCAAAGGTCGCGTCACTAATCGCGATCAGGGCAGATAATCCTCGCCGGCTTATTTTTTCAAAATACTCTGTATAAGACGACGCAAAGAGTTGATGAATCGTTTGATGTGAGACATTGACAAATTGCTGACGAGTTACGGTCGCTTCAATCTCATGGGCATACGGCGTGCGCTGCTCTTCAATATCCCAGGCTTCAGGAAAAAACTTCAGCCATACGAGTTCTGGATTGTGCTCGCGCGTGCCGTTGCGAATCGCGAGATAACCGGTGGGAGTGAGCACCCGATCAATCTCCGCCAATGCCCGCTGAGGGTTGGAAAGATGATGAAAGACCTGCGACATGTAAACCAGGTCAACCGACTGACTTTCCAGCGGAATGTTTTCTGCACTACCTTGTTTCCATTCGACGTTGCCTTCGCCGCGGGATATTGCGACTTTGAGCATCGCCGCCGAAGGTTCAACTCCCACTACGGGACAACCAAACGTTTCGGCCAGGCCCCGGGTGAATCGGCCTGTACCGCAGCCTAAATCTAAAACTCTTCCGAGCCCCAGCGGCATCGACGAGCGCAATGCCTCCAACCATAGAGAATTCGTTTCAGGCGGCAGGCTACGCGCTGAATCGTAGCGTCGCGCCGCGGCGCTTTCGTTGTAGGCATTTTCCATTTGTCTGGATCTGATCGATCAATGGCATCTCTTTGGAGTGCTGCGGCGCAGCTTTGGCCTCCGCTGGCTTGGAGACGAAAACAGACGATCCACGAAATCACACAAACCAACACGAATGCCATTAGTGTTATTTCGTGGATCGCTATTTCTTCGCTTTGCGTTTTGCTCCGCCTGGTAAGTCTGAGGAGATAACGTATGCATCGCGTGAGCCTGGCGAGGTTTCGGATTCATTCAAGCCCGCGAGATTTTGGGCTTGCAGTTTTGCCGGCGCAATCAACGTCCAGGCTTCTTTGATATGCAACGCAAGCTCTTCGTCAGTCACTCGACCCAACTCAATCCCGATCCAACCGCTTCCGCCCACGTATGGAGGTTTATAGAATTTCTCAGGCGACGCCTCAATCAGCGCAGCCTGAATACCAATCGCTGCCGGCACCACTACCGCGACGTGCCCGTCGTTGTGGTGGTTATTCGAAAACATCGCAAACACTCTTTTGCGGACGAACCAGGTCGGCTCGCCATGTGAAAGCTTCTCTGTCGTCTCAGGCAGCGTACTGCAAATTTCCCGCACACGTTGGATTTGTTTCTGTCCTCGATCGTGCTCAGGTTGTTTTGTAGTTTGTTTCAAGGCTGGCTCTTTTATAGTTTACTGAACCTTTCCATTATCGCCGGGTCTTCGGGAACCGTGTGAAAAACTCTCAGGTTGGGAAGGAGGAAAGAAATTAAATACGATCCACGAAATCACACCAAAAGGCACTAACAATCTTTTCGTGCTGTTTCGTGCTATTTCGTGGATCGTATCTTATTCGATCAAAATCGTGCTCGAAAAACAAATAGTTGAACGTTTGCTTCCAAGGCGTTCCTTTTCATCTTCCTCACTTGAGAGTTATTACGCGGTCTCTGAAGCCACGATGATAATGATCGCTGCGTCTCTACTCTTGATCAAAGCACCTTGGCATACTTCGCCGCAATCTTTTTCACCGTAGTGGAATTTCGGAAAGTGGCTCGCATCGCAATACTCTTTTCGAGTTTCCCTCCCTCATACTCAGATACACCCAGACTTGGGCGTCTAAGCCAGTAAACTTCGCGTCCTCGCACATGAAGACCATTGACTTCGTTGGACAGTGATGTGAATTTCGCGTTGGCCTCTTGCGTGGGTTCTCCTGCTATGAAACCGATATAGAGAATGTTACCTTCAGCATTCAGTTCAGCTTCATCGAAGGGTTTGTAAGCGGCAACCTGCGCGACCTCATCAATGGTGCGGACAAACGTGGTAACTTCGTAGCCGAGCATCTCCTCTAAGTGGTTCTCAATCTTCCGCTCCAAAAGCCGGGTGCTCTTGGTTCTCGAATCAAATATCACGTTGCCACTGGCAATAAATGTTTCTACATTCGCGAACCCAAGACTCTCAAACAGACGGCGAAGATGGTCCATCTTCACAGTATGCCCACCGACGTTGATGGCCCGCAGAAACGCTACATATTTTGGCATGAGCAAAAACAGACGATCCACGAACTCACGCGAACAAACACGAAATGTCGTTAGTGTTCTTTCGTGTGCATTCGTGGATCGTATCCTCAGCTTTACTTAACTTCGCTGATTGCATGAACGGGATCAATTCGTGGGAGTAGTATGGCTCTTCGGTGCACCAGAAGAGGTAGTCAAGCTTGAGAAAATCTGTATTTCGAGTGTGAGTCATTCAAACCTCAATTAGGACGCCTCCTTGGAGTGCGCCGCCTTGTCGGCGCTTTGGCCAAACCAAGCTCTCCCTCGATCTTGAGATAATTACTTGTGAAACGAAGCGGCGCCAAGCCGCCGCGGGCCAAAGCGCCAGCGGCGCCAAGCCGCCGCGGGCCAAAGCGCCGACAAGGCGGCGCACTCCAAGGAGGCGCTCTTTTGGTTAATCAGGAAATGGAGCGTTGCATCAATATGTCAGTCTGTGGATCGTCGCCCAAATGAAACACATGAGTTCCTACGTCATGGAAATTCCATTTACGATAAAAGGCGCGAGCCCGAGTGTTATGTTCCCAGACACCGAGCCATAACGTTTGATAACCTCTCTGCTTCGCCTCACTAATAGAAGCTTGCATCAAAGCCGCGCCCATGCCGCTGCCAAGATTTTGCTGCGAAACATACAGACGTACTAACTCGATTGGTTTAACGCCGGTCACGCCATCAGCCACGTCCCCGGAGCGAAGCATGGCATATCCGAGAGCGACTCCATCAGTCTCCGCGATGTGGAACAAGCAGTGGGGATCAGCTAACTCTGCAGCTTGCTGTTCACGACTAAACGCTGAAGCCAGATAAGCAGCCATGTTCTCTATGGTGTTGTCAGGAGCAAACGTTTCCGAGAAAGTGCGTGCGCCGAGGTCAGCTAACAACTCGGCGTCCCTGGGGTTCCCGTGGCGAATGATGAGTTCGGGCAATGAACTTGTCGGTTTCAGAGTGTGTAGCACACGTTGAGGGTAAACGACGCTCGACAGGATTTACAAGATTTGCCGGTAGCGGCTGCGGTAAGGTAACCACCAACCGTGATCTTGGACGCCTCTTTGGAGTGCGCCGCCTTGTCGGCGCTTTGGCCCGCGGCGGCTTGGCGCCGCTTCGTTTCAAAACAATTAACTCAAAGATCGAGAAAGCTCGCGGTTTGGACCAAAGCGCCGCCGGGCCGGCGCACTCCAAAGAGTCGCCCGATTCGCAGGAGAAAGATTGACAAGACTCCGGGCCTAAGATTCCAATAGCAAGTATGAAGGCCCCTCTCTTAGCGATCCTCATGTGCGCGTTGCTCTTAACGGCGCTGCTGGTTTTACGAAATCACCGCACGTTGGCAGCGCAGTTCCAACAGTCAGGGACCGCGGTGGCAGTAGACACTGACCGTATTGTCAGTGCCTTTACAGCTAAGGAGACGGAGTTCCGCAACGCTCTGGCCCAGTACAGCTTCAAGCGAGACGCTGTGGCTCAAACGATTGGGGCCGGAGGGCAGATTTCCGGTGAATATCGCCGCACCTCGCACCTCGCCTTCGACGCCAGTGGCAAACGCATTGAGAAGATTCTATTTTTTCCGACTCCAACGCTCTCCTCGTTAGGCATTTCGACGGATAATCTGGACGACCTCTTCGGAGTGCAACTCTTCGCTCTCGAAGCTTCCAAGGCACCTCTCTACAACTTCAGGTATGCCGGCAAAGAGCGCATTGACGAACTCGACCTGCACGTTTTCGACGTCTCCCCAAAAGCGTTGCCCGATGCGAAGAAGGTCAAAGATCGTCTCTTCCAGGGACGCATCTGGGTTGACACGGAGGGTCATCAAATAGTGAAGACGCGCGGCAAAGGATTACCCGAACCGAAGAACAGCCCTTACCCCACGGTTGAGACTTACCGCGAAGAAATAGACGGCTTCTGGTTTCCCACCTACGCTTACGCTGACGAGGAATTGGTAGTTGGTAGCGGTCAGCCGGTGAAAATACGCCTGCGCGTCCGCTTCAGTGAATTTGAAAAAGTGGTTCGGAAGTAGACCTCATCAAAACTGTAGTCCAGCGATATCTTATGCCGCTGTGTCCGGCGGTGACAGGGTTTAGTTTTTTTAAGACAGCCGATGCTGCCAGTAATCTGGACGCCGGCTGAAATGCATGACTGCATAGATAGAAACTCGATCTCGCTCGGTCTCCCAACGATAATAAAGTGAATATGGAAATCGCTTAAGCAAGTATCGGCGGATCTGAGGCTGTTCGATCACAGGCCATGTTTTCGGAGAGGTGAGTAGTGTCTTAATCGCGTCTTCAACTTCTGCAACGAAAGCTGCGGCTACCAGAGTCGAAGCATGATCGAGATAGTAACGAGTGGCCGCGAGATATTCATCCGCTGCCTCCGAATGAAATCCATAACTCGCCATTCACTAACTCGGAGGCGAGTGCACGCTCAATAACTGTCGCACTCGCGCCAACACCTCATCGCCAGGAATCAGCGCCACTTCCCCGGACTCCACCTGAGCAATGCGTCGCCGCACCTCCTCTAGCTGCGCACGGGTAATCTCGGCGGGAATATCGTCCACCAAACTTGAAACGAGCCGCTCCGTAAGGTCAGCGCGCTCATCGGGTGGCAGGGCGACGGCGTCACGGAAGATTTCTTCGGATGTTGCCATGGCCAAAGACTACAATCTGAATGCGGTTGTGACAAGCAAAACGGCGCCCACAACTTGGCGAAGATGTCCACGCCACGCATTCTGGTCATGACGTCGACGCGCATACCGGCAGCTTCCGGAGCGTGGCAGCGAAAGTGGATTGCGTGCCCTTTTTTCAAATATTTTAAGTGAAAGGAAGGAACCGCGATCACTTCAGCTTGAAGTTCAGCCATCGCCGCGCGCAGTCTGGTGAGTTTGCCTCACTGGCGAGGATCGCAAAATCGGTGTCGCGGCTAACTCCGCCGCGCCGTATAAGACGCAGGCCTGTCCGCCCATTAAAAGGGCGCGAACATTGTGCGCCTGGATCGAAGAAAGGACTTTGTGTATCGGGTTCGGGATCAAGCGAGCCCCCTAACGAAAGGAATACTTCCCAAAGCTTCGCTGATTCTCGCCAACGCTCCTGCGGCGTCAGCGAGTACCATTCAGCCAATTCTTCACCTACAAGTTGCTCGGCGGAGATCATAGTCGTTGCTCAAATCTTAGAATAAACCTCCGCGCCTTTCTCAACAAACTCGCGCGACTTCTCTTCCAGTCCATGAGTTAGAGCTTCTTCCTCTTTGAGACCATGCGTGACCGCGTACTCGCGGACATCTTGGGTGATCTTCATCGAGCAGAAGTGTGGGCCGCACATGGAACAGAAGTGGGCCAGCTTGGCGCCTTCCTGCGGAAGGGTTTCGTCGTGATACTCGCGCGCGACTTCCGGATCCAGCGAGAGGTTGAATTGATCTTCCCAGCGGAATTCGAAGCGTGCTTTCGATAAAGCATTGTCACGATACTGAGCGCCGGGATGGCCCTTGGCGAGGTCGGCGGCGTGGGCCGCGAGCTTGTAAGCAATGACACCGTCCTTCACATCTTTCTTGTTTGGCAGGCCGAGGTGCTCTTTCGGTGTGACGTAGCAGAGCATCGCGGTGCCAAACCAACCAATCATCGCGGCGCCGATGGCCGAGGTGATGTGGTCGTAGCCGGGCGCGATGTCCGTCGTCAGTGGGCCAAGGGTGTAAAACGGAGCTTCCTTACAGACTTCGAGCTGCTTGTCCATGTTCTCTTTGATCAGGTGCATGGGAACGTGGCCGGGGCCTTCGATCATGACCTGGCAATCGTATTCCCAGGCGATGTCGGTCAATTCGCCAAGCGTTTCCAGCTCGGCAAACTGCGCTTCGTCGTTGGCGTCCGCAATCGAGCCGGGACGCAGACCGTCGCCGAGAGAGAAGGAAACATCGTAAGCGGCCATGATTTCGCAGATCTCGCGGAAGCGCGTGTAGAGAAAACTCTCTTCATGATGCGCCAGACACCACTTGGCCATGATCGAGCCCCCTCTACTTACGATTCCCGTGGTGCGTTTCGCCGTCAGTGGAATGTACGGAAGCCGCACGCCCGCGTGGATCGTAAAGTAGTCGACGCCTTGTTCGGCTTGTTCGATGAGCGTGTCGCGAAATATTTCCCAGGTTAGTTCCTCTGCCTTGCCGCCAACCTTTTCCAGTGCCTGGTAAATCGGGACCGTGCCGATGGGCACCGGCGAGTTACGCAAAATCCATTCGCGTGTGGCATGGATGTTCTTGCCGGTGGAAAGGTCCATCACCGTGTCCGACCCGCAGCGAATGGACCAGCGCATCTTTTCAACTTCATCGTCGATGGATGACAACACCGCGGAGTTGCCGATGTTGGCATTGATTTTTACCAGAAAGTTGCGACCGATGATCATCGGCTCTGATTCGGGGTGGTTTATGTTCGCAGGGATGATGGCTCGGCCGCGCGCGACTTCGTCGCGAACGAACTCAGGTGTTACGAATTCAGGGATGGAGGCGCCGAATGATTGGCCGCGATGTTGGTGGTGAAGTGAATCGCGGGGGGGTTCCTGCCCAGCGGTGCGGGCGGGACGCCCGCGGTCCCAGTGTTCAGGATCCAGGTCTCTGCCAAGGTTTTCGCGGATGGCGATGAATTCCATCTCCGGCGTGATGATGCCCTGCCGTGCGTAGTGCATTTGCGTAACGCATCGACCAGCCTTCGCCCGCAGAGGAGTGCGACGCAGCGACGGAAAGTCTTCTAGGCGATGTAGGCCGGCAACGGCTTTCTCTTTTTGGAGCGCACGGCTGGCTGCGTCAAAAGTCAGATAGCCATCATCGATAGGTTGGATCTCGCGGCCTTCGTACTCCTCCACATCACCGCGCTCGCGAATCCAATCCGAGCGCAAACCTCCCAGGCCTTCCCGCACGTCGTTATCTACTGAAGGATCGCCGTATGATCCACTCGTGTCATAAACGCGCACCGGTGCATTGTCTTCAAGCGCGCCGTTGAAGTTGCGCGTCTGGCTTTGCACGATTTCCCGAAAGGGCACTCTCACGCCCGGTTGTTTGCCTTCAACATAAATGCGGCGCGAGTTTGGAAGTTGAGTGTCCTCGATGTTGGTTGGTTTAATGGCGGCGCTCATAAAAACTCCTTTGCTGGTAAATCGTGAATCGTGAATCGTAAATGGTCAAAACAAGGGCGACGAGTTATCTATTCACGATTTACCATTCACGATTTACAAAAAAAGACCGCTCCACCTGATCAAAAGGATGGAACGGTCACTATTGGCTGTTTCTCCCTTCGACGGTATTAACCGTATCAGGTTCAAGGGGTCTCCGGCATTGTCGATTTCCGATTGCCAATTGCCGATTTGAAAACGTATTTCGCAATCGGCAATTATCAATTGGCAATCGGCAATGTTCCCGGACTCTCAGCCGCCGTGCGGCTCCCCCGAAAGCTGTCTACTTGTCAATCTTTCCAGATGAGATATTAGAACTGTTGGGGCCGGGTTGCAATCCGACACCTGACGGTTGTGGAAATGCGCGGTCAGCAAACTAACAGTTTGCTTTACGATCGTCGCGGTTCAGTTATAATCCTGGCTGCTCGATTCTTATTCCAACTCTTTTCGGAGAAGTGATGCTAAAAAGACGCACCGCTGCGTTGTCTCTCATTCTGTCCTGCCTCTTGGTTCCACTCGCAAAAGCTCAACGTGTTGACGATGAGGTTCGCGCGCGCATCCGCAAGCAGGGCATGGAACATTCGCAGATCATGAAGACGATGCACATGCTCGCGGATGTTTACGGCCCACGACTAACCGGCTCGCCAAATCACAAACGCGCCGCCGAGTGGACCATCAAACATATGCAGGAGTGGGGATTTGAGAATGGCCATCTTGAGCCGTGGGACTTCAAGCATCCTGGGTGGCTCAATGAGCGTTTGACTGCACACATTATCTCGCCGGTAAAGGACGCGCTGGTTGCCGAAGTGTTGGCTTGGACTCCCAGCACGCGGGGCACGGTGCGCGCGAAGGCCTATCAGCTCATAATTCCGGATAGGCCCACCGCAGAAGTGTTGGCAGCAGCTCTGGACAAGGAAAAAAGAAACCTTCGCGGGCGAATCGTGCTGGCCGGTAAACATCAGGTCGTGCCAGTCAACTTAACGCCGCCTGCCAAGCGGTTGGACGACAAAACTGCAGGACAGCGTTTCAATCCCGATGCGCGTCCATCGCCATCTCGTTCGCCGTCACCGTCACCTTCGCCGTCGCCTTCGCCTGATCCGAAGATACTCACCGCCCGTCAAATTAACCGGCAAGTCGATGAGTTTCTGAAAGCCAATCGGGTTTTGGTCCGTGTTAACGATGCCGCACGCGATCATGGGCAGATACGAGCTTTCAACAATCGGACTTTCGACGTGACTAAAGTTGTGCCAACAGTGGTGATGCGTAATGAGGACTACGGCCGCATCTCCCGCCTTCTGGGTGATGGCTCGGACGTCATGTTGGAATTCAACATTCTCAACCGCGTCTATCCGGAGGGCAAGACTTCGTACAACGCGATCTCGGAGATTCCGGGCTCTGACAAGGCCGACGAGGTAATCATGCTGGGCGGCCACCTTGACTCGTGGCATGCCGCCTCAGGCGCAACCGACAATGCTATCGGCTGCGCGATCATGATGGAAGCGGCACGGATTCTGAAAACGCTCGATCTCAAACCGCGCCGCACCATTCGCGTTGCGCTTTGGAGTGGTGAAGAACAGGGCCTGCTGGGTTCGCAGGCTTACGTGAAAGAACGCTTCGGCACCTTTGAGAATCCGAAACCTGGATACGATAAATTCGGCGGTTACTTCAACATCGATTCCGGCACGGGGCGCATTCGGGGTGCTTCTGTATTTGGACCACCCGAAGCAGCGGAGATACTGCGAAACATCCTCAAGCCCTTCAAAGAAGATGGCGTGGTTAATGCGATTGCAACGAGGAGTCGCAGAACAGGAGGCACCGACAGTACCTCTTTCAATCAGGCAGGTTTGCCGGGTATTGGTTTGAGTCAGGATCCGATCGAATACGGTTCTCACACCTGGCACACAAACCTCGACACATATGAGCGGATCCTCGAGGATGATGTGAAGAAGGCGGCAATTGTGGTTGCTACCGCGGTCTATGAGTTGGCTACACGCGACGAATTGCTGCCTCGTTTCACGAAGGAAACAATGCCGCCGGCGCCGCCTCCACCACCGCCGTAGACCCCGATCAGTAACCGATGCAGTGAGGGGCGAGTGAAAGGCAAATTATCCATAGTTAACATCTTCATCACACCATAGGTTTCTGGTTCCCAATAAAACGCACGTAATTTGTGGTCTTGTTTTTGCTCCGTGGCGTCCGGTGAAATTTGCACCAGGGGAGCAATAATGAGATCTATCGCCAGAACATTTCTAGTTCTAACCATCTTCTTTTTGACCTGCGGTCCGGTAGCAGCCGCCTTACAAGCCAGTGCCCACGCTGATGAAGCTAATCGGGCTGAAGCCGAACGTTTGTGGGAACTGGCGATTAAAGCGAAGGGCGGGCGAGAACGACTGCATGCAGTCAACAATCTGCAAATGTCTGTGAGGGAGAAATACTGGTGGATGCTGAAGCGATTCACGCTAATCGAGGAAAACCTTTCTGTCTTCCCGGGAAAATTCTGGGAGTGGAATGATCAGCGCGGTTCAATATTTGGTTTCTCCATCAGGCTGCACAACTTTGACCAGGACCTTCACTGGAGTTATCTGGATCGGGGCAAAGGAGGTTCGCTCACCCGAATCCTTGAGGGTGGCCGCGCGGCATTATGAGCGGCTTCATCGATTTACAACTCAATTACCTGATGGAGACAAGATGGGTCAGGCCGACTCCATTGAGCGTGCAAAAGGGCAAGGTCGGCGGACGCGATGTCGACATAGTGCAGACAACGGTCCACGAATATCCCAAAGGACCGGACAGGGTTGCTTTTGCACTGGACCGCAAAACACATCTGCCGTTGCAAGTAATCTATTACGCGGTAGTCCGCGGGGAGGAATACTCGGGCGGCCTGCGCCTCTCTGATTATGCTGAGGTCAATGGCATCCAAATGCCGGGCAAGGTCGGCAGACTCAAGACCAGCTATCAGATAAACGTCGAATACGATGAAAGCGTCTTTGAACAACCGCCTAGTTTTAGCGCCGGCATAGAAGCGTGGAAAAAGAAGTAAGACAGACATTCCGGTCTGTCTCCCCTTCGCGCAAAGGCCTGTGACTGGCAAAGCGCCGGCAGATTTTCCATATATCATTTTTCCATTTCTCATTTGTCATCGCCAGAAATCATAGAATATTGGCGGAAGTTCAGAGTTCAGCCTTTAGGCTGTGGCTTAGCAACGCAAGCTAAAGCTTGAACTCTAAACTTCGCGCCCTCGCCGACAATGGCAAATGAGAAATGGAAAATGATATATGAAAAATCTTTGCTTACGCCTTCGATAATATCACCACCCGAATGACAGACAGGAATGTCTGTCCTACTTGCTTTACTCCAGCCGCCAACATTCGTAAGATGCGTGCCGCACGCCCTTAATTTCTTGAATCAAAACCCGGACTTCTGCTGGAGGTAATCATGAATCGAGAACGTCGGTTCTTAGCGGCACGGCCTATGTTTGCGCTTGTAGTGACCTGGGCGGTGGTGGTTCTGATTGCGAGTTTCGTTTTTCAAGTCTCAGCGCAAAATGGTTCCGGCCAGCGAGAGAACCGCCGGCAAAGTAGCGCATCGAGAGCCACCGGCCCGGCGACGACAGCAGCAGCTAAGGAAACTAAACCCGGCACGCCGAGTGCGGACAACGACTATACGAAGAAAATCAAGGAATACACGACTGAAACCTATTTCATGACTGAGTTGGTGGACCACTTGCCGATGTCGAGCAAGGTGCCGTCACCTGACAAGGTGCTGGGTTACATAGTCGGCACGCCAAACAAGCTGACATATACGAAAGACCTGCATCGCTATTACCGCGAGCTGGCCAAAACAAGCCCACGCGTGCGCGTCTTCAACGCGCCTGAGCGCTCCGAAGAGGGAAAGGAACAACTTCTGGTTGCGGTGGGCGATGAAAACTTGATTGCAAAGCTGGACCACTACAAAGGCATCACCGCGAAGCTGGCCGACCCGCGCAGGATTAATGAACAGGAAGCGAGTGCTTTGATTGGTGAAGGTAAAGTTTTCTACTGGGCCTCAGGCTCAATTCATTCGCCGGAGACTGGTTCGCCCGAGATGTTGATGGAACTGGCTTACCGTTTGGCGGTGGAGGAGAGTCCTTTCATCCAGGCGATTCGCAAGAACGTCATCGTACTGATTACTCCTACACTCGAAGTGGACGGCCGCGACAAGATGGTCGATGTATACAACTACCGAAAAGCAAACCCGGGCAAGAATGCGCCTGGACTTATCTTCTGGGGCAAGTATGTAGCGCACGACAATAATCGCGACGGTCTGGGAATGGCGCTCGCACTGACGCGCAACCAGATGAAGACCTTCCTCGAGTATCATCCCGCCATACTTCACGATCTGCATGAATCGGTTCCGTTTCTCTATACGTCAACCGGAACTGGTCCATACAATGCATGGCTCGATCCGATTACCATCGGTGAATGGCAATTGCTCGCGTATCACGAGGTCGACGAGATGACTAAGCGCGGCGTGCCGGGTGTTTGGACCCACGGCTTTTATGATGGCTGGGCGCCGAACTATATGTTTTATGTGGCGAACGGCCACAACTCGATTGGCCGTTTCTACGAAACGTTTGGAAATAACGGCGCGGACACTATCGATCGGACCATAGGCGAACAGTCTCGCCGCGACTGGTTCCGGCCAAACCCGCCGCAACCGCGCGTCAAATGGTCGCTCCGCAATAATGTCAACCTGCAACAGTCAGCGATTCTTTTAGCGATGAATTTTGTGGCGAATAACAAAGATCGTTTTCTGCAGAATTTCTACATCAAGAGCAAACGCTCGGTCGCCAAAGCGATGAATGAAGGTCCGTTCGCCTATGTTATCCCGGCGGATCAATCGCGCTTAGTCGAAGCAGCCGACATGGTGAACTTGCTGCGACTGATGGGTATCGAGGTGCACAAGGCTGACAAAGAGATCACGACCAAAGACCAGAGATTTCCTGCTGGTTCGTACGTCGTGCGTATGGACCAACCGTATTCGCGCATGGCCGACATGATGTTGGATACCCAATATTACAACGTCAGCGATCCGCGTCCCTACGATGATACCGGCTGGACGGTCGGCGCCCTGCGAAACGTCAAGACAGTCCGGGTGGCTGATAAGAGTGATCAAAATATCCTGAAAGCGCCGATGACCTTGTTGACGACTGATGCCAGCGTGACGGGCAAGATCAGTGGTTCGG
>JBBPIC010000112.1:0-8508 GCA_038040525.1 Acidobacteriota bacterium | reverse complement strand
TCGAACGTCTCGGCGACGATGGGATAGGTGAAAATAAACTCGCGGCCGTTCTTTAGTTGCCATTGAATCGCGGCGTCGCGCACCGTCCCCACGCTGTGCGTTCCAGTCAACAGAATCGGGCCCTCGAGAAAACCGGACTCTTTAATCCAGTTGATGCCTGTCATGTCGCCGTTGCCGTTCTGGTTGAACGTGGCCGCGAACACCGGATCCCAGTTGCCGCGCGGACGCGGAAGAATCGCCGTAACGCCTGTCCGAATCGGCCCCTTGCCGGGAACGAGTTTGCCGTCGCCCTCGATGAGCGTCACGTGTCCAACAGCAATGCCGGCCACGTCCGTGATCGCATTCATTGGACCAGTCTGTCCAGGGAACGGAATCCCCAAATCGCGACCGCGCGGCCGGTTCTGTGCCGTGACCGGGAGCGCAGTCGCTGCGATCAGCAAAAGCCCGAGAGCAAGTCTCATAAGATCTGCTTTCGAGCGCCTAAGCGAGAGTCTGCTTTCACTATTCATCGCACGTCCTCCGTGGCTAACGTTAGAGTCCTTGAAGAGCCGTAAATCGTAAATCATAAATTGGGAACAGATTGCAGAAGCCAGTAACTAACGAAGTTTGATTATTTCGACTGAAACGCAATCAGGTACAGAACTGGAGCGCGGACCGGGGTCCCCGGCGGGGCAGCCCCGCTGGGGTGGTGGATGCGCGGGATCCTTCAGGAAACTGAGGTATTAGAAGCATTGGCGGCATTACGGCCAGGCTGCCTCCGGGATCCCGCGCTACCGCGCTGGGTTCCGTAATTAGGTAATTCGATCCAAACTGCATCAGTACCCAGAAGCCAGTAGTGTCCGCAGTTTAAGAAGATCAGCAAATACGATCCACGAAAACACACGAAACAACACTAACTTTTCTTCGCGTTCGTAAGGCCAAGTCATGCGAACACTATTACAGCTATTGTCGGCGAGGGACAAGAGTGGACGATCATAGACGGTCCTGGGGTTCCGCTTCGCTCCACCCCAGGCTTTATGCTGACACCCGCTTCGCGGGTTGGAATTCACTGATTGCTCCTTTCTCACCACTGCTCACTGCTCACTGCTCACCGCTTACTGCTTACTGCTTATGCTCACCGTCCCTTGCGCAGACTGGTATACTTGCGGTCACATTCCCACCAATCAACCAAGACGAAAGGACCGGTCTACGTGACACCATCGCACCAAACATCACAGCAGCCGCAATACCAGGAGTCACCATTCCGGATCGAGCGACGAATCATCGGCCGGTGCGTTGTGCTTTTCCTGGCCTTAGTTGTGCTCGGCAGTGCCGGTTGTTCACTGAGAAATGAAGACAGCAATGCAGGTACCGGTGGAGGTGGCCTCACAACTACCTCGGCTGACAACTCAAACGCTGGCCCGTCTTCGCCCTCGTCAGCCGGTGCAGGAACACCGACAACCTGGGAGGCGAACGCCACACCTCTAAACGGCAAAGACGGAGAGACGTTCACGCTGGCCTGTTCGGCGGGAGGTACAGCGCGTTCGGTTTGGGGTAGCGATATCTATACAGCCGATTCATCGATCTGCACGGCTGGCGTCCACAGCGGATTGTTGACTTATCAGCGGGGCGGCACCGTCACCATCGAATTGCGCCCGGGCAGGACTATCTATGGCGGCAGTGAAAGAAACGGTGTCACGACCAGCCCTTATGGTCCATATCCGCACAGCTTCGTTTTCAAAACTTCAAACACCGAGGTCCTCCTGCGGGAAGGCAACGACCAAACACCGGTGCTGTGGAATACGCCGGCTGCAATAGTCAGCTTCGAACCCGGCAAGACCCAGAAATTGAGATGCCCCGCCGGCGGCAAAGAAAGCTCGGTGTGGGGCACCGACACTTACACCCTCGATTCATCGATCTGTAATGCCGCGGTCCATGCCGGCAAGTTAACGTTGGAGAGCGGAGGTCCGGTAACGATTGAGCTACGGCCGGGAGAGTCTTCTTACAAAGGCACAACTCGAAACGGAATCAGGACCAACGACTACGGAAAGTATGGACAAAGTTTCGTGGTGAAGTGATCCGGTGGCATAGCCTTGTTCAGTTATATAATCTCTCACGAGGTCAGCATGAAACCTGGAACTACTCACCTTCTCTTAAGGGCCCCAATCCGCTTGATAGTTGTTACGGGGCTTGCGTTTACATTCCTGCTTTCCGCTTACCCGCCACCAATTCGTGCGCAGGGGTTTAGTGTTGAAAACAAGTCGGAGCCCTCGGTCGTCGCAGCCGGCCCCTTCGTATCGTTACAGGGAAGGTTTTCGATCGCTCTGCCCCAGCAACAGCACGGATTTCGTGGGCTCTCAATTCCAACCCCAATTGGAACAGCCACCGGCGACGCCTATGAGTGGAGGATGAAGGAAGGCGCCTTTACTGCCGGCTATGTTGATGCCGCAAAGTCTCTGGACGATCTTGAAACCAGCAAAAGTATCTTTGCCGGAGTGCGTGAAGGCATGGAACGGTTGGCCAAAGAAAGCGGCGGCAAGCTCGTGAGCGATAAGCAGATTGAACTGAATAAGCATCAAGCGCGGGAACTCAGATTCGAGTTTTTCACCGGGCTGCTGATCTATCGCATCTATCTCGTATCGAGCAGGCTGTATCAAGTAGTGGTGATGTTGAAATCCGACCAGCGGGTTCATGAAGCGATCGCCGTGAAGGTGCTCGATTCTTTCAAGATACTCAATGAAGAAGAGGTGGCGACCGCTCGAAAAGAACAGGCCGCCAAAGCCCAGCCCAGTCCCCTGCCCCAGGAGCCTGTCGCTCCCAGGATTGGATCCGATGCTCAAGACGAAGGTCTGCGCGGGCGCGTGAAGACAGTCTTCACTGAAAGTCAGGATCTCTCTGGCGCCTGGACAGTGCAAACGCGAAAGCCGAACTCGATGGCTTATTACAACGAACGCGGCAATCTGACGAAGAAAGAGTCGTACGACTATCAGGGAAACCTCTCCGATATCACTGTCTACGGATATCTCGACGGCGCGCGCGTTTCTGATTGGGAAAGTATTCGCCAGGAATACAATCCGCCTCCGATGATGATTAGATCACCGGCAGTTGAAGCAGCGCCAAAGTATGACTCGCGTTACTCGCACAAGTTCACTTTTAAGTCCGATGATAAGAAGCGACTCACGGAAAAAACATCGCTCGGAAATGACGGCAAACTCTGGCTGCGATACGTCTACAATTACTCGGGTAATCAAAGAGAAGAATTGGTTTACTCAGCGAATGGATCGCTAAACCAGCGCTATCTCTCACTTCTCGATGATCAGGGTAATGAAGTCGAGGAGACGATCTTTGAGACGCGAGACGGATCGATCAGAAGCAAACAGCAATATGCATACGTGTTTGACTCGCATGGTAACTGGACAAAACGTACAACTTCGAAATGGGTAACGAAGGATGGCCGCTCCAGTCACGAGCCTCAGCATGTGTATTACCGGACAATTATTTACTACTAACCTGCGGCCTGAGGTGTAACCCAGGATGCTTCGCAGGGCCAGAACGGCGAGTCGCTCAGCATTTTCAGCCTGAAGGGCTGAGAGAAAGTAGCCGGTGGTCGGAGCGTAGCGCAGACCACCGGATCAGTGCAAAAAAGAAACAGCATCCCGGAGGGATGCAAGACGAATTGATTCGCCCTTAGCCGAAAGGTAACGGGGTATCGCCCTCAAATACAGAGCGTTGATTAGATTTGCCAGCCCGCGGAGCGGCCGACAGCATAAAGTCTGGAGTGGAGCGTAGAGGCGGCCGCTCCGCGGGCTGGATTATGTTTTGGACCTTTAACCTGGGCTTCCGCTGACGCCCCAACCCAGGCTTTATGCTGTCGCCCGCTTGCTCCGCGGGTTAAACTCACACGTGTATCGGCGAGACGACATTAGCGCCAGAAGCTCAAAATGAAATCTCTTCTCACCATCTGTTTACTTCTGATTTCAACACCTGCATTCGCCAGCGCACAGCAGAGCGGAAGGCATCGCCCATCTCTTACAGCCGTGCAAACGAGAGAGGCCGAACGCCGACTCTCCGAAATGGGCTACTGGACCGGCGCGGTCGACGGACGTTTTGATAGTGCAACGCGGTCGGCATTGATCGCCTTCCAGAAGTGGGAGGGCCGACCTATTACCGGCCAGCTTACCCTCGATGAGCTTGAGGCAATTCGCACCAGCACCTCGCCTAAAGCCAGGGAACTTGGGTATGGCCACGTTGAAGTGGATCTGGATCGTCAGGTGTTAATCCTGGTCAACGACGACGGCAGCGTCAGAGTTCTTCCGGTCTCGACGGGCAGCGGCAAGCGGTTTATGGACGACGGTCAGATGAGCGTAGCCCACACACCCCGCGGCAGGTTCCTTGTTTATGACAAGATCGTCGGGTGGGAGAAGGGTGCGTTTAGAGCGATGTATTACTCCAATTACATCAGCGGCGGCGTGGCGATTCACGGATACCATAGCGTCCCAATCCAACCGGAAAGTCATGGTTGTATTCGGATTCCAATCTTCGCGGCTCGTGAAGTGAGCAAGCTACTGCCGATTGGGACCATCGTGCTGGTTTACGATAAGGTCTCGTTCGTTTCGGCAAAGCCCTGGGTTGAGAACCCCAAGCTCAAAGAAGCTGTCCTCATTTGGCATCAGGATGGCGAGAACTAACGCAGCGATGGCCGGACTGCAGACAAGAACGAGAAGAGACGATCCACTAACACACACGAAGGAACACTAACGCCTTTCGTGTCAGTTCGTGTCGTTTCGTGGATCTCTGCTCAGCGGCTGCGCCAGAATCCACTCCATCACGGGATCGCGTCCCTGGGGATAAGTTTCCCAGGCAGGCTCTATTAACTTATCCGGCATCAATGACGGCGTGTCCTGATCCTGTAGCCTGTAATATCGAGTCGAGTAGGAGACTCGTAAGCGGGAGTTGGGCAATGTTAGTTCGTCGTTTTCGGAGTAACTGTTCGGCTTAGAGCCGGTCGGTTCTCCTACCAGCATCGCATTTAGCTCTTTCCTCAATTCGATCACATTCATCATGGCGGCGGAGATCGTGCCCCGGCCGATGATGACGTACAGACTCCCCGGGCGGCGAAAGACGGTCCGCCGTTTGAGCTCTTTCAGCAAGTATGTTTGGAACTTTATAAAGTCCCCACCAGCGCTTTGGCGAACGTCAATAACCAGGCGCTTTGGCTGGGAACCATCAACCTGCTTCCAAAAGTCTTCAGCTACGCGTTTGAAGGTGCCGGCATCAGGATAGACCCTAAGGTTAAGGTATACAGTTTGCGAATCAGGAAGCGGCGTAAACCACATCAACTCATTCAGCCGCTGCCTATGGAGGGGCACGGCTCTAAGGGTCGATAGCCAGTCCACTTTCGCGTCGTGAGGGATTGCCTCAAGCTGTAAAGAGAAACGTTCACCGTTGGCGTTCTCGAAAGTCCATTGCGCCTGCTGTAGATCCGTCACAATTCCAAGTGCATGAAGCACCTCGGCAAACGGCAGTAAGCTGACATCAATGTGACGCACGAACTGTTCATTTTCGTGCGGGATTAAGCTGTCGACTTTGGCGGTCACCTCAGCGATGCTCAGCGACCCGACCCCAACGACGCGAGCGCCGAGAGCGAGCTTATAGTTTGAAGTCGTTCTGACTACCCGCACGTCGTCACCGAATCGGTACAAAGTCAGAGGATAGCGATGGAAGTTCTCCGGTGGAGCCAGGGCTGTATGCGCGTCTCCGATCATTGCCACGATTCGCCGCAGACCGACCAGGATCTCATGCTCTGCCAATGAGGGGATCGCAGCATCGAGCGCGGCTACTGCTCGTTCCAACTGGTCCTTTGAGACGGTGTGAAAAGCGTTCTTATGACGGCGCGGCAACTCTTTGGCAAGATATTGCAAATCTTGCCGCCACTGCTCCCTGGTGAGAGCCTTTGCATGCGTCACGTTTGGGCTCTGCGCTGTAACTGCCACTGACAGCCAGCTGCAAAATAAGCAAGCAAGAGCACGGTTGGTAATTATTTTTCTCATGAAACGATCCTCGGGAGAGCGCGCGGTCCGCAGATTACGCAGATTACGCAGATTACAAAAATTTGCAAACGTTTAGACCGACTGATTTAATCAGCACACTTTGATCTTGTTCGTAACTGTTTATGCTTAAATCTGTGGAATCTGCGTAATCTGCGGATATGAATTCTCATTATTGTGCCATGAAAACCACCGACAAAGCTTCTGTTCATTATCGCAGCTGTAATCTCTGCGAAGCCATATGTGGCATCGAAATCACTGTTCAAGCTGACCAACGTCTGGACATTCGCGGCGACAAAGACGACCCTTTCAGCCAGGGGTATATCTGCCCGAAGGCAGTTGCGCTGCAAGATCTCCACTACGACAAAGACCGGCTGAAACATCCCGTCCGCCGCACTCCTCATGGTTGGCAACGGCTCGCGTGGGACGAAGCTTTTGACGAGGTGGCTCAAAACCTCAAGCGCATTAACGCGAGCTACGGGAGGAATGCCATCGGAACTTACCTTGGCAATCCTACCGTTCACAACTACGGCGCAATGCTATTCGCGCCAGGTTTTATCCGGAGCCTGCATACGCGAAATAGGTTTTCCGCAACCTCTGTGGACCAACTGGCCCATCATCTGGCCGCCTACCTGATGTTCGGTCATCAACTCCTTCTTCCTGTCCCGGATCTCGACCGCACAAACTTCTTTCTGATCCTGGGGGCGAATCCGGCGGTCTCAAATGGGAGCCTGATGACCGCTCCTGGTGTGGGTCGAAGGTTACAGGAGATTCGCCGGCGGGGAGGCAAAGTAATACTCATCGACCCGCGTTTCACGGAAACTGCGCGCTTGGTCGACCGGCATTTGTTTATAAAACCCGGTAGCGACGTGCTATTGCTGCTGGCGTTACTACACGTTGTTTTTGAGGAAGGGTTGAGCCGCCTGGGCCCATTGGCTGCGTTTACTAAAGGTGTCGATACTGTCCGCAACGTGGTGGCCGAATTCCCTCCGGAAAAAGTGGCGTCGATTACCGGAATTGACCACAACGAAATCCGCCTCCTGGCGAGAGAATTCGCCTCCGCCGAATCCGCTGTCTGCTATGGAAGGATCGGCGTCAGTACTCAGGAGTTCGGGGGAGCTTGCCAGTGGTTGATTAACGTTTTGAATACTGTCACTGGAAACTTAGATCGGCCGGGCGGTGCCATGTTTACTCTTCCGGCGTTCGACCCCCTGTCTGCACCCGAGTCATTAGCGCCGCGAGGTAGTTTTGCCCGCTGGCACAGCCGCGTTCGAAAGCTACCTGAATTTGCCGGAGAGCTGCCGGTCGTCACGCTTGCCGAAGAGATTTTGACCGAGGGCCCGGGGCAGATTAAGGCACTTGTAACTTCCGCGGGGAACCCCGTGCTATCGACACCCAACGGCCGTCAGTTGGAGCGGGCGCTCGCCGGCCTTGAGTTCATGGCATCAATCGATCCCTATATCAATGAAACCACCAGGCACGCGCACATTATCTTACCTCCGAGCTCGTCGCTCGAGCGTGAGCACTATGATCTGATCTTTCATCTGCTGGCAGTCCGTAACACGGCCAAGTTTTCACCTGCCTTATTTCAACCAGGCCAGGAGACGCGACACGACTGGGAGATCTTTGCCGAATTGCAAACCCGTATGGACCACGACGGCCTCCTGGGAGGTGTGAAACGCAAGGCAATCAAGCGATTATTCGGCCCTGAAAGAATTCTTGACCTGGGTTTGCGTTTCGGACCTTACGGTGCGAAGCTCAATCCTTTTTCAAACGGTTTGACTTTGCGAAAGCTCAAAAAAGCTGTCCACGGAATAGACCTTGGTCCATTGAGTTCTTGTTTACCTCGCCGTTTGCGTACTGCTGACAAATGCATTGAGTTAGCGCCGGAAGTGCTGGTCAAGGATGTAGAACGTGTGAAAGCAAAGTTCTTTGGTAACGCGTCTGTTCACTCCAACGGCGAGCTCTTATTGATTGGACGACGACAGCTTCGCGGTAACAACTCCTGGATGCATAACAGTCAGAGATTAGTGCGGGGCCAGCTCGGAAAATCGCAATGCACAATTCTCATGAACCCCGAGGATGCTGCGCAGCGAAACCTGAGACCAGGTCAGGAAGTCTCGGTGCGATCAAGGGCTGGAAGCGTAGTGGTGCCAATCGAGATATCCGACGAAATGATGCCTGGCGTAGTAAGTATTCCGCATGGTTGGGGACATGATCGGCCTGGAATTCAATTAGAGGTGGCCCAACAACACGCCGGCGAAAGCATCAACGATGTAACGGATGATGTAACAATCGACGCCCTTTGTGGTACAGCAGCCTTCAATGGGACATGGGTAGCCGTTGAGGCAACTGTTTCGTGACTCTTAGTGTGAGTTCCCGAATCGTGCGGCGCTATGAAGTCAGTACCACCTCGCGGGTAGCGGGTGGGTGCGCCGCCCGCGAGCGAGATCGCTTTTAGCAAGACAATTAAACGCTGGCA
>JBBPIC010000063.1:0-40614 GCA_038040525.1 Acidobacteriota bacterium | reverse complement strand
TTTCCGCGATGTGCGGCGGCTAAGCCGCGGAACGCGGACTCTTCTTTGACTTCTCAGGCAGGCCAGTTCAAGCCTTAGTTGACACTCGGCTGCCTCAAGGCTGAACTCTGACCTTCGAGCCTCAAACGCATCGGTAACCAACTTATCACCGCTCACGTTAGGCGTTCTGCGGTAAAGTGACGCCGCATGAAACGCGAACGAATCGATAAGTTGCTTGTCGAACGCGGTTTAGCGGAAACGAGGACCAAGGCCCAGGCGCTGGTTATGGCCGGTACTGTCCTCGTCAACGAACAGCGCATTTCCAAGCCTTCCGACCGCGTCCTCACAGACTCCCCGATACGAATTAAGGGGGCTGACGATCTGGCAACGCGCTTCGTTGGACGAGGCGGAATCAAACTGGAAAATGCTTTACGTGAGTTTAATGTTGAAGTTAACGGGATTCTCTGTCTCGACGTAGGCGCTTCCACCGGTGGATTTACAGACTGTTTGCTTCAAAACGGCGCCCGCAGAGTCGTCGCCGTTGACGTCGGTCATAACCAGATCGACTGGCGATTGCGTACGGATGCGCGCGTGGAAGTTAGAGAAGGCGTGAATGCACGCCACCTCCTGCCCGAAGACTTCGAGGCGAAGTTTGACCTCGCCGTCATGGATGTTTCCTTTATCTCGGCAACCAAGATTCTGCCGGCGATTGTGCCGCTATTGACCGATTCCGGCCGACTCATAACCCTTATCAAGCCTCAGTTTGAAGTCGGCCGTGGTGAAGTGGGGAAGGGAGGTATCGTTCGGGATCCCCAAAAGCACGCGCGCGTTGTTGAAGAGGTCAATCAAGCTGCAACCGACCTGGGGTTGCAAGTCGGGAAAGTGATTGAGTCTCCGATCCGTGGCGCAGAAGGCAACGTTGAGTTTCTGGCGCTTTACCAGAAAACAGTCACTTAGTCCGGGGCCAGCTAAAAGCCGCGGAAATAAAAAAACGATCCACGAAATAACACTAAATTCACTAATAAATTTTTCGTGCTCGTTCGTGTGGTTTCGTGGATCAATATTTTTTGCCAGCCAACTCCCAACTTAGGCCCATGGTGGAACCACACCGTTGCCCCTGAGCCGCCCTTGCAGTTACCATGGCGCGCGTTCCACTAAATCATTCAAGTCTTTTCTGACGGTCTGCTGGTCCAGACAAGATGACGACCTCCTCCATAAAGCGAGTTGGCATCGTTCTCAAGCCAAATCAGCCCGATGCGCTGAAGACCATGTGCGAGCTGGCGAGCTGGCTGGCAGAGCGTGGGATCACACTTCTGGGTGGACCTGAAATCGAGCGCGAGCGAATCAAAGAGCAAACGGGTTGCGCTGTGGAGCAGGTAGAACCCGAAAAGCTCTCCGCGAGCGTTGATTTGATCCTGGTTCTCGGTGGCGACGGCACAATGATCGCCACCGCTCGACTGATGGGCGACGCAGAGGTTCCGGTAATCGGCGTTAACTATGGCGGTTTGGGCTACCTCGCTGAATTTCGGATAGAGGAATTGTATACTGCGCTCGAATCCATTCTGTCGGGAAATTATCGTCTGGACAAGCGGGTAATGCTGGATGTGGAGTTGGTGCGGTGCGACAAGAACGTGACCCGCAATCGCGTGCTCAATGACGTAGTAATCAATAAATCCGCGTTGGCCCGCATTATCGAGATAGAAGCTTATCTCAACCAGCAGTTTGTAAATTCGTTTCGCGCGGATGGTTTGATTGTCTCCACTCCCACCGGTTCAACTGCATACAATCTCTCTGCCGGTGGTCCGGTAATCTATCCTTCAATGAACGCAGTGGTGATCACGCCGATTTGCCCTTTCACGCTTTCCAATCGACCGATCGTCGTTCCTGACGATGCGGTTATCGAACTGTGTTTGAAGACTGAACAGGAAGATGTGGCATTAACGCTGGATGGCCAGGTGGGCTTTCCTCTGAACGTTGAAGACCGGGTCGTCATTCGGAAGAGCCAAACGACCTTCAGCCTCGTGCAACCGATGAATCGGAACTACTTCGATGTGTTGCGCGACAAACTCCGCTGGGGAAGGTAACAAAAGGAACATGCCTGACAAGAAGGACGACCTAACCAAACCACAGATTGCCTCTAACGCTTTCGAACGGGAAGTTACGACCGACCTCGACGAGGAGACGCCGGATAAACCTAAGGGCTGGCCTCTCCATACGCGAATACTGATAGGTCTCGCAGTAGGCGCGATCGCCGGTGTCGTGGTCAACAGAATCTTTGGTAGCGCCCATCCGCGCGTCGAATGGGTGGTGTCCAGGATCACGGAACCAATAGGGACCATGTTTCTGCGGCTGTTGTTAATGATTGTGGTACCCCTGGTTTTTTCTTCGCTGGTCGTAGGAGTGGCGGGCATCGGCGACATACGCAAACTTGGTCGCGTCGGCCTGAAGACGCTGGCCTACACAATCATAATTTCAGCCATTTCTGTGGCCATCGGTCTCACGCTCGCTAATACCATCCGGCCGGGCACGCGAGTTGATCCGGCTACTGCCACCGCGCTGCAACAGCGTTACAGCTCGGACGCAACAAAGCGCGTGGAAGATGCGAAGAAGGCGGGCGCCAGCCAGGACTCCGCTCTCATGACTGTTGTAAAAACTCTCATTCCCTCGAATCCGATGGCGTCGATTGTGGGCATCAAGCCGGGAGAGGAAAGGCAAACCGACACTCCCGACATGCTGCACCTGATGTTTTTCTCGGTAATGCTCGGGATTGCCGCGACCCTGATACCCACTTCTGTCTCTGGTCCGCTGCTGCGCGGGCTCGATGCGCTGTTTGAGATCTGCGCCAAGATTATCGACATCATCATGAAGTTCGCGCCCTATGCGGTTGCCTGCCTGCTTTTCAACAACACGGCGCGATTCGGACTCGACCTATTGCAGGCCCTGGGATGGTTTGTAATCACGGTTTTGCTCGGACTTTCACTACACATGTTTGGAGTCTTTTCGCTCTCGGTTTATTTCCTCTCGAAAATTTCACCGCTCGAATTTTTCCGCCGCATAAAGACGGTCATCCTTACGGCCTTCTCAACGTCGTCATCAAACGCAACTCTGCCAACTGCGCTGCGGGTTTCTGAAGAGAACCTGGGTGTACCTCAGGAGATCAACAGTTTCGTTCTCACCGTCGGCGCGACGGCCAACCAGAATGGCACAGCCCTTTACGAAGGCGTCACAGTTTTGTTTCTGGCGCAGCTCGCAGGCATTGACCTGTCGTTAGGCCAGCAGTTGATGGTTGTTTATTTGGCGATCCTCGGCGGCATCGGAACAGCCGGAGTGCCCTCGGGCTCAATTCCATTCATCATTGGCGTGCTTCTGACTATCAATATCGATCCCGCGTTAATAGCCATTATTTTGGGTGTGGATCGAATTCTTGACATGTGTCGCACCACGCTAAACGTCACCGGCGATCTTACGGCCGCCACATACATTGCCCGTTCCGAAGGCTATGAACTATTGAAGCCGCACGACCCGGCGATTGTTCATGCCGGAGTGGCCATGCCGAGGAGCTGAGATTGTGTGCTTCTGAAAACAGTTTCGATTTTCAGTTCAGGGAGGTGGAATCAGAATGGTTTTTCCGCTCTACGACGACAATTCCGATCGCACGACCACGCCGTTCGTTAACTACATCCTGATTGCTATCAATATCCTGGTTTTTGTTTTTCTACAGCAATTAGGCACAGACGAGAAATTCACTTATGCGTTTTCGACAGTGCCCCAGGAGATAGTGACCGGTCGCGATATAACCACGCCCGATCAAGTCGTGAAACATCCGGTAACCGGCCAGCAGCTTTTGATTCCAGGCCTCCAGCCGACTCCGCTCAGCGTCTACCTGACTCTAATTATCTCAATGTTTATGCATGGCGGGCTCGCGCACATCGCCGGAAATATGTTGTTTCTCTGGATCTTCGGCGACAATCTTGAACATACGCTGGGCCATATCAGGTATGCGATTTTCTATCTTGTTTGCGGCATCATTGCGTCGCTGGCCCATGTGATCACGACCGTGATGTTTGCAACTGAGCAAGGTAGTTTATTGATACCAAGTTTGGGAGCGTCCGGTGCAATCTCTGGAGTGCTCGGTGGCTACCTACTGCTACATCCGAAACGCCGGGTCACGGTAATTCTGTTTCGATTTCTTACCGACGTTCCTGCCTACGTGGCAATCGGAATCTGGTTTGCCTTTCAACTAATCAGTGGATTGGGAATTTTGGGTGGCGGTTCGCAGCAGGGCGGGGTCGCTTACGCAGCACACATTGGTGGTTTCATTGCCGGCGTGGTGCTGGTGAAGGTCTTTGCTATTGGACGGCAGGGCAGCTCATACCCTTAGCAAAATTCTAACGGAAAAGACGATCCACTAAACCACACTAAGCAACACGAACCGTGGTTAGTGTAATTTCGTGTGATTTCGTGGATCGTACCTTCCTTTTCAGCACCCGCGCGTCTACAACTCCCCGCAATTGCGACCCGCCGCAAGCTCAGTTAACATCAGGTTTCCATTCTTTAGGAGTTAAGCCATGGCAATAACTGAAAGTCCGCTCGCGCCGAGTAATCAGCAGGGTCTGGATATTCGCTCGACGCCGCGCGAGGAAATGGACTTGTTCCCACTCGATACCTTCCCTTACGATTTCCCAGGACGAAAGATAAAGATTGATTTCGAAATCACCGAATTCACCGCCATCTGTCCCTTCTCCGACTTTCCGGATTTTGCCACTATCCGGTTGCAGTATGTTCCTAACCAGCTGTGCGTTGAATTAAAGAGTCTTAAGCTCTACGTCAACTCATTCAGAAACGTGAAAATCTTTTACGAGCACGCCATCAATGTAATTCTGGAGGACTTCGTGCGTGCCTGCGATCCTTTGAGCGCGAGGATAGAAGGCGACTTTCACGTGCGCGGCAACATCAAGACGGTGGTGCGAGCAAAATACAGAAAAGCTGTGAGCAGTAAGCAGTAAGCAGTAAGCAGGAAGTAGAGGCCCTAATGAAATCTCGACTACACTACAAATCATCTGCTGCTCACTGCTTACCGCTTACCGCTTACTAATTCCCATGGACTTCACAACCATCTTCATCATCGCCGGCGTCGTACTGCTGGCAATTTTCTTTCTTATTGCGAAGCTCGCGCTTCGTTGGGCCCTGCGCCTCATCATAGTGGCCGTGATTCTGGTCGCGATCGCCGGCGCCGGGGGTTTTTGGTGGTGGAGTAGCCGACTCACTTCAAAACCTGAACCAGGGCGGCCACGAGCTACGCCCACAAGAACTCGTCCGTCCCGCTGAATGTTCTAACCATGGGGAAAACAATCAACGATGAGACTGACGAATTTTACGTGGAGGCGGAGCCAGTTAAACCCGAAGAGGTTATCGGGCTCTGGCGTCGATACAAGCGACTACCGCGCAACGTTTTTGCAATTAGCCTGGTTAGTCTTCTAAACGACATCTCCAGCGAGATTATTTATCCTCTTCTTCCGGCCTTTCTTTTACTGACCCTTAACGCCTCGGCCGGAGTCGTTGGCATCATCGAAGGTACAGCCGAGTCGATCTCAAGTTTACTGAAGTTGTTTGCTGGTTATTTCAGCGACAAACGAGGCAAGCGGAAGGGCTTTGTTGTTTTTGGATATGCGCTGTCCAGCTTTGTACGTCCTCTGCTTGCATTTGCGGGCAACTGGTATCAGGTGTTTGCACTCAGGCTAATGGACCGCGTGGGAAAAGGAATACGCAGTGCGCCACGTGATGCCATGATCGCTGATGCGGTCACGGTTAAGGAACGTGGACTGGCATTTGGGCTTCACCGGGCCATGGACCACACGGGCGCTACTCTCGGCCCGTTGTTTGGATATTTGCTGGTATACCTGTTTGCTGCTGACCGAGCAGTGCTTACATCGCGTGACTTTACTAGTATTTTCCTTTTGGCTTCAGTTCCGGCGCTGGCGGCGGTGATTGTCGTTTCCTTTTTCGTTCGCGAATCTCATAAACCGGGGCCGCGTCCTAAAAAGGACGAATTGCCCACTTCACCAGTGAAGCTTTCGTTACGCGGCTTCGATGGCAACTTTAGGTGCTTTCTGGTAATCATTGCGATTTTCACCCTTTCAAATTCATCCGATGCGTTTTTGCTGTTGCGGGCGCAGTCAGTCGGCATCTCCGTCAAAGAACTTCCTTTGCTGTGGGCTCTCCTTCACGTCAGCAAAGTTGTGAGCTCGTTGTATGGCGGGCACTTGTCGGACATTCTTGGTCGGCGCCGGCTCATTGTTTCCGGTTGGATTCTCTATGCAGCTGTATATGCCGGCTTTGCTTTTGTTTCAAACGCGATCTCGGTGTGGATACTTTTCCTGGTATACGGAGTCTATTTTGGTTTGGTGGAAGGCGCAGAAAAAGCGCTGGTTGCAGATCTTGTGAAACCCGAGCAGCGAGGGACTGCGTACGGCTTGTATAATCTTGCTTTCGGTATCACGGTCCTGCCGGCGTCTCTCCTAATGGGTTTTTTGTGGGACTGGCGCGGACCGCAAACCGCGTTTCTTGTCAGCGCCGTCCTCGGAACGACTGCGGCCATTTTGTTTCGGTTGCTGGTTAGAGTTGGTCCTTCACAACAAACTGCGTAACGCAAACTGTTAGTTTGCGGGCGCTGTGCTGAATGCCCGGTTGATTCTGTTGGATCGATCCGCAAACTAACAGTTTGCGTTACACTAAATCACACGAAAAGTCGCGATGAAGTTTAGTGTTGCTTGGTCCTTTCGTGGATCATTTTACGTGTCTTATTAATGAGAACTGCATACCGGCTAATAGAGAGGCTGCCGCACCCAGGGGCGTGAAGTGTTGGATGTAATTAATGAATACCAATTATCGGGTAATAAAAACCGAGGAAGAGCTTCGCAAAGCGGTTGAATCTTTAACGGCCCACCAGGCAATAGGACTCGACACCGAAACCACCGAGCTTGATCCTTACACCGGACGCCTGCGACTAATCCAGCTGGCGACGCCCCAGGGCGTCAACATCATCGACTTCGACGCTTTTAGCAATGGCAATCGCGGCCACTTGAGAAACACTACTTCTCTCGCGCCCCTGCGCGAGCTGCTGGCGGCCCCACGTCCCATCAAGATCGCCCATAACGCAAAGTTTGATGCGAAATTCATCAAGCATACGTTGGGCACCGATCTGGGCGGGCTCTTTGATACGCTGCTGGCGAGCCAGTTGATTGGCGCCGGGGATATCGAGGAGCGTCACGGATTGGGCACGGTTGCCGAAAGATACCTGAACGAAGCTGTAGACAAAACTGAGAGGCTTAGTAACTGGAATTTTGAGTTATCAGAAGCACAACTGGAATACGCTGCGCGCGACGCGGCCATTCTTCTGCCATTGCGAGACAAGTTGCGGGAGCGGTTGCTGGCAGAATCACTGCGGGAAGTTGCCGAACTCGAGTTCAATTGTGTCCCGGTCGTAGTCGACATCGAATTGGCAGGGTTTTACATGCACAAGGACCGCTGGCTGGAGCAGTTAGCCATCGTGGAGAAGCGGAGGGCCCAACTATCGGAGGAGTTGCAGAGTGTGCTGGCGGTGGAGTCGTCGCAGGGAACATTGTTCGGCGGACCGCAGCGCGACGACATTAATTTGGATTCTCATCAACAACTGACCCAGGCACTCGAGCGACTCGGTATTCCCGTTCCCGATTCCACCCGCAACTGGAAACTACAACCGTTAGCTGTGGAATATCCGGTCATCGCAACCTTGCTCGAATATCGCACGGTGCAAAAGGCTTTGACGAGTTACGGTCAAAACATGATCGATTTGATTAATCCTACGACCGGCCGCTTACACGCTGACTTCCGGCAGATTGGTGCGCCGACAGGGCGATTCTCATGCACTAACCCAAACATCCAGCAGGTGCCGCACGCATTGGAATATCGTCGTTGCTTCAGCGGTCACCCGGCAGGGCGCAAACTGATTATTGCCGACTATTCACAGATCGAGTTGCGCATTCTGGCCGAGTTTTCCGGGGACCAGGGGTTCATTAACGCATTCAATTCAGGCGCCGATCTTCATCGTGTAACGGCAGCGCAGGTTTTCAATGTGGCGGCGGACCAGGTGAGCAAGGAACAGCGAGATTTTGCCAAGCGACTCAACTTTGGCGTGGTTTACGGCATTGGCGCACAGCGTTTCTCCTTGATGACGGGTTCCAGCATCGGGGAAGCGGAAAACATTCTACGCAAGTACTTTGCTACGTACCGGCAACTCGACACCTATCTCCATGATGCCGCAAATCGCGCCGTGCGAGACCGGCAGGCCAGAACTGGATCGGGCCGGCTGGTTCGTTTTCGCTACGACGATCAGGACCGCCAGCAAATTTCAATGACTAAACGCAACGGCAAGAACACGCCTATTCAGGGGACGAGTGCAGACATCCTGAAGCGGGCCTTGCGTTTGTTGAGCAATGAGCTTCGCGGAACGAACGCACAGATTGTAAACATCATCCACGACGAGATTGTGGTCGAAGCGGATGCGTCTGAAGCGGAGGAGGTAGCAAAAAAGGTAGAGCGGGCGATGTGCGCGGCGGGTGAGGAGTATGTGAAGACCGTGCCGGTTAAAGTTGAAACGGAGATCGCCGATGAATGGGTTAAGTAGAATGATGAATGATGAATGATGAATGATGAATGATGAATGATGAATGATGAATGATGAATGCTGAATGATGAATGATGAATGACGAAGGAATCTCTGCCGCTCCGGACGTGACTATTCATCGTTCATCATTCATCATTCATCATTCATCATTCATCGTTCATCATTCATCATTCATCATTCATACCTCGCTTTCCGGCGCCACATGAAATACACAGGGATGCCGGTCAAAACGAGCAGGTACCCAATGCCCGACGTCGAAGGAGCGAGCCAGGCAAGGTCGATCACTATCAGAATTGCAAGCGTGATATAGATCAAAGGCACGAGCGGATAACCGAAGGTGCGATAAGGGCGTTCGACTTCAGGCGCCTTGCGTCGCATTACAATCACGGCCCCAACCATCAGCGCGTAGAAAATCAAATCAGCAGAAATAATATATTCGAGGAGTTGCGTGTAAACGTCGCCGTAAGTGACTGCACCTGTTTGCGGGTCGGTCTTAACTGTCCTTGGCAGAGTGAGAAACGCGGCCCAGATCCCCTGCATGATAAGCGCGATGGCCGGCACGCTCCGGCTATTCAGAAAACCGACTCGCTTGAAGAATAAATTGTCGCAGGCCATTGCATAATAGACGCGCGCACCTGCCAGGATTAGGCCGTTGTTACAGCCAAAGGTTGAGATCATGATCGCAATGGCCATGATCAGGGTGCCCTTCTGCCCAAACACTGCCTGCATCAATGCCGTAGCAACACGGCCTTGCGGTGCGTTCTGAATGGCAGCAAGCGGCAGAGTGACAATGTAGGCCAGATTTGCGAGCAGGTAGAGAGCAACCACCAGACTGCATCCCATCAGGAGCGCGCGCGGCAAGTTGCGCCCCGGGTCGCGGACTTCGCCACCAGTGAAGGTTACGTTGTTCCATGCCGATTGGGCGAACAGTGGGCCAACCATCGCCCGACCGAGAAGCATGACCAGCGCCAGACCCATTAGCCCGCCACTCGCTGCGTCGAACCCAAGCTGCGACGGGCTTGGTTTCCAACCATTGGCGACGGGGTTCCACCAGTCAGAGGTATAGGCGGCACTATTTTCATTCCACCCCAGCGTCAGCCCGACAACGATTAAGCCAATTAATGCGGCTGTCTTGGTGAACGTAAAAGTGTTCTGAATAAACTTGCCGGTCTTCAAGCCGCGAGTGTTCGTCAGCGTCAGGAAGAGGATCATTACTACTGCCAGGAGTTGTTGCGTCGAGAGACTGATGGCGTAACCGCCGAAATGGATGGGAGCGATGAGGAAACTGTCTGGCGCAACCCTGTTAGTCAGCACGCCGGTGAAGTTTGCGAAGGCAACTGCGACGGCCGCAATGGTTCCGGTTTGGATGACAAGGAATAACGACCAGCCAAAAAGAAAGCCGATGGATGGTCCATATGCTTCACGCAGGAAGACATATTGCCCGCCCGCTTTTGGCCACATTGCCGCCAGCTCGGCACAGCAGAGCGCCCCGGTGATTGTCAGCACACCGGCGATGGCCCATGCGGCAAGCAGCCAGCCGGGCGAGCCGACCAGCCTGGCTGACTGAGCAGACGTAATGAAGATTCCCGAGCCGATCATCGACCCCACCACAATCATGCTGGCGTCGAGCAGGCCCAGGCCGCGAACCAGCCTGGGGGAAGAGCCCCTGGGATCTTCAGTCATGTGCGTTGAGCATATAGTTGCAATGACCCTGCGGTGTCAAGAAGTTTTGAGTAACGCAAACTGTTAGGGACCGCGGGCGTCTCGCCCGCAATAAGCGCGGAGCGCGAACGGAGCTTCGTCACGGTGAGAATCTGCGCCAAAGTTGCGGTGGGGCGACGACGGCGGGCGAGACGCCCGCGGTCCCAGTCCCGTCCACACCTACCGGCTCCGTTCTGTACGGAACCCCTCCTTGACACTCCGCGCGACGCCCAATAGTCTTGCCTGCTTGAATGCTGGTCAGGTTTTTACTTTAGAGGGACAAAGAATTACATGGTTAAGGAACAAATGATCGCCGCGATTAAGGCGAAGCAGGCCCACGTCGGAGTGGTTGGACTGGGTTATGTCGGCCTTCCCTTGGTCAGCGAATTTGCTCGCGGTGGTTTTTCGGGTACCGGCTTTGAAGTCGACGAAAACAAGGCTGCCCAAATCAATTCAGGAGAGTCGTACATCGGCGATGTCCATTCGTCTCTGGTGAAAGAGCTGGTGGAAAGCAAACGACTGCGGGCCACCACAGATTTCGATCATCTGGAAGAATGCGACGTGGTGATCATATGTGTGCCGACGCCGCTCAGAAAGACCAAGGAGCCAGACGTCTCCTATATCCTCGCCGCCGCGGAAGAAATCAAACAGCGATTGCACCACGGCCAGTTGATCATTCTCGAGTCAACCACATATCCGGGTACGACGAACGAAGTCCTGCTACCGATGTTTGAGGACACGGGGCTCAAGCTGGACCACGATTTTCTGCTGGCCTTTTCGCCCGAGAGAGTGGATCCAGGTAATCCGCAGTTTCAGACGCACAACATACCGAAAGTTGTCGGCGGTGTGACGCCTGATTCAACCGAGGTGGCTGCTTATCTCTATTCTCAAATCGTGAACGATGTGCATGCGGTCAGCTCAGCGCGAGTGGCCGAGACTGCCAAGCTGCTGGAAAACACTTTCCGCGCAGTCAACATCGGTATGGCAAATGAGATGGCCCGACTTTGTTACGCACTCAACATCGATACCTGGGAAGTGATTCGCGCGGCCGCGACGAAGCCGTTTGGATTCATGCCGTTTTATCCCGGGCCGGGAATCGGCGGTCATTGCATACCGCTCGACCCACATTATCTATCGTGGAAAGCTCGGCAACACGGGTTTGATTCTCGCTTCATTGGTTTGGCGGAAGAAGTTAACTCGCGGATGCCGGACCATGTGGTGCAGCTGGTTTCTGATGGTCTAAACGACGCAAGGAAATCTATGAAGGGTTCCCGCGTCCTCCTCTTGGGCGTGGCGTACAAGAAGGATATCGACGACGTTCGCGAAAGCCCGGCCCTGTCAATTATCGATCGACTGCGCGCCAAAGGTGCGGATGTGCGTTACCACGATCCATTTGTGAGCGAGATTCGGTTTGAGGATGCACACACCGAGGGTGGTGGCGAACCATTGGTTTCGGCAGAGCTGACTGACGATGAGGTGAGCGGGTCAGATTGTGTAGTCATTGTTACTGATCACAGCGGCATTGATTATTCGCGCATCACGCAGCTGGCGTCACTGGTTGTTGATACGCGCAATGCACTGAACGGTGATGTGAGGCGAGAGAGCCGAGCGAAGATAGTAAGATTATGACCTGTTTAAGGCCTGGCCAAAGAAACGAACGATCCACGAAACCACACGAACTGGCACGAAATTCATTAGTGTGTTTTCGTGTGTGTTCGTGGATCGGATCTTCTCCTGCGGTTCACGAAAGCTGAACCTTGAACTCTGAACTACTTGAATGATTCCTGGTAAGATTTTGGACTTTTGAATGCTCAAAGTAATCAACGTTGTCGGCGCCAGACCTAATTTCATGAAGGTGGCGCCCATCGTGGAAGAAATGAAACGGCGCGAACGAGAGTTTGCGCCGCTTGTCGTTCATACTGGCCAACATTACGACGCGGGAATGTCTGACGCGTTCTTTCGTGACCTGGAATTACCCGAACCCGATGTCTATCTCGGAGTGGGTTCCGGCTCGCATGCGGCGCAAACCGCCGCAGTTATGGCACGCTTTGAACCCGTGGTGGTCCACGAGGAGCCTGACTGGGTTCTCGTAGTTGGCGATGTCAATTCAACGCTCGCCTGCGCGCTGGTGTGTGCAAAGATGGGCGTGAAGGTCGCGCATGTTGAAGCCGGACTTCGCAGCCGCGATCGAACGATGCCGGAGGAGATCAATCGTTTACTCACCGATCAGATCTCGGACCTGCTCTTTACGCCCTCTGAGGATGCTGATCAAAACTTGCTTGCGGAAGGTATCCCACGGGAGCGAATACGATTCGTCGGCAACGTCATGATCGATTCGCTGCTGCAACGACAGGAGCGCGCCGAGAGTTCGAAGATAAGAGAGACGCTCGGGGTTGCGGACAGAGATTACGCGGTTGTCACTCTGCATCGTCCATCGAATGTTGATTCCCATATCGACCTTTCTCAAATCCTCCACGCGCTGGAAGAGATTTCCCAGCGGGTGACGGTTGTGTTTCCTCTTCATCCACGCACCAGAAAGACAATGGCCGAGTTTGGTATTGCGGAATTAACTGGCCGGGCCAGAAACATCCATTTGACAGATCCACTTGGATACGTGGAGTTCTTGCGGCTCTTAAGTGGGGCGCGCCTTGTCTTGACCGACTCAGGCGGCATACAGGAAGAGACTACGGCGCTTGGCATTCCCTGTTTGACACTGCGCGAAAACACTGAGCGACCGATCACCATTGAAATGGGAACGAACAAGCTCGTGGGTAACGATCCACTCAAAATTGTTCAAGCCGCTTTTTCTGTACTCGATGGGCTGCCAGGAAAGCCCCGCCGTGTTCCGCCGCTCTGGGATGGCCATACTGCAGAACGCATCGTAAGCTGTTTGCTGGAAGTATCAGCCGGTATGCGACAGGCTTCAGCTGAATTGCCCGCCAGATGAGTATCGTCCGCAAAATCAAGCGCGCAGTGCGTGGAGAAGTGAACGCAAAGACTGCGGCC
Organism: Acidobacteriota bacterium; assembly: GCA_038040525.1. GTDB lineage: Bacteria > Acidobacteriota > Blastocatellia > Pyrinomonadales > Pyrinomonadaceae > PSRF01. The sequence goes on along the minus strand of JBBPIC010000063.1, from coordinate 27,263 downwards.
CTCGAAGTATTAAGACGAAGCGGCGCGGCGATGGCCCGGAGACGCGAACGAGCCAGGCTACGGAAATACAAAGAACAAGCAGCGCGTTTGCGGACACCGTTTGCAGGCATGCGACCGGATGAACTTCTGGTTCACTTCCGCAATCGTTCCCAGCCATTCTTTCTGCCCGGCTTTTCCTCTCAACGCGTCTCCGGAAACTCGCAACGCCTTATGTTTCCCCGCGAGACAGATCGACTCATCTCCACTGCCGAACAGATCATTAGCGAGCACGCCTGGCCTATCATGGGCCTCGGCAACCAAAGCTTCGGGCACCCTATTGACTGGCATCGCGATCCACTTTCCGGTGCGAAGTGGCCGCTCGATTATCACGCGGACATCCAGCCCATCCGCGGCGACGGTTCCGACGTGCGGGTGCTATGGGAATTGAATCGGCTGCCGCATTTCATCACTCTCGCGCGTGCTTACGCAGTGACCGGGGACGAACGTCTCACCACCGAATTCTTACAACAACTTTCAAGTTGGCGTTCGCAGAATCCGTATGGCTATGGGGCAAATTGGAACTGCGCCATGGAGGTAGCGCTACGAGCAATCAATCTACTGGGAGCATTTGAGGTATTTCGTCATTCAGCGCTTTTGGATCAGCAGACACTCTCGACATTGCTCGCGTCATTCGACGAGCACGGCATGTTTATTCGCCAGAACCTCGAGTTCTCTTATATTGGCACCAGCAATCATTATCTTTCGGATGTCGTGGGTCTCGTGTGGCTGGGAATAATGTTGCCGGAGTTGGCAGCGGCGGAAACGTGGCGCGGTTTTGGCCTACGCGAGATGCTGCGCGAGATGGACAAGCAGGTCCTGGCTGATGGCGCAGATTTTGAAGCATCAACGGGCTATCATCGCTTCGTCCTGGAACTTTTTCTCTATACCTTCATTCTAGCCCAGGCCAACGCGATTGAAATTGAAGAAAGGTATTGGGACAAGCTGCGAGGGATGCTGAATTATGTGCGCGCGTATCTCCGGGCCGATGGCCGAGCCCCGCTCATTGGTGATTCCGATAGCGGCCAGGTGTTTCCGGTTCGCGCTCGCGAGGCGAATGACCAGGCATACGTTCTTGCTCTCGGAGCGGTCCTATTCAAGAACGCGAGCCTCATACCCGCAGGTCTGGCCATCCCAGAAGAAGTGCTTTGGATTTTCGGCGAGCCGGGCGTGGGCGAATATCAGGAATTGAGATCAATCGAAACGAGTGCGAGTTCCGCTGGTTTCCCTGAAGGCGGAATCTATGTTTTGCGGGCCGGCGACCTGTACCTGAGCTTCAACGCCAGTGACGCAGGAATTGGTGGTCGTGGTTCCCATGGACACAACGATGCGCTTAGCCTCGAAGTTTCCGCCTGCGGGGTCGCGTTTATCGTCGATCCGGGGACCTGCGTTTACACTGCAGACTTGAAAGAGCGGCACCTCTTTCGCTCGACGGTCTACCATTCGACGGTTGAGATTGATGGCATGGAACAAAACACGACGGACGAGGAATTGCCCTTTGTGATTGGCAATGAAGCCCGGCCGCGCGTGCTGGTTTGGGAAACCGGGGCCGAGTTTGATCGTGTTAGCGCCGAACACTACGGATATAGACGTCTCCCGCACGCGGTGAGGCATCGTCGGACTGTTACTTTCAAAAAACGGGAACGTTGGTGGTTGGTAGAAGATGAGTTTCTCGGCGAGGGCAACCACGATTTTCGGTTGACAGTGCATTTTGATATGGGACTCGACGTCAACATCGTCAAAGACTATGTTGTAAGGGCTAGCGAAACGATCAGTGGTGCAAGACTTCTGGTAATGGCCGAACCCGTACACAAACCAGAGTTGATAGCCAACTTCATATCCCGAAATTACGCTTCGAAGAGTCCTTCAGTTTCCGCCTGCTGGGCTTTTAAAGGTAGCGTGCCCTGTAAGGTGCGTTGGGTAATCCTTCCAGTTTGTCCCAACGAACATGAGGAAGAGCGAATTCAAGAGGTTCAGAGCTCAGTGAGATGAGGTCAGTACCACCTCGCGGTAGCGGGTGTGTGAAAACTACTGGCGCTGAGACTCGGAGTTTTCACACATTTGCTACCGCGTGGTGGTACTGACTTCATTGCACCAAAGCACTTGTTGTAGAGGGAAATACTTTATGTGTGGCATCTGCGGAATCTGGGAATACGCGGCGAGCGACGGGCGGGTTGATATCCCACTCGTCGAGCGGATGCGTGACCAGATGACGCATCGAGGACCGGATGATTCGGGAGAACTAATCTTTGATGGCGGCCGAGGCGGTTTAGGCTTTCGTAGACTTTCGATCATCGATCTTTCAGCAGCCGGCCATCAGCCGATGCATGGTTGTACAGACCAACTGTGGCTGGTTTTCAATGGGGAAATCTATAACCACGCAGAGCTTCGCCAGGGGCTTGAGGAGCGCGGCCACGTTTATGCTTCGCGTACAGACTCTGAAACCATCCTTCATCTCTACGAAGATCGCGGTTTGGACTTTGTGCATGATATCGAAGGCGACTATGCGATCGCGCTTTGGGATGCGCGGTTGGACCAGTTGGTTTTAGTTCGCGATCGCGTAGGAGTAAAACCGCTCTACTTCTACCACAAAGATGGACGGTTCATCTTCGCGTCCGAGATCAAGTCGATCCTTCAGCACCCTGCTGTTACCGCCGACGTTGACGAGGATTCGCTGTATCACTACCTCACCTTCATGACAACGCCGCCACCGCGCACGCTCTTCCGTGACATTCAAAAGATTCCGGCGGGCCATATGGTCGTGGTTAAGCGCGACGGGACGATCGACTCGAGGCAATACTGGGACGCGTTACCACCCGTAACCACCGCAACACGAAGCGTAGAGGAGCACCAGATCGAGATCCTGCGTTTGTTGAGGGAGTCCATCAGAAAACGCATGATGTCGGACGTGCCATTCGGAGTATTCCTGTCGGGCGGAGTTGATTCTTCAGCTAACGTGGCGCTCATGTCTGAGCAGATGTCGCGACCTGTGGACACGTTTACTGTTGGCTTTCGCGATGCCGAGTATCTCAATGAGCTCGACTCGGCCCGGAGTATCGCCAGCCGGTTTGGCACCAACCATCACGAAGTCATCATCTCTGAAAAGGAGATGCAAGACTTTCTTCCGGCGCTGGTTTTCCATCAGGACGAGCCCATCGCGGATCCGGTTTGTGTGCCGCTCTACTACGTTTCAAAGCTCGCTCGAGAATCGGGAACAATCGTGGTCCAGGTGGGCGAAGGCGCGGATGAGATTTTTAGCGGTTACGAAAATTACGTGCGGTACCTGCGGATCTATGAAAAATTCTGGCAGCACGCTGAGCATGTTCCTCACTTGATGCGCCGCGCGGCGAGTGCTTTTGTAAGGCCTGCACTCGAAGCCGCCGGTAAGAAACGCACTGCCATCGAGTTGATTCGGCGTCTGGGCGCCGATGAACCACTATTTTGGGGCGCGACTATCATCTATGACGAGACCTTCAAGCCGCGAGTTCTCAGCCAGCGCATGCGCCGGCTTTTCAACGGCCGTTCGTCACTTGAAGCCGTCAGCCCTTTTCTTGAACGCATCGAAGCAGAGCGGCCGGAATCGGATTTCCTGGCCCGGATGACTTATCTCGAGTTGAAATTGCGCTTGCCGGAGTTGCTCTTGATGCGTGTAGACAAGATCACAATGGCAACCAGCGTCGAAGCGCGCGTCCCGTTTCTGGATCATCATCTGGTGGAATATGCGATGGGCTTGCCGCGGTCGCTGAAAGTTGAAGGCGTCAGCGGGAAGCATATTCTCAAACGTTCGCTGGAAGAGATTCTCCCGCATGATCTGTTGTATAGCCGTAAGCGCGGTTTTGGGGCGCCGGTACGTGAGTGGTTTCGCAATGCCCTGGGTGAGTGGTTTGATGATCATCTCTTGAACTCAACCATGCGCCGCCGCGACTTCCTCGATTACAAGTTTGTCGCCCAACTCTTAGAGCAACACCGCAATGGCACACACGACTGGGGGTTTCATTTATGGACCTTGCTCAACTTGAGTCTCTGGTACGAACGATGGATTGATCGTGGCTGAGGGGGCGCCGAGACGGGGAGACGCGGAGACGCGGAGACGGGGAGACAGACGAGAGGTGGAGACCGAGCGTGACTCGCGGCCAAGAAAGTAATTCAGGCTCAGAAAGTAATCTGGTGGATGGCGTCACCGCGTCACCCTTTCCCCGCGTCTCCCCGTCTCCCCCCGTCTCCGAGTCGCGTCCCTTCTCCCGCCAGGTTGCCTGGACGTTGGCCGTACGAGTTCTGATGGTCGCGAACAGCGTCCTGGCGGGAATCATTGTTGCCCGCTGGCTGGGCGCAGAGGGTGTGGGGCAACTTGGTGTCATCAACGTTTCCGTGGCTCTGATCGTGCAGTTAGGTAGCGTTGGATTGCCGTCAGCCAACACTTATTTTGTTGCCAGGGACAAGGAGCGCTTCCTCGCGGTCGCGTTAAACTCGCTGGTCTTCGCAATCGTCGTAGGCAGTGCGTTGGCATTGGGGTTGACCATGTTCGCGAGCCGGCATCCCGATTGGTTTGGCTTCATATCTCCGGATCTTATTCGCATCGCCGCTATTTCAATTCCTTTCCAACTCATCACCCTGATCAGCCTCAATATTTTTCTCGCCGTGGGAAATGTGCGACGGTTCAATCTGCTGGACCTGGCGGGTCAATCATTCGTACTCCTTAACGCGGTTATTGCCCTCGTAATTCTCAACAAAGATTTGTGGACGCTGGTTTCGCTCAACTCTGTAGCGAGTGTGGCTATTGGTCTGTTGATGGTAATCCTGGTTGGAGCCTATGGAGCCCGGTTAAAGACCCGCAGACAAAACGGCGGTTTCGACCTTCGACTACTCGGGCGCATGTTGCGTTATGGATTGAAGTTTCATACTTCGATTCTGGCGGGTGCATTGATGTTTCGTGCCGACCTACTGGTGGTCAACCATTTTCGCGGACCGGCAGAGGCAGGCGTTTACAGTGTGGCTTCCCAGGTTGCCATGATGTTGATGTTGTTGCCGGGGGTGATTGCTACTTTGTTATTTCCCCGTGTGACGGCTGAACAGGATGAGGGCGGAGAAACGACCGCGCTGGTGACGAGACATACCGCCCTGGTAATGCTTTTAATCTGCGTGGCAGCCGTGGGACTCAGCGTTATTTTTCCAGCGCTCTACGGGCCGGCATTCTCAGACGCGACTGTGCAGCTGTTAGTTTTATTGCCAGGCGTTTATTTGATCGGCCTGGAGTCGGTGCTGGTGCAACACTTTAACGCTATTGGATTGCCGCCCGCGATTCCGCTTTTCTGGCTTCTGACTTTGTCAGTAAATCTCTTGCTTGTCTTTGCGCTCGTGCCTGGCTTTGGCGCACGCGGCGCCGCGGTTGCATCCACAGTCAGTTATCTTCTGATCTTCGTACTGGTGACAACCTATTTCCACATCAAAACGAAACGATCGGTTTCCGAGACTCTTTTTCTTCGCCCGGATGAAATACGTCGTCTGCTGACTTTCAAAAGTTGGGGATCCCTGGCCGGGGGCGCAGGTCGATGACCAAAGCCGAAACGCAGGAGAAGCAGCCGCCGCAGCGCACTATGAAGGTAGCGCTCGTTCTACTTAGCGGCGATGGCAACCTCGCGGAGAAGCAGCTCGCCAGGCAGTATCCCCATGCGCTGATCGAACCAATTTCTCGTGCCGAAATCGAAACCGGCAGTTTCGCGTCTAGAGTCGCTGCCTTACGTAGGCGCCGCGCAAACGTATTTGCCTTTGTTACCGAGCGTCTGGCCTGGCAACGCAGACAAGACTTGTTCATGTTGCTCGGAGCGTTGGCCGGAGCGCAGGAAGTTGTGATTCTGGACCGGCATGGCGCGCTAAGGAAAGAGTTGCGCGCAGATTTACTTTTACGCGCGCCGATTCGAACCGGGGCCGAAGCTATTTTCGGCGCCAGGACGATAGCGCGGGCACGAAGAGAATTGCGCAAGCTTGAAGCAGAAGTAGGAAGACTCGGTTCGCATCCTGGCCGATCTGAGGATAGCACCCCCGGCCAGACTCAAATTGTTTACCTCCGCGCAACGCCTGGCCCAGGAACTCAAGCCGGCGGCGCGGCGAGTCACATCAAAGGGGTCACAGACGCTCTAATTGAGGTCGGCGCCGAAGTGAAGTTCATTAGCAATGACGCCATCGCCGGATTGGAAGAAACGCGGATGGCGATAATCAGACCGGAACCGCTGGGCGGCACTCGCGCCGTATTTGAAATCCATAACAATACGATCTTCACCCGTGGGGCCATCCCTCTGATTGTGAATGACCCTCCAGATTTCATATATCAGCGCTACGCGCGCTTTGGGTGGGCTGGGGTTGTTGCTGGTCTACGGACTGGCCGGCCACTGTTTCTCGAGTACAACGGGTCTGAGGTTTGGGTCGGACGGCATTGGGACCATGTAGGGATGCTGGGCCTGTTGGCGCGTTATGAGCGTTTGAACCTGGCTGCTGCCGCGCGTATTTTTGTGGTTTCAGACGTGGAGAGGCGAAATCTTGAACGTGAGGGAATTGCGTCTGGGAAGATTATTGTCAATCCGAATGGCGTTGATACGAACATTTTTCGGCCTGACGTGGGCGGCGCCCGCGTGCGCGAGGAACTTGCTATTGGCAAGGCAGACATTCTGGTTGGCTTTGTCGGTTCATTTGGACCATGGCATGGTGTGCTGACTCTGGCGGAAGCGATCAAGTCCATTCCTGCGAGTTCCAATGTTCGTTTTCTTCTGGTTGGAAGCGGCAGCTTGTTCGCCGAGGTGAAACAACTCCTGGCCGCTGAAGAACAAGCGGGTCGAGTGATCTTTACTGGAACCGTCGATCATGAAAGGGTGCCTGCACTATTAGACGCTTGTGATGTTCTGGTCTCACCACACGTGCCCCTCGCGGACGGCAGCGAGTTCTTTGGTTCGCCGACGAAAATCTTCGAGTATATGGCCATGGGCAAGGGAATTGTTGCCAGCCGGCTCGGGCAGATAGGGGACGTGTTACGTGACGGAGATTCGGCGCTGCTGGTGGAGCCCGGGCGAGCGGGGGAATTGGGCGCGGCTGTTGTTCGTCTTGCAGACTCGCGCGCTCTGCGCGAACATCTGGGAGCGGCGGCGCGGCAGGCTGCGATCGAACGGCACACATGGAAGCGCAACGCGCAGAATGTATTAGACGCCTATCACACCTGGTCAGAAGAGGCTAAGTAGGAATGGTCAAAGCGAGCTTGGAGACAGAAAGCGTTGCAGCCCTTCAGGAAGAGAAGCAGCGAGCTCGCGAGCAATGGACGCAGGACCCATGCGGCGCTGAGCATGGGAAAGATCTCGAGTTTGGCTCACGCGAATTCTTTGACTCAGTTGAACGCCAACGCTATCAGGATTACGCGCCGTGGATGCCGCGGGTGATGGGTTTTGATCAATTTGCCGGCAAACGGCTCCTCGAAGTGGGCTGCGGCATGGGCACGGACCTGCTGCAGTTTGCCCGCGGCGGAGCAATCTGTACGGGAGTTGATCTAACGCCACGTTCCATAGAAATCTCCAGACGCCACTTCAAACTTTATGACATTCCCGGTGATTTTCTGATCACTGATGGCGAGCGACTACCGTTTCCTGACGAGAGTTTCGAAGTGGTCTATTCCAACGGGGTCTTGCATCACACGCCCGATACCGCCGGCGCGGTGCGCGAGATTCACAGGGTGCTCAGACCCGGAGGCATTGCGAAAGTCATGCTTTATTATCGTCACTCTCTAAACTACTGGGGTGAGATGATCCTGCATCGGGGTCTCCTTCGCGGCGAACTGCTCCGCGGTCGATCGCCTGAAGAAATCATGAGCCAGTGGGTGGAATATTCCGAACAGGAAGGCCGACCTCTGGTCAGGGTTTATAGTCGCCGCGAAGCCCGCCATCTGTTTCAGGATTTCAAGACAGTGGACTTCGAGATAGAGCAGATGACGCGCGCCGAGCTCTACCTGCTAAGTTCGTTCATACCTGACAGGCTTTTTCGATATTTAAGAAAGCACTTTGGCTGGAACCTGATAATCACCGCGAGGAAGTGAGATCTCTCGTTTGTTCGACCGGACGGCTGATGTTGCAAACGAGCACAAGAAATCGATCCACGAACAAACACGAAACTCTTTTGTGTCGGTTCGTGTGTTTTCGTGGATTGCTTTTTCGGCTCGCAAACAGCAACTCCGTGATCCGAGTCATGAGGGATTGACAGGCAGGAATGGCCCGTCCTACACGATGGAATCAAACCTCGACAAGCCTGCGTTGCAACGCCGATTACTTGCGCTGCTCTTTATTTTGGCGGTTGCGTTTGCGGTGCGCGGACTTACAATGCGCTTCATTAGAGATCACCTCAGCGATCCTGGTTGGTTTCAATCGGGATCGTACGCCATTTTCGATCGACAGGCGCAAAACATCCTCGACGGCAAAGCGTCAATCTTTTGGATCGATGATCCAGCGAAGACCGAGGCGGCAGTCTATCCCCCCGGCTATCCGATCTGGTTGTCTCTCATTTACAAAATCAGTGGTGAAAGATCTGCTGCTGCTACGCAAAGAGTCCAATGGATACTCGACTCATTGTCGGTGCTGCTCGTCATCGGCATTGGGGTCACTGCCTACAATTGGCGGGTGGGACTTACCGCCGGATTCCTGGCGGCGCTGTCGCCGCTCCTCGCTCTATCGGGTGCCACGCCAATGGCGGACGCACCTACAAGTTGGATTGTCCTGATTGGCGTGTGGATGCTGTTGCTGGCATTCAGACGACAACGGCTGGGCTGGGCCATAGGCGCCGGCCTCGCCGTCGGATCTTCCTGTTGGCTGCGCCCAAACGCCCAGCTACTCGTATTCTGTTGGGTCGCCGCGCTCCTGGTGCTGCTCAATCCTGGTTGGCGACGCAGGCTTCTTTTCAGCGCCGCAGTTATCTTGGGGATGGCGATCCTCGTGGCGCCTCTATTGATTCGCAATGCAATTGCCTTCCGCGCTTTTGTGCCAACCGGTTTGGGAACGGGAACAAATCTCTGGGAAGGAATCGGAGAGACCGAGCGCGCTGCAGAGTTTGGCGCATTCGTCGATGATAAAGACGTGGTTGAGCAGGAGCGCAAGGAAATGGGGGTGCCGGCCGATGCGCCGTTTGGTCTTTATTTTCCTGACGGCGTCAAGCGAGATCGCCAGCGTGCACGCAAGGCCCTTGCGGTTATTGCGAGGAATCCAGTATGGCACGCTGGAGTCATGGCCCGTCGCATGGCGGGTATGTTGAAGTATGCGGGCCATCCACCCCGGTTCATGGGCAGCGCCGGCATCAACGTCACCAGCGAGAAAACTTTACCAACGCGCGTGTGGGGCGGCCCATTAGCCTGCGCCGTAAATGTTCTGGGGATGATGCAAAGCGTTTTGCGATGGGTGCTGCTGCCTCTAATCGTCGTTGGTTTATTTCTGGGGTTTCGCCGCGACGCAAAGATCACTGGCCTGCTGTTGGCCACGGTGTTGTATTACCTTGTGGTTTCGTCGTTCTTACATTCTGAACTGCGCTATGCCCTTCCAATGCACGCGCTGCTACACATATGGGCGGCAGTGGCATTAACGTCACTCGCGACGATCTTTCAAATTCGGTTCAGAAACAGGAAGCTTGTGAAGGCTTGAAAGATCAATTATCCGCAATAAATGGCTTCGACCCGGTCCCAGGTTCGCGACCGTCGCCCAAACAAATCGCCATCATTAGTGCGCTGATATTCCTGGTTGCGTTCGGTGTGCGGCTGCTTTCATGGCACGACACCCGACAGGAGGTCGGCAAGGTGCAGAGTGGGGTTGTCAGCGACTACCAGAGAACCGGTCGATTGCTGAGGGAAACAGGAGTTGGTGGTTTCTTCAGTGCGTCCGGTCCATTAGCTGACCCGAACCTGTTGGGCCATCCGCCTGGTTATCCGGTGGTTCTCGCGTTTTTGAATGCACTGTTCGGCGATTCGAATAACGTCGTACAGTTTTTTCAAATTACCTGTGATGCGCTCGCAGCATTTATCATCTTCCTGATTGCGATAGAGCTTTTCCCTCTAGCGGTTGGCGTCATCGCCGGACTTCTCGTCGCCTTTTCGCCGCAGTTTGCCTGGAATTCCGTGCTTTTGTTGCCGGATACGTTGGCGGTCTTGCCTTTACTGCTGGCCATCTACTGCCTCACGCGCGCAGTAAAAAAGCCAAAACTTATGTTAGTGCTGGTCGCGGGGGTGTTTGTGGGCCTCTCCTCTTGGTTGCGGGCTAACGCTTTGCTGATGGCCCCGTTTCTCGCACTCGTGGTTCTACTTTTGTTCCCCCGACGCCGGCGTTTGCATTATGGCGGAGCTCTGTTGCTGGGTGCTGTCTTCGTGATCGCCCCGCTGACAATTCGAAATTGGATCGTGTTCCAACATTTCATTCCAGTCTCATTTGGCGCGGGTCAAACAATGCTGGAAGGAATTTCAGATTACGATCCGGCCCGCAGGTTTGGCATTCCCGACACCGACATGGCCATCATGAAAATGGAAGCCGAACAATACAACCGGCCCGATTATTATTCGACCCTGTTTGCCCCGGATGGAGTAAAGCGGGAGCGAATGCGTCTGGCGCGTGGCTTTGGTGTAGTTCGAGATAATCCTTTTTGGTTTGCGAGTGTAATGGTTCGTCGTGCTGTCTCTATGCTGCGACTTGAAAGGGCCAGAGTCATTTCAAATGGCCCCCCAGTAACGCATGACCTTAATGTTGAGAAGACTAAGAGTGTCTGGTTTGGCGAGCCCGCGGAGTTGATCGCGCAGGCAGTTGAGAAGGCGCCGGATGCGCGGTTTCTTCTCTCAACTTACCCGCCCGCTAAGGCAGGCGCTACTGACAATGGCCAAACGCTGCAGATCATTTCCAACACTGAGAAATATGGCGTGCAACTCAAAACTGCGCCGGTCACGATCGAACCCTCCCACGATTTCCTTTTAAGAATTCCTGTCCTGGTTGATGAAGGACGAATGACTGTTGATATCGTTGGGGCACAAACGGGCAAAGCTTATGCTTCGGCGGTAATTGAAAAAGCCGAGGTGAAGGACGGGGAAGCCCAACCGCGAAAAATGGTTGAGTTGCCCTTCGTCAGCGGGGCAGAGAAGCTAAGTGTGTCATTCAAAAACGCTGCCCCGGCATCTGGCCGTTCGATTGTTTACTTGGGCCAGGCTGAGTTGTTTGATTTGGGCCCGGCTTCTTTTCTGTGGACCCGCTATCCAAGGTTGTTAGTCAGTAGCATTCAGCGACTCTTCATCACCGCCGTAATGCTGCCACTTGCATTGCTAGGTGCTGCCATTCTGGTTCGACGTCGAGCGTGGCGCAGCCTGTTACTTTTGTTGAGTGTTCCGGCATATTACTTTTTGTTCCAGTCAATGCTGCACACCGAGTATCGCTACGTCCTCGCAATACATTATTTACTTTTTGTATTGGTGGCAGTGGCGCTCTATGAAGTTGGTTCCGCTTTTTTGCGGTTTTTGCTTTCACAGCAAAAAAGGCGAGAACTGAGAGCTGGTTTCAGATTGACAAATAAGAGCAGTGTTTCGCGGCTTTGCCGCCGCACAGTGCGGTGAGGCTCTGCCTCACCGTAAGCACCTCTAACACGATGAGGACGCCTCTCTTGCGTCGAGGCGCAGCCTCGATCTAGAGATTAAAGTCGCTCACGGAAAGGCAGAGCCTTTCCGCAGTGTGCGGCGGCGAAGCCGCAAGCAGGCGAAGCAATTTGGAACACTACCGGTTGCTGAGCGCGCTTTCTCAAGGACCTGCATTACGGTATCGTAGCAAAGTTCCTCAAGATGCCCATGAGTGCTTCTCCATCCAGCAATCAATCACAATTGTCTCGCATCAATCTCGGGGTCCTATCCCCGATGGCGAATGAAAGTTCGGCCGCTGTCGCCTTCGTGAATGAAGTGCTGGGCCAATGTAATACTCTGGGCTTCAACTCAGTGAAGTTCTTTGCGATTCTGGACAATGTAAGCAAGGACGATACCCGGGAACTTTTGGAAACGTTGGCGCAGCGGCAACCCCAACTGCGCGTGGTATGGGCGCCGGAGAATAGAAGTGTGGTTGATGCATACGTGCGTGGGTATCGTGAAGCTATCGACGCTGAATGCGATTGGATTCTGGAAATTGATGCCGGCTACAGTCATCAACCCTCTGATATTCCTCAGTTTTTTGTGGAAATGTCGAAGGGCCACGATTGCGTTTTCGGAACGCGCTTTTCAAAGGGTGGGAGCGTAAGCGAGACCTCCTTCCAGCGTCGAGTTATTAGCCACGGCGGCACAGTGTTAACTAATCTGCTGTTGGGAACCAAACTCACCGATATGACAAGTGGATTCGAATTGTTTTCCCGACCTGTGTTGCAAGAGCTATTGCGAAGAGGAATTCGCTCCCGAGGCCCCTTCTTTCAAACTGAAATGAAAACGTATTGTCGTGGCTTGAATTGGGTTGAGGTTCCCATTCAGTATCGGGCCGCAAGCCACAACATAAGCAACATAAGTTTGAAAGATGCATTCGAGAATCTCTGGCGCTTACTTCGCCTCAGAGTCTCAGGTCAATTATGACAACTACGGAAAAACAGGAGCCGGCGACGAAGAGAAACGTCGCCCTGGTTGTGACGTCGATCGCCGGCCCTAACGACATTCTTAAGACACTCGCTCGGGGATGCCGCGAGCATGATTACCAGTTCATTGTAATTGGCGATGCCGCTAGTCCTGCTGATTTTCAGCTGGAGGGATGTCGCTTTTACAGCCTTGCTGCGCAGCATGAAACAGGTCTGACGCTTGCTCGCTTGTGTCCGACAAAACACTATGCACGCAAAAACCTGGGCTACCTCCTTGCTCTTCGCGATGGCGCGACAATGATCCTGGAAACGGATGATGACAACATCCCTTATCAGAGCTTTTGGAATCCACGCCAGCGGCAGCAAACCGTCAGTACTCTCTCAAAACACGGCTGGGTCAACGTCTATCGCTATTTTTCGGAAGCCAACCTGTGGCCTCGTGGTTTCCCTCTCGACCATGTGAAAGACAGTTTGCCGCCGTTTGAATCGCTGAAGGTTTCGGAAACGGACTGTCCGATTCAACAGGGTTTGGTGAACGAAAATCCCGATGTTGACGCGATTTACCGGCTCGTGTCTTCACTGCCACAGTCTTTCCGGAAGGACGGCCGAGTTGCGTTGGCAGGAGGCTCATGGTGTCCATTCAACAGTCAGAATACCTACTGGTGGCGTGAGGCATTTCCACTCATGTATCTCCCGGCGTTCTGCTCCTTCCGCATGACTGATATCTGGCGTAGTTTCGTCGCTCAGCGAATCGCCTGGGCCAACAACTGGAGCGTTCTATTTCATGAGCCTAACGTCTCGCAGGAACGCAACGAGCACAATCTCATGCGCGACTTCCGGGATGAAGTTCCGGGCTACCTTCACAACAAATCAATCTGCGAGGCGCTGGAAAACCTACAGTTGCGATCCGGTGTGGACAGCATCGGAGAGAATCTACATGTGTGCTACGAAAAACTGGTGAGTATGGAACTGGTAGATCGAAAAGAGCTGGAACTGGTGACGGCGTGGCTCGCAGATCTTGAAGAAGTGAGCAAGCCTGGAGGCGTATAGAGTACAAGCTTTAGCTTGCGCGGTAGGGAAGAAGCTTCTCTGGCATCGAAGACGCAACCTGAAGGTTGTACTCTGAACACCTGTACAGAACCCGAAGTCAAAGTTTAGGCGTTGCAGCAAACTCAATCCAGTTGAGTTCGATCATCAAGCAGGCCCTGGCTGAGCGTCATCGAATACGAAGAGTCAGCCACCTGATGTACACGCGAGATGAGGAAGACAAACAAGGTGAAAACGAAGATCGCGATGCCCAGCCATACATCGGGTTGGAGACGTCTGGCCAGCATTGTTTGGGGGTTACTCAAGGATATTTAGGAACAAGCGCGGTCGTCACTTATTTGGCCGGAACGACCTGAACGAACCGTATGTTATGGGCCTTGCTAGTAAGAGCGCGCAGGCTCTCCTGCTTTTTGTGTCGCTCGAGCCAGGCGGCCCCCTCGGGGGTAGCTGAAAGTTGATCAATGGCCGTGGTCTCAAACCACACGCTGGCACCGCGGGCACTAGCCTCGCCCACCTCACGTTCGATCACTTCCGGCGACTTAGCGTCCAACTCGGTCCAGATCATCCCCGGATTGAAGTATCTAACCAGGCTGGCATCAGAATTCGGCCGGCCATAATAGATAACTGTTCCCGGCGGCCACACCTGATTCATTTCCAGCGCCAGGACGAGTGGCGGATACTTTTGCACATGCGAGTAGGGAAAGATCAGGGTTACAAAATTAGTAATAAAAAGGATCGCCACAAATAGGGCCAGACGATAACTGCGCAAGACAGGCTTAATGGAGTCGCGACAGAGTCCCAGCAGAATAATGAGTGCCGGAAGATAGAAGAGTCTGTAAAACGTGTGATGCGCCAACAGGAAAAACAGGAAGATCAAATACAGTGAAATCCACAGCAGACACAGCATCGCCAGGGTTCGGCGCACAGGGTCTTGCCGCAGGGCCCGCAACCACTGTAGATCCGGTTTTTTAAAGTGACGTATGACCTGGACCGCGAATATCAGGAAGAGTGCAGCGAGGACGATAAAGAGACCAATCATGAAAGGATCTACCAGACCTTTGCTGGCGTTTAATCGTCCGCCAAAGAAAAGTCGAGAATGTCCTCGTAAGGTGAAGCCGAGATTATTCCAGGCGTGAAACCCGAAACTTTCGTCAGGTGCGTATGACACCATCCAGCGCACGAAATTTGTTAAGTTAAACGTCTGTGTCAGTCGATAGAAAGAGTAGGCGTAGGCGCTTAATGTTATGAGCCCCGCGGTTCCGCCAAATACCAGCGCGTTGATCATTCGGCGCTGTCGAGCAACGGAAGCATCCTGGAAAAACAATGCGACGACAAATACGGGAAAAGAGACGACAGCGATCTGGTGAAAACACAGGCTAATCGAGTAGGTCAATGCGACGAGCAGTGGTTTGGGTTTACGATTAGGAAGGGCCAGATAAAAACTGAGGAGCAGAAAAAGGACACTTGGAATATAAGCATCGGCGTCAGTAGAAAACTTCCACCATGTTGCGGAAAACGCAAAAAGCAGGGTCAGCGCATAACAGAAGTAGCGCGACTTCAACATGGACTTCAAGATCACGAACAACACATAAGCACTCAAGACACTCAGGAGGCTATTTAAGATTTGCAGCGCCGCGACGGCTCTAATATTGATTCCGAGACCCAGGATAAGCCGGTAGAAGATTGAGCCCACAAGGTTATAAACAAGATGATTGGGGTGGAGAAGCGATGGGTGGAAAGCTGGCAGGTCTTCAATAGTCTGTGCGAAATCAATCCCATCAAAAAAATAGTTCCTGGTAGGAAAGCACAAATAGATAACTGCTATGGCTCCAAACATGAACCAATTGATCCACGGTTTCCTTGCTTGCGTTTCCGGTGTTGTGCGCATACCAATGATGGGCCGGGAATACTCCGAAGCAACTTAAAGAAGCGCGTTATTGTACTATCTGGAAGTCATATTGATTCAGGTCGACATTCAAGGTAGGCCGGAAATCTCAAGGAGCACCTCTAGTCGCTTCAGTCTGCGGCCATTGATTCCAGATGTTGTCAAACCGTTCCATCATTTGTTTTGGTGGCGAAGACTGGTGGTATCACCACCCGCATTCAAAGGCCCACCTGATGCGGAAATTTGCGCGCGCCGGCAACAAAGTTATCTTCGTCAATTCGATCTCGATGGGACTTCCGTCACTGGGACATAAGGATCTGCTGCCGAGAATCAAACGCAAGCTGGGAAGTTACTCGAAGCTCGCACAGGAAACAGCGGAAGGCATTACCGTTGTTTCTCCCGCGAGTCTTCCCTTCTTCGGCAGCGCGGCCTCGAGGACGGTTAATCGCCACCTGATTGGCGCCCAAATCAGAAAGCTGGCTGAGTCGCGGGGACTCACAAAACCGATTCTGTGGATTGCGATTCCCACGGCGGCTGAAATGATTGGCGCGTTTGGCGAGTCCATTGTCGTGTACCACGTCTCTGACAAGTACGATGCGAACACGATGGACCATGCGACAGATCCGGCGATGATTCGCAATCTCCATAATCATGCAGTCGAAGCCGCCGACATTATCCTTTACTCGGGCCGCAAACTTATGGAAGAAGCGACGCTCGGTCGCGAACGTTCCCATTTGCTGGAGCAGGCAGTCGACTTCGAACACTGGGCCAGGGCTGGGTCAGGCGAGCTACCGGTGGCGGCGGAGATTGCGGATATTCCCAGACCTCGTCTAGGTTACTTCGGCGCGATTGAACCCTGGTTGATCGACCAGGAGCTAATCAAGCGCGCCGCGCGGGAGCGTTTTTCCTGGCAGTGGATTTTCATTGGGAATAAGTCGCGTGGCGTTGAAATAGAGTCGCTGCCAAACACGCATTTTTTGCCTCCCGTGCCCTATGAGGAGTTGCCGAGGTATGCAGCTGGTTTTGATGTCTGCGTATTGCCGTGGGACACTGACAAGGCATTTACCAGCTACGGTTCCGCGATCAAGGTGAGGGAATATCTAGCCACGGGAAAGCCCGTCGTGATTTCTCCCTTACCTGAGTATGAATCCATGAGTGAAGTGCTTCGCATCGCCCGCAATCAGGACGATTTCCTGAATCTCGTCGACGAGGCCCTCGAGGAAAGTGATCCAGAAGCGAGACAAAAACGGCAAGCTGCCGTGAAAAATGGAACCTGGGACGCGCGTGCGGAGTGGGTTAGCAACCTGATCGAGAAGACGTTAAACGATAAGACTGTGGGCGACCTCGACGCCGCAACCAACAGATGAAGAGATACGATCCACTAAATTACACGAAAATACACTAACCTCTTTTCGTGTTCGTTCGTGTTGTTTGGTGGATCGTTTTTATTTGGCGATATGAAGCAGGTATTACAAAACCGCAAGAGCGGCAAGGTGGCGGTAGGAGAGGTGCCGATACCTGTAGCACAACCAGGGCGGGTGCTCGTGCGCACCGTGGCTTCGTTGATTAGTTCAGGGACCGAAAAGGCGTCGGTAGAGAGCGCACGGAAGAGCCTGGTGCAGGAAGCGCGTGAGCGTCCTGATTTGGTTAAAGCGGTGATCGATAGGGCCCGCACCGAAGGCTTGCGAAACACGTTCAACGCCGTCCTGGGAAAGCTCGCATCGTCGCAGGCCTTGGGTTACAGCGCGTCTGGCATCGTAATCGAAGTTGGCAAAGACGTAACTGATTTCGCTACCGGCGATCGCGTGGCGTGCGCGGGCGTGGGCTTTGCTTCCCACGCAGAAGTTTTGTCCGTCCCAAAGAATCTGTGCGTGCCTCTCCCGGATAATGTGAGCTTTGACGCAGGCGCTTTTGGGACCCTGGGCGCAATCGCTTTGCAGGGAGTCAGATTGGCTGCGCCGACACTCGGGGAGTCGGCGGTAGTAATCGGTCTGGGGCTGGTGGGGCAGTTAACCATACAACTTTTGAAGGCCAACGGATGCCGTGTGTTTGGTATCGATTTAGACCAGGCACGGATTGACCTCGCGCTAAAACTCGGAGCAGATGCCGGCCTTATTTCAAAAGATCCTTCAAGAGATAGTTCAGACGGTATTTCTAAAGAAGAAACGAAAAGAGCAGTCTTGAATTGGACTGGGGGGCGCGGAGCCGATGCAGTGCTGATTACGGCGGCTACCGATTCAAACCAACCAATAGAACTCGCCGGAGACATCTCCCGCATGAAGGGTCGTGTCGTGGTTGTTGGGATGACTGGATTGACTGTGCCACGCGCGTCCTATTTTGCTCGCGAGTTGTCGTTGCAGATCTCGATGTCGTATGGGCCCGGTCGTTACGATCCGAACTATGAAGAGCGCGGAAACGACTATCCATTTGGATACGTGCGCTGGACAGAGAAACGCAACATCGAAGCCTTTCTCAATCTCGTGGGTGAACAACGTATTAGCGTCGACGCTTTAATTACGCATCGTTTCGAAATCGAGGATGCCGAGCGCGCTTATGAACTTTTGATGGGCCAATCAGGAGAGCCTTATCTGGGCGTGTTGCTGCACTATGAACCCGATCGAGAGCTCACGCGCACAGTCGAATTCGCCGAACATACGAAGCCCATTGCTGCGCAGGAAAAATCTGTCCGGCTGGGTGTTATAGGCGCCGGTGGCTACGTCACGGGGATGTTGCTTCCCCAGTTTAAGAGTGCAGGCGTCGAGCTCATTTCCGTCGCCACCGCGTCAGGTGTGACAGCCCTCGATGCGGGAAAGAAATTTGGGTTCAAGCGAGCGGTTTCCGACTCGAGTGAGGTTATCGGCGACGCTAGCGTCAATCTGGTGGTGATTGGCACGCGTCATGATTCGCACGCCAAGCTCGCCGTGGAAGCACTTGAGCGAAACAAACATGTTTTTGTCGAGAAGCCATTGGCACTGAACGAGGAGGAGCTGAACAAAGTTCTCGACGCGGCCGCGCGTTCGCGTGGCCAATTAATGGTTGGATTCAATCGCCGGTTTTCAACGTTGGCGCGCAGCGCAAAACAGTTTTTTGGCGGGCGTAGAGCGCCCCTTTCTATTCTTTATCGGGTCAACGCGGGGCGCATCCCGGCTGAGCATTGGGTCCAGAATGCGACCCAGGGAGGCGGTAGAATCGTCGGCGAGGTGTGTCATTTCATAGATCTAATGCAGTTTTGGACCGAGTCACCGCCAGTTTCAGTTTTTGCAGAATCAGTAGCTGCCAACGAGCACCAGGTTATCAATCATGACTCGGTCTTCATAACTCTGCGATTTGCCGACGGGTCTAACGGGTGTGTTGCTTACCTGGCGGAGGGCGACAAGTCGCTCCAAAAAGAGCGCGTGGAGATCTTTGGTGAAGGAAAGACTTTCGTGATCGACGACTTTCGCCAGGCAACGGCTCATCGGAACGGGCGCGAAGAGAAGATTGTGCTGCGAGCTCAGGATAAAGGACAAGGTGAAGAGGTGAAGGCAGTCTGCGCCGTTGTGCTTGAAGGTAGCCCTGCGCCGATTACACTGGCTGAATTGGCATCAACTACGCGCGCCACCTTCGGAGCTCTTGACTCGCTTCGCTCTGGGCAGCGTATGCAACTGATGTAATTAGTGATGAGTAACAGGCGTATAGAGTACAAGCTTTAGCTTGCGGGGTTGGGAAGAAGCTAACTTGTATTGTCGCAAAGCAGCAACCTTATTAAGGTTGTATTCTATACGCCTGTTACGCATCACTCATGACTCATGATCATCACTTTAATCCTATGTGTGGCATCGCCGGAATAATCAGCCAGGGACCTGAACAGTACATGCGGGCGATGCTTGATTCAATAGAACATCGCGGACGCGACGACGAAGGCGTTTGGACCTCTGAGGTCATCGATGACCAGGGCCGAAGCGTCTGTCTGGGCCATCGTCGCCTTGCCATAATCGATACGACCAGGGCCGGGCATCAACCGATGCTGTCCGCCGCCGGCCGCTATGTGATCACGTTTGGCGGCGAGATCTACAACTATCGAGAGCTGCGCGAGGAGCTCGAGAACAAGGGGCATGTTTTCAAGTCTCAGACTGACACCGAAGTCTTGCTCAACGCGTTTGCGGAGTGGGGGCGGGACTGTCTCCCGCTTCTGAATGGAATGTTCGCTTTCGCGGTCTGGGACAACCTCGAGCGCACCTTAACATTGGCGCGCGATCACGTTGGAATCAAGCCGCTCTACTACGCTCACTTGCCGGCGCAAGGCGAAAAACCGGGTTCTTTCATTTTCGCCTCTGAAGTAAAGGCGATTCTGGCCACCGGACTGGTCGCGCGCCAGATCGATCCGGAAGCTTTGCACCAGTTTCTGACCTTCCTCTGGGCACCCGATCCAAATACGTTATTCAAAGGAATCAAAACGCTGCCACCGGCGAGTGTTCTTACGTTCAAATTCGATGGGATTGCGATCAACGAATGGTGGGACGTTTCGTTTGATGAGATCGAAGAGGGTCGCAGCGAACATTGGTGGCAGGAGCGCCTGCTCGAGACGCTGGACAACGTAGTACGCATGGAGATGGTTGCAGATGTTCCGCTGGGCTCATTTCTCTCCGGTGGTATCGACTCCTCGGCAATCGTGGCGATGATGAAGCACCACAGCAATGGGAGACGTGTCAGTACTTATACCGTGGGTATTGAAAGCGATGATCTGCGTTACGACATTATTCCCGACGATGTAGAGTGGGCCCGTCGTGTCAATCAAGAGCTCGACACCGATTACCATGAAATCATGTTGAATCCGTCGGTGGCTGAGCTGCTACCTAAGCTGGTCTATCACATGGATGAGCCGGCAATCGACATGGCGATCCCCAGCTATTTGGTTTCTCGCGCCGCTCGCGAAACGCTCCGAGTTATGTTGTCGGGTATGGGGGGCGATGAGGTGTTTGCCGGTTATCCGCGCCAGCTCGCCATGAAAATTGCCGGCGCGTTTGATCCGGTCCCAACCGTGTTGCGGCGTCCCCTAATGCAAATGCTGGATCGATCCCTCCCGGGAGGTATGCCTGGAAGACTTACTGGTCCGTTACGCAACGCGAAGAAGTTTGCGCGCAGTGCTGCACTCGACTTTGAGAACCGCTATCTGGGTTACGGAACTTACTTCACGGACAAAGCCAAGCGGGCGCTCTATTCGGATGGAATGCTCGAAGCGACTCGCGGTTTTGACGCTTATGCTGACCACCGCCGTTACTTTGCACGCGTGCAAGGCGCCGCACCCTTGAACCGCCTCCTCTACGTCGATCTCAAGACCTTCTTACCTTGCTTGAACTTAATAACCACAGATAAGACCTCAATGGCCGCCAACCTCGAGGTCAGGGTGCCTTTCCTAAACCGCCACATGATCGAGTTGGCCGCTCGTATGCCTACCGATCTCAAACTGCGAGGGTTCAAACGAAAATATATCCTTAAGCGGGCGCTTGAGAAATCATTGCCTCACGACGTGGTTTGGCGGAAGAAGGCAGGTTTCGGCGCGCCTATCCGGTCGTGGCTCCGAGGAGCTTTACTCCCGATGGTTAATGACCTGCTTTCCTCGCAAACGGTCCAGAGACGCGGGTTATTTCAACCTGACGAAGTTCAGCGACTCATCAAGGTTAACACTTCCGGTCGTGAAGACTACAATCTGCAGATTTTCCAACTCTTGAATTTGGAGCTTTGGCAACGAGAGTTTCTGGACCACTAGAAACGCTCAGGTACGATCCTCGAAAATACAAAAACAACACTAACTTTTCTTGGTGAGGTTTCGTGTTTCTTCGTGGATCGTTTAACCCGGCGAGATCCACTGAACACCAAACCAGGACGCTTCCATCAATGGGCCTTTATTGACAACCATGGGGGCGGGTCTTATTCTTTTGTGCCGGCGTTTAAGCCGGCCTCCTCGATAACACCCTTCGGCCCTAACTGAGCTTCTCTCAATGACAGTCCTGGAAGAACCCTCGTTACCAGAATCAACCAAAGCAGTGCCCTCAGCGGAGAGTGGCGCCCGCATACGGGTCTTGCTGGTCGAAGATGACCGTGCGTTGAGGCGATTTCTTGAGGTAGTGCTCGATCGAGCCGGCTACAAAGCTATCCCGGCGGCTGACGGTCTCGAAGCGATGAAGCTAGCGCTCTCGACTCCTATCGACATCGTAGTGACGGATGCCATGATGCCCAATCTCAGCGGCTATGAGTTTTGTCGTTTCCTGAGAAACAGTCAGACGCTTTCTCATCTGCCCGTCATTCTGCTCAGCGCTCTCGAACGCAAAGAGAATGATCAAGAAACTGAAAAAGTAGACGCTTTTCTGGCGAAACCTGTATCGGCCGAAAGCCTGTTAGCTTGTATTGAAAAGTTACTCGGCCGAAAGAGCTAACCCTCCCGCCAAGGAAAACTCCTCTTAATCTGCGATTGACCAGCATCTTCTTTCACCCCTTCCGAGTCTGTCGGGATAATCTTTAACTCTCTGTATAACAAGCGCTGAAGTTCTTGTTTTTTGAGAAAGTACGATCCACGAAACGACACGAACTGACGCGAAAGACGTTAGTGTTCCTTTCGTGTATGTTCGTGGATCGTTCTAACCCTCCGGGTTAAAGAGCTGTGACGACAGCCGACAGTAATCCACCGAATAAACCAGCTCTCAAGAAAAAGGCGGCCCCCAATTTCGGGGGCCGCCTTTTCTCGTTAACGCCAAGCCACGACTACGCAGTTGATGCGCTCGTAACCTCAACCAGGGCATCGACACTCGTGTATGGCAAACCCTGTGCGGCGGCGACCGCCGCGTAAGTGCAGTGACCTGCGTAAGTGTTTACACCTTCTTTCAGTCCGGGATCAGTTCGTATTGCTTCAAAGAAGCCTCTGTTCGCGAGTTTGACGGCGTAAGGCAGGGTGGCATTTGTGAGCGCGAATGTTGACGTTCGTGGAACAGCTCCCGGCATGTTGGCGACGCAGTAGTGCAACACCCCTTCGACGTAGTATGTCGGACTTGAGTGCGTTGTTGGATGGGTCGTCTCGATGCACCCGCCCTGGTCCACCGCGACATCGACTATCACAGCGCCATTCGGTACGTCCTTGAGCATGTTTTTTGTGACCAGCATAGGCGCCGCCGCGCCGGGAACCAAGACCGCGCCTATGATTAGGTCGGCGGTAGAAATAGCGTCGTGAATCATGTAGGCACTAGACGCCAGGGTTGAAATTTTGGAAAGAAAAATATCGTCAAGCTCGCGGAGCCGCTCGAGGTTGTTATCGATAATCGTTACATACGCACCCATCCCGACGGCAATCTTAGCTGCGTTTGTCCCGACAACGCCGCCGCCGATGATCACGACCCTCGCCGCGGGCACACCGGGCACGCCACCAAGCAGAATGCCTCGGCCTCCCGACATCTTTTCGAGAAAGTGGGCGCCCACCTGAATTGCCATGCGCCCGGCCACTTCTGACATGGGCGTCAACAGTGGCAATCCGCCGCGGCGATCAGTGATCGTTTCGTAGGCGATTCCCGTAACCTTGCGCTTGAGCAACTCTTGAGTAAGTTTTTCGTCTGGAGCCAGGTGAAGATATGTAAACAGCAACTGACCTTCGCGCATTCTGGGATACTCAGGCGCGATCGGCTCCTTGACCTTCACAATCATTTCGGCCTTGGCCCAAACATCGTCCGCCGAGTTTATGATCTCCGCACCGGCTTTCTGATAAAGCCCATCTTCAAACCCCGATCCTTCGCCGGCGCTCCTCTCAACAATGACTGGATGGCCGGCGTCAGTAAGCGCACGAACACCGGCGGGCGTCAAACCCACTCTATACTCGTTATCTTTTATCTCTTTCGGCAGGCCAACGATCACGGTTCCCCTCCAGAAGTCAGAAAGTCAGATGTCAGATGTCAGATGATGTCAGATGATGTCAGATGTCAGATGTCAGATGTCAGAGTTCGCAGATCTGACTTCTGACATCTGACTTCTGTCTTCTGCCCTCAGCCGATACCGGCGACGGTATCGATCTGTGCACGTTGCAGTTTACCGCTGTAATCAACGTAGACAGATTTCCATTCAGTGAAAATGTCGAGCACCTGAGTGCCGGCTTCACGATGGCCATTGCCTGTGGCTTTGGTGCCGCCAAAGGGCAGATGCACTTCCGCGCCGATAGTCGAGGCATTTACATAGACGATCCCTGTGTACATGTCGTTCATCGCGCGGAAAGCGCGGTTAACGTCACTTGTGTAAATCGCCGCCGAGAGGCCATAGCGCACGCCGTTCGCAATCTCCACAGCTTCGTCGAGGGATTTCGTCGGAATTACCGCAGTAACTGGTCCAAAGATCTCTTCCTGGGCGATACGCATATCCGGAGCAACGTCGGTAAACACCGTAGGCTCGATATAATGACCGCGAGCATACTCGCCTTTATTCAACCGTTTGCCGCCGCAAGCCAGCGTGGCGCCGTCTTCCTGCTGCCCAATTGCGATGTAACCCATGATCTTCGTGACTGCGTCGGCGTTAATCACCGGCCCCACATCTGTCTTCGGGTCGGCGCCATTACCAACACGCAGGGCCCGCGCTCGTTCCACCAGTTTCCGGGAAAACTGTTTATAGACTTTCTTATGGACCACCAGGCGCGACGAAGCAGTACAGCGCTGACCAGAAGTTCCAAACGCTCCCCACACCGCACCCTCTACGGCCAGATCGACGTCCGCGTCGTCCATCACGATAATGACATTCTTGCCACCCATTTCGAGTGAGCAAATTGCATTTCGTTCAGCGCAGGCAGTTGAGACGATGCGACCCGTTTCGGTAGATCCAGTGAAAGAGATGAGTCGCAGTGCGGGATGATTGGTGATGGCGGCTCCGGCTTCCTCGCCATAACCCGTTACCAGGTTTACGACCCCAGGCGGTATCCCCGCTTCCTCGCAAGCCTTGACGAGGTTGTAAGTTGAAAGCGGGGTGTCCTCGGCAGGTTTTATTACCACCGTGTTACCGCACACAAGTGCTGGAATCAGCTTCCATGAAGGGATGGCCATGGGGAAATTCCATGGCGAAATCAAGCCGCAAAGACCGACTGGTTGCCGGACGCACATCGCAAATTTCTCCGGCATCTCCGCCGGAGTGGTAAAACCGTGCAGCCGTCGCCCTTCGCCGGCCGTGTAGTAGGTGCAGTCAATCGCTTCCTGTACGTCGCCGCCCGCTTCTTTTAAGACCTTGCCCATCTCACGGGTCATGTCCGCGGAAAACCTGTCCTTATTGCGGATTAGAATCTCGCCCAGGCGGAAGAGAATTTCAGCGCGTCTGGGCGCAGGTGTGCTACGCCAACCATCAAAGGCTTCCTGCGCCGCGTTCACCGCGCGGTTTACGTCGTTACTTGTGGAAAGCGGAAAGCGACCAATGATGTCCTGAGAATCGGCAGGGTTAACGTTATCAAACGTGGCCCTCGATTCGCTTTGGACCCATTTACCGCCGATATAGTTATCGTAGGTTTTTACGGACGTGCGAGCCGACGTCCTTGATTGCTGTTTTGAACTGTTTCGTGCAAGTGCTTTTTTTGCCTGGGCCATTCTGGGTACGGGGTATCGGGTGTTGCGTGTCAGCCGGAACATCACCTGGCGACTGACACCCGACCCCGAGACCTTCCTTATTGGTAAGTGAACTGAACGATCCTTGTCGTAATTCGATTGCTCTGAGTTGAAAAACGTGAGACGTGAAGCACAATAGGATCACCCGACTTCAAGTTCCCCAGAACCCGCTGGAAATCGGCAAGCGCGGTTAGGGGTGTGCGATTGATGCGTGTGATCACGTCACCCGCGGTCAGCGCTTGCTGTCCACTGGGCACACGAACTTCGGCCGCGAGGCCATTCGGATCAACGTCCTTAACGTAAAGGCCGTGAACTCCCGTCAAGCGCTTTTCCGTTACTAACTGGTTTGTAAGTTCGGTCAGCGTGATTCCAAGTTGCAGGCCGTTTCCTTTTGGATCCGGTTCCTTTGTTTTTGGAAGACCAGGCGCATCACCAAGCTCCCTGAGCAATTGTGGCGGCGGCGGGCGTTCTCCCAGGACGACGCTGGCGTTGTGCTTCTCAAGTTTGCCATCGCGATCGCGAAGGAAAGTAAACGAGGCTGACTCACCCACAGGGGTACCCGCAACCTTCTGAATCAAGTCTTGAGCATTGGTGACCTGCTGTCCGTTGAATTCAGTGATGATATCGTTTGATTGCATACCGGCCTTGGCGGCTGGCGTTGGTTGGCCCGCCTTAGTTTCCTCCTGGACGTCCATGATGACGGCGCCCTTGGCTTCAGGTAGACCGTAAACTTTTGCAAACTCGTCTTTCACCGAGTCGAGTGTGACTCCGAGGTAACCTCTGCGAACTTTCCCTTGCGAGACAATTTGTTGATAGACGAAGTTTGCTTCGCCGGCCGGCAGTGCAAAGCCGATGCCGTTGTAGTCGCCGGTAGAAGTCGCAATTTGGGAGTTGATCCCAATCACCTCGCCGCGCATGTTAACTAGTGGACCGCCGCTATTGCCGCGATTAATCGCGGCGTCGGTCTGAAGAAAGCGTTGAAAATTTGTGAAGTAAGGGGTTTCTCTTTCCTTCTTGGAAATGATTCCGGCGGTCACAGTCTGGTCCAAACCAAACGGAGAGCCAATCGCCAGTACCCAATCGCCTACCTGGGCCAGATTTGAATCGCCCAGAGTGACAGTAGGTAAGTCGCGGGGCGCATCGATTTTTACTACCGCGACGTCTGTCTCTTCGTCGATGCCGATAACCCGGCCCCGGTACCTCTCACCGGATTGCAAGCCGACGATAATTCGAGACGAACCCTCCACCACATGTTCATTTGTAAGGATGTATCCTTTCGAGCTGACAATGAAACCACTTCCCACGCTGCGTGTTGGACGGCGAGCCTGTCGACGGAACATGTCGAGCAGAGGATTATTAGGCGTAATCTCGTCCTTGTCCTCCTCGTCTTTTTCGACCACTTCAGCTGTGGCAGTCATGGTTTCGATGTTCACCACGGCGGGTTCGACCCGTTTGGCAATCTCGGCAAAGGAAGCGGAAAGAGCTTCCGGCGCACGGGCAATTTGCACCTGGTTTTGCGCGACTGTAGGCCTTCCTGAGAGCATTGCGCCCACGCCAATTCCCGCCAGAAGACAGGCGCAGGCCAGGGCGATGATCCAGACGCGAAGCTTTCGCAAAATGGCCCGCTCGTTAATCGTTGTTTGGTCTTGGGCAAGCTCGAACATAATCACCACCTTCGAAAAGACTGCAAGTCGGAGCGCTCGAGAATGTCACTTAAAGAAAAGGCATTTGGAGCGCAAATGGGAATGCCAGAGTATAGCTAATGCGACGGGAAGGGGCAAAAGAAAGGCAGGCGGCAGGAGGCGGCGGCAGGAGGCAGGAGGCAGGAGGCGGCGGCAGGAGGCAGGAGGCAGGAGGCGGCGCCAGGAGGCAGGAGGCAGGAGGCAGGAGGCAGGAGCGACCAGGGCCAGATCCATTTTCCATTTATCAATATTCATTTCTCATTTTCCATCGGTTACATCTGTGAGGTTCGAGCTAACTCCGATGTGTCTCACAATGGCAAATGAAAACTGACAAATGATAAATGGAAAATCGCTCGATCTTCAGTACGCTCCTGCCTTCTGCCTTCTGCCTTCTGCCTTCTGCCTTCTGCCTTCTGCCTTCTGCCT